>JADGRQ010000061.1 GCA_017880775.1 Burkholderiales bacterium | reverse complement strand
CTTCGTTGATGAACTTGAGCTTATACTTGCCCAGCTCGATCACATCGTTGTTCTGCAGAAAATGCTTCTTCGCGACCGCGCCGTTGACGAGCGTTCCGTTGGTGCTGCCGAGGTCTTCCAGAAAACAGTCGTTCATGATCGTGACGATGACCGCATGCTCGCCGCTTACCGCCAGATTGTCGATCTGAATATCGTTGTGCGGCTTGCGGCCAATGGTGGTGCGTTCCTTCGCCAAGGGGATTTCCTTGAGCACCAAGCCATCCATGCTGAGAATCAGTTTCGCCATAGCAGACCCCAAACGGTCATTTTAGCCATCCAAAGACTTTAGCCATTACGCCCCGCGCAGCCGGGTACTCCTTGACGACCCGTACGAGTATAACCGAAACGTTATCGCGGCCCCCGTTGTCGTTGGCCATCTGCACCAGCTGCTGCGCGGCGAGCTTGAGGTTTGCGCCGAGCATCGACAGCGCCATGCCGATGTCCTCGTCCTCGACCATGTCGCACAGGCCGTCGGAGCACAGCAGGTAGATATCTCCCGGCCTGGTCTCATACTCGTGGATCTCGGGCTCGACGGTCGGCTCAATGCCGAGCGCGCGCGTCACCAGGTTCTTGTGTTGGGCGGTCTTCGCCCGCTCCGGCGTGATCAGTCCCGCGTCGAGCTGCTCCTGCAGCAGCGAATGATCGCGGGTCACCCGGCTGAACTGGCCGTCGCGCGAGCGGTACAGCCGCGAGTCGCCGAGATGCGCAACCATCACCCGGTTGTCGTAGAACAGGCAGACCACGAGTGTGGTTCCCATACCGGCGTACTGCGGCTGGCTCTGTGCGGCTTGGAAGATGGATGTATTCGCCTTCAGCACCTGGTCGCGAAGCAGGCTCTCCGCCACCACGTTATTGCTACCAGCGACGACGTCGTAGGGCCGCACGTCTTGCAGGATCTGTGCAATTTCGGTGGCGATCAGCGTGGTGGCCATGCCGCTCGCCACCTCGCCAGCGTTGTAGCCGCCCATGCCGTCGGCGAGCACCACCAGGCCGTTGGCGGCGTCTGCGGCGATTGAATCCTCGTTGTTCGAGCGCACCATGCCCGGATCGGTACAGGTAGTGACTTCGAGGGCTTGGCGCAGGTCCATCGATCGCGCGCTACAGGCTGATGTCCACGCTGCCGGAGGCGCGGCCTTCCGCGGCGCCACCGCCGCTGAACGCAGCGCGTAGACCCGCGGCGAACTCCTCGCCCGTCTGGAACCGCTGGTCGGCGTCCTTGCTCATCGCGCGATCGAGGAACGCGACCAGCCCCGCGGGAACGTCCGGATTCACGCTCAGGATGTCGGTCGGCGGTTCGTTCGAAATCTTGAACATCAGTTGCGCCATCGATTCGCCTCCGAACGGCAGCTTGCCGCAAAGCATCTGGTAGAGGCTGCCGGCGAGCGAGAAAAGGTCGCTGCGCCCGTCGATCTTCTTCCCGGCAAGCTGCTCGGGCGACATGTATGAAGGCGTGCCGAGCACCATTCCGGTCTTGGTCTTCGACGAATCGGTCAGCCGCGCGATGCCGAAGTCGGTCACCTTGGCCGAGTCGCTTTCGAGGTGATACATGATGTTCGCGGGCTTGATATCCCGGTGCACCACCCCCTGCTTGTGTGCGTAGCCGAGTGCGTCCGCGACACGCGCGATGATCGATACGACCTTGTCCATCGGCAGCAGGCTCCCCTGCTTCGTATAGGGCACCAGGTCCGCCCCCTTGAGCAGCTCCATCGCGATGTAGCACAAGTCGTGCTCCTCGCCGGCGTCGTAGATCGAAACGATGTTCGGATGATTGAGGCGTCCCGCGGTCTCGGCCTCGCGGAAAAAGCGCTCCTTCACCTCGGCGAGTTCGTCGGCCTCGAACTCCTGCGCGAGCGCCATGGTCTTGATCGCGACCTGGCGCCCGATCTTCGGATCCTTGCCGAGATACACCACCCCCATCGCGCCCTTGCCGAGCTCTTTTTCCACCTGGTAGCGGCCAAGCATGGGCTTTTCCGCACCACCGCCGAGCACCATTGTTCCGCCGGGGTGGCTGGCGCCAGCGCCGCCGAGAATGACGGTCTCGGAGAGCTGCTTGGCGCGCGAGAGTTTCTGCTCGAGGTCCCGGTACTTGGGATCATATTCGTGCATCGTGCGAAACACCGACTCGGCCTTGTTGAACTGGCGCTTGCGCTCGAAGTCGAGGGCCAGGTTGTACAGGTTGTCCATCACCGCCGGCGACATCGGCACCTGGCGGAACTTGTCCCAGGCGAGGTCGAGCTGGCCCTGCGCCTGATAGGCGATGCCGAGCATGCGGTTCGATTCCGCGGAGGTCTCGTCGGACTTCAGCTTGGCGCCCTCGGTGACGATGAAGCGCTTGGTCACCAGCGCCGCGTGGCCGATGACGAGCAGCACGCAAGGCACCATCAGCTGGATCCACATACCTTGTTTCGGCACCACCATCAGCACGAAGTGGGTAGCGATCAGCGCGGCGAGGATGGCACCGGTGATGGCAGCCGCGGGGCCGGCTGAGAGACGCGGCAGCATCACGATCAGGTAGGCCGCAACCAGCAGGTACACCATCCACGAAACCAGCTCGCCCCAGGTGGGCGAGACGAAAAAGTGCTCCTGCAGGATCGAGGAGACGGAATGGGCGAGCGTCACGACCGGGTAGGTGGATGCGGAAACCGGCGTGACGAAACTCGCACCCACGCCTGCAGCAGTCGCACCGATCAGGACGATTTTGTCACGATATTTGTCAGCCGGGATCTTGCCGCTGATCACGTCGTAGAACGAGTCGACCTGGAACGCAGGCTTGCCGTCGCGGTCCTTGTAGAAGTAGGTGTACATCTGCAGCGATGGATCAGTGCCGATCGCGAGCTTCGCGAGCGACACGCCCTCGCCGGGCCGCACCTTGATGTCCGCCACGCTGAGGTTGAGGCTTTTGGCCGCAATCATCATCGACAGCGAAGGATAGAACTGGTCGAAGTATTGCAGCACCAGCGGCTCGAAGCGGATGCTTCCGTCCACGTCCGGTATGGCGTTGAGATGACCCAGGCCGGCCGCGGCGCGGCCGAGGGCGTCGATCGGGATCTGCACCGAGGAGGTCAGCGGCGCAAGTTCGGCACCCGTGGCCTTTACGTCGGCAAGATTGTTCTTCTGCACGAAGTCCGGCAGCGGCTTGTCTGGCTTTCCGCGCGGCTCGCTGATCGTAAAATACATCGGCAGCAGCACGTTGCCTGACTTGGTGAAGCTCTCGGCGAGTCTTCGGTCGGTATTGAGCGCGGCCTCCGCCTCTTTCAGCAGCGCGACGATCTGTCCCAGCTCAGCCGCCTGGGGGGCCGGGGCCGCGCCGGCATCGGCTCCCGCCTGGGGCGCCGGCACGCTCTTACCCGCAATTTCGAGCAGCTTGCTGATGTACTGGTAACCCGGATCGACCTGGGGCTCGAAGTAAAACACCGTGTTGCCGATCACTTTGGCCTTCGCTCCGGCGAGCAGATCGGTCAGCTTCGCGAACACCTCGCGCGACCACGGCCACCGGCCGATGTTGGCAATCGAAGTATCGTCAATCGCGATGATGGCGATGCGCTCGAGCGGCGCGCGCGAGGAAAACTGCACGCCGATGTCGTAGGCCTTGCGCTCGAGGCTGCGCAACAGGTCGGAGCTGCTGAGAAAGAGCATCAGCACCACCACCACCGCGCCGAGAAACCAGTCGGTCTTCCAGAATCCGGATTTCATGCGTATGGCTCTCCCTGTTTCTCTTGGTTGTCGGACGGGCGGGAAGGCGAAATAATTTTACGCTACCCGTTCCGCGGCGCTTCCGCGGTCACCCCAATCGGAAGAGCGTTACGGCGACCGCGACGAGCGGCGCAGGTTGCGCGATTGCCGCTCCGGGTGCGTCCGCTGCGGCGAAAGGCTTCTAGCCCCTACAACCCCCCTGAAAACAGATGTCTAATACGCATTCTTACAGTTAAGTGTAAGCTGCGTCAACGTTTTCAGGGTTTTGGGGCTAGCTGCCGAGAAACACTCCAGGAGCGATTCCCGAGGAGGCCGCGAACTCGCCGGCGGCCAGCTTCTTGCCGTCCCCGAGTTTGGCCTTCAGTACCTCGATGCGCCCGCCTTGCGCGGTCACGGTGAAGCTCGACGAGCCGACCTCGACCACCTCGCCGATCCGGCCCTTAACGCTCCCGAATGTTCGCACGGGATGTTTACGGGAGTCGAAAATTTGCAACTTCCCGCCATTCAACGTCGTCCACGCCCCCGGCGCAGGGTTACAGCCGCGGATCAGGTTGTAGATGAAATCCACGTGGCTCGCCCAGTGGATGCGCGCTTCCGCCTCGCGGCACCAGCCTTCGTAGCTCGCCAGCGACTCGTCCTGCACCAGTTCACGATGCCTGGCAGCCACCACCAGGTCGGCCGCCTCCAGCATTGCGGCCACACCCATCGGAAACAGGCGCTCGAAGTACACCGAGCCGAGCGTGTCATCCGGGCCGATCGGCGTTTCTTTCTGCAGGATCACCGGGCCCTCATCGAGGCCGTCGGTCGGGCGGAAAATGGTGAGTCCGGTCTTGGTCTCGCCGCGGATGATCGGCCAGTTGATCGAGCTCGGACCACGGTACTTCGGCAGCAGCGAAGGGTGGTACTGGATGGTGCCGCAGCGCGGGATGCCGACGAAGTCCTGCGGCGCGAACTGCAGCACGAACGCCATGATGCCGATATCGGCCTTCAGCGCGCGCAACGCCGCATGCGCCTCTGGATTCTTCAACGAGGGGAACTGGAAGAGCTTGACGCCCCGTTCCTGGGCGGCGGTCTTGAGCGCGTCCGGCCGTGCACCCGGCTTGTCGAGCGCGCAGAACACCCCAGCGACCTCGTCCCCGCGCGCGAGGAACGCTTCGAGCACAGCTTTGCCGAAGTCCTGCTGGCCGACAATGGCGATTCTCATCAGGCCGCCTTCTTGGGAGTCTTGGGCGGCGTAGAAAACGCCCCCGCCTGTTTCATTGATGCGATTTTGGCGTCGTCATAGCCCAGCACGAACTTGAGCACCTCGTCGGTGTGCTCACCCAGCGTCGGCGAGCGCTCGATCTTCGCCGGCGAGGCCGACAGCTTGATCGGCATGCCGACGTTCCACCACTTGCCGCGCTGCGGGTGGTCGAGCTCGACCCACATCTCCCTGCCCTTCACGTGCTCGTCGGTCGCCAGGTCCTGGGTACTCATGATCGGCCCGCAGGGAACGTTGAGCGGGTTCAGGATCTCCATGAATTCGCGCTTGGTGTGTTTCTCCGCGAACTTGTTGATCAGCGTCCACATCAGCGGCTGGTTCTTGCGGCGCTCGCCGATGCTGTGGAACTTGGGGTCCGTGGCGAGGTTGGGCATGCCGATATCCGGACCGATGCGGTTCGCGAGCGCTTCCCATACCGCTTCCTGGACCACGATATAGAGCCAGTCATTGGCGCCGTGCGGCCTGCAATGAATCGCGTTGCCGAGCTGGCCGCCGCCGGAATCGTTGCCCGCGCGCGGCACTTCACCCATGCCCTGGTAGGTCGGCACCGAATATTCTGACAGCGCCTGGCGCGTGAGGCGCTGGTGGTCGCGAAACTTCACGCGGCACAGGTTCATCACGCCGTCCATCATCGCCACTTCGACGTACTGTCCCTGCCCCGTGCGATTGGCCTGGTTGAGCGCCGCGAGCAGGCCGATCGCCAGGTGCAGGCCGGTGCCGGTATCGCCGATTTGCGCACCGGTGACGAACGGCGGACCCTCGGGGACGCCGGTAGTGCTCATCGCCCCACCCATCGCCTGCGCCACGTTCTCGTAGGCCTTGAAATCGGCGTACGGGCCCGACGAACCGAAGCCCTTGATCGAGCCCATCACGATTCTCGGGTTGATCTCGTGGATCTTCTCCCAGGTGAAGCCGAGCCGGTCGAGCACGCCCGGGCCGAAATTCTCCATCACGATGTCGCTCTTCTTCACCAGGTCGACGAACACCTGTTTGCCCTCGGCGGTCTTCATGTTGACCGTGATCGAGCGCTTGTTGCAGTTGAGCATGGTGAAATACAGGCTGTCGGCATTCGGCACGTCGCGCAGTTGTCCACGCGTGGCGTCACCCGCCGGATTCTCGAACTTGATCACATCCGCGCCCATCCAGGCGAGCAGTTGCGAGCAGGTCGGACCCGCCTGCACGTGCGACATGTCGAGGATCCTGATTCCCTTGAGTGCTTCCATTCTGATCTCCAAAAACTCTGCGGCAGATGAAAGGCTGCCTGCCCTCGCTCAACTGTTTGACTTATTTCTTCTTTGCGCTCTGCGGATTCAGGCTCGTGATGCG
>JADGRQ010000007.1 GCA_017880775.1 Burkholderiales bacterium | reverse complement strand
CTTTGCTGCGGTGCTGGAGGAAGTCGATGCCGCGGCGTTCGTTGCGGATGCCGCGCGCGGCGTTGTCCTGTACGGAAACCGCCGCTTCCGCGCGGCGTACCCTGGGCGCTCGTGGGACTCCCTGAGGTCGCTGCCGGCACGCGAGCGCGCGTTCCGCTGGTTCGACGGCCGGCCGGTGATCCTGCGTGTCCTCACCGACGCCGGGCGCGGATCATAGCGATGCGGCCGATGCTCCGAGCTGAATCCATTGACTCGCGTGAGATCTGGTCGTGATCCGGTTCTGGTTGATCGTGTCGGCGGTTGTGGCAGCTCTCGGTATCGCGGTTTGGTCCAACGATTTCATCACTCCGCAGGGAGAGCGCACCGTTTATACCGCAGGCTGTCAACAGGGCGCCTGGATCGGCAATCGCTGTTCCGGAAAGCTCGTCGCGGGGGAGCGTTACAGGTTCCGTGCGTTGAAGGCTCACAATGAAGTATTTTTCTGGGTCGCCGGCGACAGGACACAGCCTGCCGGCAGGTTCGACCAGTGTGTGATCCAAGATGGAAGAAACTGGAAATGCAAAGCGAACGCCGATTCCCCCAGGACGATTACGCTCGAAATGTCCCATGGCCGTCCGGTGACCGACCCCGCAGCCAATACCCGGCCTTTTCATGCCGTGTCGAAATTGCGTTGGGTGCTTCTCACGTATGGAGTCTCTTTCAGCGATTCGGCGATCGGCCCATGAACCGTTTCACGGCGACCCGTCCGGGTACCGGTATTCCTCCAGCATGTAGCCGAAACCGCGCACCGTGCGGATGCGGATGCCCGCGGGGTCCAGCTTGGAGCGCAGCCGCGAGATGTAGACCTCGATGGCGTTCGGCGTCAGCTCGTTCTCGAGGCGTGTCAGGCGGTTGCGGGCCGCATCAACCGAGCGATCGATCCGCTGGAGCACACTTGTCTCAGGTCCCGCCGGCATCTGGGAGCGCCATCTCCCGATGTCGCCCGCGAGTGCCCGCACCTTGCCGGTGTATGACTCCCAAGCGGGCATTTGTGCAGAGAGGAGTTTGAGGAGTACGCGCAGCTCCTCGATGGTCTGCTCCAGCATGTCGACGCGCGACCCGGCCGTGGCCGGTCGTTGCTGTTCTCGTGCGGCGCTCCGGTCGCCGCCGCCTCCGCGCCCGCCGCGCATCCCTCCGCCGCCAGGAAATCCGCCGCCGAATTGCGCCATCGCATCGTCGCTAGATTCGAGTCAGTGTGAACGCGACGCAAACTGTTGCGCTACTTCATCTTGCCGATGTCATTTCCCTGATCTTGTAGAACGGAGAAACTCTGCGACGATTCCGGCACGTCGCCCGGCTGCAGCGGGCGTTCGGTGATCTCGAACTGGGTCGTAAAGGTCTTGCCCTGCCGGAACACTTTCACGCGGGCCCGCGTGCCGATGCGAATCGTGTTGAGAGCGCGCTGCAGATTCTCGACGTTCGTCAGCGCGATGTCGTTTATTTCGACGACGACATCGCCACCCAGAATCATCGACCGGGTTCCGACCTTCACCGGCAGCCGGCCCCCCATGATGCCGGCAACAGCCGCCGGGCTGTTCGGCTCGATCGCCTCGACGAGAAAGCCATCAGCAAGCGGTATGGTGAAGATCTGTCTCACCCCGGCGTCGATCAGGCTGCCGTCAACGCCGAGCCACGGTCGGCTCAACCTGCCCTTCTCGACGAGCTCGGCCACCACGGAGCGCGCAAGATTGGACGGTATCGCGAAACCGATATTTTGCGCGTTGCCGAGAATTTCACTCGCGATGCCGATCACGTCGCCGCAGCGGTTGAGGAGCGGTCCGCCGGAGTTGCCGGGATTGATCGCCGCATCCGTCTGGATCATCGGCCACGCGAGCAGCCGTGGCCGCTCAGGCAGGATCCGATTGAGGGCACTGACGATCCCGGTGGTGATGGTCTGATCGAGGCCCATCGGATTGCCGATGGCGACGACCTCGTCGCCCGGCCGCACGTCGTCCGAGTTACCGAACACCAGCACCGGCAGCTTTCCACGGTCCGGCTCGGGAATCTGGAGAATCGCGAGATCGAAAATTGGATCTGCGCCGAGCAGCTTGGCCGGCAGCACTTTGCCGTCATCGAGCGTCACGGTGAGCACCTGGGCGCCGAATACTACATGAGAGTTCGTCATCACCAGACCCTGGGCGTCGATAATGAACCCTGACCCAGTCGCCTGCTGAATGCGGTCGTCCCTGCGGTAGGGGTTGATGGTGAGCGCGGTAATGAGCACCACCGCTGGTGACTTGCTTTCATAAAGATCGGCGGTCGACTGCTTGCATTCCGCTGCAGCGAGCACCGATGTGGCCGGAGCCAGAGCGAGCGCCGTCAGCAATGTCCATCTTCGCAGCGTCGACTGCCGCGCGATGTGGAGACGGCGTCGGCTCGCCAGTGCGATAAGCACGAGCGTAACCTTTCCGAATTCGTCCATGGATTTCATTCCTTTGCTTGGCGCGCCAATCGGGGCGCGAATCTCGGCAGGACTAAGGGGTCATCCGTAGTATTCGCCCTCGGCCAAGAAAGGACACTGATCTCTCACAGTTTACACGGAACACGCAGTAGAGCATGAAGGCCACGACTGCTAAATTCAGGATTAAGGCGCCAAGGCTTGACCAGGTGAATCGCTCATTATCGTGATGAACGAGCGAAAGCAGACCAAATCCAGCCAATAAAACTAACGCGCCCTTGGCTGCCGCGAGCAGTGCAAATGCACGCAGCGCGCTAGACAAGCGCATAGGCAATGATGGCGCAGACGCAGACCATTACAACAAGCGCAACCAGGAACTGTACATCGACGATCAACCGCAATTTCTGACGCAGCCTCGCATGCCCGGTCTTAAACGACCAGAACGAAAAAAAGCAACAACAGACGAAAAGAACAGCATCCGCTGCCAGAAAATCATCACCTAGGGTTTGGACCTTGACCTGGGCTGCAACCAACTGAAGTATCCCGATTGCAGTAAGGCACACCCCAACCATTGCCGCGGAAATCGAAAACACATGCATCGTGAGATCATGCTCCCGCTGCTCAATTGATGGTCCTTCAGTCATCAGTGGTGCCGAATGCGGTCTAGCCTGCGACCGCGCGAAGCGATCGACTTCTGAATCCAGTTGCCCGGCAGGAAAATTTCACACGATGACCTTGCCGCCACGCGGTTGTGCGCGCTGTGCAAATACCTTCGAAAAAAAACTCAGGTCGGCGGTGGGGAGGCAGGGGGGAGACAATCCGCCGGCCTGAGCAGGAGAAAGCGGTAGAAAACAAATCCTAGAATCGCCACCCGATACCGATGCCCAATTGGTCGACATTGCCACGCGCCGTGGTATTGGTATCGCCGACCCGTGCGAAGCGATCCCATTCGAGCTTGGCATACACGTTGCGGGTGAAGTCATAGCTTGTGCCGGCGCCGAGCAGCCACCCGGCATTACTGTGGGACATGCCGCTCGGCGCGGTTGCACCGGTGCTTGAACTTGCACTCAGGTCTGCGGTGACGCGCGTCAATCCGGCCTTGCCGAACAGCGCCCAGCGGTCAGTGAGCGGAACGATACCCACCGGAGCCAACCACCAGGCATGCGCCTTGAATGTGCCTTGCAGGCTGTCGACGCCGGGTGCGGTCGTGGCTGAGGTGTAGTTGAACTCGCCCAGATTGGTGTATCCGCCTTCGAGCGCGAAATGCGGTCCGAATCGATAGCCCATATCGAGTCCCCATCCGGTGTCCGTGCGTCCGAGTGATGTGGCACTCGTGATGCCCTGGTTGGCAAACGCTTGATCGATGTTGTTGCCGCCCATGTCAAGGCGGCTGTGGGAAACATCTATGCCGGCATACCAGCCGTTTTGGCCCGTCGGCGCGGCCTGTGCGGTTCCTACGCCGAGCGCGAGCAACGTGGCCACGCTTCCGATCACCCTTCTGCGATTCATGTTTTTTCCTTGTGTCATGGCTAAGACGCGATCGCAGCTTGCGCGTCAAATGTAAACAGAATGTGTGTCGTTACCAGCTATCTGTAACGATTTGTTCCCGCAACCTTGCGCCAACCTTTCTCGCCGAACCCGCGCTGATCCATTTTCACCAGCGCTTGCGGGCGGCCCTGGAATCGGGGGCCAGCTGATGCTCAGCGCTTCGCGAGCTTGTCCCTGACGGCTGCTACGCCGGTCACCGCGGAGATGATCTTCAGCAGCTTTCTGCGCCGAGCCTCGTCCTTGACGAAACCCGTCAACTTCACTTCGGCATTAATGGTCTCGACGGAAACGTCGAGCGATTTCGCCTCCGGCTGGACCAGCAGCGCGGCGAGCACCCGTGCGGTGATGACGGCGTCCTGCCTGACGCGCACGATGCTTGCGCGCTCGCGCTCGGTCTCGGGGCCCAAGAGTTCTCCCGCCTGCGCGAACGGGATCGACCATGCGATTGCGGTGATGCTGAGGATGTTGCGTGCAGTGCGATTGATCTTCATCGGCTGCTCCTTCCGGGTGAAAGACCGCACGGAGCGTGACAAGTTTCTCGAGCACGCAATTAATATCGGCAGCTTTCGGAAGTGACAGCCACGAAGAAGAATCTTGTCGACCGATGGCGGATACGATCCTGCTGATCTCGCGCTGCGTTGTGCGGTATCGGGCACAGGAGGTGAAGGAAGACCTGCGACCTCGTCGTGCGCACGGTGAAAAACGAGGACTTCGCGCTCGGCGAGCGCATGCAGCGCAGCAAATTGTTTATGGAACACAGGACCCGCAGGCTGATGGGCGCGCGCGAGGCCTTAGCCTTTGAACTCTTCGAGCATGTAGCCGAAACCGCGCACCGTGCGGATGCGAATGCCCGCGGGATCCAGCTTGGAGCGCAGCCGCGAGATGTAGACCTCGATGGCGTTCGGCGTCAGCTCGTCCTCGAGGCGTGTCAGCGCGTCGATGAACGCGTCCTTGCTGACGACCTTCTCGACGCGCTCGAGCAGCAGCATCAACACCCCCCATTCGCGCCCTGCCACGTCGAGCACGACGCCGCGGACGTAGGCGCGCCGGCCGGCAACATCGAGCGTGAGCGGCCCGTGCACGAGGCGCAACTCGGCGCCCATCGCGCCGCGGCGCACGAGTGCGCGCACGCGCGCTGCCAGCTCGGGCAATGCGAACGGCTTGGTCATGTAGTCGTCGGCGTCCAGGTCCAGGCCGCGCACCCTGTCACCGATCGCGTCGCGCGCGGTGAGCATCAGCACCGGCATCGCACGTCGCGCAGGCGGCGCAACACATCAAAGCCGTCGATCCCGGGCAGGCCGATGTCGAGCAGCACCAAGTCGTAGTCGCCTGAAGAGCACGCGGCGAGGGCCTCCTCTCCGCTGGGCACGCGCAGCACCGAAAACCCTTCCCGACTGAGCCCGGCCACCAGGCCGGAACCGACCCGTTCATCGTCCTCGACCACCAGCAGCCGTGCCGGCTTGCCGCTCGAACTTCCCATCCCGTGTTGCAGCATTGCGCCCTCGCAGAGTTTCGTTCGCCGATCGCGCCCGTGGGGTTATCGCTCCAGGGCCCTATTCGCCGAGCCCGCCCGTCAATGCCAGGATCCGCAGTTCCTGCTGGACCGTGAACGCACGCAGATCGATCCCTGTCACACGGGCATCCACGCGCGCCCGAGTGGCGTCGATCAGTTCCAGCACGGTGCCGCGTCCGAGCCGATAGGCGTCTTCGGCCATCTGCCTGAGCGCAGGCGTGCGGACGTCGACTTTTCGCTCGAACCGCTCCAGAGCGGTCCGGCGCTGGGAAAGCGCGTCGAGCAGCCGCTGCATGTCAACGCCGACCTCGGCTTCGATGGCCTCGCGCCGTCGCTCGGCAGCCCTGAGTTCGGCCTGCGCTTTGGCCACCGGGCCGCGCCGATCATCAAACAGAAACACCTCGGTCGACAAGCCGATGAAGTTGGCCGCGCCGAATGGTTCGTTGGTCCATGTTCTGCCGAGGCTCAGCACCGGCACCGGCCAGCGTTCGTGCTCCGTGCGCGCGAACGCCGCCCGCGCGGTATCTTCCTCGCGCCGAGCGGCGGCGATCTGCGGATTTCTTGCAGCCAGAGATTCCCGCCACGTCGACAGGTCCGACGGCAGGCCGGACGGGGTGAGCAGACCTTCCGCACGCGGACGCCAGCCCGGCGCGCCGAGCAGTACGGCCAGCCCGCTGGATTTCTCGGCCTCGTCGGCCCGCGCTTCCTGCACGCGCACCGCCATGCCAGCCACCTCGATCTCCACGCGCGCGAGGTCGTAGCGGCTCGCCATGCCGCTTTCCAGCCGGCCGGAGATGACCGAGGATACGCGTTCAATTTCGCTGAGCGCCTCTGCGAGCACCACGATTTTTTCCTGCGCCGCCTGGAGTCCGGCGAACAGCTCCGCGGCGCGCAGCGCCAGTTCATTGCCGGCCATCGCGACGCGGGCCCGGGCACCGAGCACACCCTGCTCGGCTGCCTCGACGCGGGCGGCACGCTGCCCGGCGATCAGCAGCGGGAATTCGACAGTCGCCTGCTGTTGCCGGCTGCCTTCGAACACGGTGTGCGCGCCGCCCGATGGCCTGAAGCGGCCGTAAGAAAGCGTCGGATTGGGCAGCGCACCGGCGACGACCCGGTCGGCCTCCGCCGCGTCGATGGCAACGCGTTCCGCGGCCAGCCGCGGGCTGCGTTCCGCGACGAGCCGCAGCAGGACGGGCAGCGTCACGCGCTCGGGAAGCGCCTGCTCCGCCTGCTGCGCAAGCGCTGCCGGCCCGCATACCGCCAGCATCGCCAGCGCAAGCAGCATCCGCCGGCAGGTCATGTCTGTTCCCCGATCTGTTCGTCTTCTTCCTCCGGTGTCGCCAGTCGCCGCGGGGTGATGTAGCTGTATATCGCGGGCAGTACCCAGAGGGCGATCAGCAATGTCGTCAGCATCCCGCCCACCACGACCAGCGCGAACGGGCGTTGCGTCTCGCTGCCCACGCCGGAGGACACGGCCATCGGCAGGAGCCCCACGAACGCGAGCATCGAGGCCATCAGCACCGGCCGCAGCCGGTCGCTCGCACCGTCGATGAGCGCCGGGGTCAACGCCTCACCGCTTCGCCGCCGCGCTTCCGCTGCGCTCAGCACCAGCAGCCCCATCAGCGACACCTGGCCGATGAGCGCGATGAACCCGATCGCGGCGCTCACCGACAGCGGGATGCCTGCAACCAGCAGCGCAAAGGCACCGCCGGAAAGCGCAAACGGAATCGTCAACAGGACCGCCAGGGCGCTGCGCCCGGAGTTCATGGCTGCATACAGCAGGCCGAGCACGGCCAGCACGGCCAGCGGAACCACGATCTTGAGGCGGGCGAGCGCGCGCTGCTGGTTCTCGAATTCGCCGCCCCAGACGAAGTAGTGCCCCTCGGGAGGCTCCACCGAGTGCTTGACGGTCGCGATCGCTTCCTGCACCACGGATCCCATATCGCGCCCTTCGATATTGAACTTCAGCGCGAGGTAGCGGCTGTTCCCCTCCCGGTTGATCGACGCCATGCCGTTGCTGATCTGGATCGAGGCGAGATCGCGCAATGGAACGCGCGCGCCGGACTCCGCGACGATCGTGACGGCACCGATCTTGTCGGCGTCATCGCGGACATCCAGCGGCAACAGCAGGCGCACAGGAACCGGGCGCTCTCCTTCCCACATGGTGGTCGCCACGCGTCCGGCCAGGGCCGTCTCCAGCGCGCGCTGCGCGTCTTCGATCGCGACACCGGCCCGCGCGAGCGCCTGCCGGTCGAAACGCACCTGCAACTGCGGTGTCGTGGCATCGCGATACAGGTCGAGATCCACGATGCCTGGCACGCTCTTGAGCGATTCCCTGGCCTGTTCCAGCGTGGTGCGCATGCGCGCGAGGTCGGGACCGAAAATCTTCAGCACTACCTTGCCGCGCACGCCGCTGACGGCCTCCTCGATGTTGTCTTTCATCGGCTGCGAGAAGTTGTAGCGCACGCCGGGGATCTCCAATAGCGAAGTACGCATCTCACGGATCAGGCGTTTCTTGTCGTAACCCGGAGGCCATTCACGCACCGGCTTCAGGCGGATGAAGGTCTCGCTCATGTTGACGCCTTCGTTATCGGTGCCGTCCTCGGGGCGGCCCTGCTCGCTGAGGGTTTTCGCAACCTCGGGAAATGCCAGTATCCGCCGGCGCACCTCGAGCAGGATCTCCTGGCCTTGTTCCAGCGCGATGCTCGGAGGCATCTCGACGAAAAGCTGGATATCGCCTTCATCCAGTTCCGGCAGGAACTCAGTGCCGAGACGGGTGATCGTCAACGCTCCCAGCGCGAGCAGCACAAACGCCGCGGCGATGACCATTGGACGATGCGCGATCATCCATCCCAGCGACCGCCGGTACGCCGCGCGCAGTCGATCGATCCAGACCGGCTCCTGAAGCCGCGCATGGTGCGGCCGGAACAGCACCGCGCACAGCGCCGGAACCAGCGTCAGCGCGAACAGCAGCGCACCGGCCAGCGCAAAGGAATAGGTGAGCGCAAGGGGCCGGAAAATGCGCCCTTCGACCGATTGCAGCGTGAATACGGGCACCAGCGCGGCGATGATGATCAGCATGGCGTAGAGCGTGGGACTCCCCACGTCCACAGCGGAACGCACCACCAGCCGCAATACCGCGCGCCGGTCGGTGGGACGTTCGTGGCGCAACGCATGAATGACGTTCTCCACCAGCACCACCGCGCCGTCGACCAGGATGCCGAAATCGATTGCGCCCATCGAGATCAGATTGGCGGGCAGCCCAACCGCATACAGGCCGAGAAAAGCGACCAGCAGCGACAGCGGTATCACCACGGCCACCGCCATCGAGCCCACGACGCTGCGCAGAAACAGCCAGACCACGCCCACCACCAGCAGGAAGCCGCTGATCAGATTCTTGTGGACCGTGGACAGGGTCAACCCGACGAGGTCGGTGCGGTCGTAGAATGTCTCGATCTTCATGCCCTTCGGCAGGATGGTCTCGCTCAGCTCGCGCACTTTTTCGTGGATGCCGTCGAGCACGCGGGAGGGGTTCAGGCCGCGCCGCATCCATACGAAGCCTTCGATGCCCTCCTTTTCCAGGCCGACGCCCACGGTGCCGCGACGCGGGGTATAGGACTGCACCGCGCTGGAAACGTCCCCCACCGTCACCGCAGTTCCGTCCTTGCTTCTGAGCATGACGCGCTTGATGTCCTCCGGCGATTCGAGGTAGCCGAGCCCGCGCACCGTGAGTTCCTGGTCGCCATGCCGCAGGAAGCCTCCTCCGACGTTCACGTTGGACTTGCTGATCGCCTGCTCGATGTCGCCCAGCGTGAGGCCGAGGTCGAACAGCCGGGCGGCATCGACCTCGATGTGCACTTCCTTGAGGTAGCCGCCGAACGGCACGACGTCGGCAACGCCCGGCGCCTGGCGCAGCACGCGCACGACGTTCCACTGCATTTCGGAGCGCAGTTGGTAGAGATCGTGCCGGTCGCTCAAGACGCGGAACTGGTACACCTCGCCCAGCGGCGTCGCCTCGGGCGCAAGTTCGGGGGTCACACCCGGCGGCAGCTCGGCAGCGGCGACGCGCTGCAGGGCCATGGTCCTGGCCGGAAAGCTGGCCGTGTCGTCCGAGAAGGTCAGCGTGATCAACGACAGGCCGAACAGGCTCTCGCTGCGCATCAAAGTCATTCCCGGGGTGCCGTTCAGCTCGCGCTCGAGCGGCACCGTGACGCGGCGCTCGATTTCCTCCGGCGCATTGCCCGGAAGCTGGGTGATGACCGTGACCTGCGTGTTGGTGACGTCGGGGTAGGCTTCGATCGGCGTGTCGAGGTAGGCATGCAGTCCGAAAGCGGCCAGCACCAACGTGGCGAACAGCACCGCCACGCGCCGGTGAACGCAGGTCTCGATGAACAGGCGCAGCATCGCTAGAGCAGTTGCTCAGCCTGCGCATCGAGCAGCAATGCGCCGCGCATCACCACCTTTTCACCGGCCGTGAGTCCCTTGAGAATCACGACCCGGCCTTCCCGGTTGCGGCCGGTCTGCACTTCGCGGGCCTCGAAAGCGCCGTCGGGGCGCTCCACGTACACCATGCGGCGTTTGCCCTCCTTGATCAGCACTGCCGTGGCCGGCACGGAGATGTTCTCCTCCACGCTCACGCGCACGACAACCTGGGCCATCATGCCGGCGCGCAAGCCATCGGGCCTGCCGGCGAGCGCGAGGTACACCTGGGTGCGGCGCGATTCGGGATCCACGCGCGGGCTGAAATTCTCGACCCGCGCGGCCATGCGCGCGGCAAGCGCGGGGATGTCGACCTGCGCTTCCTGTCCGGCACTGATACGGCCCAGATCGCTCTCCGGGGCCTGGGCGACGACCAGCAGACGCGTCGGATCTCCGAGTTCGATCAACGGCTCGCCGCCAGGCACCACCGAGGCGCCCACGCCGACGCGAATCGCCATCACGACGCCATCGACCGGCGCCCGCACGCTGACCCGGGCGCCCTGCCCCGCTCCGATCAGCGCGGCCGCGGCGCGCGCCCGCTCGTGCTCCCCGCGCGCTTCCTTGAGCCGGCCTTCGGCTTCCTGCTTCTCGAAGGCCAGGCCGACGCCCTTATCGACCATCTCGGCATGACGCCGGAATGCACTATCGGCGACTGCCAGCCGGGTGGCCGCCTGGTCGAGACTGGCACGCGCGGCAGCCGCTTCTGCACTTTCGATCGCGAGCAGCGGCGCGCCCGCCTTGACCACCTCACCGGCGCGAACCAGCACCGCAAGCACGCGGCCCGCCACCGGGGCGCCGACCGCGGACTGCGCCTGCGGACGGAACGTCACCCTCCCCGGCAGCGTGAGCACATCGCCGGCCCGGGAAACGCCGACCGCCTCGATGGTGAGGAACTGCTTCTGGGCCTCCGGGATCGGGATTGCCCGCGCGCCACCGCTGAAAGCGGGTTTGGCGCTCGCGGCAGCTGCCGGTGTTTCGTTCCTGTCGCATCCGGACACGCACGGCAGGAGCCCGGCCAACAAGACAATGAAGAGAAATCCGGATTGGCGCATGAGATCGGAACGGGAGACGTTGCGGACCAGCAAAACTGTTGCGACTCCGCACGTTACCCGCGGCGGCTTGCCGCAAGCTTGCGGCTTTCTTTCACACAACTGACACCGCCGCGGTTGCAGCAGCAATCGGCGTAAGCTAGCATGGCATGCAAGACTCGCCGAGTGAAATTTCGCCCCCCTCAAGGCACCCCGGGCCACCCGCAGCCCGGCGCCGGCCGGTCGCAGAAATACATTCCACACAAGACCAAACCCTGAAGGAGGTCCCATGGGCGTCAAAGTATCCATGACCGTCAACGGCAAGCAGGTGTCCTCGGAGGTCGAGGAACGCACTCTGCTGGTGACGCTGATCCGCGAGCAGCTGCGGCTCACCGGCACACACGTCGGTTGCGACACCGCGCAGTGCGGCGCCTGCACCATCGCGATGAACGGCAAGGCCGTCAAGTCCTGCTCGATGCTCGCAATGCAGGCCGAAGGCGCCGACATCATGACAATCGAAGGCGTAGCCAAGCCCGACGGCACGCTGCACCCTATGCAGGCGGCGTTCAAGGAGAACCACGGTCTGCAATGCGGCTTCTGCACCCCCGGCATGGTGATGAACGCGATCGATTTCGCGAAGCGCCATCCGAATGCCTCAGAGCAGGAAGTGCGCGAGGCGCTCGACGGAAACCTGTGCCGCTGCACCGGTTACCACAACATCGTCAAGTCGATCATGGCGGGCAGCAAAGCCATGGCCGCCGGAAAATAGGGGAATGGCCATGGGTGCACCACTGATTGGTACGAGCGTCCTGCGCAAAGAAGACTACCGTTTTCTTACCGGCGCCGGCCAGTACACCGACGACATCTCGCTGCCCGGGCAGACCTACGCCGTCTTCGTGCGCTCGCCGCACGCGCACGCCAACATCAAGTCGATCAAGAAGGACCAGGCGCTGAAAAAGCCGGGCGTGCTGGCGGTGTTTACCGGCGAAGATCTCGCGGCCGCCAAAGTTGGCGGCCTGCCCTGCGGTTGGCTGATCACCGACGTCAACGGCCAGCCGATGAAGGAGCCGCCTCACCCCTGCCTCGCGCAGGGCAAGGCGCGCTACGTCGGCGACCAGGTCGCGGTGGTGATCGCCGAATCGCTGCACGCGGCCCGCGACGGCGCTGATGCGGTGCAGGTGGATTACGAGCCGCTGCCATCTGTGGTCGATACCGCCTCGGCGGGAAAGAAGGGCGCGCCGCAATTGCACGAGAACGCGCCGGACAACACCTGTTACGTGTGGGCGATCGGCGACAAGGCGGCGGTCGACAAGGCGTTCGCCGGCGCGGCGCACGTCACCCGCCTCGATCTGGTCAACAACCGTCTGATCCCCAATGCCATCGAACCGCGTGCGGCGACGGGCGCGTACTCGCGCGCCGAGGAGGCCTACACGCTGTACGTCTCGAACCAGAACCCGCACGTCGAGCGGCTGCTGATGACCGCCTTCGTGCTCGGCCTGCCGGAGCACAAGGTGCGGGTGGTCGCGCCCGACGTGGGCGGCGGCTTCGGCTCGAAAATCTATCTTTATCCCGAGGACGTGGTGGTCACCTGGGCGGCGAAGCAGATCAACCGCCCGGTGAAGTGGACCGCCGACCGCTCCGAGTCATTCGTTTCGGACGCGCACGGCCGCGATCACGTCACCATCGCCGAGCTGGCGATGGACAAGGACGGCAAGTTCCTTGCGATGCGCGTGCACACCACGGCCAACATTGGCGCCTACCTTTCGACGTTCGCCGCTGCAGTCCCGACCATCCTGTATGCGACACTGCTCGCCGGCCAGTACACCACCCCGCTGATCTACTGCGAAGTGACGGCGGTGTTCAGTAACACCGCGCCGGTCGATGCGTATCGCGGCGCGGGCCGTCCGGAGGCGACCTATGTGGTCGAGCGCCTGGTCGAGACCGCGGCGCGCGAGATGAAGCTCGATCCGGCCGAGATCCGCCGGCGCAACTTCATCCGCAGCTTCCCGTACCAGACGCCGGTCGCGCTGATGTACGACACCGGCGACTACGACGCCACGCTCGACGGCGCGCTCAAACTCGCCGACGTCGCGGGCTACGGCAAGCGCAAGGAAGATTCGATCAAGCGCGGCAAGCTGCGCGGGCTGGGCTACGCGGCCTACATCGAGGCATGCGGCATCGCGCCCTCGGCGGTCGCGGGCTCGCTCGGCGCAAGAGCGGGCCTGTTCGAAGCCGGCGAAGTGCGGGTTCACCCGACCGGTTCGGTCACGGTGTTCACCGGCTCGCATTCGCACGGCCAGGGACACGAAACCACGTTCGCGCAGGTCGTCGCCGACCGCCTCGGCATGGCGATCGAGAACGTGGACATCGTGCACGGCGACACGTCCAAAGTCCTGTTCGGCATGGGCACCTACGGCTCGCGCTCGCTCGCCGTCGGCGGCACGGCCATCGTGATGGCGCTGGACAAGATCATTGCCAAGGGCAAGAAAATCGCCGCGCACCTGCTGGAAGCGTCCGAATCCGATATCGAGTACGACCGCGGCGTGTTCAAGGTCGCGGGCACCGACAAGCAGAAGATGTTCGGCGAGGTGGCGTTCGCGGCCTACGTTCCGCACAACTATCCGCACGACAAACTCGAGCCGGGGCTGAACGAGAACGCGTTCTACGATCCGTCGAACTTCACCTTCCCTGCCGGCACCTACGTGTGCGAGGTCGAAGTCGACCCCGACACCGGCAAGGTGACGGTGGACCGGTTCACGGCGGTGGATGACTTCGGCAAGATCGTCAACCCGATGATCGTCGAAGGCCAGGTGCACGGCGGCCTGACGCAGGGCATCGGCCAGGCGCTGATCGAGGGCTGCGTGTACGACAAGGACAGCGGGCAGCTCTTGACCGGCTCGTTCATGGACTACAGCATCCCGAGGGCGGATGACGTGCCCTCGTACAAGGTCGATACCCGCGAAACGCCTTGCACCCACAACCCGCTCGGCGTGAAAGGCTGCGGCGAAGCGGGCGCGATCGGCGCGCCGGCGGCACTGATGAACGCCATTACCGATGCGCTCGGCGTGAAGGACCTGCCGATGCCGGCCACGCCGCAGACCGTGTGGAAGGCGCTGCGCGCCAAGAAAGCTGCCTGAAAAACCGGAGACCGACATGCACGCATTCAAATACCTCCGCGCTTCCAGCGCCAACGACGCCGCGGCAGCCGTGGCGAAAAACTCCGAGGCCCGCTATCTCGCGGGCGGGCAGAGCCTGGTGCAGGCGATGAAGCTGCGCCTGTCTTCGCCTACCGATCTGATCGACCTCGGCGCGATCAAGGACCTCACCGGCATCAAGGTGGATGGTTCGGGTGTCACCATCGGCGCGATGACGCGCCATGCCGACGTCGCGGGCTCGGCCGACGTGAAGAAGGCGATTCCCGCGCTCGCCGCGCTGGCAGGCATGGTCGGCGACCGCCAGGTGCGCAACATGGGCACCCTGGGAGGGTCGCTCGCGAACAGCGACCCGGCCGCCGATTACCCGGCTGCAGTGCTGGGCCTGGGCGCGACGATCAACACCAACAAGCGCAAGATCGCGGCGGACGACTTTTTCAAGGGCCTGTTCGAGACGGCGCTGCAGCCCGCCGAGCTGATCACCTCAGTCACCTTTCCGGCGGCCAAGCGCGCGGCCTACGTGAAATTCAAGAACCAGGCCTCGCGCTTTGCCATTGTCGGTGTGTTCGTGGCGGACACGGGCAGCGGCGTGCGGGTCGCAGTCACCGGCGCCGGCCCCTGCGCCTTCCGCTCGAAGGAACTGGAAGCGGCGCTGTCCAAGAGCTTCACCGTCGAAGCCGCAGCAGCCGTCAAGGTGCCGGACAAAGGGATGAACAGCGACCTGCACGCCTCGGCGGAATACCGGGCGCACCTTGTCACGGTGATGGCGAAGCGGGCAGTGCAGGCCGCGCTCGGCTGATCGCATCATCCTGATCGAGCCGGGGGAAATACCGCCGGATCACGTTGCGCCGGATGCGCTGCAGGGCATCCGGCGCCAGCAGACCAATGCCAAGCGCTGGAACGGCGGGAATTGGGCCGAGTTCGCGGCCGCGCTCGGCGCGCAGGGCATCGAGGTCATCGAGCAAAGCGCCACGCGCGGCACGTTTTCGAGCGACGCGGGGGGCACTGCCCATGGCATGCCGCACGGCGTGGTCATCGCGCGGAACGCCGCACAGGTCGCGGCGCTCCTGAAGACGGCGCAGGCCGAGCGCGTACCGGTCACGGTGCGCGGCGGCGGCCTCACGACCGAGGGGGAGTCGGTGGCCTATGGCGGCGTGCTGCTCGACATGACCGGCATGAGCCGGGTACTCGAGGTCGACGCAGATCGGCTGACGGTGCGCACCGAGGCCGGCATCTTCTGGGCCAGTCTGGCCGAGGTGCTGCGGCGCGACGGGCTCGACTACCTGTCGGCACCGCTCAATCTCACCTCCACCGTCGGCGGCACCCTCGGCGTGGGCGGCATCGACGTGAATTCGCCGCGGCTGGGATGCAGCGCCGACCAGGCGCTCGCGCTGCAGTTGGTCACGCCCACCGGCGAAATCGTGGAATGCTCCGATACGGAAAACGCCGCGCTGTTCGAACGCGCGATCCTCGGCTACGGCCAGTTCGGCGTCATTACCGAAGCGACCCTCCGGATCCGCCGCTACACGCCGATCCGGATGCGCTACTTCTACTACTCGGGATTGCGCACCGCCATCGAGGACCTGCAGCTGCTGGACCGCAACGATGCCTCGGATTACTGCGGCATCCTCACCATGATGGACAAGGCGATCAACCTGCTGGTCGCGTTCGATTCGGATGAGCGCGAAGCGGCGTTCGATGCGAATTGGCAAACGCGTTTGCGCGGCAGCGGAGAAGCCGGTTTCGCGTTGCGCATGGGGCTGCACTATGCCCTGCGGCCGTGGCGCCTCGGCGAAGCGCTGTACCTGTGGCGGCGCAAGCGGGAACTGTTCCCGGAATTCCGCCGCCCCGAGCACACGCGCGACGGCAGGATGCACGATCGCGCCGTCGTGTTCTCGCGCGCGGTATGGAAGTTCTGGGGCGGCCGGCAGATGGTGATCCCAGATCTTGCGACGTCCGCCGGCAAGTTCGCCGATGCGGTGGAACGCGGCAACGCCGTGTGCCGGCGATTTTTCCCGCACTACACGCTTTACTGCGTAGGCATCCGGCTGCGCGAAGACCATCGGGCGCACTACGAGATGTCCTGCATCCCGCCCGACGCGCTTGGGTGGGCCTACGGCTGCGAGTTCGAGCCGATGATCGGCGACGCGGTGTACAGCCGCGACACGCTGCAGTCGTTCAAGAATGCGATCTACGACATTGGCGTGGACATCGGCGGGAGCTATTACCGTTTCGGCGGCATGATGAAAGGTTACATCCGCCGCGCGCTGGGCGACGCGGTGGTCGAGCGGCACCTGGCGATGAAGCGCGCGGCCGATCCGGCGATGATACTCAATCGCGATGTGATATTTTGAACCGGATATGACCGCTCTCAACGGCAAGCAGCGCGATCATTCAGCCTGCAGCGGATGCAGCCTGTGCCTGCTGGCGTGCCCGGTGTGGCACCAGACCCGCGACATCCGGTTGACGCCGCATGGCCGCGCGAAGGCACTGCAGCACGGCGCGACGGCCGGCGAGGTTGCTGCGTCGATCGCCAGTTGCACGCTGTGCGGCGCCTGTGCGCCGGCCTGTCCTGAGGAGATCGACCTGGTCGGAATGATGCTCGAACTTCGCAAGCAGCAGCCGCTTGCGCCCGAACGCGTGGCGACGAAGTTGAATGGTTCGGCCAAGGCAGTATTGCGCGCCGGCATCGCATCGACTCTGCTGCTCCCCGGCGAGGGTCTGCGCGAGGATACTGCGCGCCTCGCCCGCATCGTTCGGCTGCTCGGCGACGCGGTGGCGCTCGCCGATGACGATGGCTCCGACATCGGCCTCGCGCTCGAAGCCGGCGTGGCGGTGGACAATGAGCGCGTGGCTCGCTTTCTCGACGGATTGCGCGGCGCGACGCGCCTGATCGTCGCCGATGGAATCATGCACTACGCGCTGCGCCGCCTGTCGCCCGGCATGCGAATCGAAGGCCTGGGTGAGGCCTTGAGCACATTGGCACCGGTGCGCGCACGGCTGCGCGCGAGCGATCTCTACGTCATCGAGCCGCGCGCCTTTCACGGCGACTACGCGCGTTTGATTGGTCATTACGACGCATTGCGCGCCAACAGCGGCTGTGCCATGAATCTCGATTTGCAGCGCTTCGCGATACCGACCACCGCGAGCAGCGCGCAGAATGCGCTCGGCCTCCCTGGAATCGACGCAACGGCGCAGGCGCGCTGGATATTGCAGGGCCGTTCGATCGAGCGCATCGTGGTGGAAGACATCGCCGATGCGGCGGTGTTCGCACGCGTGTCGGCGCGGCCGGTGGTGCACCTTGGCGATGTGTAGAATCGGCTGCAACATGAGTCCGGAGAAAACCCCTTGCGCTCGGTAGACGTCGTCATCGTCGGCGCGAGCCTGTCGGCCGCCGCAGCCGCCAAGCGGCTGGTGGACGCCGGTCTCGAAACCGTGATCCTGGAGCGCCAGGAACTGCCGCGCCACAAGATCTGCAGCGGCATCCTGTCGCCGCGCGGACACCGCTTCCTGATCGAGAATTTCGGCCCGCTGCCGCGCGAGGTGCTGCACGAACCGACCTGGTGCCGTGGCGTGACTTTCCACTTTCCCTGCATGGTGTCGATGAGCATGGATTTCTTCGGCGGCACCACGCCCCACCTGCACCGCAAGTACTCCGATTACTGGGCGATCCAGAGAAGCGGCGCTGAAGTCGATGACCAGACCTCGTTCGCCGGCCTCGAGGACCACGGCGACCACGTGCTGGTGCATGCGCGCCAAAAAGGAGAGGACCGGCACTACCGCGCGCGCTGGGTGATCGGCGCCGACGGCCCGAGCTCGCTCGTGATTCGCGCCCTCTATCCGGACTACCCGAAGCAGATCCCGTGGTTCTTCGTCGGGCAGAAGTTCCACGACATCATCGAATGCCCGCTCGACCACGAATACTTCCACTTCTGGTTCCACCCGGACCTGGGTCACTACACCTGGAGCCATGCGCGCGACGGCCGACAGATCGTCGGCGTGGGCTTCAAGCGCGGCGACAATTTCGACGAGCGGCACCGCAACGTGAAGCGCTACTTCGAGGAAAAGCACGGCGTGAGGCTATCGGAGCACACCAGCCACGAGGGCTGCGCCGAGAATTTCGGGCCTTCGCTCATCAATCGCTACGTGTTCGGCAAGGGCAACGTGCTCGTCACCGGCCAGGCCGCGGGTTTTCTCAACATGATCGGCGAAGGCATGAGCTGTGCGCTGCACTCTGGAGCGATCTCGGGCGAGGCCGTGGTCGAGGCGAAGGTGACGAATCGGCCGGTCGAGCGGATGTACCGGAAGATGATCGCTTCCGAAGTGCGCCGCACCACCGACCAGTGGAATCCGTTCAAGATCGCTTTCGACAAGCCGCACGAGGCGGACTTTCCGGCGGCACTGATGAAGCTGTCCTGGCGCGAGCGCCGGCTGGTGCTGCGCGACATGTGGCGGTTCATCCTGCTGTACAAGGAATTCAAATGGGGGCGTCAGATTGCCGCCGCCGGCATGCAGCGCCTGTTCGGCGACGGCTACCCGATGCATCGCTGGTTGTAAGAGCGAAGCGTCCGCCTGAACAACCTCACGCTTTTTGCGGGTTGCGTCGCGATCTGGAGCACCACCTGGCTCGCGATCACCTTCCAGCTCGGCACGGTCGCGCCTGAAGCGAGCGTCGCCTGGCGCTTCCTGCTCGCGGCGCTGATCGTGGCCGCGTGGTGCGCTGTGCGCGGCCTGTCGCTTCGCTTCCGTCCCGCCGAGCACGCGGCACTCGCGCTGCTCGGGGTCTTGATGTACGGCATCAGCTACATTTTCGTGTACCACGCGGAAAGGTATCTGGTGTCGGGCCTGGTCGCGGTCGGGTATTCGGCGGGTCCGCTGTTTTCGATGCTCGGCATGCGCCTGGTTTTCGGCCAACCGATCACCGCGCGCTTGTCGCTTGGCTCCGCACTCGGCATCGCCGGAATCACGCTCGTGTTCTGGCCCGAGTTCGCGCGACTTTCGCTCAACCGCGCGCACGACCGCGGCGTCGAGCTGGGCGCGCTGTTTACCATCCTGGCGGTGCTGTTCTCGACGACCGGGGGACTGGTGGCGCACCGCAACCACCAGCGCAAGCTGCACGGCTGGCCGACGATGGCCTGGAGCATGGGCTATGGCGCCCTCGCCGCGCTTGCAGCGGCGCTGGCGCTGGGACGCCCGATCACGATCGACGCGACGCCCGCCTACCTCCTGTCGCTTCTCTATCTCTCGTTGCTCGGCACCGTCGTCACCTTCGGCGGCTGGCTGGCCCTGCTCGGTCGCATCGGCCCTGCACGTGCGTCTTACGTCGGCGTGATGGTGCCGATCGTCGCGCTGATCATCTCTACGCTTTTCGAAGGGCTGGCCTGGCATCCGCTGACGGTGGCCGGCATGGCGATCTCGGTCGCCGGCAACGTGCTGGCGCTGCGCAACGCGCCGGGCTGACGCGCGAGCCGCCATGTCATCGACCGCCTGGCTCTGGGTCCCGATCGTGCTCTGGGCCGCGTTTGCGCAGACCGTGCGCAATGCCGCGCAGAAAAGCCTGACCAAGGCGCACGGCACGCTACCAGCGACGCTGGTGCGCTTCATCTATGGATTGCCGTTCGCGGCGCTTTGGCTTGCCGTGGTGATGGGCTATTCGGGCACGCCGCTTCCCCCGGCATCTCCCGCCTTCTTCGTGTGGGTCTCGGTCGGCGGGGTGAGCCAGATTCTCGCCACCGCGCTACTGCTCGCGGCGATGGAGCGCACCAACTTTGCGGTGGCCTCGGCATATTCCAAGACCGAGGTGCTGCAGGTGGCGGTATTTGCCGTGGTGCTGCTCGGCGAAGCGGTGACGGTTGCCTCCGCAATCGCCATCGTGATCGCGACGACCGGCGTGGTACTGCTATCGGCAAAGAATGCGAATAACGCTCCCGGCGACACTTGGCTTTCGCAGGCAGCGATTTTCGGCATCGGCTCGGGCTCGCTGTTCGCGGTAGCTGCGATCGGCTACCGCGGCGCCACGGTGGCGCTCGGCGAACCGAACCCGGCGGCCGCGGGCGCGTATGCGCTGGTGTGGGCGCAGACGATCCAGAGCGTGCTGCTCGGCGGGTACCTCTACGTACGCCAGAGGAAAGGCTTGGCTGCGGTGCTGGGCGCGTGGCGAATGTCGGTGCTCGCGGGTCTGATGGGCGCGGCCGCATCAGCGGGCTGGTTCACCGCGTTCGCGATGAGGAACGCCGCGGACGTGCGCGCGCTCGGCATGATCGAAGTGCTGTTCAGTTACGCGATCGCGCGGCGCATGTTCGGCGAGCGTATTTCCGTGCTCGAGGGCATGGGCATGGCGTTGCTGATCGTCGGGCTGGTGGTGCTTTGTGTGCAGTTGTAGCGCACGGACTGTGCGCCGGTCGTTAAGCCGGCGACAGGATATGGATCACGCGGCTCGCGATCATTTCCCGCGTCTTGCCTGCATAGGCCGCCATGTGCGGCGCGACCGCGTGCGCCTTCAGCGCGTCAATGCTTTCCCACTTCTCAATCACGAGAAAGGTCTCGGGACCCCATTTCGTCTGCAACGCCGGGGCATTTTCCGCGTCGATCGCGGCTCCATACTCGATGCATCCCTTCTCGGCCTTGACGGCGGGAACATTGGCGCGAAATGACTGCAGGATCGCGTCGCGCATTCCCGGCTTCGCGGTGATGACTGCGAGAACGTGGATCATTGGTGGTCGCTCCTCCTTGTCATGGCACATGCTGCGCCCGCCCGCGTCGTTCAGGCAAGCGCGGGTGCGAACCAGTTGTAGAGCGACAACCCCCCGTCGACCACGATCTCGGCGCCGGTGACATAGCCCGCGTACCGCTCGCTCATCAACGCGACGCCCATTGCGGCGATATCGTCTGCCGTCGCAAGCCGTCCGAGCGGAATCTTCGCCGCGAGGTCGGGGCTGGGCTTGAAGCCCCCGGCCGCGACGGCGCCGGGCACCAGCGCGTTGACGCGGATGCCGTGCGCGCCGAGCGCCTTGGCGAGCTCCTTCACCAGCATAACCATGCCTGCCTTTGCGGTCGCGTAGTGGGGCAGGTTGCGCGGCGTGCCCGAATGCAGCGACGTGAGGTAGAGCATGCGGCCGCGGATCTTCGCGTCGATCATGTGGCGGGCCAGTCCACGGCCGAGCACGAAGCCCGAACGCAGATTCACCTCGTGCATCGCGTCCCAGGTTTCGTCGCTCACGCTCATCAGCGTGTCCTTCTCGTGGCGCGGCGGGCTCGCGCCGTGCACCAGCATCGCCACGCGGCCGAGGCGGCCGATTGCTTCCCCGACCAGCCGCTCGGCCTCGCCACGGACCGAAAGATCGCATTGGATGAACTCGGCTGTTCCGCTTTCCGCCTTCACTGCCGCAAGAACCGCCTCACCCCGCGCCGGATCGACTTCCGCAAGCAGCAGCTTCGCGCCCTCGCGCGCAAGGCCGAGCGCGATTGCGCGGCCGATGCCGTTGCCGGCGCCCGTGACCAGCGCAGTTTCGCCTGAAAACAATTTGTTCGCCATCTGCCCCCCTTCGTCGCCCGTTCAGCCATAGCATACCGATTAGAATAACGTTTTGCCCGCCCGAATCCATGATGCCCTCGCCCCTTCCCGCCTCGATCGACGCCGCGCAGGAGCTGCTTGCGCGCGCCGATTACGTTGCCGACCGCAGCCTCGCGACCTCGGTATTTCTCTCGCTCGCGATGCAGCGTCCGCTGTTCCTCGAAGGCGAAGCCGGCGTGGGCAAGACCGAGATCGCCAAAGTGCTCGCCGCAAGCCTGGGCCGCGAACTGATCCGGCTGCAGTGCTACGAAGGCCTCGACATCGCGCAAGCCGCCTACGAGTGGAACTATTCGCGCCAGATGATCGAGATCCGCCTCGCGGAGGCCGCGGGCGAGAACTCGCGGGAAAAGATGGCGTCCGACATCTTTTCCGAGCGCTTCCTGGTCAAGCGGCCGCTGTTGCGCGCGCTGGAAGGCAAGAAAGGCGCGGCACCGGTTCTGTTGATCGACGAGCTGGATCGCGCCGACGAGCCGTTCGAGGCCTATCTGCTGGAGGTGCTTTCCGATTTCCAGATCACGATTCCCGAGATCGGCACCATCAAGGCGGCCGAGACGCCGGTGGTGGTGGTCACCTCGAACCGCACGCGTGAGATCCATGACGCGGTCAAGCGCCGGTGCCTGTACCACTGGGTCGATTACCCGAGCGCCGAGCGCGAGCTGGATATCGTCCGGCGCAAGGCGCCGCGCGCCGCCGAAGGCCTGTCGCGCGAGGTGGTGGCCTTCGTGCAGCGGCTGCGTTCGGTGGACCTGTTCAAGTTGCCGGGCGTCGCCGAGACCATCGACTGGGCCAATGCGCTGGTGGCGCTCGACAAGCTCGCGCTCGACCCGGACACGGTCAACAACACCCTCGGCGTGCTGCTCAAGTACCAGGACGACATCGAGCGCGTCGCCGGCGAGGAGGCCGCGCGCCTGGTCGCCGAGGTCAAGTCGGCCATCACGGCCTAGCACCCGCGCCCGGCCCCGCCGTGCTGCCGTCCCACGACCTCGCCAGCGCGCGCGGCAAGCTCGCGGAGAACGTCATGCATTTCGCGCGCCTGCTGCGCGAGGCCGGCTTGCCGGTCGGCCCCGATCGCGTGATCGACTGCGTCGAGGCGCTCTCGCTGCCGGGCTTCCTGAGTTCCGCACGCGGGCGCGACGATTTCTACTGGTCGCTGTCGGCGCTGCTGCTGTCGCGCGAACAGCACCGAGCGATCTTCGACCAGACCTTCGCGCTGTTCTGGCGCGACCCGAAGCTCGCCGAAAAGATGATGCAGTTGCTGCTGCCCAAGACCTATGGCCGCGCGGCGAAACCCGAGCAGGAGCAGAGCCAGCGGCTCACCGATGCGCTGTTCGGTCAGAAGCAGGAGGAGGCCGAGCCGAAGCCGAACGAGGAGGAGGTCGAGCTCGACGCCCGGCTGACGTTTTCCTCGCGCGAAGTGCTGCAGCGCATGGATTTCGACACCATGACCGCTGCGGAGCTGGCCGAGGCGAAGAAGGCGATCGCCGAATTGCGGCTTCCGCTGCGCGATATCCTGACGCGGCGCTTTTCAGCGGCGCAGCGCGGGGCGCGCATCGACATGCGCGCGACCCTGAAGGCGTCCTTGCGCGAGTCGGGCGAGCTGGTGGAACTCACCCGCTCCGCGCCGCGCAGGCTGCACCCGCCGCTGGTTGTGCTGTGCGACATCTCAGGCTCGATGAACCCGTACTCGCGCATGTTCCTGCACTTCCTGCATGCCATCACCAACGACCGCGACCGGGTGAGCGTGTTCGTGTTCGGCACGCGCCTCACCAACATCACGCGGGCGCTGCGCCACCGCGACGTCGACGTGGCGATGCGCCGCGTCGCCGATGCGATCAAGGACTGGTCGGGCGGCACGCGCATCGGCGTATGCCTGCATGAATTCAACTGGCGCTGGGCGCGCCGCACGCTCGGGCAGAATGCCTGCGTTCTGCTGGTGTCTGACGGGCTTGACCGCGAGGCCGGCGACGGGCTCTCCGAAGAAATGGAGCGGATCTCCCGGTCCTGCCGGCAGTTCATCTGGTTGAATCCCCTGCTGCGCTACGATCGCTTCGAAGCCAAGCCCGCAGGCGTGCGTGCCATGCTGCCCTACGTGGACTACTTCCTGCCGGTGCATAATCTGCAGAGCCTGACACAGTTGGCCAAGACCCTGACCGAGCCCGTGCGCCGGGCAGAACGCAAGCTGCACTGACCGGAGAATCACGATGGAGATGAGCGGCGAGCAGCTGATCCCCGCATCGCAAGCCGACACCTGGAAGGCGCTCAACGACCCGGAAATGCTGAAGGCCTGCGTACCAGGCTGCGAAACCATCGACCGGGTCTCGGAGTCGGCGTACACGATCGGAATGACCGCGCGCATCGGGCCGGTTGCGGCGAAATTCCGGGGCAAGCTGATGATCTCGGACCTCGATCCGCCAAACTCGTATTCGATCGCCTTCGATGGCCAGGGCGGCGCGGCCGGTTTTGGCAAGGGCGGCGCGAAGGTGCAACTCTCCCCTGAAGGCGAGGGCACCAGGCTCGTCTATCAGGTGAAGGCCAATGTCGGGGGCAAGCTCGCACAGATCGGCTCGCGCCTGATCGATGCCGCTGCCGGCAAACTTGCCAACGATTTCTTCAGCGCCTTCAACGCGAAGATGGCGAGCCTGCATCCGAGCGCCGCCGCGCACGACGAGCACCAACCCGCGCCGGTAGCCGATGATCCGGACAAGCCGAAAATCGCGGATGCGACGCTGCGCTGGCTTGCCGCCACGGCGTTGGTGGTGTTCGTCGTCGCGCTGGTTATGCTGTTCTAGCCCGTGGTCCTTCGCGCGTGTCTGACTACGCCGTTACGGCTTGCCTGATCGCCTGAACGATCGCCTCCGGCGGCTGGGCGCCGGAGACTCCGTATTTCCGGTTGATGATGAATTCCGCGGAGACGCGCGCATTGAGCGCGCGCGAACGCTCGAGGCTGCCGAACTTCTGCTCGCGGTATTGCGTGCGCGCAATCCCCCCTATGGGCATCTCTGGATTGAGCTGGAACGGCAGCCACGTAATGCGGGTATCGATCTCTCCGTTCAACTGGCCGAGCGCCTTCTCCAGCCGGCGCTTGCCGATGAAGCACCACGGGCAGATCACGTCGGAGACGACATCGATGCGTACGGGCGTGGCCATGCGGGGATCTCCGTGCCAAAATTCGCCGCGAGTGTACCCTGTCGGCTGAACTCGCACACCGGCCGCCGGTCGAAACCGCGTGATCTCCCACCTGCGCATCGCCCTCGCCGCCCTGTTCGTGCCCGCCCTGCTGGCCAGCTGCGCGGCGATGTTCGAGCCGCTCGAGCAGAAGTTCCTGTTCCGGCCGCGGCCCGCCGACGCTGCCGCGCTCGCGGCGATGGAGAAGCGCCTCGCCAACATCGAGCGCGTGGAAATCACCGCGCAGGAAGGCGTGCGCGTCCGCGGCTGGCTGCAGAAGCCGAAGGGCGCCGCAAAATTCCCGCTGGTGATCGTTTTCGGCGGCGTCGCGCGCGAAGGCTCATGGATGCTGCACTGGCCACCGAAGGCCGAAGACTGGGGCTGGCTGATCGTCAACTACCGCGGCTACGGAACATCGGAGGGCGAGCCAAGCGAGCGCGCGCTGTATGCGGACGCGAAGCTGATTTTCGACTACGCGGCGGCACGCCCCGACGTGGATGCATCGCGGATAGTCGTACTTGGGCGCAGCCTCGGATCGGCCGTCGCGGTGCATCTCGCCGCAGAGCGCCCGGTGCGCTCATTGATCCTCGCCACACCGATCGACAGCCTCGCCGCGATCGGCAGCCAACGCTTTCCTTTCCTTCCGATCGGCCTGATCGCCGACGGCCGCTACGATGCCGCGGCGCTGGCTCCGGACATCCACACGCCGGCCCTGTTCCTGATCGCGGAGGATGACGACGTCACGCCGCCCGAACACGGCGAGCGCCTCGCCGGGCTTTGGGCCGGAGAGAAGAGACTCGTGCGTATCCCCGGCACCGGCCACCGCAGGGTGGAATGGCGGCGCGAATACTGGGATGCGGTGAACGACTGGCTCAGCGAGTTGCGCTAGGCTTTTTCCTCTCCGGGATCGTCCAGAAATAGACCAGACGGCCATTCGACTCGAGCTTCTTCTCCGGCAGCCAGTCGCCCATGTCGAACTGGTGCGACACGATCCGCGTACCCGGCTTGAGTTCCGCCCACAAGCGCGGGCGCAGTTTCACGTTCAACTCCGGCAGCAGGTAGAGCGTGACTACGCTCGCCTCCCGGAAATCCGCCGTAAACAGGTCTTCGTTGCGGAACGTGACCAGCTTCTCGACGCCGTTTTTCTTCGCGTTCTCGTTGGCCTCCCGGATGCGCTCGGGATCGATGTCGATGCCGACCGCGCGCACGCCGTACTTCTTTGCCGCCGTGACGGGGATGCGGCCGTCGCCCGAGCCCAGGTCGAAGAGCACGTCGCCTTTTCGCACGTCGGCGAGGCGCAGCATGTCCTCGACCAGCTCCTGCGGCGTGGGGACGAAAATTACATCAGGCGTGCGCGGCCCTTTGCCCTGGGCAAGCGCCGGAAGCGCGCAGATGAGGAGGATGAAAGCGCAAGCGTTGGCACGAAAGGCGGGCATGAGTACTTCGGGACGGTGCATCGAATTCAATCGCCTGCGATAGTCATGTTCTCGATCAGGATTGAACCGCAATGGCGCGACCCGCGCACGACCATGTCGTTGCCGACCGCTGCAATTCCCTTGAACATGTCGCGCAGGTTGCCGGCGATCGTGATCTCTTCGACCGGGTGCGCGATTTCACCGTTTTCCACCCAGTAGCCCGCAGCGCCGCGCGAATAGTCTCCGGTCACCATGTTCACGCCCTGGCCGAGCAGCTCGGTCACCAGCAACCCGCGGTTCATCTCCCGCAGCATGGCGCGAAAGTCGCGCCTCCCCGGCCGCAGGATCAGATTATGGTTGCCGCCCGCGCTGCCCGTCGATTGCGTGCCGAGCTTGCGCGCCGAGTAGCAATTGAGGAAATAGCCCTCCAGCACGCCGTCGCTCACCACTGCGCGCGTGCGCGTGGCGACGCCTTCCGCATCGAACGGCGCGCTCGCGAGCCCGCGCGGCAACAGCGGCTTCTCGTCGATGGTCACGCCGCGCGCGAACACCTGTTTGCCCAGACTGTCGAGCAGGAACGACGCCTTGCGATACAGACTCCCGCCGCTCACCGCCGACACGAACTGGCCAATCAGGCCGGTGGCCGCCGGCGCTTCGAACAGCACGGGCGCCTGGCACGTAGCGAGCTTCTTCGCGCGCAAACGCGCAAGCGCCCGCTCAGCGGCGTAGCGGCCCAGCGCGTCGGCTTTGGCGAGGCGTTCGGGAACACGCGAAGAGCTGTACCAATCGTCGCGCTGCATCCTGCCGCGCTCCTGCGCGATGACGCTGCACGACAGCATGTGCCGTGCGGCGGGGTAACCGCCCATGAAGCCCTCGCTATTGGCGAACACGAACTGCGAGTGCTGCGCCGAGACGCTCGCGCCCTCCGAGTTCCTCACCTTCGGGCTCACGGCGAAGGCGGCGGATTCGCAGCGCCGCGCAAGCTCGATCGCCTCTTCCGGCGTGATCGGCCAGGGGTGGTAGAGATCAAGGTCCGGCAGCGCGCTGGCGATCAGATCCGGCTCGGGCAACCCGGCGCAGTCGTCCTCGGCGGTGAAGCGCGCAATCGCGACCGCCGCCTCGACCGTGCTGCGCAGCGCCGCCGGCGAGAAGTCCGAGGTGCTGGCATGGCCGCGCCGAACGTGCGGCCGCGCGCCAAGGTAGACGGACACGGCCACGCCCTTGTCGCGGTTGTGCTCGAGCGTTTCCACCTTGCCCATGCGCACCGTGACGCCCAACCCCTGGCCCTCGGAGATTTCGCACTCGCAGCCGCTCGCGCCGAGCGAGCGCGCATGCGCCAGCACGATCTGCGCGATTTCGGCAAGCCGTTCCGGAGTATGCGTGAAGCGATTTGCCTGCGGCATGGCGCGCTATGATATCAGCGTGATGGAAGATGCCGCCCCCAGCAAGACGAAAAAGAAACAGCAGATGCACGAGCTGCAGGCGCTCGGCGCGGAATTGGTCGGGCTGTCCGCCGAGCAGCTCGCAACGATGCGCCTGCCCGCAGCCCTGCTCGCCGCCGCGCTCGAGGCGCAGCGCATCAACAGCCGCGAAGGGCGGCGGCGCCAGTTCCAGTACATCGGACGGCTGATGCGCGAGCTCGACCCCGGGCCGATCCGCGAGCAGTTGGCGCTCTGGCAGGGCCTGTCACGCGGGAACGCGGCCCGTCACCATGCGCTGGAGCGCTGGCGCGAACGCCTGCTCGCCGACGACGAAGCGCTCACCGAGTTCGCGCGCGAGCAGCCCGGAGCGGACCTCCAGGCGTTGCGTGCGCTGATCCGCAATGCGCGCAAGGAAGCGCTGGAAAACCGGCCGCCGCGCGCCTTCCGCGAACTGTTTCGCGCGCTGCGCGAAAGCGCCGAAGACAGGCAAGACGGCCGTTGAGTGCCATGACATGAACGATGAACTGCTGATCGGCCTCGTCTCGATTTCCGACCGCGCCTCGAGCGGCGTGTACCAGGACCAGGGCGTGCCTGCGCTCAACGACTGGTTCGCGCGGGCCCTCGCCTCCCCATGGCGCATCGAAAGGCGCCTGATCCCCGACGAACAGGGCGTAATCGAGGCGACGCTGAAGGAACTCGTCGACCAGCTTGGCTGCCACCTGGTGCTCACCACCGGCGGAACCGGGCCCGCGCCGCGCGATGTCACACCCGAAGCCACGCTTGCCGTCGCCGACAAGGTGATGCCGGGATTCGGCGAACAGATGCGCTCGGTGAGCCTCAAGTACGTCCCCACCGCGATCCTTTCCCGACAAGTCGCGGTGATTCGCGGCAAGGCGCTGATTATCAACCTGCCGGGCCAGCCCAAAGCGATCAGCGAAACGCTCGACGGGGTGTTCGCCGCCGTGCCCTACTGCATCGACCTGATCGGCGGGCCGTATGTCGAGACCATCGAGTCGGTCGTGCGCGCATTCCGGCCGAAATCGGCCGTGCGAAAGAAATAGCTACTCGCGAATCATTTCGCGATAGCGGCCGATCTCGTAGTCTTCTCCGCGCTCGACCAGCCCGACCGGCATGTAGACGTGGCGCTTGCCGCTGCGGTCCGCCTCGAGATTCTGGGTGGGCGCGAATACGCCCGAGCGCAGCGCAATGCTCGACTCGCCGCGGTCCGGTTCGGCGGTTTTCAGCAGGATCCCCTGCTGGGCGACCACGCCGAGCGAGAACCGCGACGCCACCGGCGACTTGGACAGCGTCTGGATGCCGACCCGCGCCTGATGGTTCTCGATCTTGTTCACGCGGCGCACCACGCCCAGCACCCAGTTGCTGCCGCCTTCCGGCTGCATCGCGAGCATCGCACCGACGCGCAGCCAGTCCCCCTTCATCTGCGGGATCGCTGCGCCAAAGCCGCCCGCGCTGACGTTTTCGACGACCCAGCTCTCGACTGCGCTGTTGTCGAAATCGAGCGAAACCGTCGTGTCGAGCACACCCAGCACGCCGTCAAAGCCGTGCGCCACGGACAGGCGAGACTTGACGTTGTGGCGCGGGTGCTTGCGCACCGGCGGCTCGGGCGACCAGTACGACGCAAGGTGGCGCAGAACGCTCACCAGGACGTCGGTGTCGTAAACGCCGCCGAGATTGACGCTCGAGGGCACGGCGCCCGTGGCCTGGATCGTGTCGATCAGCTTTTCGAGCTCGGCCAGTGCCGCGCTCGCGCCGAAGAAGCGCAGCGTCGCGGGCGCCGGCTTGGGCGCACCCGCCAGCCGCGCCGGCGCCATGCTGTGCGCAAGGTCGATCCAGTAGCCATTCTCGGCGCCGGGGGCAGTGGCCAGCACGATGCGCGGGGCGTACTCGCCGATCATCCTTTCGGCAAGCTCGACTTCCAGCGGCAGCAGACTGTCGGGCGAGCTGGCGCTGAACATGACCGCCTTGAGAAACTCCTGCTGCGGGGAAGAATCCACCTGCACCGCGGGATACACGACGACCTTCGACGCCACCAGCTTGCGCAATTCGGCGAACGCGTACACTTTGTTCAGCACGCCCCAGGCGGAAGGGTCGACCGGCCCATAGCGCATGTGTTCCCACTTTATGCGCTGCGCAATACTGCGCAGCGCGCGCGCAAGCAGCAACGGCAGCTGGGCTTTCACCGCCTCCACGCCCTTAACACCGGTCACAAACTGGTCGACCATGCGCACGAAGGCGAAACCGGCCTCCTTCCAGTACTCGTGTATCGCACCCCACAGGCGGTTTTCCTGGAACTTCGAGGGGCGGGCCGTGGCGAGGTACTCGCGCGCAAGCTTGCGCACGGGCGCCTGCGCAGTCTCGTCGATCAGCAGCAGCAACTGCAGGCGGTGGTCGGGCTTGAAGCCCTCGACGGTCGACACCGATTCAAGCCAGTGCGCGAGCTCTTCGGTCGCCTTGAAACTGTCCTGCGTGGGCAGCTCCTCGAGCAGGCGCCGGGCCTCCTTCAGGTCTGCCATGGGATGGTCCGGCTTGCCGCCGCCGAACAGCTTCATCGTGCGTTCCTCCATCGGGCGCGGCGCGCCCTCGCCAAGGCAGGATGATGCGCCGTTCGCGGCGCGGAGGCAACGCCGGAAAGGCTAACGGGATGATGCGGACTCTGTAAAATATTGGCCGCCCCATGCGCTTTATGATATGAACGCCCCGCTCGCGCGCGACGCCACCGAACGCTTCGGCGAGCGTCAGTACCTCGAGCTGCTCGCTGATGTGCTCGAACGCGGCGCGCACAAGACCGACCGCACGGGCACCGGCACGCGTTCGGTGTTCGGTCGGCAGATGCGCTTCGACCTCGGGCAGAGTTTTCCGCTGCTCACGACGAAGAAGCTGCATCTCAAGTCGATCGTGCTCGAATTGCTGTGGTTCCTTGCCGGCGAAACCAATGTGCGCTGGCTGCAGGAGCGCGGCGTGTCCATCTGGGACGAGTGGGCCGACGCCAACGGCGATCTCGGCCCGGTATACGGCTACCAGTGGCGCCACTGGCGCACGCCGGACGGTCGCGAAATCGACCAGATCACGCAGCTGATCGACCAGATCAGGAACAAACCGGATTCACGCCGGCATATCGTCACCGCATGGAACCCGGCGGACGTGGACCGCATGGCGCTGCCGCCCTGTCACGCGTTGTTCCAGTTCTACGTCGCCGACGGCCGTCTCTCCTGCCAGCTTTATCAACGCAGCGCGGACCTGTTTCTCGGCGTCCCGTTCAACATCGCTTCCTACGCGCTGCTCACGCTGATGGTTGCGCAGGTCTGCGGACTCAGGCCGGGTGAGTTCGTGCACACGCTCGGCGACGCGCACCTCTACCTCAATCACATCGACCAGGCGCGCGAACAGCTCGCGCGCACGCCGCGCGCGTTCCCACGCATCAGGCTGAATGCGGAAGTGAAAGACATCTTCGGCTTTCGCTACGAGGACTTCGCGCTGGAAGGCTACGACCCGCATCCCGCGATCAAGGCGCCGATCGCGGTGTGATCGACCCATGCGCGCGTTGAGGTTCACCTTCGGTGCAGCGTTGATCGTCGCAAGCGTATTGCTGCTGCTCGGCGCCGCGGCTCTCGCGCTGGGGCTGGCAGTCGGCGAGCTGCCGGACACGCCCCAGTCGCTCGGGCGGCTGGGTGCGTACCTGCTTTTCGCCGGGGCTTGCGCCTACGGCGGCTACCGCGTGCTGCGTTCGGGCACCGCCCCGAAAGCCGCGGAACGGCCGTAGCCGTTCAGCCATGTCCGAGCAGGTCTACCGTGACCAGGCGCTCAAGCTGTTCCCGTGGATCTGCGGGCGCTGCCGGCGCGAATTCAGCGGGAAAAATCTGCGCGAGCTCACCGTCCATCACAAGGACCACGACCACAACAACAATCCGCGCGACGGCAGCAACTGGGAGTTGCTGTGCCTGTACTGCCACGACAACGAGCATTCGCGCCAGCTCGAGGCGCAACGCCAGGGCGCGGATGTGCCCGCCGCGAGCGGCCCGCGCGCATCCCATAAGCCCTTCGCCGATCTCATGGACCGGCTGAAGGACAAGCGCTAGGGTCGAATGTCGCAAACGCCCGGAGACGGCCTGCTCCAGGCGCCGCCGGTCTCGACCAAGCGGCCGCGCGTCGCCCTGATCGCCGCGGTCGCGGCGAACGGTACGATCGGGCTGGGCAGCCACCTGCCCTGGCGGCTCCCGGAGGACCTGCGGCGCTTCAAGGCGCTGACGCTCGGGCACCCGGTGATCATGGGGCGGCGCACCTGGGAATCGATCGGCCGGCCGCTGCCCGGACGGACGAACATCGTGGTGACCCGCTCGACGCGTTTTGCCGCGCCGGGCGCCCTGATCGCGCATACGCTCGACGAAGCGCTGGCGACCGCCGCTGCGGCGGACGAAGTGTTCGTGATCGGTGGCGGGGAACTGTATCGCGCGGCGCTGCCGCTCGCGCAGAGGCTGCTGCTCACCGAGATCCGGCGGGAATTCGCAGGCGACGCGTTCTTTCCGGCGTTCGACCGCGCGGCATTTCCCGAAACCTCACGCCAGCCACAGCCTGCGGTCGATGGCCTGGAGTACGACTTCGTGGAGTACCTGCGGCGCTAGAGGACGCGCACCTCGGGCAGCGACAGGAATTTAGCTGCCCGCGGAATGCTGCGGGGAGACCGCCTTCTCGCCCACTGCATCGGCAAGAGGAACGCTGGACAACCCCGTCAATTCCGGCATGACCTCAATTGCGACGGGCAGAGTCAGACTACGCCACAATCCACTGGGGTACATGGCGCGCATTAGCAATCGACCCGCCACCATCACCACAATCCTGGCAATGTCGCGCACCGGCCGGAAATGGCTGGGGCGCGTATGCGCGAGATAAATGCCCGGAATCGGCACCGCGACGCTGCGCACGCCGCGTCTCGCGGCGGCAATCAGGATTTCGCTCTCCAACACAAACCGTTTCCGCGACACCTCGCGGCGCCCAAGCCGCGCCAGCAGCGCCGCCGGATAAACGCGGAAGCCAGACTGCGTATCGGCGATGGGATAGCCCGCCGCCCAGGATATCCAGAAACGCGCGAACTGATTGGCGTAATAGCGCTGCACGGGAAAATTCTTCTTGTCGTGCAGACGGGCACCGATGACGATGCTGCCAGGAAATCGTTCCGCCGCAGCGATCAGCCGCCGGATATCCTCGGGACGATGCTGGCCGTCGCCATCCAGCGTGACCACGCACCGCGCGCCTCGTCCCAAGGCGTAGTCGAAGCCCTTCCACAGGCTTGCCGCCTTCCCGAGATTGCGCCGGTTGCGAAGCAGGGCGACCGGCAGATCCTTCAGCCGCGCGGCGGTCGCATCGATCGATCCGTCGTCGACGACCACGACATTCGGCACGATCTTCAAGGCACGCTCGACCAAATCGCGTATCGTCGCTGCCTCGTTATAGGCGGGAATCAGTGCAACGACGTCGTTGAAAGGGTGGGGGTATTGGCGATCGCCGGCGTTGGCGGTGTCCTGGTCGCGCACGGGCAAACTATAGCGGAAGCCACTCGAACGCGGATAAAACTCCGCTCAAGGCCATTGTGCTGCGCTGCCATCGGCAGGCCGCAGAAAAGGCCCGGACCGCTTCCGAATCACCATTGAATCCAGCGCCACGACCACGGCACCATGTCGGCGCGATGCGCTATGTCGCGCGCGCGCACCAGCGCAGCGCGTTCGAGTACGGCCCCGTCGTCATAGAAGGGCCGGGCAGCAAGCGCAATGCCGGCCGAGCGAGCTTCGTCGACGAGCATCTGCAAATATTCCTGCATATGCGCGGCGGTGTAATCATTGGTGTCGTGAAACGTCACCACGATCGGCGTCACCCCTTCCACGGCGGTTATCTCGCCACGCATCATCCTCTCGTGCACGCGGGCCAACTCGCTCGCCATATGGCTGCGCCGACTCGGGCTCGCACTGAAGCCCCAGGCTTTTCCATCATTGGCGCTGATGTCGGTAAGCAGCATCGACAGGCCGTGGCGCGCATAGGCCGCCAGGGTGCGCGCGTCGTAGGCCCAGTATGGAGGCCGCAGCAGCGCGACGGGACGGCCGGTGATCGCCACAAGGTCGGCCACGCCGTCGCTCAATGATTCCTCCAATGCCCCGTCGCTCAGCCTGCGATGGATGGGGTGCCTCCGGGAAGAGCCGTCGTGAAGCGCCAGCACGTGACCTTGCCTGTCTTCGCGCCCCAGCAGTTCGCGCCCGCGGGGCGCCGCATCTTCGCCGCTGCTGCGCGTCAGCACGAAAAAAATGGCCTTGATCCCTTTCTGCGTGGGATTCTCAGCCAGAGTATCCAAAATGATCCCGGTTGGATTGTCCGGCCCCTCGCCGCTCGGCCCGTCATCGAAGGTGAGTGCGAAGCGCACCGGCGCAGGTCGCACCGAAGCGGCCTGCGCCGGTGCGATGTCGTCGGCAAAAATCAACGGCGCCGCCATCCATATCGCACCGGCTGCCGCCTGCAGTAAGCATTTCCCGGCTGCTGTCAACAACTCATCGATTCCCGGTACCGCTGCGTCGAAAGGCCCACCGCGAAATCGTTCACGTTTGCTCGATCGACACTTTGATGTCGCGTCTTCGGTTGTGCCAGGCGCGAAACGCGGTCGGCAACGCGCCCAGAGCATTCAGGTAATAGATCACGCGAAACAGATACAGGCGCGGACGCACCGGACCCCAGCGGAACACGTCGCCCGCAAGCAGCGATACGACGGCGGATTGCACGCCGAACACGTTGCGCGGCGCGAGGAAAAGCCTGCGGATGATCGGCGACGGCATGCGGTAGATAAGCCAGGAGAAAGTCCTGACGCCGCGCCGCACGGTGCGGTCGAACTCGCGATAGAGCTGCGGCGCTTGTGCCGGATCCTTCAATACCGCGTCGACGACATCGGCGCCCAGCGTGGCGCTGTTCATGGCGAGATACACGCCGCTTGAAAACACCGGGTCGACGAAGGCCCAGGCGTCGCCGACCATCAGGTAGCCCTCCCCGGCCATGCGCCCGGACTGATACGAGTAATTGCCCGTTGCGGTCGCCGGTTCGCTCAGTTCCGCGTCGGTGAGTCGTGCGGCGATCTCCGGGCAGAGCGCGATGGTCTGCATGAAAAACGAGGTCGGATCGGTGGCGCGCGACTTCATGTACGCCGGCCGGCAAACCGCGCCCACGCTGGTCGTGCCGTCCTTCAGCGGAATGAACCAGAACCAGCCATGCGCGAACCAGGCGATGGTGATGTTGCCTTCGGCGCTGCCCGTGTTGCGGCGCGCATCGCGAAAGTGTCCGAATATGGCGGCAGTCGCATGGTTCCGGTTCTTGCGCTTGATCCCCATGCGTTCGGCGAGAAACGTATCGCGCCCAGACGCATCGACGAGAAACCGGGTGCGCCAGACCTGGGTCGCGCCGCCTTCGAGCCGCAGGTTGACTACCGTGTCCTGGTTGCGCGCCAGATCGCCGAACTCCACCGAGACCACCCGCACACCTTCGAACACGCGCGCTCCCTTGCTTGCGCAGTTCCTGAGCAACATGTGATCGAATTCGGAGCGGCGCACCTGGAACGCGTGCGGCCAGCGCTTGTCGAAAGCCGTGGAAAATTCGAAGCGCACGGTCTTGTTGTGCGCATGCGACTCGAACTCCGCGGCGTCCTTCCGCATGCCGATCTCCTTCAGTTCGTCCCATACGCCGAGCTGCTGCAGGATCGGCGTGTTGAGCGGCAGCAGCGACTCGCCGATGTGAAAACGCGGATGGCGCACCCTGTCCACCACGGCCACGTCGCGGCCCTGTTGCGCCAGCAGCGCGCCGATGGTCGATCCGGCCGGACCGCAGCCGACGACGAACACCTCGCAGCGGCGTTCGGCTTCGGATGTGGTGCTGATATCGAGTCTGGGCATGGATGCCGCGCTCCTCAAGTCATGCCGCCGTTCACGCTGATCACCTGGCCGGTGACATAACCGGCGCGCTCAGAGCACAGAAATCCTACCATTGCCGCCACTTCGTCGGGGCGGCCGGCGCGCCCCAGCGGCACCAGCTGGCCGATGCGCTCGGCGGGAAACGCGACCGCGCTCATCGCCGACTCGATGATGCCAGGCGCCACGGCGTTGACGGTAATGCCGCGCGACGCCACTTCAAGCGCCAGCGCCTTGGTGGCCCCATGCAGGCCCGCCTTGGCCGCTGAATAATTCACCTGCCCGCGGTTGCCCAGCAGGCCGGCAACCGACGTGACGCTGACAATGCGCCCCCAGCGCGTGCGGATCATCGGCATCAATAACGGCTGGGTCACGTTGTAGAAACCATGCAGGCTCACGTCGATGACGCGCCGCCAGCGCGCTTCGTTCATGGCCGGCAGCAGAGCATCGTCGTGAATGCCGGCGTTGTTGATCAGCACCTGGACGGGTCCGTCCGCGAGCAGTGTCGCCAGCGCCGCGGTGGTCGCGGCGTGATCGCACACATCGAACGCAGCGGCTTCGGCACTGCCGCCCTGCGCGCGCAACGCCACGGCCAGGGCGTGCGCGTCTCCCTGGCGCTGATTGGCATGCACCACCACGTGAAATCCCTGCGACGCCAGTTCGCGGCAGATGGCGCCGCCGATGGCGCCGCTGCCGCCGGTCACCAGGGCGCGCTTCACCCGGCGACCCCTTGCTGTCCGGCAAAGACCATGAGCGTGAACTGGCCGTTCAGGAGCAGTGTGTCCGCGGCCCCATGGTCACGGGAGTCACGGGCATGGGCTGCGAAGCCGTAGATGGCGCCGGCGGGATCGCTATGCAGCAAGGTCGCTGCAACGATCAATTCTCCGTCGAGCTGGTCGAGCCACTCGCACGTGGCATGTACGTTGCGCAATGCTCCGAGAAGACCTGCGCGCGGCGATGGGTGCGGACGCACCAGCGCGCCGTGAACGGCGGCCGCCTGCGCGGCATATTCGATACCGGCCCACACCGGCAATCCCGCGGGTTCGCGCAGCGGGTTGTCCGCATCTCGATGCGACAGCGCGGCGCAACGGATGCCGCTCGCGTCCCAATCAAGGACGCGATCAAGCAGGCACATTCGTCCAGCATGGGGAATGCGCGCGGCGATGGCGGCGCGATCTAGCATCGGGACACCCGCAGATTCAGCTCGGGAGACAATGGCAGCGTGGCGACGCGGCATGCAGGGTCAGCCAGCGTGGCCAGCACCGTGAACCCGCGCGCGCTGGCATTGGCATGCCAGCCCGCGGGCATCCAGTCGGGCCAGGCCGCTTCCCCGTCGCCCGGGGCGAGAGCGATCTCCCATGGCGCCATGGATGCAGGCTGCGGTGCGGGCGTCAGCACCAGCGCAATCGCAGTGGCCTCGATTATCGGCATGACGTCGCACAATGGCGCCGGCAAGGGACTGTCGTAACAGACGTACAGCACCGGCACTTTGTCGGTGAACGCCTGTGCCGCGGCGTTCAGCAGCCCGGCCGCGAAACTCCATTTGCCGCGGCATACGCTGCTAGCCGCGAGCTTTGCATTCATGGCGATGCTGTAATAGCCGCTGGGGGCGTTGTGCACGGAGTTATGGAACTGCGTGGGCGAAACTTCGCGGCTCCCCGCCAGGACTTCGCATAACTGGTGCGTAATGTCGCCGGCCGCTTCGCGGGAAGAAAACACCATCGCCATTTCGTGCGGCGCCAGCGAGCACCGCCGCATTGCCTGCTCCGCCGCGGCAATAGCCAGGCGCACTGTCGGACTGCTGCGCCGGCGCTCCGCAGGGGCCAGGCTGGTCGGCGCTACGGGCGCAAGCGGCGCCGCACTGAAGGGCTGCTCACCCGCCAGTACGGATTTCGTACCCTCCCAATCCGGCAATCCGGGCGCCAGCACGCCGACCGCTTCGACAAAGACGCGCATCAGCCGTCTTTTCCGAATACCAGAACGCAGTTGCTGCCGCCGAAACCGAAGCTGTTGCTCATCACTCGGCGGAGCGGGCCCGATTGCCCGCGCAGCACGATCCGGCATTGCGTTTCCGGATCGACATCGCGCGTGGTCGGGCTGCCGGGTGTGAAATCCTGCTCCAGGCTGAGCAAGGCGATCGCCGCTTCGGTCATGCCGGCAGCGCCCAGTGTGTGTCCGGTGAAACCCTTGGTCGAGGAGCAGGGCGTGGTTGCGCCGAAAATTCCGTGTACGGCCTGAGCTTCGGTGCGATCGTTTGCGGGCGTCGCGGTGCCGTGCAGATTGATGTAATCGATCCCCTGCGCGCGCAGTTGCGCGCGTCCGAGCGCGTCCAGCATGGCGCGCCGCGCGCCGTCGCCCTGCGGATGCGGCGTTGACATGTGATACGCATCACTGGTTTCGCCGTAACCGAGCAGCCGCAATGGGCCCCGGGAAGCGCCTTCGTCCTTTTCGAGCAGCGCGAATCCGCCAGCCTCGCCGATGCTGAGGCCGCGCCGCGCGGCGTCGAACGGCCTGCAGACGTCGGGGGCAACGAGTTGCAGCGAATTGAAGCCGAAAAGCGTGGTCAGGCAAAGGCTGTCGACGCCGCCCACCACGGCGGCATCGATCAGCCCCGTGCGTACGAATCGTTCCGCGAGGCAGAACACCTTGGCGCTCGATGAGCACGCGGTCGAAATGGTCATCGCCGGACCGGTCAGCCCGAGCACGATGCGTACGAACTCCGTGGTGGCGTCGAGATTGTGCATGGTGTCGTAGCAAAAATCGGCCGGCAGGCTTCCAGTGTGCGGATCGCGACGCTGGTAGGCGATTTCGGTGGACAGGATCCCCGATGTGCTGGTGCCGAGAAACACGCCCACCCTGCCGGACCCGTGGCGCCGTTTCGCCTCCGCGACAGCAGACACGAAGCCGTCCTGTTCCAGCGCCAGCAGCGCGAGGCGATTATTGCGGCAATCGTAAGCCGCGAGCGCCGCGGGGAGCGCCACGTCTTCAGCGGCCTTTACGCGCCCGATCCAGCACTCGAGCGGCGCCCACTCCAGGTCATTCGGAATCAGGCCGCTGCGTGCGTCGCGCAAGGAGGCGGCCGTCGCAGCCTTCCCGATGCCGGCAGCATTGCTCGTGGTGTAGGCGCGAATGGCAAGTGGCGTCATGAAAAGCTCGGCCGCGCCCAGAGCGCGGACAGCACCAGCGATACTAGCGCGCCCAGCGCGACCGTGCTGCCGATCGCGTGCAGCACGGGTGTCGCGGACAATGACAGAAATCCGAACGTCGTGAAAGTGGAAATGCTGCACACTGCGAGCGCGAGGCGCGTGCGCTCGCGCTCGGCCGCGTCGGCCGGCGTGCGCTCGAAAAACAGCGCGTAGTTGAGCCCGATCCCCAGCACCAGCAGCAGCGCAACCAGATGGAATACGCCCAGGCGCTGGCCGCCTGCGGTGAGCACGGCTGCGGTCACTACCAGCGCTGCCGCCGCTGGCGCTGCCACGTGCAAAGTGCGCTTGAGCGAACCGAGCCCCAGAATCAGCAGGACCGTGATCAGCAGCGTCCCCACGGCCGCCTGGCGCAAGGCTGCCCGGCTAAATCCGTCCACCATCTGCGTCGATATCTGCTTCAAGTCGACCAACTGAGTCGTGTCCGAACTGCGGCCCCGACTGCCGCCTTCAGGCATGGCCGACAAGGAGGCCGCCAGTTTGCCGGGATCGCTCACACCGACGAGCGGCGTAAGCACCAGCCATTGGCCTTCGAGTTCGACCACCAGCGCATTCAACTTCGCACCCAAGGGCGTTGCGGCATAGGCGGCTCGGGTCAGGGGGGCTTGCACGCGCGCTGCCGCCACGTCGCGCACGAACGGTGCAAATGCATCGGCGCGAAACGCGAGGCCATGCAGCGCCTCGTCCAGATTTTTCTGCAGCGTAGGCGTATCGGGAAGCGAGCGCAGCCGGCCCGTCTGGGTCGCGGGCGCCGGCAGGTACCAGGCCGGCGAGTCGTAGCTCCGGATCCAGCCGGCCTGTTTCCACTCCTGCAGCACCGGCAGGATTTCTTCCGCCACCTGTAGCGCCGCCGTTTCGCTCGCGCCGCGGCTGGCCAGAAACAAACTTGTTTCCGGCGCGCCCATTTCACGGCGCAGGCGCAGGTCCATTGCCCGCATTTCCTCGGGTACCGGACTGATGCTCGCCAGATCCCGTTCCCACCAGGCCGGATACGTGGATGCGAGCCATAGCGCGCCGCACACGGTTGCGGCCAGCCCGATCATGCGCGGCCATCCGGCCTGTGCGGCGGCCGCACCCGCGGGGACATGCAGACGACGGAAATCCAGTACGCGATCGCCAAGCAGCCACGGGATCAGGTAGCGCGTGGCAAGCCCCGCCACCGTGATGCCGACCATGGTGAGCACCCCCAGTTGCGCGAGCCCGGTGAAACTCGACAGCGTGAGAGCCAGCGCGCTGGCGACGGTGGTGAGGACCGCGAGCGCCAGTGTCCGGCCGATGCGCCGCGCCGCTCCGCGCGCTGTCTCGCCCGCCGCGGTATTGAGCAGCAGATAGTTCGGATAGTCGACCGCCTCACCGAGGAGCGTGGCGGCGAACCCCAGTGTGATGCCGTGAACCGACCCGAACAGGGCCTGCACCACCAGCACTCCGATCAGCAACCCGAACGTGACCGGCGTCAGTACCAGCGCGACCGGAAGCGCCGATCGATAGACGAACAGCAGCATCGCAAGTATCGCAATCGCCGAGCACAGGCTGAGATTGACCGCGTCGCGCTCGATGAGCCGGCGCGATTCGGCGGCAAACACCCCCGATCCAGTGAGGGTGATCTCCACCTTCGGATTCACCTCGGCAAGCGCTTTGCGCACGGTCGCCATGGCCGAGGCCTGCCGCACGCTGTCGAACCCCGGTGCGCGCGTCTGCGCGATGAGAAACGCGCGTTGGCCGTCGGCGCTGAACCACACGCCCTGGCGCAGGGCAGGCATGGAGCCCGGATCGAGCTGGCGCAGCGTCGCGAGGAATTCTCCCGTGGGGTCGCGTGCCAGAATGGTTCGGGACAGCATGCCGAACGGCGATCCCAACTGCGCCAGTTGTTCCTCGAGCGCGGCGCGCAATGCGGGCGCGGAGAAATGTTGCGAATTGACGTTCGGGCTCAGAGCGTAGCGATGGCGCATCAGCACTTCACCTTGAACGGCGAACTGGTTCAGGCTGCCGTTGGCGGCGTAGTCGAACTCGGGGGCGTGCCCGAGCTTCTCCGCCAGCCCGCGGCTCGCACGGGCCAGGGTGTTTTCATCGGCGCCGTGCAAGGCCACCAGCATCAGACGCGACACCAATCCGTCGCGCAATTGCGCGATCAGCAGGCGCTCTTCCGGCGTAGCGGACGGTGGCAAGAACGCGGTGAAGTCGGATTCGATGCGCAGCGTTTTTGCCGCGACCAGGCCCAGCGCGGAAAAACAAAGCAGGGCGAGTCCATACCGCACAGCGGACCGGGAGAACAACACGCCCAACGTGGAGCGAAGGCGGGCCACGCGCGACGCCGCCTAGCGTACCTGCAGCACAGAGCGGTCCCCGCTGCTTTCGCGGACCTCGATCTCCTCGATTCGTCCCGCGCGCCCGGACACGGTTATGCGCTCCACATATCGGCTGATTTCTTCTTCCAGAGGAATCATTTCCAGCCGCCAGCCCTGTTCCTCGCCCTCGAGCGCCAGGCGGTAGTGGCTGCGCAGCAGCGCAGCATCGCCGGCGAGCACGCCGCGCAGACTGGCGGCAAAGGCTGACAGCAGCGGCTGGCTGGACAGCGGAAGACGCCGCTCCGCGCCGTTGCGCACGACGATCAGCTCTTCACCGGCAATGCGGAAACGCTCGCTGCGCGGCGCTGTCATGTTCTTTTCCACGGTGTCGGGGCGGCGATACGACAGTGTGCCGGAACTCACGATAGGTTCGGCCAGCAGGCTCGAATACTTCTTTTCGGTGTAAGCCACTTCAGCCTCGGGCGCGAGGCTGAGCAGTTGCATGAGGCGAACGAGATCGAACACGCCGGCCTGCGCCAGGCTCTCCGTCGATGAGGCGAGCAGGGCGATGAAGGCAATCAGCGCAACAGCCGGAAGACGAAGCACATTCATGGCCTAAGCGCCCCAGTAGTCGTAAAAATTGAACCAGTTGTAGGGAGAATGCCGTGCATGGTGTTCCAGGCGTTCGACGTAACACTGCAGGGCGTGCGTCCCCAGCGGCTCGAAAACGATCTCGTAGCGGCGCCCACCGCGGAACAATCCGAACACCATCACCACGGGAGCACCCGTGATTCTCGCCAACCGCATGGGACTCAGCGAAAAGCGCGCCGGCCGGCCCAGAAACGGCACGCATAGCGTGGGCTCGCTGCGGTAGACGCGATCGGCCAGAATGCCCACGACTTCGCCGCGCTCGAGACACTCCTTCACGCGCAGCATCGAGCCCGGGTGACCGAGCGTGATTACCTTGTACGGAAGTGCGTTTCCTGACAGGAGCAGCAGATCGCGCAGCCGCGCGCTGTCCTCGACATGCATCACGACATTGATCGCCAGCTTCTTTTCCACGCTGCCGATGATGCCGAGCATTTCAAAGCTGCCCAGATGCGAGCCGAGCAGCAGGCACCCACGCCCCTCCGCCAGCGCGTTCAAGAACACCTGCTCGTTGTTCAGGTCCACGATGAAGTCGCGGTGGCGTCCGTTCACGAGATAGACGCGATCGAGCAGTGTGGTGGCAAACACGAAGAGATGCATGAACGTATCGCGCCAGGCGGGTCGCCTGTCCAGCGCGCGGTTCATGAACGCCCGCGAAGACCGGCGCGCAAGCGGTGCAGCCAGGAAGAAATAGGTGCTGATGGGTACCAGCAGTACACGGCACGCCGTGCGACCGCAATGCAATGCCAGCCAGATCATGAGCCGGATCGCCTTTCTGCTGCCGCGCTCGCGCTGGCCGCGCCATTGTCCGCTCATACGCCCGCGGTGCCGGCGAGACGCTTTGATCGGCATGCCCATTGACCGCTCGCGATCAGGGCGCCCGGCTCCACTTGCGAAACATCCGAAAGGCGAACTTCGAAACGCGTTTGCGCCCCTTGAAGTTGCGGAGAAACAAGGAAGCCCTGGCCGGGCGCCAGCGGAGAATGAAAGCGCACGCTCAGCAGCGCGCCCAATTCAATGTGCGGCAACTGCGTGCGAATGGCCTCCATCACGCGCGCCAGAATGACGACTCCCGGCACGATGGGACGGTTCGGGAAATGTCCGGGGAGGGCGGGATGTCCGGCCGGGACCACCATGCGTTGAATGGCGTCTCCGAAGCGTGACCGATCAGCGAGGTTCATTTCCAGTTTGCATTGCGCAAGCAGGTTGGCCAGTGCCGCTTGCGGAAGTTTTCCAATGGCGTTCCTGGGCAACTCCGCCGCGCGATAAAGCGGACGCGGCAAGAAAGCAGGATCGATGCGTGCGCGCAGGGCGTTCAGAACGTCCTGTGGCGAGAGCGTCGACGATACATAAACCGCGGCCAGCCGACGCGCCGGAAGAGGTTCCTCGTGGGAAGCGATAGTGGTAATGTTTGCCTCGTCGGGGAAGGAATAAACACCATCCTCGACGCCCGGAATCTCCGTCAAGCTCCGATTCAGGGCCGACAGCGAGGCACGCCTGCCGCCCACTTTGATCAAATCGGTCGATCGTCCGAGCCAGAGAAAGTGCCCGTTCGGCTGGAGGTCGATCTCGTCACCGAGCTGCACGGGCGGCCCAACATGCGGTCCCGCGGCCCAAATTCTCCGCCCCTCGCCTTCTCCCTCGCGCCACAGTGACACGCCGGCCAGCGGAACCCAGGCGCTGTCCGAAGCCGTACGCCGTATGGCCAGCGCACCGGTTTCGGTCGAACCGTAAACCTCCATCACAGGTACCTTCCATGCCGATTCGGCCGCCGCTGCCAAGGCGGCAGGCAGGCTCATCGTCGATGTCAGGATTCCCTCAAGCCCCTCGAGCGCCGTCGGGGTTTTCAGCGGTGCGCGCAGGTGCACCGGCGTGGTCATCCACCAGCTCGGCCGACCGCATTGCCGGAGAGCGATTGCGATATCCGCCGCCAGCAGCGGTTTCTGCGCATGGACGGGTACGCCGGCGTACCAGGGCAACATCACCGTGGCCTCGAGGCCGAACATGTGCTGCGGTGAGACGCTTCCCACCAGGGCACAGGAAGGACGTTCTCCCCAGTTCAGGGCTTCGGCCAGGTGCGCGGCGCCGTGGCAAAGCTGGCCCCAGGTCTTGGGATGCGCAGCAGGCTGCCCCGTGCTGCCGGACGTGAACAGAATTGCGGCACTCTGTCCGCTGTCGATCTGCGGCATCCGCATCGAACCCGCTGCGCAATTCGTGAGGAACGGGCTGAGGTCGAAAAAACGCTCCGCATCCAGCGATTTCTCGCTCAACAGATAGGCGTCGGGAAATTGCCGCAGCAAATGTTCCCAATCGCCGCGTCCCCGACCGGGCGGCAGCAGGGACGTCTGTCCTCGCATCAGCGCTGCGGCGAATCCGAGCATGAATCCGTGGCGCGTTTCGCAGAGGTTGATGACAAATCGAAAGCCGGGCAGCGTCCCCGCCAAACTGCGTGCTTGAGCGAAAAACGTTCCTGCCGTGATTGCGCCGCCGGGGCAAAGCAGAACGGGATCGTCTGGGGCGCGATATCTCGATAGCGGCAACATGATCAGCGTCGTTCGCGGTCCTTCGGGTTGCGAGCGTACGGCTTAATGGAAGCCTCCTTGAGCACCGCGACGATATTGAGGATCAATACCGGGATCGAACCATGACGGTGATCGCGAAACCGGTAATGACGATAGACATATTCGCCCAGGAACAACGCAGTCGGCACGAGATACCCCAAACCATGCACCCAGCGCGACCATGAATCCAGCGTCAAAATGGGCGCGGACAGCATGGCCGCGAGAAACAGAAACACAAAGCACAACGACCACGTCCGGGTAAGCGTGCGCGTGTAACGCGCCATTTCCATCGGCAAGTCGGGATGTTCGGTGCGTGCCACGCGCGTGATTAGCGGTTCTGCGCCGCGTCGAAGCGTCCTGTGAAAAAAAAACGCCATGAACGCGAAAGCCGCAAGCGGCGGGGCATAAACGACAAAGGATATCGAGTCCGACCAGTACAGGCACGCGCCCGCCAGCGCCAGGCCTGCCACTAAGCCAGCCAAATGCCGGCCGGTGGCCGCAATGAGTGCTCCGACCATCAATCCAACGACGCCCAATGCAACGGCGCGGTGGCCGCTTGCGGAAGCCGCCAGATATCCCGCCGCCAAGGCGAGCCAAAGCAGCCCCAGACCCGGAATATGGAAATCGGCATGGTTTGCGCGGGTTTCGCGTGCTTCACACATTGAAGACTCTAGCCGCGAACAATTGCGGACGCCCGGCGCAGGCAGGCGAATCGATCGGGGATTCAGCCGACACGAAGCAGCTGGATATGCCGGCTCAGGCTGCGCAGGGAAGCAAAGATCTTCTCGTTGTTCGGATCGTCGGAGCGCAACTTCACTCCATATCGTTGTTCCACCGCCATCGAGAGTTCCAACATATCGAGCGAGTCGAGCCCCAGCCCGGCGCCGAACAGCTGTGCTTCCGGCTCGATCTGTTCGGGAGCTACGCCTTCGAGCCTGAGGGCTTCGACGATCAGGCGAGCCAGTTCCTGCTCGCTATCTGGCGTCGGGTTCATGGACGACTCGCAAACACGCGCGAAAGCTCGCAGCAAATGTGTGGCAGCCGTCGAGCAGCGCGATCCACGCTGCGACGGCTACGGTAAGAAATTTGCGCATCATGATCATCTTACTCAAGGTAATGACAGCAGCCTGTTAGACGTCCAAACGGCATCGGCTCGGGTCAGGACCGGAAACCCGGCCGCTGCATGCGATTTCGCCCGTGGGTCGATTCTACCTCTCGCGACAGGCCAAAAGTCATTGGCACCGACCCAGGATTCAGGCGAGTGGTCTTCCTTTCAGCCGCTCGAGGATTCGAAGCGGCGATCGACTATCGTCGAGCATCGCGTCGACCGGCAGTAGAAACGTCTGTTCGAGCTGATACTGCCCGGCCGTAGCCGCATGACTCACTTGATCGGTGAAGGCGATCCACGTCGAGCCCGCCGGAAAATCCATCGTGGTCTGCGGCGATATTCGCTGAAAATCGTCGTCGGCCTTCATGGCATCGTGCAGTTGCAGCATCAGCGCGTCGTAGGCGGTGCGCGGCGTCTTGGTGACGCGCAGCAGCGCGAGCACGACGCTGCTGCCCGGAAATGGCAGGCGCAGCTGCGGCGCAAACCGTTGCGCGACACCTTCGAAATCTCCGCCGATGCGCCAGGATCGCCCGCGCCCTGACGAGTTGACGTTCGCAAACAGTCGCAGGATCCGGTGACTGCCGGAAGGGGTCGCGGGAAAACTGTCGACGTGCAGGCGCGTGTCGTCCTTGCGCCACGACGTGACGCGCCCCTCAATCTCCGCCGGACGGAAGCTCGCGCGCGCCTGCTTCACGCGACCGCGATAAGGCGGGAGCAACCGATCGACGAGTATTGCTGCCGCATCGCTGAAGCGGCGCATGAGTCGCTGGAGAATCTCTGCCCCGGTTCCTGTCAACGTGGTGCCACCGAGCCGGTCCGAGCGAGGGTCGAAGCTTGCGCTCTTGGCGCCACCGAGGATCGCCGGCGTGAAAATGGAAGCCTCCCGCTCTTCGACGCGAAAGCGGAGCGCGGGCAGGAACACTACGTCTCCGGCCTCTAGCGCGCGAGCGGCCTGATCGTCGGCGTGCGGCGGCCCGGTCCACACCTCAACCGGAATTTCATGCACGCGCTGCATTTGGTTTTCCAAGCGCATTGTTTTAGCACACCGGTACGCGTCCTGCGCATCACCAGCTGGTATGCGGACGCGGACAGCTCGGCTCGTTGCCGTCGTATTCGTATTCGTATTCGTCGCGGCTGCGTCGCCGCAGCGGGCATCGGTGGGCTTGCCCAGGCAGATGGTGAACACGCCCCGCGGGATGCGGAGATGGTCATCGGCCGGCTAGGTATTCTGCACCACGATATTCGGGAACTTCGCGGTCATGTCCTTCTGCGACTCGGCGACCTTCACTGCGCAGCGCCGCGCGATCGACTTGTAGATCCCGGCGACCTGCCCGTCAGGGTCGGCAACCACCGTCGGCTTGCCCGAATCGGCCTGCTCGCGGATCGCGATGTCGAGCGGCAGCGCGCCGAGGAACTCGATGCCGTAATCCTTGCACATCTTTTCGCCGCCGCCGGAGCCGAAGATGTGCTCGGCGTGGCCGCATTTCGAGCAGATGTGTACCGCCATGTTCTCCACCACGCCGAGAATCGGGATCCCGACCTTCTCGAACATCTTCAGGCCCTTCCTCGCATCGATCAGCGCAATGTCCTGAGGCGTGGTGACGATCACCGCGCCGGTGACCGGCACCTTCTGGGCGAGCGTCAGCTGAATGTCCCCGGTGCCGGGCGGAAGGTCGATCACGAGGTAATCGACATCGCGCCAGCGGGTGTCCTTCAGCAACTGCTCAAGCGCCTGGGTGACCATCGGGCCGCGCCAGACCATGGGCGTATCGATGTCGATCAGAAAGCCGATCGAGATGACCTGTATTCCGTGGTTCTCGAGCGGCTCGAGCGACTTGCCGTCCTTCGACTCGGGGCGCCCGGAAATGCCCATCATCATCGGCTGCGAAGGCCCATAGATGTCGGCATCCAGCATGCCTACCGACGCGCCTTCGGCGGCAAGCGCGAGCGCGAGGTTCGCCGCGGTGGTGGATTTTCCCACGCCGCCCTTGCCCGACGCCACCGCGATGATGTTCTTGATGCCCGGGATCAGCTTCACGCCGCGCTGCACGGCGTGCGATACGACCTTGCTGGTCACGCCGACCGAGACGTTGCCGACGTCGGGCAGCGCGCGCAGCTTGGCGATCACCTGCTTCCTGAGCGGCTCGAACTGGCTCTTGCCGGGATAGCCGAGCTCGATTTCGAGCGACACGTCGGCACCCGAGAGTTTCAGATTGCGGACCGACTTGGTGGCGAGAAAATCCTTCCCGGTGTTCGGGTCGATGATCTCCCTGAGTGCGGCGTGGACCTGCGCTTCGCTGATGGACATGATTTGGAGGCAATGCCGGGAAGCCGTGAAGTGTACGAGAAATCAGATGGCTTCGCGCGTAATACCCCTACGCGCCCTGATAGAATTTGTCTCTTTCCCGCCCGTCCATGCCCCAGCGCAGGCTCTTCGTCACCACGGCCCTGCCGTACGCCAACGGCTCGTTTCACATCGGCCACATCATGGAATACATCCAGGCCGATATCTGGGTGCGTTTTCAGCGCATGCAGGGCAACGAAGTGCATTTTGTCGGCGCGGACGACGCGCACGGCGCGCCGATCATGCTCAAGGCGGAAGCCGAGGGCATCACGCCGGAGCAGTTGATCAAGCGAATCGCCGACGAAAGGCCCAGATACCTGAAGGGATTTCATATCCAGTTTGATCATTGGCACTCGACGCACTCGGACGAGAACACACAACTCTCGCAGGACATCTACCGCCGGCTGAAAGCCGGCGGATTCATCTATTCGAAGACGATCGAGCAGTTCTATGATCCGGTGAAAGGGATGTTCCTCGCCGACCGGTACATCAAGGGCGAATGCCCGAACTGCGGCGCGAAAGACCAGTACGGGGACGCCTGCGAGAACTGCAGCTCGGTCTATTCGCCGACGGACCTTAAAAACGCGTACTCGACGCTCTCCGGCGCAAAGCCGGTGCTCAAGACTTCCGATCACTACTTCTTCAGGCTCTCCGACCCGAAGTGCAAGGACTTCCTGAAGGAATGGCTGGAGAAGCCGGGGCGGCTGCAGCCGCAGGTCGTCAACAAGGCAAAGGAGTGGCTCGAGGGCGAAGGCGACAAGGCGCTCGCCGATTGGGACATTTCGCGCGACGCGCCGTACTTCGGCATTCCGATTCCCGATGCGCCCGGCAAGTACCTCTATGTCTGGCTGGACGCGCCGATCGGGTATCTCGCCAGCCTCAAGGCCTACTGCTCCAAGAACAATCTCGACTTCGAACGGCTTCTCGAAGATCCGACCGAGCAGATTCACTTCATCGGCAAGGACATCATCTACTTCCACACCCTGTTCTGGCCGGCGATGCTGCATTTCGCAGGCCCGCCGTACCGGGTGCCGGATCACGTCTACGTGCACGGCTTCATCGGCGTCTCCGGCGAGAAAATGTCCAAGTCGCGCGGCACCGGCATCGATCCGCTGCGCTACCTCGACATCGGCATGAATCCGGAGTGGCTGCGCTATTACATCGCGGCCAAGTTGAACGCGAACGTCGAGGACGTGGATTTCAATCCGGATGATTTTCTGGCGCGGGTGAACAGCGACCTGATCGGGAAATATGTGAACATCGCGAGTCGGGCGTCCGGTTTTTTGCGGAAGTTTTTCGGGGGTGAATTGAAGCCGGATTCATCTTGGATCGCGGAGTTTGGGGCGCTTGAAACCGAACGGGATATTCGCGAAGCCCTTGAGGCTCGGGAGTTCGGGCGTGCAATACGTACTGCGATGGCATTTGCCGATCGGGTCAATCAGTATTTCGACGCGCAGCAACCGTGGGCGCTGGCGAAGAAGCAGGAGACGTCATACGTCCGTATGGATCTGCTCACGGCTTGCTCCAACTGCATTGCCGCTTTCAATGCGCTGACAGTTTGGTTGGCGCCAATCGTTCCGTCAACAGCCGAGAAAGCCCGCCTCTTTCTCGGACAGGATAAGCCGTTTGCATGGGACGATTGGAAGATCGCGCCGCGTCAAATTGAAAAATATGAACACTTGATGACCCGCGTCGACGAAAAGCAACTCAATGCGCTGTTCGACATCCCCGAACCGCCGGCAGGCGCGGCCCCCTCCCCCCAGCGCCACGCCGAGCACCAGCAGCACGAAACCAAAAAAGAAAGCACCGTGAGTGAACACATCTCCATCGACGATTTCAGCAAGATCGACCTGCGCGTGGCGAAAATCACGCGCGCCGAAGCAGTCGAAGGCGCAGACAAGCTGGTCAAGCTCACGCTGGACCTGGGCGGCGAGACGCGCACGGTGTTCGCGGGCGTCAAGTCCGCCTACGCGCCCGAGAGCCTGAACGGCAGGCTGACGGTGGTGGTTGCCAACCTCGCGCCGCGCAGGATGCGCTTCGGCGTCTCCGAGGGCATGGTCCTGGCAGCCTCGGGAGAAGGCCCCGGGATTTTCCTGATTGCGCCCGATTCGGGCGCCTTGCCGGGCATGCGCGTCAAATGAGCATCTTGGCGAAGGCGTAATGCTCGCCTCGCCCCTGCACGATGTCCTCGCCTGCGCGCTTGGCTGGCTTGCGATCGGGCTGGTCGGCGTCTTTCAGCCGCGCAACTTCTGGCTGGTTACGCGCGTGCTCTTTCCCCTCGGAGCGATCATCGGTCTGGCAATTGCGGCGACAGCGCTGGCCGCGATATTCAGCCCGCCGAGCTCTCTGGTGCTGCCGCTCGGCCTGCCGGACCTTCCTTTCCATGCCCGCGTCGATGCTCTTTCATGTTTTTTCCTGCTGCTGCTCGGCAGTGTTTCGGCGGGGGTGTCGGTGTTTGCGGCCGGTTACTTCCGCCGCGGCGAAGGCACGCCGCCGGGCCTGCAATGCCTCTACTACCACGTGTTCCTCTCCAGCATGGCGCTGGTGCTGGTTGCGGACGACGCCTACTTCTTCATGGTGGTCTGGGAGACGATGGCGCTTTCCTCGTTCTTCCTGGTCACCAGCGATCACGGCAGCGCCGAAATCCGCCGCGCCGGCTTCCTCTACCTGCTGATCGCGCACCTCGGCGCAATTGCGATCCTGCTTTGTTTCGGCGCGCTGCAGAGCGGCACCGGGAACTACACTTTCGAGACCATGCGCGCCGTGCAGCCGACGCCGCTCTGGGCGACCGCGGCATTCCTGCTGGCGCTGGTCGGCTTCGGCGCAAAGGCCGGGATCGTGCCGCTGCACGTCTGGCTGCCCGAGGCGCATCCGGCAGCGCCCTCCCCGGTGTCGGCGTTGATGAGCGCGGTGATGCTGAAGACGGCGATCTACGGCCTGCTGCGCGTCACCTTCGACCTGATCGGCTGGCCGCTGTGGTGGTGGGGCGTGGTGGCGCTGGTGATCGGCCTCGTCTCGGCGCTGTTCGGCATCGTATTCGCGGCGGTGCAGACCGACATGAAGCGCCTGCTCGCCTACTCCTCGATCGAGAACATCGGGCTGGTGATGGCCGGCTTCGGCCTGACGATACTGTTCAAGGCTTTCTCGATGGGGGCGCTTGCCGCGCTCGCGTTGACCGCGACGCTTTACCACTGCCTCAACCACGCCTTCTTCAAGAGCCTGCTGTTCCTCGCCACCGGCTCGGTGTTGCATGCAACCCGCGAGCGGTCCCTCGGCAAGCTGGGCGGGCTGATTCACCGCATGCCCTGGGTGGCATGGACGGCGCTGGTCGGAACGATCGCGATCGCCGGCCTCCCGCCGCTCAATGGTTTCGTCTCGGAATGGCTGCTGCTGCAGGCGTTCCTGTTCACCCCCGGGCTGCCGCATTCCTATCTCAACATGCTGGTGCCGGTCGCAGCCGCGATGATCGCCCTGACCGCGGCGCTCTCGGGCTATGTGATGGTCAAATTCTATGGCGTGGTGTTCCTCGGCCAGCCGCGCGAGGCGAAGCTCGCCGAGGCGCACGATGCTGGAATCCGGGAGCGCATCGGGTTATTGTGGCTCGCGGCCGGTTGCGTCGTGCTCGGCCTTGCGCCGGTCGCCGCGATCGGGTTGATCGACCCGATCGCGCGCGCCTTTACCGGTCATGGACTCGCGCTGGGCGGAGCCGCGGGCTGGCTGATGCTCGCCCCGATCAGCGCCGAGCGTGCCGCCTACAGTCCGCTCGCCGTGTTGCTGATGATTGCGTTGCTGGTGACGATCGCGTGGCTTTCGGTAAGGCTCTTCTACCACGGCCGCATGCGCCGGACCGCGGCGTGGGGCTGCGGTTTTCCGCACCTCGATGCGCGCATGCAGGATACCGCCGAGGGTTTCGGCCAGCCGGTGAGCGTCGTGTTCGAGCCGTTCTTTCGCGTCGACCAGGCGGTGCCGTCGCCCTTCGATGCAAAGCCGCGGTACCGCCAATCGCTCGACGACCGGCTGTGGCACTGGCTTTATCTGCCCGTGGTGCGTGCGGTCGACAAAGCCACGGCCCTGGTGACCGTCCTGCAGCGCGGACGCATCTCGGTCTATCTGATGTACAGCTTTGCCACCCTGCTGGTGCTGCTGCTGTTCGTGAGATGAGCGCGGAATGACGGACCGATGATCTCCGCCGCGGGCATCGCCGCCCAGTTGACCGAGCTCGCGCTCGCGGTGGTGCTCGCGCCGTTGCTCACGGGCTGGGTGAACCAGTGCCGCGCCTGGCTGCAGAACAGAAGCGCTCCGGGCCTGCTGCAGCCGTATCGCATGCTCGCCAAGCTGTTTCAGAAGGAGGTGGCGCTCGCGCACAATGCCTCGCCGATGTTTCGCACCGCGCCCTATCTCGTCTTCGGCTGCCTGTGCGTAGCCGCTGCGATCGTGCCCACGCTCGGCACCGACCTGCCGCTCAATGCGGTCGCGGACGCGATCGCGCTGGTCGGCCTGCTTGCGCTGGCGCGCATGTTCATAGCGCTCGCCGGCATGGATGTCGGCACCGCGTTCGGCTCGCTCGGCGCCCGGCGCGAGATGCTGGTGGGCTTTCTTGCCGAACCGGCGCTGCTGATGGTGCTGTTCACGGCGTCGCTGATCTCGCACTCGACCTCGCTCGCGACGATCGTCGAGACGCTCGCGCACCGCGAGCTCGTGATCTATCCGTCGATGGCGTTTGCGGGCATTGCCTTCACCATGGTCTCGCTGGCCGAGAACGCACGCATCCCGGTGGACAACCCATCGACTCACCTCGAACTCACCATGATCCACGAGGCGATGGTGCTGGAGTATTCCGGCCGGCACCTGGCGATGATCGAGTGGGCCGCAAGCCTGAAGCTGTTTGTCTACTCCTGCATGGGGCTGGCGCTGTTCTTTCCGTGGGGCGTGGCGGAGGGCGGCGACTGGCTGGGGATCGTGCTTGCGCTGCCGGGACTGTTCGTCAAGCTTGCGATCGGCGGCGCCGGGCTGTCGCTGATCGAAACGGTGAGCGCCAAGCTGCGCATTTTCCGCGCGCCCGAGTTCCTCGGCACCGCCTTCCTGCTCGCGGTGCTGGCGATGCTGGTGCACGTGCTGCTCGAGGGCTGAGGCATGTCGATGGCCACGCTCATGCACTACGCGCCTCAAGTAATCAACCTGCTCGCGGCGCTTTTGCTCCTGCTCGCCTTCGCCATGCTCGCGCAACGCCGCATCCAGTTGCTGATCAATTTGTTCGCCGCACAGGGCCTGGTGCTTGCCGCCTCCGCCGCGCTGGTGGGTCTCGTCAGCGGACAGCACCACCTGTTCGTGTCGGCCGGAATCACGCTCGTACTCAAGGTGGTGGTTTTGCCGCTGATCCTGCATTGGCTGATCCGCAGGCTCAATGTCAAATGGGACGTAGAGACGTTGTTCAACATCCCGACCACGATGCTGATCGGCATCGTGCTGGTAATTCTCGCCTTCAACGTCGCGCAGCCGATCTCGCTGCTCGCGGGAACGGTGGCGCGCTCGACGCTCGGCATCGCGCTGGCTGCAATCCTGCTCGCCTTCCTGATGATGATCACGCGCTCCAAGGCGGTGCCGCAGGTGATCGGCTTTCTCGCCATGGAAAACGGCCTGTTCTTCGCTGCCACCAGCGCCACCTACGGCATCCCGATGGTGGTCGAGTTCGGCGTCGCGCTCGACGTGCTGGTCGGCGCGCTGATCCTCGGGATCTTCATTTTCCAGATCCGCGAGCGCTTCGATTCGCTCGACACCCGGCACCTGGAAAAGCTGAAGGAACAATAGTGCTGGAGATGCTCGCCCTGCTCGGCAGTCCGCTCGCGGGTGCAGCGGTGCTCGCGCTGGTCGGGCACCGCGATCGCGCCGCCGAGTTGAACGTGGCGTTCTCGATGCTGACATTCCTCGCCGCTGCCACGCTCACCGCGCGCGTCATCGCCGGGGGAGCGCTCACTGTGCTGGACGAGCAGTTCTTCGTCGATTCACTCAATGTGTTCCTGGTCGCGTTGACCGCGTTCGTGGGAATGACGACGGCGATGTTTTCGAGGCCGTACATGCGCATAGAGCGCGATCACGGCCGCGTCGCGGCGGGTGGGCTGCGCCTGTATCACAGCATGTACCAGATGTTCACCTTCACCATGCTGCTGGTGCTGACCACCAACAACCTCGGGATCATGTGGGTGGCGATGGAGGCCGCCACGCTCACCACGGTGCTGCTGGTCGCGCTGTATCGCACCCACGCCAGCCTGGAGGCGGCGTGGAAATATTTCATCCTGTGCGGCGTGGGCATCGCGCAGGCGCTGTTCGGCACCATGCTGGTCTATTTCGCCGCGGAGAAAGTCCTCGGGTCCGGCACGGGCGCGCTGCTCTGGACCCATCTCGACGGCGTGAAGGCGAGCCTCGAGCCTACCGTGATGTCGATCGCCTTCGTGTTCCTGCTGGTGGGCTACGGCACCAAGGTCGGGCTGGTGCCGCTGCACAACTGGCTTCCCGATGCGCATGCCGAGGGCCCGACGCCGGTGTCGGCCGTCCTGTCCGGCCTGCTGCTCAATGTCGCGCTGTACGCGCTGGTGCGCTGCAAGGTGCTGACCGACGGCGCTCTGGTTTCGGGCGCGCCGGGCGAGCGGGCTGCGTTCGCCAGCCGCCTGCTGATGGGCTTCGGGCTGCTGTCGGTGGTGGTAGCCGCGTTCTTTCTCTCCCGCCAGCGCGACGTGAAGCGCATGTTCGCCTACTCGTCGGTCGAGCACATGGGCCTGATCACCTTCGCTTTCGGCATGGGCGGGCCGGTGGCGAGTTTCGCGGGGCTGCTGCACATGACGGTGCACTCGCTCACCAAGAGTGCGATCTTCTTTGCCGTGGGCCATGCGTCGCAGAAGGCCGGCACCCAGATCATGGACGACATCCGCGGGCTGATCCGCTCCAACCCTACCGTCGGATGGGGGCTGATGCTGGGCACGGTGGCGATTCTCGGCATGCCGCCCTTCGGCGTGTTCGCGAGCGAGTTCCTGATCCTCACGCAGGCGATTGCGCTGCAACCCTGGGCGGCTCCGATTTTGCTGCTTTCCCTGGGTGTCGCGTTCGCGGCCGTGTTCGGCAAGGTGCAGCCGATGGTTTTCGGCGACAGCAATTTGATCCGGCTGCCGCACCAGCCCGCGCTGGTTCCGGTCTTCAGCCATCTGGCGATCGTGCTGATGCTCGGGCTGTGGACGCCGCCGTATCTCGCCGACTGGTACCGCCAGGCGGCACGCCTGATCGGGTAGACGCATGAGCCTCACCAGAATGGAGATCTCCGCGCAGCCCGTTCCGGGTGCGGTTCCTGCCTGGCGCAAGCAGGTCGATGCCGAGCGGTGGCGGACGCTTGCCGAACAGCTCCTGTCGGCCGGGTCGCGGCTCGGCGCGCTATGGGCCTCGGATGAGCGCGACCGCGGGGGCGGCTACCTGCTGCGCGCGCTTTATGTCATCTTCGAGGGCCTGCTGATCGCCGAGCTGCGCGTCGACCCGGCGCTCGCGACGTACCCCGATCTTTCGGACCTGTTCGCCTGCGCCGGCCGAATGCAGCGCGCAGCATTCGACCTCTGTGGCATGCGCGCCGTTTCGATTTCCGGCGAGATACCCGATGTGCGCCCCTGGCTGCGGCACGGCGCCTGGCCTGCCGACGCACATCCGTTGCACCGCGAGCATGCGCTTTCGCAGCCGCACCCGCAGACCGAGGAGCGCTATGCGTTCGTACCTGTCGAGGGCGAAGGCGTGCACGAGATCGCAGTCGGGCCGGTGCATGCCGGAATCATCGAGCCCGGCCACTTCCGTTTTTCGGTCGTCGGCGAGCGGGTATTGCGGCTCGAGCAGCGGCTCGGCTACAAGCACAAGGGCATCGAGAAGCGGTTCGAATCGCTTTCGCTCGCCGAGGGCATCCGGCTCGCTGGCCGTGTCTCGGGCGACAGCACGGTCGCCTACGCGTGGGCCTATGCGATGGCGCTCGAAGGCATGGCGGGCACCACCCCGCCCGCGCGCGCGCTCTATCTGCGCGCGCTGTTTCTGGAGCGCGAGCGGATCGCCAACCATCTCGGCGACTTGGGCTCCCTCGGCAACGACGGCGGGCTTGCGTTCGGCCTGGCCCAGTTTTCGAGACTGAAGGAGGACATGCTGCGCACGAATGCTGCGCTGTTCGGCCATCGCTACCTGATGGATCGCGTGGTGCCGGGGGGCGTCGCCGCTGACATCGGCGATTCAGAATCTGCGGCAATCCTCGCGGAGGGTGAGCGGTTGAGGACGGAACTTCGCACGCTGCGGGCGATCTACTACAACCATGCCGGGCTGCAGGATCGCTGTATCACCTGCGGCCGCCTCACCCCACGCACCGCCGCTACGCTCGGCGTGGTGGGCCTCGTGGCGCGCGCAAGCGGCCACGCGATCGATCTGCGCGTGCATCCGGGCCACCCTCCCTACGGCGAGCTGCAGCCGGAAATCGCGTCGCATCGCAACGGCGATGTCGCGGCACGCATCGTGGTTCGCTTCGAAGAGGCATTCGAATCGCTCAAGCTGCAGCGCCGCATCCTTCACCGGCTGCCGACCGGCCCGATCGCAGCATCCGTCTGCACGCCGGACGAGGCAGCGTTCGGCATCGGCTGGATCGAAGGCTGGCGCGGCGAGGTGTTCGTCGCCTTGGAGGCCGGCCCGAACGGCGCAATCCGCCGCTGCCACCCGCACGATCCCTCGTGGCAGAACTGGCCGGCGCTGGAACACGCGATCATCGGCAACATCGTTCCGGACTTCCCGCTGGTCAACAAGTCGTTCAGCCTGTCCTACGCCGGGCAGGATCTCTGACCATGTATCAACTGCTCAAACAAATCGTGAAGGTCGGCATCAAGACCGAGGCGCGGCCGCTGGCGGATGAATCCATGCGCGTGCTCGCCGGGCGGCTGAACGACGAGGTGCTGCGCCTGCTCGGGCGCGCGCTCACCATCCGGCACGTCGATCCCGGCTCGTGCAACGGCTGCGAGCTGGAGATCCACGCGCTGAACAATCCCTATTACAACCTTGAGGGCCTGGGAATCAAGTTCGTCGCCAGTCCGCGCCACGCGGACATGCTGCTGGTCACCGGACCGGTGGCGAAGAACATGGAACAAGCGCTGCGCCGGACCTACGCCGCGACCCCGGAACCGAAGCTGGTGGTGGCAATCGGTGATTGCGGCTGCAGCGGCGGTGTGTTCGGCGAGAACTACGCCTGCCGCGGTGCAGTGGCGAACGTGCTGCCGGTCGACGTCACCGTGCCCGGCTGTCCGCCGACGCCGACCGCGATCATGCAGGGCATTCTCACCGCGATCAGCGGCAAGGCAGGTACTAAGGCTTGATGTACGAGTAGCCCTGGTGTTGCAGGCGGGAGATCTCGGCCACGCCGGAAGGCACGTAGGTCGCGTCGGCAACAAATTGTTCTCTCGAAAGCTTGCGGTTTCGCAACGTGATCTCGCATACGTCGAAACGCACGCCTTGCTGCTTGAGCCGCTCTACGATGTCCTCGAACTTGTTGCCGTTCGCGTCCTTGGCGCCCTTGAACAGGTAATCGACGCCCTGCGCATGCGCTACCACCACGATCTTCGCGTTGGGATTGACCTCAAGATGGTTGCCGACGTTGCGCAATCCGTTTGAGGCCTGCGCAAGGCCTTCGCTCAAGTGGTACACCACGGCATCGCTGCCGCCGTCTGAGCCGGTACTTGCGCAGCCCGCCGCCGCAAGCAGTCCTGCAGCAGCGAGCGCTGCCAGAAAATTCCGCGTTTTCATCTCGATTCCTCCCAGTCTACTTGCCGCCGCAGGACTGTGGCATGGCGTCATGCGGGTAGCCCTTGCAGGTCCAGCTGGTCTTCCCGGCCGAAAGGGCGGGCGTGATGACGATCTCGATCGCATTCTTCTCGTTCCAGCCGCGAATCACCCCGTTCAGTTCGACCACGTATTTCATCTCGCCTGTTTTCGCGTCGCCGTGAGCGGCAATCTTCACGTTGACGCCGGAGCTTTCGAGCTTTCCGGCATTCTCCGCCGCCGCACCGACCTGTGCCTTCGCCGCGTCGGCACCGCTGACCAGCGCCGCAGCGGCTGCCTTGAGTTCGCCGCTAGCCATCTGCGGCAGCACGACCGCGATGGCGATGAATCCAGCCAACGCGATCCCCGCCAGCAACAGTAGCCCTGATCTCATCCCGTTTCTCGCCTGTTTTGGTTCGTGATCGAGGCTCACTCCCTGCCTGGAAAAGTCTATCACGACATCCTGCGTGCCCCTGTATGGATGGCCGTCCACGTGAGATAGTCGCGCGATGAAACTCACCCGCCGATTGCGCATCACCGGCAGCGTGCAAGGCATCGGATACCGCCAGGCGATGTGCTACGCGGCTGCGCGGCTGGGCGTCACCGGCTGGGTGCGCAACCGCGCCGATGGCAGCGTCGAGGCCGTTGTCCATGGCGATGCGCAAGCACTCGAAGCATTCATCGCATGGGCGCGGCGCGGTCCGCCTGCGGCGCGCGTCTCCGGGGTCGAGGTCAGCGACGATCTGGGCCAAGACCCATGCGATTACGCAGGCTTCGTCTGCCGCCCAACCGAATAGCCGCGACCACCAGCGGCACACCCATTTGAGTTATTGCGGCGCAGCAATCGCGTCTAGCCTGCCGTGCCGTAGACCAGCCGCACGTTCCGCGGTTCGAGCCAGGCGGCGAGGGTCTCGATCAGGCGCTCGTCGGGCCGCACGCGCCAGGCTTCGCCGAGCGCGACATCGCATGCTGCGGATTCATTTTCGTAGTGCACGGTCACGCCACAGGCGCCGTTGCCGCTCTTCACCCGGTATGGTCCGAGCATTTCCATCAGGCGTTTCGCGTCCGCCTGCCCGTTCATCGCGATGCGCAGGTGCGCGGCATAGCGCTCGCGCAGGCCCGCCAGATCGAATACCTCCTCGGCCGAAACGCGCATGCCGCCGGAGAATTCATCGCGCTGCACTTTTCCCAGAATCACCAGCAGAGCGTCTTCCTTCAGCTTGTCGCGGTGGCGATCGTAGAGTTCGCTGAACACCGTCATCTCTACCTGCGCGCTGCCGTCGTCGAGCGTCACCACCAGCATCTTGCCGCGCCGCGTCATCTGGGTGCGCGCCTGCGCGATGATCCCCGCCATCCATGTGCGGCCCTCCGACGGCTGCAGCTTCGCCAACGGGGTGCGCGGGAAGCCTTCGAGCGCCGGCGCATACACCGCGAAAAGGTGGCCTGACAGGTAAAAGCCGAGCGCGACCTTCTCCTCCAGCAGCTTCTGGCGCATGTCCCAGGGCTTGACCGACGCCATCGCCCCCGGCGGCATGCGCACGGCTTCCACATCACCGAACAGATTGTTCTGTGCCGCCTGGCGCTCGGCCTGTTCGGCGGCGCCCATCGCCATGCCGACCGATGCGAGCAACACCGCACGGTCGGGCGCGAGCGCATCGAACGCGCCCGCGCGCGCCAACGCCTCGATCGCGCGCCGGTTGACGAGGCGCTTATCAACCCGCCGGCAGAAATCGAACAGGTCGGTGAACGGCCCCGCGCCGCGCGCGGCGAGGATGCTGCGGATCGCCGATTCTCCGGTGCCGCGGATCGCCCCGAGGCCGTAGCGAACGGTCTTGCGGTCCACCGGCACGAAGCGGTATTCCGACGCATTGATGTCGGGTGGCAGGATGGCGAGGCCGTTGGCGATTCCGTCCTCGCAGTAGTGGCGCACCTTATCGGTGTCGTCCATCATCGCCGAGAGGTTGGCGGCCATGAATGCGGCGGCGTGGTGGGTCTTCAGCCACGCCGTCTGGAACGCGATCAGCGCGTATGCCGCCGCGTGCGAGCGGTTGAAGCCGTAGCCGGCAAATTTCTCCATCAGATCGAACAGCTGCGTCGCCTTCGACCTGCCCAGAGCGTTCTTGGTCGCACCATCGACGAACACGTCGCGCTGCTTCTCCATCTCCTCCTTGTTCTTCTTGCCCATCGCGCGGCGCAGCAGGTCCGCGCCGCCGAGCGTGTAGCCGCCGATCACCTGCGCAATCTGCATCACCTGTTCCTGGTAAACCATGATGCCGTAGGTCGGCGCCAGGATCGGCTCGAGCCGCGGATCGACGTAATCCACGCGCTTCCGGCCTTGCTTGCAGGCGACGTACTCGGGGATGAGTTCCATCGGCCCGGGCCGGTACAGCGCCACCAGCGCGATCACGTCCTCGAAGCGCGCCGGCGGCGCCTGCTTGAGCAGTTCGCGCATGCCGCGCGATTCGAACTGGAACACCCCGGTCGCGTTGGCCGAGGCGAGCAGCCGGTACGTCTCGTTGTCGTCGAGCGGAATCGCATCGAGCGAGAACGACTCGTCGCCCAGGCCGCGCACGTAACGCTCGGCCCAGTCGAGCACCGTGAGCGTGGTGAGACCGAGGAAATCGAACTTCACCAGCCCGATCGCCTCGACATCGTCCTTGTCGAGCTGGCTGATGACGTTGTTGGTCCCTTCGGCGGCATACAGCGGGCAGAATTCGGCGAGCCGGCCCGGAGCGATCAGCACCCCGCCGGCGTGCATGCCGACATTACGCACCAGGCCCTCGAGCTTCCCGCCGAGCGCGAGCAGTTCCCTGACCTCGTCTTCCTTCTGCTCGCGCTCGGCGAGCAGCGGCTCCATCGCGCGCGCGTCGGCAAGTGTGATCGTGCGGCCCGGCTGGAACGGAATCAGCTTGGCGATCTGGTCGCAGAAGTTGTAGCCGAGGTCGAGCACGCGGCCGCAATCGCGCACCACCGCGCGCGCCGCCAGCGTGCCGAAGGTGGCGATCTGCGAGACGCTCTCGGCGCCGTACTTGTTGCGCACGTACTCGATCACGCGGTCGCGCCCGTCCTGGCAGAAATCGATGTCGAAGTCCGGCATCGAGACGCGCTCCGGATTGAGGAAGCGCTCGAACAACAGGGCGTAGCGGATCGGGTCGAGATCGGTGATGCCGAGCGAGTACGCGACCAGCGAGCCGGCGCCCGAGCCGCGCCCCGGGCCGACCGGAACGCCGTTCTTCCTCGCCCAGTTGATGAAATCGGCGACGATCAGGAAGTAGCCCGCAAAACCCATCTGTGCGATGGTGCCAAGCTCGAAATTCAGCCGCTCCCGGTAGCCCGTCTCCGCGCCCTCGCGCTGCGCGGCTTCCGGAAACAGCTTCTCCAACCTGCGCGCGAGGCCCGCGCGCGCCTCGTCGCCCAGATGCTGCTCGAGCGTGACCCCCTCGGGCGTGGGAAAGACGGGCAGCTTCGACTTGCCGAGTTCAATCGTCAGGCTCGCGCGACGCGCGATCTCGACGGCATTCTCCAGCGCCTGGGGAATGTCGCGGAACAACGCAGCCATTTCGTCCTGCGTCTTGAAATACTGCTCCGGCGTGAATAGGCGCGGGCGACGCTGGTCGCCAAGCACATAGCCCTGCGCGATGCAGACCCGCGCCTCGTGGGCCCTGAAGTCCTCCCTGACGAGAAACTGCACCGGGTGAGTGGCGACCACCGGCAGCCCGAGGCGCGCCGCGAGCGAAACGCTGCGCGCCACCAGCACTTCGCCCTGGGGGAATCCCGCGCGCTGCAGTTCGATGTAGTAGCGCTGCGGAAAAAGCCGTGCCCACTCGGCGGCAAGTATTTCTGCCTGGGCCTCGTTTCCGGAAGCAAGCGCCTGGCCCACCTCGCCCGCTGCGGCGCCGGACAGCGCGATCAGGCCTTCGGTCCCCGCTTGCGCCAGCCAGCGCTTCGAAATTTCAGCGCGCGCACGGTGCTGGTTGCCGGTCCAGGCTCGCGACAGCAGGCTGCACAGATTGAGATAGCCGGCGCGGGAGCAGGCAATCAGCACCGCGCGTGACGGCTTTTCGCGGTCCGACTCGTTCTGGATCCAGCAATCGGCGCCGATGACGGGCTTCACACCGGCTGCGCGCGCCGCACGATAGAACTTTACCATGCCGAACAGATTGGCGAGGTCCGTAAGGCCCAGCGCAGGCATGCCGTCTTCGGCCGCCCGCGCAACCGCCTCATCGATGCGGACGATGCCGTCCGTTACCGAAAATTCACTGTGCAGGCGGAGGTGGACGAAGCGCGGATCGGGCATGACGGAGCGGGAAAATTTTACACCCGGCGCGTGCGGCCGGACTGCTAAAGTTGCCGCCTCGACGCGCGATGAACGAACCACCACAGAATCACCCGCCGCGGGTCGCTGTGACGGATCTGACTGGATTCCCGCGTTCGCGGGAATGACTAGACAAGTATCGCGTCAGCTTCGCCGGAGTGAGACTCGATGCGCCCGATACGATATACGGTCTCGCCCGCGATCCGCAGCAGCTCCATCGCGCGCGCGGCGTCCTGCTCCTCGACGACCACCACCATGCCGATGCCGCAATTGAACACGCGATGCATCTCGTCTTCGGCGACGTTGCCCTCGCGCTGCAGCCACTCGAACAACCGCGGGAGCAGCCAGGACTTCTTCTCGATCACCGCGCGCACGCCCGCCGGCAGGCAGCGCGGCAGGTTGCCGGTGATGCCGCCTCCGGTAATGTGCGCGAGCCCCTTCACCGGCAGTTCCTTCATCAGCGCGAGCAACGGCTTCACGTAAATGCGCGTCGGCTCGAGCAAGTCCACCGCGAAGTCCGGTTTCGCGACTTCGAGAATCCGGCGAATCAGCGAAAAGCCGTTGGAGTGCGGGCCGCTCGACGCAAGTCCGATGATCGCGTCGCCGGGACGGATCGAGCGGCCGTCGATCACCCCGTCCTTCTCCACCACGCCGACGCAAAAACCCGCGAGATCGTATTCGCCCTCGGGATACATGCCGGGCATTTCCGCGGTCTCGCCGCCGATCAGCGCGCATCCGGCGAATTCGCAGCCGCGTGCGATGCCCTTGATCACTTCGGTTGCGATCCGGTTGTCGAGCCTGCCGCAGGCGAAGTAATCGAGGAAAAACAACGGTTCGGCGCCCTGCACCAGCACGTCGTTGACGCTCATCGCCACCAGATCGATGCCGACGGTGTCGTGGCGCCCGAGCGCGATCGCGAGCTTCAGCTTGGTGCCCACGCCGTCGGTGCCCGACACCAGCACCGGGTGGCGGTACTTCTTCGGCACCTCCACCAGCGCGCCGAAACCGCCGATGCCGGCGAGCACTTCCGGGCGCATGGTGCGTTTCGCAAACGGCTTGATGGCCTCGACAAGCGCATCGCCGGCGTCGATGTCGACGCCGGAGTCGCGGTAGGACAGGCCCTTGGACATGGCTGGGGGGCTCGAGACGCGCGCGCGTGATAAAGTTGCGCGCTTACTTTGGGATTTTACGTGAAATGAATGGCGCCGGCATCGCGAACTCGCGCATCGTCGCGTGGCTTGCGATCGCACTCGCGGCCTGCGCACTGCTGTGGTTGCTCTCGCCGATCCTCGCGCCGTTTCTTGCCGGTGGAATCCTTGCTTATATCCTCAATCCCCTGGTCGATCGCCTCGCGCGCCGGCGCGTCCCGCGCACCCTCGCGGTAACGCTGGTGCTGCTGATCGTGGTGCTGGCGCTGGTGGCGCTGCTGCTGGTGGTGCTGCCGCTGTTCTACAAGGAATTGCGCATGCTGGCCGATCGCCTGCCCGCCTTCCTCGACTGGCTCAACCTCAGCGTCGCGCCGTGGCTCCGCGCCACCTTCGATCTCGACCTGCAGCTCGACCTCGAGTCGCTGCGCGCGCTCGCCACGGAAGTGCTGCAATCGAATCAGGACCTGCTGCCCACGCTGCTCGGATCGATCAGGATCGGTGGTCTCGCGCTGGTAGGGCTGCTGGTCACGCTGCTGCTGGTTCCGGTGGTGCTTTTCTTCATGTTGCGGGACTGGAACGAGATGCTCGCGCGCCTCGACCGGCTGGTGCCGCGCGGCATGGTCGAGCGCGTGCGCGCGATCGCGTCGGAAATCGACGCGGTGCTGGCGGAATTCCTGCGCGGCCAGTTGCTGGTGATCGTGATCATGAGCATTTACTACGTGCTGGCGCTATGGCTGGCGCGGCTCGAGTTCGCGCTGCCGATCGGCCTGATCACCGGCATGCTGGTGTTCATCCCCTACATCGGCGCATTCACCGGGGTGCTGCTCGGCACCATCGCGGCGCTGCTTCAGTTCGACAGCCTCACCGGCGTTGCCTTCGTCTGGCTTGCCTTCGGCCTCGGCCAGCTGATCGAAGGCACGCTGGTCACGCCGCTGCTGGTCGGGGAGCGCATCGGACTGCACCCCGTGGCGGTGATCTTCGCGCTGCTCGCGTTCGGCCAAGTGTTCGGCTTCTTCGGGCTGCTGCTCGCGCTGCCGGCGAGCGCCGCCGTGCTGGTCGGCCTGCGGCACATGCACGCGGCCTACCTCGCGAGCGCGCTGTACCGCCAAGGGCAATGATGGCGCGGCAACTGGTGCTGGCGATCTCGCCGCCGCCGGAACCGACGTTCGAAAACTTCGCTCCCGGCGCCAATGCCGAATTGCTCGCGCGTTTGCGCGAGATGGCGAGCGGTGCACTGCGGGAGTCCGTGCTGTATCTTTGGGGTGAGCGGGGCTGTGGCCGCTCGCACCTTTTGCAGGCCACGCTACGCGTTGCCATGCGCGCCAGACTGGCAGTCAGGGACGATGTGGACCGGCTCGACGAGGCCGCGCAGATCGCGCTGTTCAATCTGATCAATGAAGCACGTGAATCCGGCGGCTGCGTGCTCGCCGCCGGTCCCTGCCCGCCCGCGCAACTCGCATTGCGCGCCGACGTGCGTTCGCGCCTGGGCTGGGGTCTGGTCTATCAGGTCCAGCCACTTTCGGATGCGGAGAAAGCCGTTACCTTGCGCGCCGAAGCCGAACGCCGCGGGCTGCGGATCACCGACGAAGTCCTCTGGTACCTGCTCAACCACGTGCGGCGCGATTTGCCTTCGCTGTTCGCGATCCTCGATGAACTCGACCGCAAGTCGCTCGAGCGCCAGCGCCCGATCACGCTGCCGCTGGTGCGCGAATCGCTGCGCGGGCTGGACATGTGAGATGAGCACGCTACGACTGGCGCTCTTCGACCTCGACAACACGCTGCTCTCGGGCGACAGCGACTATGAGTGGGGGCAGTTCCTCATCGAGCGCGGCGTGCTCGGGCGCGCCGAATACGAGGCGCAGAACGCGGCGTTTTTCGAGCAGTACAAGGCCGGGACGCTCGACATCCACGAGTACCTCGGCTTCGCCCTGCGCCCGCTCGCCGCGCACGCGCTCCACGACCTCGACCGCTGGCACGAGGAATTCATGGCGAGCTGCATCCTGCCGATGATCGGGAAGCCTGCGCGTGCGCTGGTCGAGCGACACCGCGCTGCGGGTGACCTGTGCGCGGTCGTCACCGCGACCAACAGCTTCGTCACCGTGCCGATTGCCCGTGCCTTCGGCATCGATCACCTGATCGCTACCGAACCTGAAACCGTGAACGGCCGCTACACCGGGCGCGTCGCCGGCACTCCGTGCTTTCGCGAGGGAAAGGTGCGCCGCGTGGAGGACTGGCTTGCAGGACTCGGGCGCACGATGACGGAGTTTTCCGACAGCGCGTTCTACAGCGACTCCCAGAACGATCTGCCGCTGCTCGAGCGCGTAACGCGCCCGGTCGCTGTCGATCCGGACGTGAAACTCGCCGCCGAGGCCGCACGGCGCGGCTGGCCGGTGATTTCGCTCAGGTAAACTTGCGCGCTTCGCAATGATCAAGAAATTCATCCGCCGCGTATTCGGTCTGGATTCGGGCACCCCGCAACGCGTGCCGGCCCGCACGCACGGCGTCACGCGCGAGCAGTTGCCCGCATACGCACTCAAGGTTTGCGACGCGCTGCGCGGGGCCGGGTTCTCCGCCTATGTGGTCGGCGGCGCCGTGCGCGACCTGCTGCTCGGGATCCCGCCCAAGGACTACGACGTCGCGACCGACGCGCGGCCCGAGCAGGTGAAGCCACTGTTCCGCCGTGCGCTCATCATCGGAAGGCGCTTTCGCCTGGTGCACGTGATGTTCGGCCAGGAAACCATCGAAGTGTCGACCTTCCGTGCCGCGGACGCCGCTGCGGCGGAAAAGGACCAGCATGGCCGCGTGCTTCGCGACAACGTGTTCGGCTCAATCGAAGAGGACGCGCGACGGCGCGATTTCACGGTCAATGCGCTGTATTACGACCCGGCTACCGAGGAAGTCATCGATTTCCACGGCGGGCTCGCGGATCTGAAAAAACGCCTGATGCGCGTGATCGGCGATCCCGAAACGCGCTTTCACGAGGACCCGGTGAGGATGCTGCGCGCGGTGCGCCTCGCCGCCAAGCTCGGCCTCACCATCGAAGCCAAGACCCGCGCGCCGATCCGCGGTCTGGCGCCGCTGATTGACAGCGTGCCCGCGGCGCGGGTGTTCGACGAAATGCTCAAACTGCTGCTTTCGGGCCATGCCAGCGCCTGCCTGCGCCAGTTGCGCGCCGAAGGCCTGCACAAGGGCGTGCTGCCGCTGCTCGACGTGATCCTCGATCAGCCGCTCGGCGAGCGCTTCGTCACGCTCGCGTTGGCGCAGACCGACGAGCGCGTGCGCACCGATCGGCCGGTATCGCCGGCGTTCCTGTTCGCTGCGCTGCTCTGGCACGAGGTGTTGGCGGCATGGAAGGCGAACCAGGCGACGGGCGAGCGCACCCTCCCCGCGCTCGAGCAGGCGATGGACACGGTGCTTGAAGCGCAATGCGAAAAGCTCGCCATCACCCGCAAGCTCACCGCCACCATGCGCGAGGTGTGGGCGCTGCAGCCGCGCTTCGAGCAGCGCTCAGGTTCTCGTCCGTTCCGCTTGCTGGAGGCCGAGCGCTTTCGCATGGCCTACGATTTTCTCGCTCTGCGCGCCGCCAGTGGCGAAGTCCCCGAAGAAATCGAGGCATGGTGGCGCTCGTTCCAGGCCGCCGACGCCGATACGCGCGCGGAAATGCTGTTGCCCGAGAGCGCGGGTCCGAAGAAACGCCGGCGCCGCCGCCGCAGGAAGGGCGCCCCCGACGGCGCTCCCGACGCATCGGCCGAACCGGCTGCGTGAGCCGGCGGCGGGAGACGTGCTGAGCGCCTACATCGGCCTGGGCAGCAACCTCGGCGATCCGGCTGCGCAGCTTTGCGCCGCGCTCGCGGCCTTGTCGCGGATGCCCGAAACGCGGCTCGCCGCGCGCTCGTCGCTTTACCGCAGCGCACCTGTCGGCGACGCCGGCCCGCCGGATTTCGTCAACGCCGTGGCGCGTGTCGAAACCGGGCTCGCAGCCGAGGCCTTGCTCGACGCGCTGCAGGGAATCGAGCGCGCGCACGGACGCGAACGGCCGTTTCCCGGCGCGCCGCGCACGCTCGACCTCGACCTTCTGTTGTACGGATCGCAGCGCATCGCCACCGAACGCCTGTCAGTGCCGCACCCGCGCATGCATGAGCGGGCATTCGTGCTGCTGCCGCTGCTGGAACTCGATCCGGACGCGCAAATCCCCGATCTTGGTGCGGCGCGCGATTGCCTGTGCAGCGTCGCCGGCCAGAATGTCGAAAGGATGCGCTGACGGCCATGGAAAAGCTGCGCTACATCGCCGTCGAAGGGCCGATCGGGGTCGGCAAGACCAGCCTCGCGCGGCGGCTCGCTGCGCGGTTGTCGGCCGACGTCCTGCTCGAGCAGCCGGCGGAAAACCCGTTTCTTGCGCGCTTCTACCAGGACATGGCGCGCTACGCGCTGCCGACCCAGCTGTTTTTCCTGTTCCAGCGTCTGCGCCAGATCGAGCCGCTTGCGCAGGCCGACCTGTTCGCTCGCGCGACGGTCAGCGATTTCCTGCTCGACAAGGACCCGTTGTTCGCGCGCATCACGCTCTCGGGCGACGAGCTGGCGCTGTACCGGAAGATCTTCGATGCGCTGCGCCCGCAGTCACCGGCTCCCGATCTGGTGATCTACCTGCAGGCGCAGCCCGATACGCTGATCGAACGGGTGCGCCGCAGAGGGGTGGAATTCGAGCGCTCGATCGGCGAGGAGTACCTGGCGTTGCTGGCCGAGAGCTACACGCGCTTTTTCTACCAGTACAACGCCGCACCGGTGCTGATCATCAACTCGGAGAACCTGAACTTCGTTGCACGCGACGCCGACCTCGAACTGCTCATCGAGCGCATGCGCGCAATGCGCAGCCGGCGCGAGTTCTTCAACCGGGGAGAATGAGCTAGCCCGGATACGGATCGAAGCTCAGCGACCCCACCGGACAGCCCATCGCCAGCGCCATCTTGTCCATCGCGTCGTCGGTGATCGCCACCGCCTGGAAATCCGCGTCGCCGTTCTTCGAAGCGATGAACGCCTTGGCCGCCGCCTCTGTCCCCCAGGTCACTACGGGGTCGGGCGAAACCCCGGGGATCTGCCGGCAGATCGGAAAGCCGTCGGACTTGTAGACGATCGCGAACATGCCGTTCCTCCGTTGAGCGTTTTGCGACGCCCGAGCGCCGCTCCGACGACCAACTCTAGCGCAAGCGGGACAATTGATCTAGTAGCCCGCGCCTCGCACGCAACCGATGCCGGTCGTTTCCTGGCGCAACGACATCGCGCTGTCCATGGGCCTGCGCCAGGCGCTGATTCTCCGCGCTCGACCCGGATGACCTCACCGCGGCGGAGGTACGCTCGCATCGCCCGAAGGAAGCGCACCTGGATTTCTACCGCGAGCACGCGCCCGGCTTCGAGCATGCCTAGCTGCTCGACGGCGCGCCCTCACGTGCGCTGGAAGCAGTCGAGATTCAGGACAAACTGGTAATCCAGGGCGCGGTTCTCAGGCGCTCGAGCAAAGTCCGCACGGCGATGAGTCAATAACTGTCAGTTCCGGTCAACCGATGTATGAGTTTCGCGACACAACTGTCTGCGGACGCTGGCTTTTGTTGCGCAGCGCAAAGAACCGGCGTCTAATGGCTCCGGGAGAGTTTTGTAGGGGAAACACGGACAAACCTGGTCAAGTCGAGCCAAAACAATGCCCCTCTCGAGGGGTAGTTTTTCAACTTTCGGAGATCTGACATGAGCAATATGCGCGACGCGCTCGGTCTGCGCGCACCCTATGGCAAGACCAATACCCAGTTCGACACGGAGTTCGACCCCGCCAGCGGAACCTTGTGGGCATTCTTCAATCCGAAGGGCAACGCCTGCTTCAGCCTCGGACTGCTGAAGGATATCCGCAACCACGACAGCCAGCTCAAGGCCAACGGCGGGCGGGTCACGTTGGCTGGGGACTCGCATCAGGTCAACTATTACGTGCTCGGCTCGCGCCAGCCTCGCGTATTCAACCTCGGTGGCGACCTCGCGCTGTTCGTGCTGCTGATCAAGTCGCGCGACCGCGAAGCGCTCGCGCATTACGCAAGGCTTTGCCTCGACAACCTCTACCCCCGGATCCGCAACTACTTCACGCCCGGCATGATCACCATCTCGATGGTGCAGGGCGACGCGCTGGGCGGCGGCTTCGAGTGCGCGCTGTCCTCCGACGTGATCTTTGCCGAGGAAAGCGCGCAGCTCGGCCTGCCCGAGATCCTGTTCAACCTGTTCCCCGGCATGGGCGCCTACAGCCTGCTCGCGCAGCGCATCGGCATGCGCGCGGCCGAGGAACTCATCCTCTCTGGCAAGGTGCTGCCGGCGGCCCGGCTCCATGAGATGGGCGTGATCGACGTGCTGGCGAAGGACGGCGAAGGCGAGGCCGCGGTACGCGACTGGATCCACGCCAACCGCAAGCGCCGCAACGGCTATGCGGCGGTATACCGCGCCCGCCAGTGCGTGCATCCGGTGTCGCGCGAGGAACTCGACGCGATCGCCGACACCTGGGTGGACGCGGCACTGCGCCTGGAGGATAAGGACCTGAAGATGATGGGACGCCTGGTACGCGCGCAGATGCGCCGCCTGGACGGCGTCGGCGTGGCCGACATCACCACCGAGGCGCTAGCGGCAAACGCCTGAGGGCAGTCGCGTCAGCCGGCAATGTGGGTGACGAAGCCGTCCTCCTTGAATATCTGGCCGAACAGGTAGAAATTCACGCGGACGGAATTGATGATCGCGGCCTGCGCACGCGGGTCCTCGATGGTCTTCACCAGCCGGTTGAGCTTGGCCATGTGGTCCAGGTCCATCGACGCGTGCGACGACAGGAACTTGAAGCCGCCGCCGTCGACGTCGCGCCCCAGCGCGCGCGCGATCGAGTCCGACACGCTTCCGCCATACACCGAAGACATCACTTCCAGCGTGTACAGCATGCCGAGGATCGCGCACGGATGGTCGCGCTCGGATGATGCGTAATTGAAGGCGGTCATCGCCTGCACCGGCGCGCTCGGCGGCCTTGTCTTGACGCCCTCCACGTTGCCGCCCATCGCCGCAACGTCCTCGAGCACCCAGTCTTCGTGGCCCTGCTCTTCCGCGATGTCGCCGTACAGCTCGTAGCGTACCTGGCGGAAATCGTCGCCCAGGCGCGAGGCCGCGGCCGCCATCGCCGGGCAGAAGTGCCACACCACGTGGTACAGGTCGTGCAAAAACCCCTGGTATTCCGGCAGCGTCAGGCCGCGGTGGATCATCGAATGGATTTTCGGGATCGCCTCCATCTCGCGCCGGTTGGCGTCGGTGGCCTCGATCATCGTCAGGAAGAACGACATCTTCGGATTTCCTCGGGCAGAACGGGAATGAACAATCGGGCGCCGCCGGCGGCGCGAGAGCGCAATTCTATCCAGCCTCGCCCGCGGAGTGGCGCCTCTCCATGAGATAGCGCTCGAACGTGTTGCGCACCAAATTGAATTCCCCGGCAAGCGACTTCAGAACACCGCTCGACTGCAGGCGCAGTTCGCTGTCGGTGAGGCTGCCGTAACGCCTGCACAACCCGGTGAGCCGGTCCGCTCCCATGCTTGCGGCGGAACCTTTCATCGCATGCAGTTGCGCGCGGAACTCGACGTAGCCGCGCCCGGCGAGCGCAGCCTCGATCTTCTTCAGCAACGTGACGTTGTCTTCCAGGAACACCCCGACCAGCTTTTCCATGAAGGCGCGGCCGGAGCCAAGCTCCTCAAGATTGGCGAGCGTCTCGCGGTTGACCGCCTCATCGCCAGCCTCGGGCCCGTGGCGTTCGCTCTGGCGCGCGGGTACCGGCGGCGCGGGCGCCTCGCCCGGGCGCGCGGTCAGTTCCTGCAGCTGATCGAGCAGCCGGAACGCCTCCACCGGCTTGGCGATGAAGGTATCGGCGCCGGCCTCCAGGCACTCGGTGCGCGCCTCGGGCGTGGCATCCGCGGACAGCACCGCGACCGGCAGGCGCGGACCGCCGCGCGTCATCAGCCGCAGCGCCTGCAGTGCCTCGATGCCGCCCATGCCCGGCATGTTGCGATCGAGGAGCACTACGTCGAAATGCGCATGCTCGATCGCGTCGAGCGCCTGCTCACCGTCGTTGGCGAGCACCACCGAGTGCCCGCCGTGCGCGAGGATGCGGCTGATCACCTCGCGATTGGTCGGGTTGTCGTCTGCGACGAGCACGTGCAGCTTTCTCGAATGCACCCCGCGGCGCGCGTAGTCGTTGAGCCGCACCACGCCTTCACGCAGCTCGTCCGCCGCCGAGACCGAGTGCAGCACGTTGAACAACTGCGGTTTGTCCACCGGCAACTCGAGGACCGCGGCATAGCCGGCCGAGAGCGCGGCAAAGCGCGGCAAGTCCGCATCGCGCGGCACCGCAATGATCGCCGGCGGCGCGGGATTCGGCGCGGCGCGGCGAAAGCGCTGCACCAGCTGCATGTCCGCAGCGCTCGACGCGGCGTAGAGCAGCACGCTGTGATAGGGCTTCGCAAGGCTGATATCCGCGGTCAGGCGGTGCACGGCGGCGTCCAGGTCGCGCGCCTCGACCGCCAGCGCGCCCCAGCTGGCGAGCGCCTGCCCGAGCCGCTCGCGCTCGCCGTCCGGGAAGCCGACCAGCAGCATGCGCGCGCCGGCGAGTTCGCCCGCAGCGGCGCCGGCCTGCTCAGGCTGTTTGTCGAAGTCGACCTCGAACCAGAACGTGGTTCCCAGCCCGACCGCGCTCTCCAGCCCGATCTTGCCGCCCATCAGCTCCACCAGCTGCTTGGCGATGGTGGTGCCCAGGCCCGTGCCGCCGAAGCGGCGCGTGGTGCCCTGTTCGGCCTGGGTGAAACTGTCGAAGATGCGCTTCTGCGCATCGGCCGGGATGCCGATGCCGGTGTCGCGCACCGAGAACTTGAGCCGCACGCGCGCCTCGGTCTCGTCCTCGCTCGATACATGCACCGTGACACTGCCACGCTCGGTGAATTTCACCGCGTTGCCGGCGAGGTTGACCAGGATCTGGCGCAAGTGGTGCGGGTCCCCCTTCAATGCGGGCGGCACCTCGGGCATGATCGACACCACGAACTCGATGCCCTTGGCGGCGGCCTGCGTGGCGAGGATGCGGCTGGTGCTGTTGACCAGCGCGTGCAGGTCGAAATCGGTCCGCTCGAACGTGAGCTTGCCGGCCTCGATCTTGGAGAAGTCGAGCACGTCCTCGACCAGCCCGAGCATCAGCTGCGACGACCCGCGCAGCGTCTGCAGCATGTCGGCCTGCTCGCGCGTGAGGCTGGTCTCGCGCATCAGGTCGGCCATGCCGATGATGGCATTCAAGGGCGTCCTCATTTCGTGGCTCACTACCGAGATGAAGCGCCGCTTGGCCAGGTTGGCGGCCTCGGCGCGCGCGAGGGCGTCGAACAGCTGCTTGACCAGGTTGCGCACGTACAGCAAGAGTGCAAGCAACCCGATCATCAGGCCGGCGCCGACCTCGAGGTGTCCGCGCCAGAACGGGTTGGTCGCGATCACCAGGCCGAAGCTAGCCATGCTCAGCGCGAGGGAGTAGTTGAGGTAGTTCGGGCCGAAGCGAAAGCCGTTGGCGAGCGTCACCCAAACGTAGACCAGCACCAGCGGCGCGCCGTGCGAACCGGACTGGGCCATCACGAACGTGAGCGTCGCGATGTCCACCGTCGTGGCGAGCAGCCGGCGCGTCCGCGAAACGCCGGGCCAGCGGAAAATCTGCGCGAGCAGCGACGCCGAAAACAGCAGGTACGCGCACATTACGGCGAAGTACGCCCAGTCCAGCGCAGTCGCGCCGCCGCGCGCGAACGGTACCGGCAGCAGGTATACAAACAGCACCAGCCCGAGGGCGACGCGCACGATCGCCTGCTCGTGCTCGGTGTCGGGACGCGCGGCGAGCCGCGCGCTCAATTCATCGAAGCGCACCCGCAGGCGCTCGATCACGTTGCGGCCTCTGCCCGGTCCTGGTCGCGCAGTTCCTCCTGCACGCGCAGCACGTCGGGCCGCACGCTCAGGAAGGCGTCCACCAGGGGCGGATCGAAATGCCGGCCGCGCTGCCCGCGCAGGAACTCGAACGCGTCGTCCGCGCTCCAGGCGCGCTTGTAGGGGCGCACCGAAGTGAGCGCGTCGTAGACGTCGGCCACCGCAACCACGCGTGCGGCGAGCTCAATGTGGTCGCCTGCCAGCCCGTTGGGGTAGCCCGACCCGTCGTACTTCTCGTGATGGCCGAGCGCGATCAGCGCGCCCATCCGCACATACTTCGACGCGCTGCCTTCCAGGATTTCGTGGCCGATCAGCGGGTGCAGGCGCATGATCACCTGCTCCTCCGGGGTGTGTCGGCCGGGCTTGAGCAGGATGTGGTCGGGGGTGCCGATCTTGCCGATGTCGTGCAACGGCGCGGCCAGTTCGATGATTTCCGCCTCTTCGCGCTCCAGCCCGATGCAGTTGGCGATGAGGCGCGAATAGCGCGCCATGCGCACCAGGTGGTTGCCGGTATCCTCGTCGCGGAATTCGCCGGCCCGCGCGAGGCGCAGCAGCGTCTCCTTCTCGCGCTCGCGGATCTCGAAAGTCGCTTCCTCCACCATCCCCTCGAGCAGGCGCTTGCGGTCCTCGAGCGCGATCTGCTGGCGGCGCAGCGTCAGCAGGTTGCGGCAGCGCGCCCGGCATTCGCGCGCGTCGATCGGCTTGGTGAGGAAGTCGGTAATGCCCGCGTCGAGAGCGGCATAGCGGATCGTGCGGTCGTCGTGCGCAGTGACCATCACCAGCGGCACGTGCTCGTATCCGGGCAGCGCGCGAAGCCGCTTCGCGAATTCGATGCCGTTCATGTCCGGCATCGAGTAATCGACCAGCACCAGGTCGGCGACCTTGCGCGTCGCCCACACCACCGCGTCGATCGGGCGCTCGAAGCCCTGCACGACGATCCGGTCGTCCAGCCTGCGCACTACCTGCTCCAGAATGGCGCGGCCGGTGGTCTGGTCGTCGATCACGAGCACCGTGTTCTTCAGGCCCGGCAGCACGCGGAGCTGCGGCATTCCCATCGCTTCCCTCCAATGGAACGGCAAGGCTACGCCTGGGGCGCGCCTGTGTCCAGCAAGTGCTTGTGCGGCTTGATGTTTTGGAAAAGTGTTGATGTAGCGCTACAAGCTGATCCGCTATGGCGCTGCCGTGCGGCGCAGGAAATGCTGCCTGCCCACCATCAGACAAACCACCTCATCTTTCTGGTTGAGCAGTTCCCAGCGCCACTTCACGGTGCCGCGCCCCGGCTGCTTCTGCGAAGGGGTCTGTTCGAGCACGGTCGAGCGCAGCCGCAGCGCGTCGCCAGGACGCACGGGCTTCAGCCAGCGCAGTTCTTCAAGGCCGGGCGAGCCGACGCACGAGCTCTGGAGCAGATATCCGTCGCACATGAGCCGCATGCCCACTGCAGCGGTCTGCCAGCCGCTTGCGATCAGCCCGCCGAAAGGCGTCGCGCGCGCGGCCTCCTCATCGGTGTGATAGGCCTGCGGGTCGTATTCGCGCGCAAAGGAAATGATCTGCTGCGACGTGAGCGAGCGGGTGGGGCTTTCGTATTGCCAGCCCTCTGTCAGATCTTCCCAGTAGTACTTGATCGTCATTGGCAGGCTGTTGGTTTTTTATGGTGCCGGAAGAGGGACTCGAACCCTCACGCCATTTCTGGCACCGGATTTTGAGTCCGGCGCGTCTACCAGTTCCACCATTCCGGCCACTGCGGGTGCGGATTATCGCGCCTTCTATAATGCGGCGCCATGCTCGTTTCCGAATTCGACTACGCACTGCCCGGCGAACTGGTCGCGCAACACCCGGCTGCCGAGCGCGCAGCCAGCCGCTTGCTGCATCTGGACGGCTCCAGCGGCGCGATTCAGGACTTGCGCTTTGACGACCTGCCGCGGCTGGTCGCGCCGAACGACGTCGTGGTGGTCAACGACACGCGTGTCGTCAAGGCGCGCCTCGCGGGCAGGAAGCGCACCGGCGGAAAGATCGAAGTGTTCGTCGAGCGCATCGTCGCGCCGCACGAGGCGTTGGCGATGATCCGCGCAAGCCACCCGCCATCGACCGGTGCCGAACTGGTGGTCGGCGCCGGCGTGCCGGTCAGGGTGATCGGGCGCGAAGACGATCTGTACCGCCTGCGCTTCCTGTCCGGCATCTCGCTCGAGCAGGTGCTCGAGCGCAACGGCACCGTGCCGCTGCCGCCCTACATTACGCGCCCGGCGGATGCGGGCGACGCCGCGCGCTACCAGACGGTGTACGCCGACAAGCCGGGCGCGGTCGCCGCGCCGACTGCGGGCCTGCACTTCGACCAGGCGACGCTCGACGCGCTTGCCGGGAAGGGCGTGAAGATCGCGAAAATAACGCTGCATGTCGGCGCCGGAACGTTCCAGCCGGTGCGCACCGAAAACGTCGAAGACCATCGCATGCACCGCGAGCGCTACAGCGTGTCGCGCGAGGCGGTCACGACCATCGAGGCTGCTCGCGCCTCGAGCGGCCGGGTGCTCGCGGTCGGAACAACGTCATTACGGGCGCTCGAAGCGGCTGCGGCGTCCGGCAAGCTTGAGCCGGCGAGCGGTGAAACCGACCTGTTCATCCATCCCGGCTACGCGTTCCGCGTCGCCGATCGCCTGCTCACCAATTTCCATCTGCCGAAATCGAGCCTGCTGATGCTGGTGTCGGCATTCGGCGGAACGGACAACCTGCGGCGCGCCTACGCGCAGGCGATTCGCGAGCGCTACCGCTTCTTCTCCTACGGCGATGCGATGCTGATCGAGAGAAGCGTTTGAAATTCGACGTCACGCACCGCGACGGCGCGGCGCGCCGCGGCGTGCTCGAGCTGGCGCACGGCCGCGTGGATACGCCGGTATTCATGCCGGTGGGCACCTACGGCTCGGTCAAGGCGATGTCGCCCGCGGAGCTCGAGCAGATCGGTGCTCAGATCGTGCTCGGAAATACGTTCCACCTGTGGCTTCGCCCGGGGCTCGAGGTGATCGGCAAGCACGGCGGCCTGCACCGCTTCATGGGCTGGGACGGGCCGGTCCTCACCGATTCGGGCGGCTTCCAGGTGTTCAGCCTGGATGCGCTGCGTAAGGTCTCCGAGGAAGGCGTGAGGTTCGCATCGCCCGTGAACGGCGACCGGATGATGCTCACGCCCGAAGAATCGATGCGCATCCAGCGAGTGCTGAACGCCGACATCGTGATGGTCTTCGACGAGTGCACCGCCTACCCGGTGAGCGAGAACGCGGCCGCCGAGTCGATGCGGCTCAGCCTGCGCTGGGCCGAGCGCTCGAAGCGCGCCCACGCCGGAAACAGCAACGCGCTGTTCGGCATCGTGCAGGGCGGCATGTACGTGAGCTTGCGCGACGAGTCCCTCGCCGGGCTGATTGCAATCGGCTTCGACGGCTACGCGCTCGGCGGGCTTTCGGTGGGCGAACCGAAGGCAGACCGCCGCCGCATCCTCGCGCACTGCGCACCGCGCCTGCCCGCTGACCGGCCGCGCTACCTGATGGGGATGGGCACGCCCGAAGACATCATCGAGGCGGTGTGCGCAGGCTTCGACATGTTCGATTGCGTGTTGCCGACACGCAATGCGAGGAACGGCTGGCTGTTCACGCGTTTCGGCGACGTGAAGATCAGGAACGCGAGGTACCGCGACGACACGCGGCCGCTGGATCAGACCTGCGCCTGCTACGGCTGCCGCAACTTCACGCTCGCCTACCTGCACCATCTGCAGAAATCGAACGAGATCCTCGGCGCACGATTGAACACCCTGCACAACCTGCACTACTACCAGCAGCTGATGCGCGAGCTGCGCGAATCGATCGCGCTCGGCCGGCTCCGGCAGTCCTCCGCGCGCATGCTGGAAGACCGGCAGCGCGGGTCGCCGGTGCTATAATTTCGCCCTTTTTTCCATCCTTTCCGGAGTTCCATGTGCTGATTTCCTCCGCTTACGCCCAGACCCTTCCCGCATTCGGCGGCGATGGCCTGATGGGGTTCCTGCCGCTGATCCTGATGTTCGTGCTGCTGTACTTCCTGATGATCCGGCCGCAGATGAAGCGCTCCAAGGAGCAGAAGACGATGGTCGACGGCCTCGCCAAGGGCGACGAGGTGATCACTGCGGGCGGCGTGCTCGGCAAGATCACCAAGCTGAACGATGCCTACCTGACCGTGGAGATCGCGCCCGAGACGGAAATCACGGTGCAGCGCGCCGCAGTGCAGACCTTGCTGCCCAAGGGCACGATCAAGAGCGTCCAGTAGAGCGCGCGCCGCCCAGTTCATCCACATCTGAATCCGCGTTGAACCGCTTTCCTCTCTGGAAGTACCTGCTGGTCGCGGGCACGGTCGTGCTCGCGCTGCTCTATACGCTGCCGAACTTCTTTGGCGAGTCGCCCGCGGTGCAGGTCTCGAGCATCAAGGCGACGGTGAAGGTCGATACGGCGCTGCTCGGGCGCGTCGAGGCGGTGCTCAGAAAAACGGGCATCGAGCCGACCGGCACGCTGCTCGATGCGAACAGCGTTCGCGTGCGCCTTGCCGACACCGACACGCAGTTGAAGGCGAAGGACGAGATCACGCACGCGCTCAACCCGGACCCCGCCAATCCGACCTATGTCGTGGCGCTGAACCTGCTTTCGTCCTCGCCGTCATGGCTGACGGCGATCCGCGCGCTGCCGATGTACCTTGGACTCGACCTGCGCGGCGGCGTGCATTTCCTGCTGCAGGTGGACATGCAGGCGGCGATCATCAAGAAGCTCGAGAGCCTGACCGGAGACATCCGCAGCCAGTTGCGCGAAAAGGGCATCCGGCACGGCGGCGTGACGCGCGAGGCGCAGACGATCCGCGTACGCTTCCGCGACGCGGAGGCCCGCGCCAAGGCGCGCGAGGTGATCCAGAACGCGGGCGGCGACCTGATCATCGAGGAGCGCCAGGACGGCGAGAGTTTCCTGCTGGTCGCGACCCTGAAGGGCGATGCGGTGAAGCGCACCCAGGATTACGCGATCAAGCAGAACATCACCACGCTGCACAACCGCATCAACGAGCTCGGCGTCGCCGAGCCGGTGATCCAGCAGCAGGGCGCCGACCGCGTGGTGGTGCAGCTGCCCGGCGTCCAGGACACCGCCAAGGCCAAGGACATCCTCGGCCGCACCGCGAGCCTCGAGGTCCGCATGGTGGACGAGGAGAAGATGAACCCCGAGTCGCTGGCGGCGGCGGCGCGCGGCGAAGTGCCCTTCGGCACCGAGTTCTACATCGAGCGCAACGGCCAGCCGATCATCGTGAAGAAGCAGGTGGTGCTGACCGGCGACCGACTGACCGACGCGCAACCCGGATTCGACAACCAGACGCAGGAGCCGGCAGTGCACCTCACGCTCGACGGCACCGGCGCGCGCATCTTCAAGGACGTGACGCGCGAAAACGTCGGCAAGCGGATGGCGATTCTGCTCATCGAGAAGGGCAAGGGCGAAGTGGTCACCGCGCCGGTGATCCGCTCGGAAATCGGCGGCGGACGGGTGCAGATCTCCGGGCGCATGAGCACGGTCGAGGCCTACGACACGGCGCTGCTGCTGCGCGCCGGGTCGCTGGCCGCGCCGATGGAGATCATCGAGGAACGCACCGTCGGCCCCAGCCTCGGCCGCGACAACATCGACAAGGGCTTCCATGCCACGCTGTGGGGCTTCATCCTCATCGTCGTCTTCATGTCGGCCTACTACGCCCTGTTCGGCGTGATTTCCTCGCTGGCGCTGGCCGTGAACCTGCTGTTCCTGATCGCGCTGTTGTCGCTTTTGCAGGCCACGCTGACGCTGCCCGGCATCGCGGCGATCGCGCTCACGCTGGGCATGGCGATCGACGCCAACGTGCTGATCAACGAGCGCATTCGCGAGGAAGTCCGGGGCGGCGCGACGCCGCAGGCGGCCATCGCCGCGGGCTACGAACGCGCCTTCGGCACGATCCTGGACTCGAACATCACCACGCTGATCGCGGGCCTCGCGCTGCTGACCTTCGGCACCGGCCCGATACGCGGCTTCGCGGTGGTGCATTGCCTGGGAATCCTGACTTCGATGTTTTCGGCAGTGACCGTGTCGCGCGCGATGGTCAACCTCGTGTACGGCCATCGCAAGCGGGTCGCGCACCTGGCGATCGGCGACACCGTGTGGAAGTGAGCTAGGCCATGGAATTCTTCAAGATCCGCCGCGTCATCCCGTTCATGCGGCACGCGGTCGTGTTCAACGTGATCTCGCTCGTCACCTTCCTCGCCGCGGTCGGCTTCCTGGCGGGCAAGGGGCTCAACTTCTCGGTGGAGTTCACCGGCGGCACGCTGATCGAGGTGGCCTACAAGCAAGCCGCGGACGTGGAAAGAATCCGCGCCACGCTGGAGAAGGCCGGTTACAAGGTCGAGGTGCAGAACTTCGGCTCCTCGCGCGACGTGCTGATCCGCATGCCGCTCACCAAGGGCCAGTCGAACGCGGATCTGTCGCAGAAGCTGCTCGCGCTGCTGCAGTCGGACGACGCGGGCGCTGAATTGCGGCGCGTCGAGTTTGTCGGCCCGCAGGTGGGCGACGAACTCGCCAGCAACGGCGCGCTCGCGCTGCTGGTGACCGCGGTGGGCATCGTGCTCTACCTCTGGCTGCGCTTCGAGTGGCGCTTCGGACTCGCCGCCATCATCGCCAACCTGCACGACGTGGTGATCATCCTCGGCTTCTTCGCGCTGTTCCAGTGGGAGTTCTCGCTGCCGGTGCTGGCGGCGCTCCTGGCGGTGCTCGGCTATTCGGTGAACGAATCGGTGGTCGTATTCGACCGGGTGCGGGAGAACTTCAGGAAGATGAGGAAGGCCTCGGTGCCCGAGATCATCGACAGCTCGATCACCGGCGTCATCTCGCGCACCATCATCACCCACCTGTGCACGCAGATGATGGTGACCACCATGCTGATCTTCGGCGGCCACGCGCTGCACTATTTCGCGCTCGCGCTCACCATCGGCATCCTGTTCGGCATCTACTCCTCGGTGCTCGTGTCATGCCCGCTGGTGATGTGGTTCGGCGTATCGCGCGAGCAGTTCGCGGTGCAGAAAAAGCGCAGGGAAGAAAACGAAGGCGCGGTGGTGTAGGCGTCTCCCCCCGCTTGCGCGGTCATTTGATCACCTGGACCAGGTTCGAGTAGTCGTCCGTCCAGGTCCGCCACTCCGGCCTGTCCGCGACTTCCTCCGCATCCACGATCTCCGGGCGCTCGAGCGCCATGGCGTCGCGCGACACCAGGATCCAGTCGCTCTGCGTCCGGTCGTCGTCCTCCCCGCCCTTTTCGTATACGCCGGTCACGTGCACCCCGTTTTCGCGCGCGAGGCGCGCCACCACCGGACCCAGATCGAGGAAGCGGTTGGAGACGTGGAAAGCGACGATGCCGTCGGGCTTGACGTGCCGCAGGTACAGCGCCAGCGCCTCGCGCGTGATCAGGTGCACCGGGATCGCGTCGCTCGAGAACGCGTCCACCGCGAGCACGTCGTAGCCCTGGGGCGCCTCGCGCTCCAGCGAGAGGCGCGCGTCGCCCGGGACGATCTCGATCTTCGCGCCGCTGTCGGCAAGGAAGGTGAATTTTTCGCGCGCGAAACGCACCACCTCGGGATTGATCTCGTAGAAGCGGAACACGTCGCCTGCGCGACCGTAGCCGGCGAGCGTGCCGGTGCCCAGCCCGATCACGCCGACGCGCTCGGGCTGATCGCGCTTGGAGACGATCGCCATGCCCACGCCGGAGGTCTCCTGGTAATAGGTGGTTAGCATCCTTCGCTTTTCAGGATCCAGGAACTGCTCGCCATGCATGATCACCCCGTGCAGCAGGCGGCGCAGGTGGTCGGTCTCACCGGGGATGCCGTATTCCTTCACCCGCAGCACGCCGTAGAAGTTGCGCGCCGAGGCGATCACGCCGGTCCGAAAGTGCAGGATCTCGTATACCGACCCGGCCGTCACCCCCAGCAATACCGCGAGACCCATCACGCCGGGCACGGCGCCCAGACGCCGGCAGCGCACGAAGGCCAGCAGGGCGCAGGCGACCAGCCCGATGCCGAGTTCATGGTAGCCGACGAACACGAGCGGCGCGAACACCACGACGAACAGGCCGCCGAGCGCACCGCCCGCGGAGATCGTCAGGTAGAACGCGGTGAGGTGGCGCGGGGCGGGCCGCCGCACATAGAGTTCGCCGTGGCAGAAGAAGCACGCCACCGCGAGCCCCGACAGGTACATCCCCAGCTGCAGCTTCATGTCGAACTCCCGGTCGGTATCGACGAGCAGCCACGCCATCCCGCCCAGCCACACCAGGCAGACGCTCCAGAACCACCGCGGCCGGTACAGGTTCCTGCCCTCGAAAGCGAGGATGAAAGTCAGCAGGTAGAGCGTGAGCGGTGCGAGCCACAGCAGCGGGACCGCGGCGATGTTCTGCGTGATGTGGTTGGTTACCGCGAGCAGCAGCGCCGAGCCGGTCGCCGAGAGCGCGAGCCACGTCAGAACGTCCCCGCGCGAAACACCTTCTGCGTCATTCCCTCCGAGGGGGAGTGCCGCGACGGGGGTGGACGCTGGATCGCGCACGGAAGTCCACGCCAGTGGCGCACAGGCAAGCGCGAACGCCGCGAACAGCCACGACCACAGCTCGACCTGCGCCGCGCCACCCAGCCAGGGCTCGACCACGAGCGGGTAGCCGATCAGCGCTGCGAGCGAAGCGGCGTTCGACACCGCGAACAGGCGGTACGGGTTCGCGCCGGGCCGCGTGCGCGCGAACCATGCCTGCAACAGCGGGCTGGTCGAAGCCAGCATCAGGTAGGGCAGGCCGACGCTCACGGCAAGCAGCAACAGGATGCGCATCACCGGCTCCTCGCTGCCGTCCGGTTTCCACGATGCCGCGGGTGCGATCGGCAGCGTCGCGAGCGCAGCCACCAGCAGCACCGTATGCACGATCGCCTGCCGGCGCGGCGAGAGCCTGGCGTTCGCGGCATGCGCATAGCCGTAGCCGGCGAGCAGCAGCGCCTGGAAGACCAGCATACAGGTGGTCCACACCGCCGCGGAGCCGCCGAACCACGGCAGGATCAGCCGCGCGATGAGCGGCTGAACCAGGAACAGCAGGAACGACGAAAGCGCGATGACGGCGGCGTGGAGCATGCAGAAACGCCGCGGTCTAGACGCGCTTGGCGAGCTGCGTGGCGAGGCCGGTGTACGCGGCGGGCGTGAGCGCGAGCAGGCGCTTCTTCGCGGCGGCGGGAATGTCCAGGCCGCGGATGAATCGGGCAAGACGGGTGCGGCTCAATCGCTTGCCGCGCGAAAGCTCTTTCAGCTTCTCGTAGGCGCCCGCCACGCCATGGCGGCGCATCACCTGCTGGATCGGCTCGGCGAGCACCTCCCAGTTGGCCTCAAGGTCGGCGGCGAGGCGGGCACGGTCGGCCTCCAGCTTGCCCAAGCCCCTCAGGCAGGCGTCGTACGCAAGCAGCGTATGGCCGAGAGCGACGCCGGAGTTTCGCAGCGCGGTCGAGTCCGAGAGGTCCCTTTGCCAGCGCGACACCGGCAGCTTGTCGGCAAGGTGACGCAGCAGCGCATTCGCCACGCCGACATTGCCCTCGGAATTCTCGAAGTCGATCGGATTGACCTTGTGCGGCATGGTCGAGGAACCGACCTCTGCCTTCTTCAGGCGCTGCCTGAAATAGCCGAGCGAGACGTAGCCCCACAGATCGCGGTCGAGGTCGAGCAGCACGGTATTGGCCTGCGCGTATGCGTCGAACAGTTCTGCAAACGAATCGTGCGGTTCGATCTGGGTGGTGTAGGGATTGAACTCCAGCCCCAGCGTCTCGACAAAACGCCGCGCCAGACGCTCCCAGTCCACTTCGGGACAGGCGACGCAATGCGCGTTGTAATTTCCGACCGCGCCGTTTGTCTTGCCGAGCAGCGACACGCCGGCGATGCGCCGGCGCGAGCGACGCAGGCGGTGCACGAAATTCGCCATCTCCTTGCCGAGCGTGGTCGGCGAGGCCGGCTGGCCGTGTGTGCGCGAGAGCATCGGCGCGTCGGCAAAGCCGTGCGCGAGGGCGCGCAACGCGGCGATCAGCGCATCCAGTTGAGGCAGCATCACCTGCGCGCGCGCATCGGCGAGCATCAGCGCATAGGCGAGGTTGTTGATGTCCTCCGAGGTGCAGGCGAAGTGGATGAATTCCAGCGACTGGAGCATCGCGCGCGCGTCCTGACCTGCGCCGCCGAGCTTCCCCTTCAGCCAGTATTCGATCGCCTTCACGTCATGGTTGGTCTCGGCTTCGATGTTCTTGATCTGCTCGGCGTCGCGCTCGGAGAAGCGCTCCACCAGGCGGTCCATCGCGGCCAGAGCCTTGCGGCCGAACCGCTTCAGCTCCCTCACCGCCGGTTCCGCGGCGAGCGCCTTCAACCATTCCAGCTCGATGCGCACGCGGTAGCGGATCAGGCCGAATTCGCTGAAGAATGGGCGCAGCGCGTGCGCAGACTTTGCGTAGCGGCCGTCGAGCGGCGACAGGGCGGTGAGCGCGGAAGTAGAGGGCATGAAGTGGCTTTCCTGCGACACCGCATTATAGACGGCAGGCTCCGCGTGATATCATTTGCGCGTCGCTGCACACAGGATTTCCTCCCCCCATATGAAGCTATACGGATCACCCCTGAGCCCCTTTGTGCGCAAGGTTCGCATCGTCCTTGCCGAGAAGAAAATCGAATGCGAAACGGAGTGGGTCGATGTAATGGCGCCCGACACGCCGATCAACCAGCGCAACCCCCTCGGCAAGGTGCCTGCGCTGATGCTGGACGACGAAACCGCGCTGTTCGATTCGCGCGTCATCGTCGAATTCCTCGACAACGTCTCGCCGTTCAGCCGGCTGATCCCGGATGAGAACCGCGAGCGCATCGCGGTGCGCCGCTGGGAGGCGCTCACCGACGGCGTCATCGACGCGGGGATCCTGATCCGTTACGAATCGCTGCGCGTGAAGAAAGAGCAGAGCGACGCCTGGGTCGAGCGGCAGAAGGGCAAGGTCGAGCGTGGCCTCGCGGCGATGTCCGCCGAGCTGGGCGAGCGGCCGTGGTGCCACGGCAATGGCTACACGCTCGCCGACATCGCCTTCGGCTGCTGCCTCGGCTGGCTCGATTTCCGCAAACCCGCCGGCATCGAGTGGCGCGGCAAGTACCCGAATCTGGTGAAGCACTTCGACAAGCTGATGGAACGCCCTTCGTTCCAGGACACCGTTCCCAGGTAGCGACCGAAAGGATCAGGAAGAAATAATCCCGCCGCCGAGGCACACCTCGGCATCGTAAAGCACCACCGACTGCCCAGGGGTCACCGCCCACTGCGGCTGGTCGAAGTCCACGGCGATTTCTCCATTCCCCGCGCGCAAGAGCGTGCAGCCCGAGTCTGCCTGCCGGTAGCGCGTTTTCGCGCTGTGTTGCGACAGGCTGGGCGGCGCCTCGCCCGCGACCCAGCTCGCGTCGAGCGCCGCGAGGCTCTCCTTCATCAACAGCGGATGGTCGTGTCCCTGCACCACCGTGAGGGCGTTGCGCGCGATGTCCTTCTGCGCGACATACCACGCGTCGCCCGAACTGCCCTTCTTTCCACCGAGTCCGATGCCCTTCCTCTGCCCGATGGTGTAGAACGCAAGGCCGATGTGCTCGCCGACCGTCTTGCCTTCGGGGGTGACGATCGGGCCGGGTTTCTTCGGCAGGTAGCGGCTGAGGAACTCGCGAAACGGCCGCTCGCCGATGAAGCAGATTCCCGTGGAGTCCTTCTTGGCGTGGTTCGGCAGACCCGCTTCGAGCGCGATCTTGCGCACCTCGGTCTTACTCAAATGGCCGACCGGGAACATCACGCGCGCGAGCTGCTGCTGGTTCAGCCGGTGCAGGAAGTAGCTCTGGTCCTTGCTGGCGTCCGCCGCCCGCAGCAACTCGAACTTTCCATCTGCTTCACGCAGCTGAGCGTAATGCCCGGTGGCGATGCGCGCAGCACCCAGCCGAATCGCATGGTCGAGGAAAGCCTTGAACTTGATCTCCGCGTTGCACAGCACGTCCGGGTTGGGCGTGCGCCCGGCCGAGTACTCGCGCAGGAAATCGGCGAACACGCGATCCTTGTATTCGACGGCGAAATTGACCGCCTCGAGATCCACGCCGATCACGTCTGCGGCCGCGGCCGCGTCGATCAAGTCCTGGCGCGTCGAGCAGTACTCGTCGTCATCGTCGTCTTCCCAGTTCTTCATGTAGAGGCCGACGACGTCGTAGCCGTTGCGTTTGAGCAGCAGCGCGGCGACGGAGGAATCCACACCGCCCGACATTCCCACCACCACGCGCTCAGGCATAACCGTCCGCGAACACGCCAAGCGGATAGCGCTTGCCCGAGAGGTAGTCGTCGACGCAGGACATCACCAGCGGCGTGCGATGCATCGCCGCCTTGGCGAGCAGCTCCGCCCGGGTGAGCCAGTGGACCGCTACGATCTCCGCATCGAGCCCCCTCCCCGGGTCCACGCCTTCGAGCCGCCCGGCGAAAGTGAAGCGAATGAAGGTGATGTCGCGCGGCGCGTAGTACCAGCGGTAGATGCCGATCAGCGACTCAGGCACGAAGCGGTGGGCCGTTTCCTCGAGCACTTCGCGCGCGCAGGCCGCAATGAGGCTCTCGCCCGGATCGAGGTGGCCGGCGGGCTGGTTGAGCACCCGGGCGCCGTCGTAGTCCTCCTCGACCACGAGGAAACGCCCGTCGCTCTCGATCACTGCGGCAACGGTCACCGAGGGCGGCTTCCAGACGGCGCTCATGGGGTATGCCTATCGAGACGCGCCGGCGGGGCTGCTAGGCAGCCTTGCGGGTGTTCGTGCGGATGAACTCCGCCATGCGCGCGACGCCCTTCTCGATCATCTCTTTCGATGCGGCGTACGAAAAGCGCACGTGCTGGCCTTCGCCTGGCACGCGCGAGCCGAAATGGATGTCCGCGAGCAGCGCGACGCCCGCCTCGTTCAACAGGCGTTTCCTGAACTCCTCCGAATCCGGCGCTCCGATCATGCGGCACGCCTCGGTGACGTTGGGCCAGGCGTAGAATGCGCCGCCCGGCAAGCGGCAGCTCACGCCCGGCACCTTGTTCAGCAATCCGACGATCAGGTCGCGCCGCTCGAGGAAGCTCGCCTTCATCATCGCGGCCGCATCCTGCGGGCCCTCGATCGCCTCCAGCGCCGCCCACTGGCTGATTTGCGAGGCGCAGGAATCGGTGTTGGTGATCCAGCGCGTCAGCACCGGCGCCAGCAACGGGTTCGAAGTGAAGCCGATGCGCCAGCCGGTCATCGCCCAGGTCTTCGAGGCGCCGTCCGAGATGATGGTGCGCTCGTACATGCCCGGCACCTGCGCGATCGAGAAGAACTCGCCGCTGTAAGCCAGACGCGAGTAGATCTCGTCGGCGTACACCCACACCTGCGGGTGCTTCGCGAGGATCGCGGCAATTTGCTCGAGCTCCTTGCGCGACAACAAGCCCCCGGTGGGGTTGTGCGGATAGTTGAGGATCAGCAGCTTCGTCTTCGGCGTGATCCGCCGTTCCAGCTCGGCGGGGTCGAAGGAGAAATCGCGCGCCTCGTGCAGGTGGATCGGCACGGGTTTCGCGCCGCACGCGACGATCTGCGATTCGTAGATCGGAAAACCCGGATTGGGGTAGATCACCTCGTCGCCCGCGCCATGGTCGGTGCTCGACAGGATTGCGTAAGCAATGAACGGTTTTGCCCCTGCCCCGACCACCACGTCCTCGGGCCGGATCGGCAATCCGCCGCGCATTGCGCCGAGGTATTTCGCCGCCGCCGCGCGCAACTCGTCGATACCGGCCGACGGCGTATAGCCGTGCTTGCCGCCCCTGATCGCGCGGATCGCCGCCTCCTGCACGTTCACCGGCGCCGGAAAATCGGGCTGGCCGATGCAGAACGAGATGATGTCCTTGCCGGTGCGCGCGAGCGCGTTCACCTCGGCAAGTACGACGAACGCGTTTTCGGTGCCGAGGCTCGAGGCCCGGCGGCTGATGGCTGGCATGGGAGTCAGGGCCCTTGAGCGAAGCCGCGCATTTTACCTTCCGGCGGTATCATCGGGCGAAATACGGAAAACGCCCCTCCCATGATCGTCAACTGCGTCGCCTACCAGAACGGCCGGAAATTCGCGGACATCGACAAGCGCGCGATCCACGAGTTCGTCGGACGCCCGGACACCTTCGTCTGGGTCGCGCTGCAGGACCCGAACGACGCGGAGCTCGCCGACATGCAGGACGCCTTCGACCTGCACCCGCTCGCCGTCGAGGACGCGCGCCACGGCCACCAGCGGCCGAAGATCGAGGAGTACGGCGATTCGCTGTTCGTCGCGCTGCACACCCTCGAGCAGGCCGGGGACGAGTTGAACGTCGGCGAGATCAACATCTTCGTCGGCCGCAACTACATCCTGTCGGTGCGGAATCGCACCGAAAAGGGCTTCAGCGAAGTGCGCAAACGCTGCGAACGGGAACCCGAGCTGCTGCAGCACGGCTCCGGCTACGTGCTGTATGCGCTGATGGACGCGGTGGTCGACCGCTACTTCCCGGTCCTCGACGACCTGGAAACGCAACTGGAGGCGATCGAGGAGCGCATCTTCTCCGGTAGTCAGGCACGCGCAAATATCGAGGCGCTGTATGGGTTGAAACAGAAGCTGATGACCCTCCGGCACGCAGTCGGCCCGTTGCTGGAGTCAGTGGGCAAGCTCTACGGCGGACGCGTGCCGCAGATATGCGCCGGGATGGGCGAGTATTTCCGCGACGTGTACGACCACCTGGTGCGCCTCAACCAGACAATAGACGCCACGCGCGAGATGGTGGTCATGGCGATGACGGTGAACCTGTCGTTGATCTCGCTGCAGGAGAACGAGACCGTCAAGCGCCTGGCGGCCTATGGCGCGCTGGTGGCCATTCCCACCATGATCGCCGGCGTCTACGGCATGAACTTCGAGTACATGCCGGAACTGAAGTGGGTCTTGGGCTACCCGTTTGCCGTCGGCCTGATGGTCGGCATCGACGTCTACCTGTTTTTCCGCTTCCGCAAGGCCAAGTGGCTCTAGGCGACCGTCCTCAAGACCTCCGCAGTGACCGAAAACATTTCGTCGAGGTGCTTCTTCTCGGCGATGAGCGGCGGGCAGAATGCCACGCTGTCGCCGATCGGGCGCACGAACACGCCCTTCGCCCAGCATTTCTCGAAGGCTTCGAACGCGCGCGCGCCCGGCGCACCCGGCCGCGGCGACATCTCGATCGCACCGATCAGGCCGAGGTTGCGGCAATCGATCACGTTCGGCGAGCCTTTCAGCGCATGCACCGCATCCTCGAACGGCTTCGCGAGCTCGCGCGCGCGCGTCAACAGGCCTTCCTCGGCGTAGGTATCGAGCGCGCCCATCGCAGCTGCGCACGCAAGCGGATGCCCTGAGTAGGTGTAGCCGTGGAAGAACTCCACGCCCCCTCCCGGCGCATTCATGAACGCGGCGTGGATCCCTTGCTCTACGATCACGCCGCCAAGCGGCACGCTGCCCGAGGTGACCCCTTTAGCGAACGTGATCAGGTCGGGCTGGATGCCGAATACCTGTGCGGCGAACGGCTGGCCGAGGCGGCCGAAACCGGTGATTACCTCGTCAAAAATGAGCAGAATGCCGTGCCGGGTGCAGATCTCCCTCAGCCGCTCCAGGTAGCCCCTTGGCGGCACCAGCACGCCGCCGGCACCAGAGACCGGCTCGACGATCACCGCAGCGATGTTTTCCGCGCCGTGCAGAGGGATGACCCGTTGCTCGAGCTCGTCGGCGAGTTCGACGCCGAGCGCGGGCTGGCCGCGCGAGAACGCGCTCTTCGCCAGGTCCTGCGTGTGGCGCAGGTGATCGACGCCCGGCGTCAGTGCGCCCGAGTAGGCCTTGCGCATTGCCGGCACCCCGCCCACCGAGATGCCGGCGAGGTTCACGCCGTGGTAGCCGCGCTCCCGGCCGATGAACCTGGTGCGCGATGCCTGACCATTCAGGCGATGGTAGGCAAGCGCCATCTTCAGCGCCGTGTCCACCGCCTCGGAGCCGGAGTTGGTGAAGAACACGTACCCCATGCCCGCCGGCGCGAGCTCGGCGATGCGCTCGGCGACCTTGAACGGCAGCGGATGGCCGAGCGAGAACGCGGAGGCGAAATCGAGTTCGCCCGCCTGCTTGCGGATGGCCTCCACGACCTTCGGCCGGCAATGGCCTGCGTTCACGCACCACAGCGTCGCCAATCCATCCAACACCTGCCTGCCCTCGGTCGTCGTGTAGTACATGCCGCTTGCCGAGGCGACCATCCTGGGCGCGCGTTTGAAACGCCGGTTGTCGGTAAACGGCATCCAGAAATGCTCGAGCTCGAGCATCCCGCCGGTCGCTTGCGGGGGGTTCATATCCCGGCCTCCCTGAACACTTCCTTCGCCAGCCGGAAACTCTCCATCGCCGCCGGCGCCCCGCAGTAGACGGCCGCATGCAGGAAGATTTCGCGCATCTCGTCCTTCGTGACGCCATTGTTGAGCGCGCCGCGGATGTGGATCTTCAGTTCGTAGCCGCGGTTGAGCGCGGTCAGCATCGCGAGGTTGAGCATAGAACGCGTCTTCTTCTCGAGCCCGGCCCGCGCCCACGAGGCGCCCCAGCCATGCGCCGTGAGGTATTCCTGCAAGGGCTGCGTGAATTCGTCAGCCGAATTGATGGCGTTGTCGACGTATTTGTCGCCCAGCACTTCTTTGCGCACCTTCAGCCCGCGCTCGTACAGTTCCTTGATCGCCGCATCCATGGCCTGCTCCTTTAAAATCACGTGAATGGACAAGCATCTTACCCAAGCCCCCGCGTCCGGCGAGGTGATCAAGCCCCGCTCGGCGGGTGCGGTGGTGTTCCGCCGGAGCGAGCAGGGCGCGTGGCTGCTGGTGCTGCGCGCGTTCGGCCACTGGGATTTTCCGAAAGGGCTGGTCGAGGACGGCGAATCCGAGCTGATCACCGCGCGGCGCGAGGTATGGGAGGAGACCGGCCTCGGCGAGATCAAATTCGCGCTCGGCGAGGATTACCGCGAGACCCTGCCCTACGCCGGCGGCAAGATCGCGCGCTACTACCTCGCCGAGACCGAAGTCGAGAAAATCACGCTGCCGGTATCGCTCGAGCTGGGCAGGCCCGAGCACGACGAATGGCGCTGGGTGAGCCTGGACGAGGCCGATGATCTGCTGCCGCCACGCCTGGCGGTGGTGCTCGAGTGGGTGCGCGCGGCGCTGGGCGGCTGATCCCGCCCGCTAGAACGCGAACGCGTTCGTCAGGTCGCCCGCCTTCTCGCGCACGCCCGGCAGCGGCTCGAGCGCAAAACGCCGCGTGATGAATTTCAGGATCGAAGTCGTGTCGTAAGGCGTCTTGTCGACGAAGCCGCGCCTGGCGAACGGCGACGCGATGATCGTCGGGATGCGCGATCCGGGGCCCCACCGATCGCCCCAACCCGCGCCGGAGGGCGGCGGAACGTGATCCCAGTAGCCGCCGTTCTCGTCGTAGGTGACGATCACGGCCATCTTGCCCCATTGCGGGCTTTTTCTCAGCCGCTCCAGCAGCGCGGCGATGTGCTCGTCTCCGGCCGTGAGGTCGGTGTAGCTCGGGTGCTGGTTGAGGCGCCCCGTGGGCTTGTAGAACGCGACCTGCGGCAGCGTGCCCTTGTCGATGGAATCGAGAAGATCGGACACGTCCTTCAGGTGCCGCGCGCGCTCCGCGCTGCCCGGCGCGAATCGCGAGTAGTAGTTGAACGGCTGGTGGTGCGGCTGGAACATCAGGCTGCCGCGTTCGAGGTTGTAGATCACCGCGCGTTTTTCCTTCGGATCACGGCGTCCATCGGCGCTCGCCTCGTTCCATCCGCCCGCGTACCACGCCCAGCTCACGCCCTTCGCCGAGAGCGTGTCGCCGATGGTCTTCGCCGATTGCGGCGGCACCGGGATGCGCGACTCGTCGGCGAGCTCGGGGCTGCCGCCCGCCGCGGGCGGGATGCCGCTCGGCTGGTACGGCGGCTGCGAGGTGTTCACCACCCACCCGTCGGGTGTCACGCGCCCGTCGAACACATCCACCGGGCCGTTCAGTACCGAGGCAGGCGAGCCGGGCTTTTTCTTCATCCGTCCCTGCTCATCCAGTTGCGGGCGCACGGACGCCGGCGCGGTTGGGTGCGTCGGCGTGCAGGCGCAGATCAGCCACTGGTGATTCAGGAATGAGCCGCCGAACGCGCCCATGAAGAAATGATCGGCGAGCGTGTATTCCTTCGCCCACTGCCACAGCTCCATGCTCGATCCGTCGAAGTAGCCCATCACCCACGCGCCAACCGTCGACATGGCGACGAACATGTCGTTCCTGCCGCCATTGATCTGTTCGCGGTTGTGGTAGTACTGGTGGATCGGGCTCGGCAACACTTCGTCCATGCGCCGGCCGACCGGTGCGGCGTCGATGCGGAACGGCCCGTTGGGCAGCTGCAGCGGAAAGGCGGGAGAGGGCTTGCCCTGCACGAACACCGGCGGCAGGTGCGGCAATGGCTTGCCATCGTGGTCGAGCTGGGTTTTCTGCTCGGCTGTGGCCTGCGCGATGCCTTCGGCGCCGGGGAACAAGCCGTACAGGTGGTCGAAGCTGCGGTTTTCGGCGTAGATCACCACGACGTGCTCGATGCGTTCGAGCCCGCCCGCATCGCCGGCGCGCTGGCCGGCGCAGCCGCCGAGCGCTGCCGCAACAACCAGCGTGACGATCGCCAGCGCCGTCCGGCCGTTTCTGAACATTTCATTCGCCTCCGGTTGTTCCAGGCCGCTACGATACTGCTGAACGCGCTGCGAATCGATCAACTGGTGCGCGCCGTGCTGGCTTCTACTTCGATGTTGAGCAGCGCCTGGCGCTTTTCGTTTCGCACTACGTCGAGCGCGCGCTTAAGCGCAGGCATCACCCCGGCGGGTGTCGTGACGTGCTCGCCCCAGCCGCCGCACGCCTCGCAGACTTTCTCGAACTGCGGCGCGGGATCGAGGCGCGTGAATGGCGGGTCGGCCGCCTTCGCTGCGTAGCCGTCGGGGTAGACCGAAAGCGTTGCGCGGTGCACCGCGCCCCAGCGCGCGTTGTTGAACACCACGAACAGCACCGGCAGGCCCTGCGCCTGCGCGATCCAGTGCGCAGGCGTCGGGTTGCCGAACATGTAGGCGCCGTCGCCCACCGCGCAGATCACGGTCTTCTCAGGCACGGCGAGCTTCGCGCCGAGGGCCGCGCCCAGACCCCAGCCGAGGCCTCCCGATGGCGGGTGTGAGAAATACTGCCCCGCCTCGAGTGCCATGTCTTCCAGCGTGAGCGGATATTCGTTCACCACCAGCGTAGCGGCATCGAGCAGTCCGCTCAGGCATGCCGAGACATAGCGCGACGTGATGGCTTTTCCCGAAGGTTGCGGCGCCGGCCTGGCGGGTTTTTCAGGCGGCAGCCCGCGCGGCTTGTCTTCCCCGACGGCCTTCGCGAGCGCCTCGAGGCCGAGCTGCGTATCGCAATCGAGCGTCAGGTCGCTGCGGAATCCGCGCATCGGGTAATCCGGCCAAAGCGGATCGATGCCGAGTTGCACCACGTGCGCAGTCGGCAGTGGTTGTCCCTGCGCGGGGATCCACGGCACGTCGCAATCGACCACCAGCACGCAGTCGGACTGTTTCAGCAGCGCGTGCGGATCCCAGCCGGCGGCAAGCGGATGCGACGTGGCGAGCGCCAGATGGCGCGGCCGATAATGAATTACCGGGATGGCGAGCCGTTCGGCGAACTGCTGCAGCGCGCGCGCCTCACGCGCAGTACGCCCGCAGTTGGAGGTGATGATGAGCGGATGGCGTGCTTGCGCCAGCCACTCGGCGGCTCGGGCGATCGCGTCGGTCGCCGGCGAGCGCGGCGCGGGCACGGCGATTGCACCGAGGGAAACGGTCTCTCCACCCAGCTCCGCAGCCAATACTTCGCGCGGCAGCGTGAGATACACCGGCCCCTGCGGCGCGCTGTTGGCGATCGCTAGCGCGCGCTCGAGCACGCTTTCCACCTGCAATGGATGGCGCAGCTCGTAGTCCCACTTCACCACCTCGCGCACCATCCCCGCCTGGTCGTACATCTCCTGCGCCCAGTTGATGAAGTTGTTGCGCGAACCGCGCACGCCGCCGGCCTCCAGGATCGGCGTGCGCCCGGCGATGAACAGCATCGGGATCCTCTGGCGGTACGCGTTGTACAGGCCGTTGATCGCGTTGGCGGTGCCCATGCCGACGTGCACCATCATCGCCTGCGCGCGGCCGGTCACCATGGTATAGCCGTGCGCCATCGCAACGCCGACGTTTTCGTGCGGCACCGCGACGGGTTTCGGCATCTTCCAGCCGAGCAACTGGCCCTTGGCATAGGCCTCCGCGAGCGGCGCGAAGTCGGTGCCTGCGTTGACGAACAAATAATCGATACCGCGCGCGGCGAGCAGCCCGAGCCATGCTTCGGCGACGGTGGCGGGCTTGAAGGCGAGGTCGGGGCGTGGAATCACCCCGCCATTTTCACACGACGTCGATAGCGCAGGCCAGCGCGTCCTCGACCCGCTCGAGAAACACGAATTCTAGCTTTTCGCGCGCTTCGGCAGGAACGTCTTCGAGGTCCTTTTCGTTTCGCTTGGGCAACATCACCGTGCCGATCCCCGCGCGCAGCGCCGCCAGCACCTTCTCCTTCACCCCGCCGATCGGCATCACCAGTCCGCGCAGCGAAATTTCGCCCGTCATCGCGACATCGCTGCGTACCGGCTTGTCGGTCAGCAACGAGATCAGCGCGAGGAACATCGCCACGCCCGCGCTCGGGCCATCCTTCGGCGTCGCGCCCGCTGGCACGTGCACGTGGATGTCCACCTTGTCGAGCGCATTGCCGGTGTGCGTCTTGGCGAGCGTCAGCGCCGCCTGCGCGGACTCCTTCATCACGTCGCCCAGTTGCCCGGTGAGGATCAGCTTGCCCGAGCCCGGCACCTTCGAGGCTTCGATGAACAGGATGTCGCCGCCCACCGGGGTCCAGGCCAGGCCTGTCGCCACGCCCGGAACGCTGGTGCGCAGCGCAATTTCGTTTTCGAACTTGCGCGCACCGAGGATCGCGTGCAGGTCGGGCGCGTCCACCGCGACACTTTCGGCGTTGCCTTCGGCAATTTTCATCGCCGCGTGGCGCAGCACCGCCCCCAGCTCGCGCTCGAGGTTGCGCACGCCCGCTTCGCGCGTGTAGTCGGCGATCAACGAGCGCAACACGGCCTCGCTCACCTGCGCCTGCTCCGCCTTCAGGCCGTTGGCCTCCAGTTGGCGCTTCACCAGGTAGCGCTTCGCGATCTCGAGTTTCTCTTCCTCGGTGTAGCCCGGAAGATGGATGATCTCCATGCGGTCGCGCAACGGGCCCGGAATCGTATCGAGCTGGTTGGCGGTGGCAATGAACATCACCCTCGACAGGTCGAAATCCACGCCGAGATAGTTGTCACGGAATTTCGCGTTCTGTTCCGGGTCGAGCACTTCCAGCAGCGCCGAACTCGGGTCGCCGTGAAAGCCGCCCATGCCGAGCTTGTCGATCTCGTCGAGCATCAGCACACCGCTCCTGGTCGCGGCGCGCTTGATCGCCTGGATCACGTTGCCCGGCATCGCACCCACGTAGGTGCGCCGGTGACCGCGGATCTCGGCTTCGTCGTGCAGGCCGCCCAGGGCCGCGCGCTGGAACTTGCGCCCCGTGGCCCGCGCAATCGATTGCCCGAGCGAGGTCTTGCCGACGCCCGGCGGGCCCACGAAGCACAGGATCGGGCTCTTGCCCTCGGGCGCGAGCTTCCTCACCGCGAGGTATTCGAGGATGCGGCGCTTCACTTTCTGCAGGCCGTAGTGGTCCTCGTCGAGCACGCGGCGCGCCTCGGCGATGTCGATGGCCGGCGGCGTTTCCGTCTTCCACGGCAGTTCGGCCATCCACTCCAGCCAGGTGCGCAGCATCGAGCCCTCGCCCGACTGGTCGTTCATGCGCGCGAGCCGCTTCAACTCCTTGTTGACGTGTTTGGCCACGTCCTCGGGCATGCCCGCGGCCTCGATTGCCTTCTTCAGCTCGTCGAGTTCGGCTGCTGCGTCGTCGCCTTCGCCCAGTTCCTTCTGGATCTGGCGCACCTGCTCGCGCAGCACGTGCTCGCGCTGGCGCGTATCGAATTCCTTGCGCGTCTTGTCGCCGATTTCCTTCGACAGCCTGAGCACCTCCACGCGCTGGCCCAGCAGCGTGAGCACCTTGTCCAGGCGCAGGCGCAGGTCGAAGCTCTCCAGGATGGACTGCTTTTCCGCATTGTCCACGTCGAGCATGCTCGCCACCAGGTCGGCCAGCGCGCCGGGCGATTCCATCGCCTGCACCACGCCCTTCAATTCGCCCGGCGTGTGGGGCAGCAGGTCGATCGCCTCCACCGCGCGTTCCTTCAACTGCATGAAGCGCGCCTCGATCTCGGGGCCGGTCTCTTCGATGGTCTCGATCGCGCGCACGCGCGCGACCAGGAACGGCCAGCCTTCGAGGAATTCCAGCACCTGGAAGCGCGACTGTCCCTGTACGACGAGGTGGTGCGCACCCTCGCCCGCGATGTAGCGAACGATCTGGCCCGAAGTGCCGACCCAGTGCAGGTCGGAAGGGACCACATCGGTCTTGGCGGGATCGCGCTGCAGCAGGAAGCCTACGTGCTTTTCCGCGCGCACCGCTTCTTTCGCTGCGGCCACCGAGGTCGGGCGCCCGATGTTGATCGGGGAGATCATGCCGGGAAACAGCACCGCATTACGGAGCGGCACGAGAATCAACGCGTCCTCGGGGATAGGCTTCAAGGGCGTGACGTCCTTTTCGGGACGCGAACCGCCCGTCACGGCGGGCAGTTGGCTGTCTAGTGCATGTTGGTGCCAGATGGACGGGGTCATGCCTCAGCATGTGGGGGCGGTGAACCCGGTTTCAATCCACAACCAAGCCGCTGTTCTCAAAAGATTTACGCCTCGCCTAGCGCCTCGAGCTCGCTGTGCGCGACCAGCCAGCGCGCTTCGGACTGCTCGCTCAGGGCAGCGAGCTCCTGCTGGCGGCGCGTGAGCTTGCGCAGCCTCTCCGGATCGGGGCTGGCGTAAAAGGCGGGATCGGCAAGCTGCTCATCGAGCCTGCGCTTCTCTTCCTGCCATCCGGCAAGTTGGCGCTCGATGGCTTCGACTTCCTTCACCAGAGGCCGGCGACGCGCGAGCTTGTCCTGTCTGTCGCGGTCTTTACCCGCGGGTTTTCCCGAGGATGGTTTGCGCGCGGCCTTGCGCGGCTCGCGCCGCGCAGTGAGCCAGCCGAGGTAATCGTCCAGGTCGCCATCGAACTCCGCCACTCGTCCATCGGCCACCAGTAGAAACGAATCGCACACCGTGCGCAGCAGCGCGCGGTCGTGCGACACCAGCACCAGGCTGCCCTCGTAGCCGGCAAGCGCGCGCGTCAATGCGTGGCGCATTTCCAGGTCGAGGTGGTTGGTGGGCTCATCGAGCAGCAGGAGGTTCGGCCGCCGCCGCAACAACAGCGCCAGCGCGAGCCGCGAGCGCTCGCCGCCCGAAAACGGCCCGACCGGCGCATCGGCCGTCTTGCCGCGGAAGTCGAAGCCGCCGAGGAAATTGCGCAGCTCCTGCTCGCGCGCGCCGCGGTGCTCGCGCACGAGGTGCTGAAGCGGTGATTCGTCGGCGCGCAACTGCTCCAGCTGGTGCTGCGCGAAATAACCGATCGCGAGGCCCTTGCCTTCCACGCGTCGCCCCGAAAGCGGCACGAGCTCGCCGGCGAGCAGCTTGACGAGGGTCGACTTGCCCGCGCCGTTGGGTCCGAGCAATCCGATGCGCGCGCCGGCGCGCAGGTCGAGCCTGACGTCCGCGAGCACGCTCGTCCCGCCGTAGCCGGCCGAGACCTCGGTCAGCGTGAGCAGCGGATCGGGCGCGCGCCCCGGTGCGAGAAATTCGAAATCGAAAGGCGCATCCACGTGCGCGGCACTGATGCGCTCCATGCGATCGAGCGCCTTCAGGCGGCTCTGCGCCTGGCGCGCCTTGGTGGCCTTGGCGCGAAAGCGCACGATGAAGCTCTCGAGGTGCTCGATCTCGCGCACCTGCTTTTCGTGCATCGCCTGCTGCGCCGCAAGCTGGGCTGCGCGCTGCTCCTCGAACGCCGAGTAGTTGCCGGTATGCAGCGCGAGCTTTCCGCCGCCGATGTAGAGCACGTGCGTCGCACAGGCGTCGAGAAAATCGCGATCGTGCGAAACCAGGATCAGCGTGCCGCGATAGCCTGCGAGCCATTTCTCCAGCCACACCACCGCCTCCAGGTCGAGGTGGTTGGTCGGCTCGTCGAGCAGCATCAGGTCCGCGCGGGAAATCAGCGCGCGGGCGAGGTTGAGGCGCATCCGCCATCCTCCGGAGAAGCTCGCCACCGGCCGCTCCAGGTCGTCATCGGCAAAGCCCAGGCCTGCGAGCAGTGCCGCGGCGCGTGCGCGCGCGGCGTAGCCGTCGATATCGTGCATGCGGGCGTGCAACTCCCCGAGATGAGCTCCGTCGTGCGATGCTTCGGCCGCCGCGAGATCGCGCTCGAGTGCGCGCAAGGGCTGATCGCCGTCGAGCACGAACTCGATCGCCGGGTCATCGAGCGGCGGCGTTTCCTGGTCGACCGAGGCGATGCGCCAGCGCTCAGGGACCTCGCAGTCGCCCTCCTCGGCGTGCAGCTCGCCGCGCAGCAGCGCGAACAGGCTCGACTTGCCGCTGCCGTTGGCGCCGGCGAGGCCCACGCGCCAGCCCGGATGGATCTGCAGGCTCGCGCCTTCGAACAGGCGCTTGGCGCCGCGGGCGAGCGCGAGGTTGCGGAACTGGATCATCTGGCGTGGGGCTCGACGGGGCGCGCATTGTACGGCACGCGCACGGACTTCTGCCCGACGGCAACTTGACCATCCGCGGCCCGTTCTGTACGCTTCAGCTGTACATATTTCCCTGCCACCATGTCCAAAGTCAAAATCACCGAATTGCGCCAGAACCTCCCGACCTACCTCGCTCGGGTTCAGAAGGGCGAGGCAATCGAAGTGACGGTTCACGGCCGCGTGATTGCCCGAATCGTTCCCGAGGGAGACAGCGCAGCCCAGGCACGCGAATGGCTCAAATCGTTGCGCGGTAAAGCGCGCGTGGGTGACGTCATCAGCCCTACGGGCGCTCGCTGGAACGCCGAGCGTGGTCGTTGTTGATACCCACGTCCTGATTCACGACGCGCTGGAGCCGCAGAAGCTTTCGCGTCGCGCCCGCGCCGCGCTGGAAGGAGAGCATGGGCCGCTCGCCGTGAGCGACATCAGCATCTGGGAAATCGCCATGCTGATCGCGAAGGGACGCATCGATCCTGCCGCCGATGGAGTCCTCTTCATCGAAAAGATTCTCGAAGGGCGAGCAATCCGGGTATTGCCGATCACTCCCCGCATCGCCGTGCTCTCCCAGTCCGATGACTTCCCGCACCGCGATCCTGCCGACCGCATCATCGCAGCCACCGCGGTCGCGCACCGCGCCCGTTTGGTTACGTCTGACGCCGAGCTGCGACGCTCCCGCGGTCTCGAGGTGATCTGGTGAAATCGGTCCGTCTGGCGCCGCGCGCCAAGCAAAAGCTCACGACGCCGTCCCCCTATGACCTCGGGAGGGAGTTCTTCGAGCGCAACGCGCGGACCAGCCCCACCCGCGAGACTGCCCGCCACACCAAGCGACTGCTGCGCGAGCATTTCCGCAGCAAATAGAACATTCAGTTCGCTGGTTGCGCGCAGGCGCCCGCCCTGCTCGCCTACAATGCCGTCTTCCCGTCAAAGAAGAGTTTTCCATGCCCACCACAACCCCCAGCGGCCTGATCATCGACGAGGTCGTCGTCGGCGAAGGCGCAGCTGCGACTGCCGGCCAGCGTGTCACCGTGCACTACACCGGCTGGCTGATGTACGGCGGCGCGGCGGGCAAGAAGTTCGATTCGAGCAAGGACCGCAACGACCCGTTCGTGTTCCCGCTCGCCGAAGGCCAGGTCATCAAGGGTTGGGATGAAGGCGTACAGGGCATGAAGGTAGGCGGCACCAGAAAACTCACCATTCCGCCGGAGCTCGGCTACGGCGCGCGCGGCGCAGGCGGTGTGATCCCGCCGAACGCGACCCTGATCTTCGAGGTGGAACTGCTCGGGGTCGCCTGAACATGAAGATCACCGACGTCATCTCGCACCAACTCTCGGTCAACGTCGACGAACCCTTCACCTCGTCCCGCGGCTGGTTCTACAAGACCAAGGGCGCGCTGGTGGTCGAGGTCCGCACCGACGAAGGCATCACCGGCTGGGGCGACTGCTACGGCCCCTCGGCGGTGTGCAAATCGATCGTCGATACGCTGCTCAAGCCCTCGATCATCGCCAAGGATCCCTTCGACGTCGAAGTGATCTGGGAGGCGCTCTATAACAAGGTCAAGGACTACGGCCTCACGGGCATGACGATCTCGGGCATCAGCGGCGTCGACATCGCGCTCTGGGACATCATCGGCAAGGCGTGCAAGCAGCCGATTCACAAGCTGATCGGCGGCGCGTTCCGGACGAAAGTCGAGGCCTATGCCACCGGCCTTTACTTCAAGAACATGGAGCGCCTGAACGAGGAAGCCGCCGAGGAAGCGCGCGGCTACGTCGAGCAGGGATTCCGCGCCCTGAAGATGAAGATCGGCCTCGGTTCGATCAAAAAGGACCTCGATCGGGTTGCCGCGGTGCGCGACGCCATCGGTCCGGATGTGAAGCTGATGGTGGATGCGAACCACTGCTTCAACGTGCCGCAGGCGATCAACATCGGCCGCGAGCTCGAGAAGTTCGACGTGCGCTGGTTCGAGGAGCCGGTCTCGCCCGAAGACCTGGACGGCTACGTGGAAGTGAGCCGGCGCCTGGACATGGCGGTGGCGGGCGGCGAGAACGAGTTCACCAAGTTCGGCTTCCGCGAGATTCTCGCCAAGCGGGCGATGGACATCATCCAGCCCGACGTGTGCGCTGCCGGCGGCATCACCGAGTGCAAGAAGATCGCTGCGCTCGCGCAGGCGCACTCGGTGCAGTGCATTCCGCACGCCTGGGGCACGGCCATCGGCCTCGCGGCCACGATCCACTTCCTCGCGTCGCTCCCCGAGTGTCCGCCGTGCCTGGTGCCGATGCCGCCGATGCTGGAATACGAGCAGACCTTCAATCCGTTCCGCGACCGGTTGAGCCAGACCAGCCTCACCCACACCAAGGGCTTCGTCGACGTGCCCACCGCACCCGGCCTGGGCATCGAGATTGACCGCAAGATCCTCGACCAGTACCGGGTCGCCTGACCCGGCAGTGAACGCCATGATGCGACCCAGAGTCCTCACCACGCTGCCGATGGATCCGGCGGGCAACCGGATGCTCGAATCCACCGCCGAGATCGTCGTCGCGCCCGATCCGGGCGCCGAAACGCTGAAGCGCATGCTCGGCCAAGCCGACGTGCTGGTGGTGCGCACGCAGCTTCCGGCCGACCTGCTCGACACGCCGCACCGCCTGCTCGGCATCGTGCGCCACGGCACAGGCCTCGACCTGATCCCGGTCGAGGCCGCGACCGCCCAATGCGTGCCCGTCGCCAACGTCCCGGGCGTCAACGCCGAAGCCGTGGCCGAATACTGCGTCGGCAGCCTGATCAACCTCGCGCGCCAGCTCGCAGCGATGGACCGCGACCTGCGCGCCATCGGCTGGTCGGAGGCGCGCCGCCGCTCCGAGAGCACCATCGAACTTGCCGGACGCACGATCGGCATCGTCGGCGTCGGCGCGATCGGCCTGCGTATCGCAGAAATCTGCCATCACGGCTTCGGCATGCGCGTGCTCGGTCACCAGCGCCGCATGGACGCGTTGCCCGGATTCATCGGACGCGCCCAGCTCGATGAATTGTTCGCCGCGAGCGACTTCGTCTCGCTCAACTGCCCGCTCACGCCGCAGACCAGGCATCTTCTCGATGCGCGCCGCCTGCGCATGATGAAGCCGCACGCGCTGGTGGTGAACGCCGCGCGTGGCGCGGTGATCGACGAGGCCGCGCTCGCCACCGCGCTGCGCGAGCGCTGGATCGCCGGCGCCGCGATCGACGTCTACGGCGAGCAGCCACTGCCGCGCAACCATCCTTTCCTCGGCCTCGACAACGTGTTGCTCACGCCGCACGCCGCCGGCCTCACGCAGGAAGCCTCGAAACGCATGGGCGAAGGCGCAGCAAAGGAAGTGCTGCGCCTGCTGGCGGGAATGCGCCCCGAGAACCTCGTCAACCCGGAAATCTGGGAGCAGGCGCAGGCACGACGCGCGCAGCGTCCGAGTTTCACATCACCCGCCGGAGGGCACTGAACATGCGGACGAAATGGATGGGAGTCCTGGCAATTGCGGCTGCACTGGCCGCGGGCGGCGCAACGGCGCAGCAGGTGTTCACCAAGCCGCTGCGCCTGATCGTGCCGTTCGCGCCCGGCGGCGCGACCGACTACATGGGCCGCATGATCGGGCAAAAGATGTCCGAGAGCATCGGCCAGCCGGTGGTGGTGGAGAACAAGCCCGGCGCCAACGCGATCGTCGGCACCGACCTGGTCGCCAAGGCCGCGCCCGACGGGCATACGCTGGTACTGAACGCGTTCGGGCACGCGACCAACCCGTATCTGGTTGCGAAACTGCCTTACGACACATTGAAGGACCTCGCGCCGGTGACGCTGCTGGTGACCGGACCGCTGCTGCTGGTGGCGAATCCGGCGGTGCCCGCCAACAACGTCAAGGAACTGATCGCCTACCTGAAGGCCAACCCCGACAAACTCAATTTCGCCTCGGGCGGCAGCGGCAGTTCGCAGCACTTCGCCGCCGAACTGTTCATGAACATGACCGGCACGAAGATGACACACATCCCGTACAAGGGAACCGCGCCGGCGTACGTCGACCTGCTCTCGGGTGCCACCGCGCTGTTGTTCGACAACATGGTCACCGCGCTGCCGCAGGTCAAGGCCGGCAAACTGAAGGCGCTCGCGGTCTCCTCCGCGCAGCGCGCCTCCCAGGCGCCGGAAGTGCCGACGATGTCCGAATCGGGACTGCCCGGGTACGACACCGGCATCTGGCACGGCTTCATGACCACCGGCGGCACGCCGAAAAACGTGGTGGACCGGCTCAACCGCGAGATCGTCAAGGCCGTCAACCTGCCCGACGTGAAGGAGCAATTCATCGCGCGCGGGCTGGTGCCGGTCGGCAGCACGCCGGAACAGTTCGACGCGTTCATCCGCAGCGAAATGGCCAAGTGGTCGAAGGTCATCAAGGACGCCGGGATCAAGGCGGAGTGACGCCGCCCGCGGCAGAACTGAACCATCCAGGGGCAACCGCATGAGCAACCTCGAGCAACGCCTGCGCGCACTGCCTGCCGAAACGCTGAAGGGCATCCGCCGCGGCATCGAGAAGGAGAGCCTGCGCGTGCGCGCCGACGGCAAGCTCTCTACGCTGCCGCATCCGGCGGCGCTCGGCTCCGCGCTCACCCATCCGCACATCACCACCGATTTCAGCGAGTCGCAGCTGGAACTCATCACCGGCGTGCACGCCGGCGTCGAGGCCTGCCTCGAGGAGCTCACGCAAATCCACCAGGTCGTGTTCCGGCACGTGGGCGACGAGATGCTGTGGGGTTCGAGCATGCCCTGCGGGCTGCCCGCGGATGACGCCATACCGATCGGCCGCTACGGGTCGTCCAACGTCGGCCGCGCCAAGACCGTGTATCGCACCGGCCTTTCGTACCGCTACGGCCGGCGCATGCAGACCATCTCCGGCATCCACTACAACTTCTCGCTCCCCGGCGTTTCGAACGACGGATATTTTTCGCTGATCCGCAATTTCCGGCGCCATTCGTGGCTGCTGCTGTACCTGTTCGGCGCGTCGCCCGCGGTGTGTTCGAGCTTCGTTGCCGGGCGCCGGCACGACCTGCAGGCACTGAAAGGCGGCACGCTGTACCGGCCCGGGGCTACGTCGCTCAGGATGGGGCCGCTCGGTTACCAGAGCGACGCGCAGGCCTCGCTCGCGGTGAGCTACAACAGCCTCGAGGGCTACGGCGCATCGCTGCAGGACGCGCTGACGCGGCCTTATCCGCCGTACGAGAAGATCGGCATCATCGGGCCGGACAGTGAGTACAGGCAGCTCGCGGTCACGCTGCTGCAGATCGAGAATGAGTTCTACGGCACCATCCGGCCCAAGCGCGTGATCAGGCAGGGCGAGCGGCCGCTGCACGCGCTCCGGGAGCGCGGCATCGAGTACGTAGAGGTGCGGCTGATGGATCTCGACCCGTTCTGCCCGATCGGCATTCGTGCCGCCACCATCCGCTTTCTCGATGTGTACCTGCTGTACTGCCTGCTCTCCGACAGCCCGCCGGACACGCCGGAGGAGATCGCGGGGCTTGCGCGCAACCAGCACCGTGCGGCCGCGCGCGGCCGCGATCCGGGCCTGCGGCTGGAGCGGCATGGCAAAGAGTTTGCCCTGCCGGAATGGGGCGCCCGGGTGGTCGCAGAGTGCGGGCCGATCGCGGCCGCGCTCGATGCGGTGCACGGCGGAAACGCATATGGCGAAGCCCTCGCATCCGCGGCTGCTGCACTGGGCGATCCCGCGCTGGTGCCTTCCGCCCGCGTGCTCGAGGCGATGGCGCGGAAGTTCGACAACTCCTACGTGCGGTTCGCGCTGGCGCAGTCGCAGCAGCACCATGACACGCTGCAGAGCCATCCGCCGTCCGCCGAAGTGGAACAGCGCTTCGCGCGCATGGCCGAAGAATCGCACGCGGAACAGAAGAAAATCGAAGCCGCGGACACCATGCCGTTTGAGCTCTACCGGCAGCAGTACCTGTCGCGGGAGCGGCTGGGGGTTTAGGTTTTCGCCAGCCTGGCAAGGAACCGGTCGAGCTGGTTTGCGAAACGCTGGCGGTCGCCGTGACCGAGCGGCGGCGGGCCGCTGGTCTGCACCCCGGTCTCGCGCAATTGCTCCGACAGGTCGCGCATCGACAGGCGGTCGCGGATGTTGTCCGGCGTGTAGAGTTCGCCGCGCGGATTGAGCGCGTGGCCGCCGCGCGCAATCACGTCGGCGGCGAGCGGGATGTCGGCGGAAATCACCAGATCGCCCGGCGCGAGGCGCTTCGCGATCTCGTTGTCGGCGACGTCGAAGCCGCGCGGCACCTGCAGCGTTCGGATGAGGGGCGAGCGCGGCGTGCGCAACGGCTGGTTCGCGACCAGCGTCAGCGCGATCTGCGCGCGCTCGGCGGCGCGGAACAGGATCTCCTTGATCACCGCGGGGCAGGCGTCGGCGTCGACCCAGATGTGCATGGCGTCGGTTTCTACCCCCACATCCCTCGGAGCTTCTCCGCCACGTTCACCCGCGGCGCGTCCCCCGCCGGCTCAGTCACTCCACCCTCGCCCGCAGGCCACACGGTTTCTTCCAGCGTCGCCATCACCTTGCGCGTGAGGAAGCGGCTCCTCGCGCCGTAGACGTGCGCATCGCCGCGCTTTGACTGCTGCGTCACGTAATACTTGAGCGGCGCGACGAGGTGCAGCTCGCTCTTCGCGCGCGTCATCGCGACATACAGGAGCCGGCGCTCCTCCTCGATGAGCTCGGGTTTGCCGGTCGAATACTCCGACGGAAAATTTCCATCCGCCACGTTGAGCAGGTGCACCGCGTCCCACTCCTGGCCCTTCGCCGAGTGGATGGTCGAGAGCACCAGATAGTCTTCGTCGAGCAGCGGGTCGCCCGCGCGGTCGCCGGTGGCCTGCGGCGGGTCGAGCGCGAGCTCGGTGAGAAAACGCTCGCGCGTCGAATACTGCTGCGAGATCCGCTCGAGCTGCACGAGGTCGCCGGAGCGAACCTGCGCGCCCTCGTAGAGACGCTCGAGCATCGGCTCGTACCACTCGCGCACGCGCGCGACCTGGCCGGGCCATGGCGTTTGCGGGCTGCCAAGACCGGCCATCAGGGCGTCGAACTCCGGCAAATGGGTCTTCAGGCTCATCCACGAATACGCATTCGCCTCGAACTGCTCGCAGATCCTCGTCGCGATGCCCGGCCCGATGCCCTGCTGCAGCTGCAGCGCGCGGAACGCCGCGACGCGGTTCTTCGGGTTGTCCGCCCAGCGCAGCACCGAGAGCAGATCCTTCACGTGCGCCGCTTCGAGGAACTTGAGACCCCCGTACTTCACGTAAGGAATGTTCCGCCGCACCAGTTCCAGCTCCAGCACGTCGGAGTGATGGGAACTCCTGAACAGCACCGCCTGTTTTTTGAGCAGCACGCCGCGCTCGCGCGCTTCCAGCACCCGCGTCACCACGTACTCGGCCTGCCCGCGGTCGTCCAGCACCGTCACCAGCCTCGGCTTTTCGCCTGCTCCGCGCTTCGCCCGCAGGTCCTTCCGGTACTGTCGATGCCCCTCGCCGATCAGCGCGTTCGCCGCATCGAGGATCTCTTGCGTGGAGCGGAAGTTCTCTTCCAGCGTCACGACCTGCGCGCTCGGCGCGTACTGGGCGGGAAAGCCGAGGATGTTCTCGACGGTGGCGGCGCGAAACGAGTAGATCGACTGCGCGTCGTCGCCGACCACGGTCACGCCCTCCCCGGAGGGCCGCAGGAGCTTGAGGATCTGCGCCTGCAGCACATTGGTGTCCTGGTACTCGTCCACCAGGATCCGGTCGAACTGCGCGCCGATCTCGCGCGCGAGGCCTTCGTCCGCCATCATCACGTGCCAGTAAAGCAGCAGGTCGTCGTAATCGAGCGCCTGGTTGGCGAGCTTGCGCTCTACGTAGGCGCGGTACAGCCCGGTCAGTTCGTCCTCCCACTCGGCGCACCACGGGAACACATCGCGCAGCGTGGCGGCGAGCGGCGCCTGCGTATTCACGCGGTGCGAATAGATCGCGAGGCAGGTGTCCTTGCGCGGGAAACGCTTCTCCGCTTTCGACAGTCCACGCGCGTGGCGCTCGACGTCCATCAGGTCGGCCGCGTCGCCGCGGTCGAGCACGCTGAAATTCTCATCCAGTCCCAGGCGCTGCGCGTAGCGCCGGATCAGCCGGTTCGCGATCGAGTGAAACGTGCCCGACCACGGCAGCCTCACTTCCTTCAGGACCTCGCCGACGATGCGCTGCGCGCGGCGCGTCATCTCCACGGCGGCGCGGCGCGTGAAGGTGAGCAGCAGGATCCGCTCGGGACTCGCCCCCTCCAGCACCAGGTGCGCCACGCGGTGCGCGAGCGTGTTGGTCTTGCCGGTGCCCGCGCCGGCGATGATGAGCAGCGGGCCGGCCTCGCCGAAGCGGGCCGCAGCGCGCTGGGCGGGATTCAGGCGGTCGAAGGCGGTGATGGTTGCCACGGGGGCAACTATAGGGGAATACTGTACATATCTCCAGTTATTCCCGGGAATCCGCGAACGCACGCGCCCGGAAGACGGCAGGCAGTTCCGGGGGTGCGTAAACTATCCGCAATGCCGGCCGACGTATTTCAGCGGCGGCAGCACACCGACTGCCTTGCATCCACTGGGAGGAGCCCCATGAGCACCGTCGCCAACCACGCCCTGCGCAACCTGCGCGCGGGCAAGCTTGCCATCGGCCTGGGCCTGCGCCAGGCGCGCACGGTCGACATCGCGCAGATCGCGAAGACCGCCGGCTTCGACTGGCTGTTCATCGACTGCGAGCACAGCTCGATGGGCAGCGACACCGCGGCGCAGATCGCGTCGGCCTCGCTCGCCGTCGGCATCACGCCGGTGGTGCGTGTGGCGGGCCTCGAGCACTGGCTCGCCAGCCGCATGCTCGACAACGGCGCGCAGGGCATCGTCGTGCCGCATGTCGAGACCGCCGAAGTGGCGCGCCGCGTCGCCGACGCATGCCGTTTCCCGCCCGTCGGCCGCCGCTCGATGGGCGGCGGCCTGCAGCAGCTCGGCTTCGCGCCGATGCCGGTGGGCGAGGTCGCGCGCATCGTCAATGGGGAGACCCTGGTGGTGGTGATGCTCGAATCGCCGCAGGGAATCGAGAACTGCGACGCGATCGCCGCCGTGCCGGGGATCGATGCGCTGCTCGTCGGCACTAACGACCTGTGCTTCGAGCTGGGGATTCCGGGGCAGTTCGACGACCCGCGCGTGGCGGAGGCTTACCGCAAGGTGATTGCGGCCTGCCGCAAGCACGGCAAGTTTCCGGGCATGGGCGGGTTGTATACGCCGGAGCTGCTCGAGCGGCACATCCGGATGGGCGTGCAGTTGATCCTCGCCGGGTCGGATTTTTCGCTGCTGATGAAGGCCGCGACCGCGCAGGCGGGGTTGGTGCGCGGTTTCGGCTAGGCCGCGTTCGCCCCGCGCTCGATCACCACTTCACGGTCGATCAGCGAGCGCGAATGGTTCAGGTCGGACTGCGACAGCAGCATCGTGAGCCCCGTGCCGCGCATGTCCGCGATCACCTCCGACAGGCGCTGCGCCAGCGCCGGGGCGAGGCCTTCGAACGGCTCGTCGAGCAGCAGCAGCCGCGTGCCGACCGCCAGCGCACGCGCCAGCGCCACCAGCTTCTGCTGGCCGCCCGAGAGCAGCAGCGCACGCCGCTCGCGCATCTCGCGCAGTTCCGGCAGCACTTCGTAGACGAAGCGCAGGCGCTCGTCCACCTTCAGCGTCTTCGACACCCACACCGGCACGAGGATGTTTTCTTCCACCGTCAGTTCCGGCACCAGGCCGCGGTCTTCCGGCATGTAGCCGACGCCCAGGCCCGCGCGCGCGTGGCGCGGCACGCGCGCGAGGTCCGCACCGTCGAAGGCGAGCGAGCCCGCACCGGGCGGGAGGTGGCCCATGATGGTGCGCATCAGGCTGGTCTTGCCCGCGCCGTTGCGCCCGACCAGGCCGACCATGCTGCCGCTCGCCACCTCGAGCGAAAATCCGCGCAGCGCCTGCACCGACGCGATGGTGACGTGGACCGAATCGATCTTCAGCATGTCTCTGCGTCCCTTTAGCGCCGGCCGCCGGTGACATAACGGCGCACGTCGTCGTCGGCGAGCACTTTTGCGGGCGGTCCGTCGGCGAGGATGCGGCCGCTGTAGAACGCCGCCACGCGGCTCGAGTAGCGCGTGACGATCTCCATGTCGTGCTCTACGAACAGCACCGTGGTGCCCTCGCTGCCGAGCGCGGCCATGATGGTGTCCATCATCGGGAACTTCTCTTCGACGCTGACGCCGCTGGTCGGCTCGTCGAGCACGAGCAGCCGGGGCCGGTGGGTCAGCGCCATCGCGATGTCGAGCAGCTTGCGCACCCCGCCCGGCAGCTCGGCGACGCGGCGCAGCGCGTGCGCGGCGAGCGAAAAACGCTCGAGCAGCGCATGCGCCCGGTCGCGCTTCTGCGCGGTGTGCGCGGGCCGCCAGGACGACAGCGCGCCGTCGCCGCACGCGGCCGCCACCAGCATGTTGTCGAGCACGCTCATCTCCGGGCACAGCTGCGGGATCTGGAACGAGCGCGCGACGCCCAGGCGCGAGATTTCCCGCGGCCCGAGCGGCGTGATGTCGCGGCCGTCGAGCACGATCGCACCCGTGTCCGGCTTCAGGTAGCCGGTGATCATGTTGACGAACGTGGTCTTGCCGGCGCCGTTGCTGCCGATCAGGCCGAGGCGCTCGCCGGCGCAGACGTCGATCGTCACCTGCTCGGCGGCGACCACGCCGTCGAAGTGCTTGCCCAGACCGCGGGCCGAGAGCAGCGCGCTCATGGCTTGTGCGCGCCGGGCCTGCGCAGGTCCAGCCACAGCGAACCGATGCCGCGCGGCAGGAAGCGGATCACCACCAGCAGGAAGATCCCCAGCGCCATCTGCCAGGTGTTGGGGAAATAGGAACTGGAGAAGGAACGCACCATTTCCAGGATGAACGACGCGACGAACACCGCGAGCACGCTGTAGTGCCCCGCGAGGATCGAGACGAACACGAATTCGCCCGAGGTCGTCCAGTAGCTGAAGCTGGGCTCGATGTGGCCGAGCGCCATGATCGCGAGCGCGCCGCCGGCGCCGCCGAGGAACGCCGCGAGCACGAAGTTCGCCGCCATCACCCGCGCCACCGATGCGCCCAGGTATTCGACGCGCAATTCGTTTTCGCGGATCGCGAGCGACACCAGCCCGCGCGCGGACTCGAAATAGATGCGCGCGGCGATCGCCAGCGCGCCGGCGACGACCACTGCGATCGCATACAGCACGTAGCCGGACCACGCATCGGCGATGCGCATGCCGAGGAGCGTCGGGCGGCTCATGTTGAAGCCGTCCGAGCCGCCCAGCGCATCGGTCTTCACCAGCACGCCATAGAGCACCATCGACAGCGCGAGCGTCAGCATCGCGAAGAAGATGCCGCGGTAGCGCGCGAGCAGCGCGGCGAACGGCAACGCCATCAGCGCGGCCACCGCGCCGCCCGCCGCGGTGAGCAGCAGCGCATCGGTCACGCCGAGCTTGTTCGACAGCAGCGCCGCCGCGTAGCCGCCGCCCGCGAACACCAGGCCCTGGCCGAACGACACCACCCCGCCGCGCATCAGGAGCACGATGCCGAGCGAAACGATACCGTAGGCCGCCGACATGGTGCACAGGAACAGCAGCCACTTGGGCAGCAGCACGCCTGCCGCCAGCAGCAGGCCGATGCCGGCGAGCCCGGGAAGCACCGGTGCGAGGGCTGCGCGCGCGCTCATATCCTGCGCGCCTTGACGCGCTGGAACAGCCCTTCCGGCCGGAACACCAGCACGATGGCCATCGCCACGTAGATGCTGAACAGCTCCGCCGGCGGCCAGGTGTGCACCGCGAGCGCGCGCGCGAGGCCGACGATCAGCGCGCCGATCGCCGCGCCCTGGATCGATCCGAGCCCGCCGATGATCACCACCGCGAACGAAACGACCACCACGCCGACGCCCACTCCGGGCTGCACCGAGATCATCGGCGCGGTCAGCGCGCCGCCGAGCGCGGCGAGGAAGATGCCGAACATGAACGCGAAGGTGTAGACGCGCGAGATGTTCACGCCCATCGAGGACGCGACTTCGGCGCTGTGGATCACCGCGAGCACCACCTTGCCGATGCGCGTGCGGTTCAAGCCCCACCAGACGCCCGCGCCGCAGGCGACGGCCACCGCGATCAGCGCGAAGTCGTAGCCTACATAGGTCTGCGCGCCGAGCGAGACATTGCCGAACAACTGGTACGGCGCGCTGACGAAATACGGATTGACGCCCCACACCAGCTTGGTCGCGTCCTCCAGGATCAGGAACAGCGCGTAGGTGACCAGCACCAGCAGCACCTCGTCGCGGCCGTAGAACGCGCGCAACAGGCCGCGTTCGGTGAGCGGCGCGAGCAGCGCCGCGACCGCCACCGATGCGAGCAGCAGCGCGACGATCGACATCCACGGCGCGAACCCCGCGGCTGCGAACCAGCCTACGAAGCTCGCCGCCGCGTAGGCGCCCACCGCGTAGAAGCTGCCGTGCGCGATGTTGAGGATCTTCAGCACGCCGAACACCAGCGTGAGGCCCAGCGCTACGATGAACAGCCACGACGCGTAGGTGATGCCGTCGACCAGGATCGTCGCAAGCGTGCTCATCGGGTGCGCGCGTGGAGAAAGAGAAAGGGGCGGCCCAGGCCGCCCCTTCGCTCATGCATCGGTTCTGCGCCCGGTCAGTTGCACTTCGCGCCCTGGAAACCGCCCTTGATCCAGTCCTCGCCCTTGACGCCCGGCGGCGGATTGACGCATTCGGCCGCGAAGCGCTGGATGTCCACCAGCGTCACCATCTTCTTCGCCGCGTCGTAGCGCGTGCGGCCGATCGCGGTGTCCTGGATCGCCTGGTGGCCGTCGCCGAGCGCCATGCGGATGCGGCCGGCGGGCGAATCCCATTCGGAGCCCTTCAGCGCAGCGGCGAGCTGCTCAGGCGCGGGTTTCTTGCCGCCGCTTGCGGCCATCGCCTTCTCCACCGCGAGCTTGAGTCCCAACAGCGATTGCACCATGCGGTAAGGGGCCTGCACCGGATAGACCTTGTTTGCGTCCTCGTAGAGCTTCCACCACCAGTCGTTCAACGCGCTCTTCGGCGACATCAGGCCGTAGGCGCCGCGCGCGCCGAGGATCACGCCGTCGGGCATCTTGTCGCCCAGCCCGGGGAGCACGTGGTCGGCGGCGGACAACACCACCTGGGTGCGCTTGAACAGGTCGCGCGGGCCCGCCTGCAGGATGAAGGCCTGCAGGTCGCCGCCCCACAGGCTCGAGTGCGTCAGCTCGGCGGGCTTGGACAGGAGCGCCGAGATCTCGGTGCCGTACTGCCCGGCGCCGAACTTCGGCAGCAGGTCGGCTTCCATTTTCGCGCCGGGATAGAGCTGCGCCATCGCGAGCTGGAAGTCCTTGCGCGAATCGTGGCCCCAGGCGTAATCCTGGTTGATATAGTTGATCGTGCCCACCTTGACGTTGTGCGCCTTCAGGTAGCGCGCGAGCGCGACGTTGTCCATCGCCGCGTGCGACGCGGTGCGGAACACGTAGGTGTACTTGCCGTCTTCGAAAATGCGCGGCGTGCCGCAGTCGTAGAGGATCAGGAACCTCTTCATCTCCTCGGCCACGGGGGCCACCGCGAGGCAGTCGCCGGAACCTACGTAACCCACCACCGCGTCGACGTTCTCGCGGTCGTAGAGATTGCGCAGCTCCTGCACCTGCTTGGTGGCTCCGCCGTTCTCATCCACGTAGATCGGCTCGATCCGCATGCCGCCGAACCCGACCTTGTTGTACGGCGCCGGCGCCTGGCCCTTGTTGAACGCGTCGATCACCACCTTGGCGCCGTTGACCGCCGGGACGCCGAAGCTCTCGGCGGCGGGACCTGACAGAAAGCTCACGATGCCGAGCTTGAATGTCTCTTGGGCGGATGCGCTCGCGGCCGCGAGCAGCGCGCCTGTGGCGAGCGCGGCGGCGCCCAAATAACCCAGCTTCAGCCGTTTCATTGCGGTCTCCTCATTCTCGTTGGATTCGGGGCTGGTCGGGAAACCAGCGGGCGCTAGTCTAGCAAGGTACAGTGGCGCCCCGCCATGCCCCTGCTCACCCTCGCCAACGCGCAGCTCGCCTACGGGGACCTGCCGCTCCTCGATCGCGCCTCGTTCGCGATGGAGGCGAATGAGCGCATCGGGCTCATCGGCCGCAACGGCACCGGCAAGTCATCGCTCCTCGGCGTCATCGCGGGCACCGCGACGCTCGATGGCGGCGAGCTGCGGCACAGCCCCGGCCTGCGCATCGCGTTCGTCCCGCAGGAGCCCGTGCTGCTGCCCAAAGCCACGCTCAGGGAAAGCCTGCTCGCGCGCGCCCCCGAGGTCCCCGAGCACAAGATCGAGGAATTCCTGCATCGCTTCGATCTCGATCCGGGCCTCGACCCCGCGGCCGCCTCGGGCGGCGAGCGAAAGCGCGCGGTGCTCGCGCTCGCCTTCGCGCTCGCACCCGAGCTGCTGCTGCTCGATGAACCGACCAACCACCTCGACATCGACGGCATCCTGCAGCTGGAAAATGCCATCCTGAAACAGCCCGCCGCCATCGTCGTCACCCACGACCGTGCCTTCCTCGAGCGCGTCGCTACGCGCATCCTGGAGCTCGACCGCGGCCTGCTCCGGTCGTATCCGGGCAACTATTCGCGCTACGAAACCCTCAAGGCCGGCGAGCTCGCCGCCGAGGGGGCCGCGCAGCGCAAGTTCGACAAATTCTGGGCGCAGGAAGAGGCCTGGATCCGCAAGGGCATCGAGGCGCGGCGCACGCGCAACGAAGGCCGCCTCACGCGCCTCGAGCACCTGCGCGAGGAGCGCGCCGCGCGGCGCGAGCGCACCGGCAGCGTCAGGCTCGCCGTCGGCAGCGGCCAGCGCTCGGGCAAGCTGGTCTGCGAACTGACAAAGGTCTCGAAGTCCTTCGGCGGGCGGCCCATCGTGAAGGACCTCGACCTCCTCATCAGCCGCGGCGACCGCATCGGCCTCATCGGCGCGAACGGCGCGGGCAAGACGACGCTCATCAAGCTGATCCTCGGCACCCTCGAGCCCGACTCAGGCAACGTGCGGGTCGGCACCAACGTCCAGCCGGCCTACTTCGACCAGATGCGCGCCGCCCTCGACCCGGACAAGACGGTGGCCGAGACCATCGCGCCGGGCTCGGACTGGGTCGAGCTGGAAGGCGGCAGCAAGCACGTCATGAGCTACCTGGGCGACTTCCTCTTTCCGCCCCGCCGCGCCCAGTCGCCGGTGCGCATGCTCTCGGGTGGCGAGAGGAATCGCCTCCTGCTCGCGCGCCTCTTCGCGCAGCCCGCCAACGTGCTGGTGCTGGACGAGCCGACCAACGACCTCGACATCGAATCCCTGGAACTGCTCGAGGCGGCGCTGCAGGACTACGCGGGCACCCTGCTCCTCGTGAGCCACGACCGCACCTTCCTCGACAACATCGTGACGCAAACCATCGCCGCGGAAGGCAACGGCGTCTGGAAGGAGTACGTCGGCGGCTATAGCGACTGGTTGCGGCAAAGGCCTGCGGCTGCCGAATCCCGGGATTCGAGACTCAAAGCAACGGCCACACGCGAAAAGAGCAAGGCAAAACTCTCCTACAAGGAGACCCGCGAGCTCGGATCACTGCCGAAAGAAATCGAAGCGCTCGAAGCCGAGCAGCAAGCCCTCGCCGCGAAAATTCACGCGCCGGAGTACTACCGGCAGCCGGCCGACGCGCTGCGGGCCGATCAGCAGCGCGGCGCCGAGATCGAAACGCTCCTCCACCAGAAGCTCGAGCGCTGGGAAGCGCTGGAATCCAAGGCCAGGGAAAAATCGGGGTCGGAGCCCGATTAACCCACGCCCTCGACGATGCGCATGTCGCGCTCCGCCGCGTTCCTGCCCAGGACCCTGAGCGCTTCCTTGTAGCCCGGGCCCTCGTACGCCGCAATCGCCTGCGCGAGGCTCGCGAACTCGACCACCACCGTGCGCTGGCTGAGCCCGGCCTCGTACACCTTGGCGGGCGTGCCGCGCACGAGAAAGCGCCCGCCCGCGGCCTGGATCGCGGGTCCGGCCAGCTTCGCGTACGCCGCGAGCGCTTCGGGGTTGCCGATCGAACGGTAGGTGACAATCATGTACGCCTTGGTCATCGTCGTCTCCTCCAGAAATGGGGTCAGACCGCCTTTTTACACCTGGCCTTGTCGAGTCGTCTCGGAACCGGCAAGCTTCAGTTGCACCTGCATAGTGTCGGTTCGAGACGAGCGAAACCCGGGATGACTCAGCCAAACTGCATTTTCTGCACTCCCGAAAGGGAAATTCTTGCCGAGAGCGCGCTCGCGCTTGCGGTCTTGGACTCGTTCCCCGTTTCGCCCGGGCATGCGCTGGTGGTGCCGAAGCGCCACGTGGCGACGATCTTCGACATGACCGATGACGAATATGCCGAGTGCTTCCGCCTCGTGCGCACGCTCAAGGACCTACTGCTCGCCAGGTTCGTGCCGGATGGATTCAACGTGGGCGCAAACTGCGGGGAAGCGGGCGGGCAGTCGGTCTGGCACGCGCACATTCACGTGATCCCGAGGTACAAGGGCGACACGCCCAACCCTCGCGGGGGTGTGCGTCATGTGATCCCTCTCAAAGCCGACTACTGACACTTCGATGATGTGCTCGGCGTCGTGCCCGACTGCGCGCAGCCGGTGATAGAGAGGGAGCGGCAAGTTCTCGTCGAGCAGACTCTTCACGCGGCCTTCACCGCAGGAGGCAGATGCGCCACCACGTGGCCGGCATAGCGCAGCGCGGTCAGGACCTGGTCGCGGGTCAGGCTGTAGTTGCGCTCCATATCCTCGCAGCTGTCACCGGCCCCAAGCGCCGCAACCACCGTTGCGACGTCCATGCGGGTGCCGGCGATGCATGGCTTTCCGAACCGCGCCCCCGCGTCCATCGAAACACCCGGGAAAACTTCCATCTCTCAGCGTATGCCTGACGATTCCTGCACGGCACGCCGCGGCCTGCCGCGCGGGCGGTGCGGGCTGGCGGCGCGCGGCAACACCGCGTACGTGGCCGCCGCTTCGCGAACCTCGAGGGTGAACGGGCTGCGCACCGTGACCGTCCCGTAAACCCCGCCGTCCTGAAGATCTTCCGTCAGCAGCAGCGCGCAATCCTGCAACTGCGCGGCGGCGACAATCATGCTGTCCCACCAGGAGATGCGGAAGCGGCGTTCGATCTCGCGCGCGCGGCGCAGGACACTTTCGTCGATGGAGTACGGATTCCAGGCGAAATACAACGCGATGCCGTCCCAAAGCGCCTCGGCCGGTGCATCGCGCTTGATGCGCCTCAGCGTTGCATAAGTCTCGGACAACACCTGCACGCTGGTGCGCCCGAGGCCCGTCAGCCACAGGTGATCCCGCCAGGCCGCGGCGCGCTTCTGCTTCGCCGGGTCCCTGGGGTCCCATGTATAGACGAGAACGTTAGCGTCGACGAAGCACGGGCCGGTCATACAATTCCTCCCGCTTCGGATAGGGCTTCCACGGGCCCTTCAGATCCAGTGGCTTCTGCGCCAGCGCCGCGCGCATGGCCACCTCGTACTCGCGTGAATGGCGCATCTTTTCGCGCAGCATCTCGCTCACGTAGCGCGAAAGGCTCATGTTGCGCTCGGCCGCCTGCACCCGCGCCCAAGCCGCCGCCTGCTTGTCCAGCGTGATGGTGATGTTCTTCATCCGAACCTCCGATGTCCGCTAATTACACGAGTAGAGGAAAACGTTAGCGTCGACGAAGAGCGGCCCGGTCATTCGCCTCCTCCCTCGTCAGCTGACGTTCGCCGGGCCCCTTGAGCCTCAGCGGCTTCTCCGCCAGGAACGCCTTATAGGCCTTCTGGTACCCCTGTGAATGGCGCATCTTTTCGCGCAGTATCTCGCCCACGTAGCGCGAAAGGCTCATGTTGCGCGCGGCCGCCCGCCGCCGTACCCAGGCCGCAGCCTGATTGTCCAGCGTGATAGTGATTCTCGTCATCCGAACCCCCGGTATCCGGTGATTGCGCAATTCCATTGCAATTTAGCACGAGGCGCGAGCGGCTAACCTCCCAGCAGCCTCCGCTCGAGCAGCGCCTGCATGTCGCGCCGCCCGTCCGCGATCAGGTACACGTGCACGCGCTTACCCGCGACGCGGTAGATGATCCTGTAAGGCTTGAAGAAGATTTCCCGGTACTCGCGGATTCCGACGGCGAGCAATTCGCGCGGGTGGGCTCCGCGCAGCGGAAACCGGGCCAGCCCCGCAATCGCCGCGCCGATTCGATCCAGCACGTGGTTCGCCCTGGCCGGCGCGTCGTGCACTGCGATCCATTCCACGATTTCCTCGAGGTCCGCAGCGGCATCCGCCGCCAGCACCACCTCGTAGTCCATCTAGCGGCGCGCGATCCTGCCGCGGGCGCGGCGGACCGCTTCCGCGGCCGGGACCACCTTGCCTTCCTCGATCTGCCGGTTGCCCAGCGCGAGGATCTTGAGCAGCGCGAGCGTTTCCTGCGTCTGCTCGTAGGTCGCTACGTCCTGCATCACCGCTTTGGCCTCGCCGTTCTGCGTGATGATCAGCGGCTCGCGCTTCTCGCTCAGCTCACGGATCAGCTCCGCGGCATTGGCCTTCACGTAGCTGATCGGCTTGACCCTGGTGGAATATTTCATCGGACCGAATTTAGTCCTTTTTCGGTCTCCCTGCAACGACCCGAGCCTGTATCCCCCGCAGCGATCGGGCCGCTGCCCGGCTTCAGAGCGGAAGCTTGGGTTTGGGCTGCAGATCCGGTTTTTTCGCCGGCTTGATACTGCCGCCTTCATCCTCCCATTCCTGATCGGCCACTACCTGTGCAGCCTTGGGAGTCAATTCCTCGGCCGGCGCTGCCGGCGGACTGCCGATGCGCGCTGTAGACTTCGTGCGGGGAGTTTTCATCATGCAATTTTCCGTCCCCGGCGCAGCGCCCGTCTGTGCGGCAACGCACGCGCGGGATTCGGACCACTGGTTCATGGGCAAGGTCTCACCAACGCCTCCGCCAGCGAGCGCGGCGAGTGGATCTTCACCCCGCGGAGCGTCTTGCCGTAGAGCGGCCCGAAGTGGCTGCGGTCACCGGTCACCAGGGCCTCGCAACCATGGAGGATCGCCGCGGCCAGCACCGGCCGATCCTTCTCCGGCAGCGGGAGCGAGGCTTCGAGCGCGGCGTCGGCGTGCTGGACTTCCGCTTTGCGCATTCGCGACACAAGGGCCTCGAGTACAGGGACGTCCCCGGGCGCCTTGGCGGCGAGGTTGCGGCGCGCTTCCTCCACGACGTATCCGTCGACGCAGCATTCGTGGCCGGCCTCCAGCAGGAGATTGACCATCCGCCGCACGGCGCCATCGGATTTCGCGGCCGAGAACAGGATGTTCGCGTCGAGGAAAATCCTCATCCGCGCGCGTCAGCGAACGGGCTTCTTCTTCCGGCGCAGCAGCTTGTCGAGGTCGGCCTCGGCGGCGTCGAATTCCCGGATGCGCTGTTCGCTGTAGATCTCCACCGGAAGGGTGACAGCAGGGCGCAACAGCAGCCCTTCCGGGGTGGTTTCGGCGATCAGCTGGTCGTCGGCCTTGAGGCCGAGCGCCTCGCGCAATTTGGCGGGCAGCGTCACCACGCCGCGGCTGGTGACGGTCAGGGTGGCTTTCATGGCTGCAGTTTGGCAGAAATGCAGTTATTCTGCAATAGGCACGGCGTATATTCCACGCTCGAAGGACGGCCGGTGATCGAACAGAAAACCCTGGAATTCCGCACCCGCGGCCGCGGCACCACCGACATCACGGCGGAAGTCGCGCGCGCCGTCGCCGGGAGCGGCATCCGCACGGGCCTGTGCACCGTGTTCCTGCAGCACACCAGCGCTTCGCTCATCCTGTGCGAGAACGCGGACCCCGACGTGCGCCGCGACCTGGAAACCATCCTGGCGCGCCTCGCGCCCGACGGCGACCCCGCCTACGTCCACGACGCCGAAGGCCCGGACGACATGGCCGCCCACGCGCGCTCGATCCTCACCTCGAACAGCGTCACCATTCCGGTTTCTGACGGTCGGCTGATGCTCGGCACCTGGCAGGGGCTGTACCTGTGGGAGCACCGGCATGCGGGGCATGCGCGCAGCGTGGTTGTGACGGTGATGGGCGAAGCCTAGCTGCTCAGGCGTTTTCCACGGCGCGCAAGACGGCCTGCGGCTTCCTTGCGATCACATTGAGCAGCACGAGCGCGGTGCCGCGTGGCTTCCGGTCTCCGCGCTCCCAGTGCCGCAGCGCCCCCAGACTGAGTGCGAACTTCGCGGCAAACTGCTCCTGCGTGAGCCCGGTCCGTTCGCGCACCGCCTTCACGTCCACCTGCGGCGGACGATGGAGCCTCAATCCAGCGACGCGCTTACCCTTTTCGTGCCGGATCGCCTGTCTCAACCCTTGCTTGATGCTGCCAATTTCCTTGCTCATCGGACTTTCTCCATGGCGTCCTTGAGTATTCCGACCAAGGCCGCCAGTTCGTTGCGCTCGGCCTTGCTCAGGGCGGGCAGTCGGTGTGGCATGCGCATATTCACGTGATTCCGCGGTACAAGGGGGACACGCCCAATCCGCGCGGCGGGGTGCGGCACGTAATTCCGCTCAAAGCCAGCTACTAAACAGCGCGAACCCTCCGTGGTGAGGGTGATCGGGGAGCCCTAACCCCCCGCCTGCGCCGCCAGCACGTCCGCCACCGCCGCTGTGAGCTTCTTGGCGTACTCGATGTGCAGGAACTCGTTCGGCCCGTGCGCGTTCGAGTGGGGGCCCAGCACGCCCGTGATCAGGAACTGCGCCGCGGGGAATTTTTCGCCGAGCATCGCCATGAACGGGATCGTGCCGCCCTCGCCCATCCACATCGCCGGCTTGCCGAAATGTTTTTTTGAAGTTTCATTCAAAATTTTCTCCAACCATGGAGCTGTGGCAGGCGCATGCCAGCCGGTGGCCGCCTGGCCCGCGTCGAAGCGCACGCGCGCGCCGCAGGGCGGATCCGCTTCGAGGATCTCCTTCAGCTTCGCCGCCGCCTTCTCACCAATCACCGTGGGCGGGATGCGCAGCGACAGCGCGAGCGACGTCCGGGGCCGCAGCACGTTGCCCGCGTTCGCCGGCAGCGGCAGCCCCTCGGCGCCCGTGACCGACAGCGCCGGGCGCCAGGTGCGGTTGAGCACCAGCTCCTCCAGCGGCTCCGCCATCGGCCGCATGCCGGGGACAAAGGGGAATCTGGCGTAGATCTCCTTGCCGAGCACCACGGCCGCGCGCTTCGCCTGCGACAGGCGCTCCGGTGGCACCGGCGCCTGGAACGCGGCCTCGCGCACGCGGCCCGTCGCCGCCTCCTCCACGCGCTCGAGGAGTTGCCGCGCGATGCGGAAGCTCGACGCCACCACCCCGCTCGCGTCCCCCGAATGCACGCCCTCGGTGAGCACCTCCACCGTGAGCACCCCGTTCACCAGCCCGCGCAGCGACGTCGTGCCCCAGAGCTGCTCGTAATTGCCGCAGCCCGAATCCAGGCCCACCACCAGCGCCGGCGCGCCGACCCTGGGCGCGAGCGCCTCCAGGTAGGCCGGCAGGTCCACGCTGCCGCTTTCCTCGCAGCACTCGATGAGGATCACGGTGCGGGCGTGGGGCTTCTTCTCCTGCTGCAATGCCCTGAGCGCGGCGATGGACGCGAACACCGCGTAGCCGTCGTCCGCCCCGCCGCGGCCGTAGAGCTTGCCGTCCTTGATCACCGGGATCCACGGCCCCGTACCCTCGGCCCAGCCGGTCATCTCCGGCTGCTTGTCCAAGTGGCCGTAGAGCAGCACCGTGCCGGCCGGCTCGGCGCCCGATGGGTTTCCTCCCTTCGATGCCGGAACCTCGATGAACAGCACCGGTGTGCGCCCGGGCAGCCGCACGATCTCCAGCTGCATGCCCTCGACCGGATGCTTCCTGCACCACTCCGCCGCCAACGTGACCGCGGCCTCGATGTACCCGTTCTTCGCCCAGTCCTTGTCGAAGTGCGGGGACTTGGCGGGGATGCGGATGTAATCGACGAGCGTGGGGACGATGGCGGAGTCCCAGAACTGGGCGATGGAGGTCATGCGGCGATTATAGGGAGACGCGGCCAGCCGTCGTCCCCGAATGCTTCAATCGGGGACCCAGGTTTTGCTTTTGACTTCCATCTGACGTTCAGCGCGGCGGAAAGATCCCGGGGCAGTTTCATGCCGCGATCACCTCGTCGCGCACGAAGTGAAGCCGGATCATCTTCGGTGCCTTGCCCTCGTCGAAGTGGCAGCGCACTGCATCCCGCACCCGCTCCTGGAGCAGTCCGAGGCTCTCGGCTTGCGTGAAAATCGACTCCCCCACCGCCTTGGCGACGTAACCGCCCTCGGGCGCTTCCTCGATGACAAAAATGATCTCGCCCACGGCGATCAGTTTAGCCCAGCCCCCCAAGAGAAATGCAGTCGGGGTCAGAGCCCGATAGCCAGCGTCACGCCGCCTTCTTCACCACCAGCCGCACCGAAAGCCCGGCCTTCGACGCGACGTTGACCAGAGCGTCCAGGCTGAAGAGGTCGATTCGCCCCTTGAGCATGGCATTGAGCCGCGGCTGGGTCAGCCCGAGCACCTTTGCCGCAGCAGCCTGCGTCAATCCGCTGGCCTTCACCCAATCTTCGATTCGCATCATCAGCGCGGAGCGCAGCTTGAGATTCTCCGCCTCGACTTTGTTGAATCCGACATCGAGGAAGATGTTCCCGCTGCCCCTCTCCATCTTCAGTTTTTCGCTCATCGCCGTCTGCGCTCCTCGTTCAATGCCCTGAACCTGCGCCGCGCGAGCTCTATGTCGGCTTGCGCGGTCTTCTCCGATTTCTTCTGGAAAGCATGCAGCACGTACACCGCCTCCGCGAACTTGGCCAGGTAGATGAGCCTGAACGCGTCGCCTGTCCACACCCGCACTTCCATCACCCCAAGGCCGACCGACGGCATGGGCTTCCAGTCGGCCGGCTCGCGCCCGTCCTGAATCTTCTCCAGCTCGTAACCCGTCACGCGCCTGGCATCCCCCGGGAAATCCTTCACGCGTGCGCGACTGTCGCCCAGCCAGACAACCGGTTTCACCCGATTATCCCAGATTTTGTATAAGCGGAATACGGCAGTGCCATGCCATGACAACGCCTGCACGCCGGGGGCGGTTGACTCCGCCGTTTAACTACTCGTAGCCGCGAAAAGCGTCGAATCGAACCAGCAGCCGCTCTCTGTCCGGGTGGTCCTTCTTTCGTTCCGGCAAATGCAGCTTCTGGTGATGCAGTTTCTTCAGCGTCTCCAGCAACGGCCCGTCGTTCTGGATCAACAGTTTCTTCGAGACGTGAATCCGAAAATCGGGATCGATGCCGATGAGGTGCGCGTCGAACGCCACGTGATGAATCTTGGAAAGGGGAATGCCGTTTGGCACCATCGCCTGACCGAGTATCTCGTTCTTGTCCTCGATGATGTGCGCCGCATCGAGCAGCCTTTGCTCAGGCAGACGTGACACTGCACAACGCCCGTCATAGGCGGTGATTACGGCCTCTCGAAAGGATGCCTGGTGCAACCGCTGCTTTACCTGCCGCAGCGCATACCGGCGCTCGACTTCCGTAGCCGGGAATTCAAGGGCCGACTCTTCGACCGCACCAAACGCCACCCGCGCCTTGAGCGACTTTGCGTCCCATCCGATCACGAACGTCGGCACATACGCCTGGTACATGCCGGGTGAAATGCCGAGAAAGTAGATCACCGGGACACGGTTCTCCATCGCCTCGCGCAGCCAGCGGTTGTCGGCCGCGTCCGGGTTCTCGCCCATGAACGCATAGTCGACCGCCTCGTCGCCTTCGTAGATCTGCCGGTGAACCTGGCGCTGGTCGTCGTACCACACGCGCGCACCGGAGCGCGGAAAGACCGTCCTTATCGAGAGCAGGTAGCGCATCTGCTGTGGCTTGAAGATGCCGCGCTGCGGATTGACCAGCGGTACACGCTTGCCTTCGAACTCGAATCCAGGCTTGAGGTCCGCGGACGTCAGGTCGCCCCGCACCGCGGCGAGCGCCTTGACCGCGTTGAATGCGGTTGCTCTAAGTATCTGATCGAGGTCGGGAACCGAGGCCATGAATACCAATGGAGGTCATGCGGAGGATTTCAGCCGGCCGCGCCAATAGCCGGGCCGACGTGCGGTGTGGGCGAATGCAACGACGATGACCTCGGCGGTGCCCCCCGAGCCCGGGCCGTTCCCTTTCGTACCACGCTGCGGCCTCCGCAGCCTCCTCGGCTGCCGCCGCGTGGATACGAATCCAGCGCATCAGGCGCGGCTCATGCGCGCCTTCATTCGCCGGCGCAACTCCTCGCGATCGATGAGTTCCGCGGTCCCGGCATCGATTTCACCCAGTCGTCGCAGGATTTCCTCGTCCCAGGCCGATTCCGCATCCGTGTCCGCCGGACCGTCGAGGCTGCCTACCAGGCTGTGTGCGAGCTCCGCGCGTTCTGCTTGCGTGAGACGCAGCGCCTCGGAACGCACCTTCTCCAGCGTCGAGCCTGCCATGCAAACCTCGTGGTGGGGCGAAAACCGCGTGAGTGATTCTACGCCAGCTCGCCCGCGCAGCGACCTCGTGCCCCAGAGCTGCTCGTAATTGCCGCAGCCCGAATCCAGGCCCACCACCAGCGCCGGCGCGCCGACCCTGGGCGCGAGCGCTTCCAGGTAGGCCGGCAGGTCCACGCTGCCGCTTTCCTCGCAGCACTCGATGAGGATCACGGTGCGGGCGTGGGGCTTCTTCTCCTGCTGCAAGACCTTGAGCGCCGCGATGGACGCGAACACCGCGTAGCCGTCGTCCGCCCCGCCGCGGCCGTAGAGCTTGCCGTCCTTGATCACCGGGATCCACGGCCCCGTGCCCTCGGCCCAGCCAGTCATCTCCGGCTGCTTGTCCAGGTGGCCGTAGAGCAGCACTGTGCCGCATTTCTCCGCGCCCTTGGTGGCGGGAACTTCGATGAAGAGCACTGGCGTGCGCTTGGGCAGGCGCACGATCTCCAACTGCATGCCCTCGACCGGGTGCTTCCTGCACCAGTCCGCGGCCAGCGTGACCGCGGCCTCGATGTGGCCGTTCTTCGCCCAGTCCTTGTCGAAGTGCGGGGACTTGGCGGGGATGCGGATGTAGTCGACGAGAGTGGGGACGATGGTGTCGTCCCAGAACTGGGGGATGGATTTCATGACGGGATTATATGGAGGGATCGTGGCGCCGACGGTCGCGCACTCATTCCCCGCCTCGGCTGGCGGTACGAGACCGAAGGACTTGCATGAGCGACAATGGCGCAAGGAAAACAAGCTGGGGAAGGCATGTGATTCCACTCAAGGCCAACTACTGAGCTGCCATGGCCGGTTCGCGCGCGCCCTCGCCTCCCCAGACGCTTGCCGAATACCTGCGGGCATTCGAACGGCTGAACGTCAATCGGGCCGGCGGGATGGCGAGCCCGCACAAGCCATGCATGCTGCTAGCGATGCTGGGCCTGGCGGAAGCCGGCAAGCTCGTTCAAAACCAGATCCGATTCGAGCCGCCGCTGCTCGAGCGATACGCGCGCTTCTTCGAAATCGTGCGGGGGCCGAACGACCACCCGAATCCCTGGTTTCCCTTCTTCCACCTGCGCAGCGACGGCTTCTGGCACCTGCAGGCGAAGCCGGGGCGTGAAGTTGCGCTGGAGATCCTGGACTCGGCGCGTTCCGCGAGCATGATCGAAGAGAACATTGCCTTCGCCTCGCTCGATCCGCTGCTCCATAGCCTGGTTCTTGAACCGAATACACGCGAGCAACTCCGACAGCACCTCGTCGTGGCGTGGTTTGGATCCTTCGCACAGCCATTTAACGCGCTTTTCGAGGAAGAACGAAGGATCGACAACGCCGAGATCGACCTGAGGCACCAAATCGAAGGCAAACAAACTACACGAGTCGAGCTATCCAGCGATCCCGCGCGAAGCGCTGCTTTTCGAAGGATCGTCACCGAGGCTTACGACTACCGCTGCGTGGCGTCCGGCTGGCGGATCATCCTTCCGGACAGCACCGTCCTCGTTGAGGCCGCCCATCTGGTGCCGTATGCCGACTCGCATGACGATGATCCACGCAACGGCATCGCACTATCGCCTTCCTTCCACTGGGCCATGGACAAGCACATCATCGCCCCGGGACCGGACCTCAAATGGCACGTGTCGAAGACGTTGGATGATCGGCTTGCGGATAACCGGCCCCTGCTCGATTTGGAGGGCAAGGATCTGATCCTGCCGAGAGCGAAAGCCTATTCGCCGAAGACGGAAGCTCTTGAGTGGCGAGTAAGCACGCTCGCGCGGTGAGCGAGACCGCGGGAACAAAAATGTCGCCAGATCATTGGACGATGCACGGACCATGCGCTCGTGCCAGTTTCCCCATATACGCGAAATCATCCGCGCGTCGGACTAGTTCTTCATCTCGGAGGAGCAGCACACGAGCACAGAACGTGTTGAAAGAGTGCAGACTAACTTCGCTTAGATATCTGTATATTTCTTACTGCTTCCGCGAACTTTGTCGGCAGGATATCTTTTCTCATTTGTGGCGATCTTCTGGGACGCAGCCTCAAGAAGATCGACGCCAAGCTTGTCTGCCAAGCGAACCAAATAGATCAGCACATCAGCTAGTTCCTCGCGAACCTTATGCAACTTCTCAGCAGCCAACGTGCTCGAATCAGACTCGCCTACCCATTGAAAATGCTCTAGCAACTCCGATGCCTCAACGCTTAGCGCAATAGCTAAATTCTTAGGCGTATGAAACTGATCCCAGTCTCGCTCTGCGACGAATTGCCGAAGCATGTCACGGAGGGAATCCAGTGAATTCTCAGGATTTGGTGCTCCCGCAGCACTCATGACTTAAAGACGTTCTCGTTGTGCCATTGCAGATACTCCTTTGCGGGGAAACTAGACTTGTCCGCAGGACAGAACTCCAATTCTCTGCCGTGGTGCGCGTAGTAAACCAGACCGTTTTGCCACTCCGCGCGCAAACGCGGACTCACTTCTAAATGTAGCTCTGGAGTTACCGTGACGTATCCGAGATCGAAAAGCTTGTGCAAATCGGACCGCAGCAGGATCCCGTTGTTAATGCGATGAGGGCCGCGAGACGCAAAGGGTTTGATATGTGCAGCCTCAAGAACGGGAAGGGTCCTTTCGCCCGTCACTGCACAGCGGCGCTGATACGCATCGGTCACAAGTACGCGGAACGCACCTTGTCCCAACCTTCCGCGCGTCAAGTACTCCGCACCAAAGCGTAGCTCATTAGGTTCCTGCGTCGCCTGTCCAGAATCCATTGCTGTGTGACCAATTGTGATGGCCTGGTGTACTGAATTCCAAAGAGCTTCCCCTTCCATCGACGTTGTCTGGTAACTCTTCCCCTGAACGATGTTTCCAGACCAACTATTCGGAACAGGTATCCATTGACTCCGCGAGAAGAAAAAGGGCTCCGCAAGGACATTACAGCCGATAACGGGGTCAACTGATTCGTCGTTTCTTCGATACTTTCGGACGCGAGCGCGAAGTTCATCAAGCGAAGAGACGCCGTTCTTGCGCTCAAACGCATCCCATGCGAGGGACGTCGGAAGTGGCGAGTATCGGACGAAGAAACCACCACCGACAATATAGTTGTTCGGGCTGTGAAGCTTGAATAGAAATGGCTCCCCGGACTCAAGCACACGAAAGTTACGAGAGCCGCTAGGCTGCCAAAAATTTACCTCGTCAGGCTGTAGGCGCGTGAGGTACTCGAACCAGTCCTTGTCGGTAACACCAATCCAAATCTTCACCGCTCTAAGTCTTCGAGGAATCGAGAACGCAATAGCACGCTCTCGCGATGAAACTCAAGATAGCGGCGCTGACCCTGGGAAAAACGGCCCACATTCTTTGGCCGCGCCGGGTTGAGGCCCATGCGGGTCAACGAGTCTACGTGCGCAACAGGTGAGACCAGGACGTCTCCATTGTCATCAAAACCAATGAACCCGCGGTCGAAAAGATGATCCGCATTCGGGGTTAGCAGTAGACCATTCTCACCGTCCAACCGCTCTTCATTAGTAGCGTCGCGCCACGGCTTGCAGTGGCTAGCCCGCAAATGTTCCTCTCTGGATACTCCAGTCATGCGGCAGACACGCTCGATCTTCATTACGTTCTTTTTGAATGTCCCCTGCCCGCGACGCGCAAGCACAATCGCCTCCCGAGTTGTCTCGGGGACGCTGGCGTCCGCACGCAGCCGGCTCATCTCATGCTCTTCCCACTCAGCCAAACCAAGTGCCGGTTGCAACGGGAGTTCTTCCGCGGCTCGATGCCCACGAATTACGTCGCGGGCCTCCGCTCCCAACAGGTCCACCAGCGCCCCAGCCAATGGCTCCGGCAAGCGAGTCAAATATACCCCTTGAAGTCCGTTGCCATCTGCTTGAAGCGGAGAGTAGAGGTCAGGCAATCTCGGCCTTAACACTTGCATATGTTCGGACGGTCGGATAGGCAAGCGAAGCTCTGCAAACCGAACATCTGCGCGCCAGCCTATCTTCTCCCAATATGCCCCTGCTTGACCAAACTCCAGCGGCTTAGGCGCTTCGTACGCGTGGGAAATCGCAATGCCGATCGCTTTGATCAACGTTTCCGCAAACGAAAACACAACATCACCTGGGGCAACCTCACGCATGGAATCATAGAAAGGATTTCTGTGACCATTTGCATTGCGCTTCGGCGACCAAAGATAGTTGCCCGTCACCTCGTGACGGTAGGTCTGATTTTGATTGACCCACCAGTACCTCATAGTGTCTAGGATACGATATCAATCTGCGGACAGCCGAAGAAGCCGTGAGGTTCGCGTACAGACGAGCGCGTTGGCGAAGGCGGCGCGGCGAATCCGGTGGCGCCTCGTTATTGGCGGTCAAACTTCCTTGGAGCCATCGTCTCCCTCCCGATCGCCGGTAGGTACGCTCGGGGTCGGCGCTGGTGCCGGCGCACGAACTGGGCTGCCATCCGCACGGACCGGGCGAACCGTCACTCCGACGGGCGCGTCGCCGTGCAAGACGGAAACCGAGAACACCCCCAAAACTCGCTCCCGGCGTTAGCCCCTCGCCTAGCCGTGCGTCGAACCATCGACCCTCCGCATCTTGGGCACGTAGGCACCGCCTCCATGGGTGCCGTACCAACCGCCGTAGCACTCATTTCTGAACCTACGGTACTGCGCGCCTGACGAATCATCACAAACAATCGTGGCCCATCAATCAGATCAATATTTCTTCCATGAGCGAATTCCACCGCGTCGTCGGTGAACACACCGGAAGTCACCATGTAACCGCCCGCCGCTCCTTCCGCAGCCATTACGCCATACAGCTCCCGCACCGCAGTGACGCTGACCTTGTACGCACGCCACTGCTTGCATTGAACCAAGGATTTCTCGCCATCCTTTCGCAGTATTAGATCGACCCCGCCGTCCGCTCCCCCGCCGCCCGTCTCCACGACAGAAAAGCCCTCACGGCGAAACGCCTCCCCAACCAGCATCTCGAACTCCTGCCACGTCATGGCTCCCAGAGCATCGACGGATCTTCCAGTCGCCACACTCGAGAAAAGCTGAATGCGCTGGCGTCGCTTGATGACGGACACCGCCGAACCGAGCAGGCAACATACCGGCACGACAATCTGGCCAAACGTGGCGAGCACCTTCCAAAGGTTGGCGTACACCACTGCGCCAAGTTCATTGGGGCGCATGACGCGTGGCACCTCGGCCGTCGCGAGGTAATGAAGCCCGAAGTAAGACAACACTGCCAACACCACGCCCAACCACCACGGCATCAAAGCGACGATGTCGACCAGATCTTCGAAGACGCTGCTTTTCTTCCTCCTGCGCACGTGCACTCCTTTCGTCTCGGCCGTGCAAGGATATCAACAGATTCCCGTTATCGTCCTGCGCACGGACGTGCTGCATCAACCCCGGAATCTGCATCATCCAATCCACCGGCTCTTGCGCCTCCCGCCGGGCTTTCGCAATCCACGCCAGGATCCGACAGGCGTCATACGCACTCCCCGCCCGCTCAGGACTCCCGCCGACCCGCCGGGTCACCGTAATGGTCGTGGTACGCGGCGGACCGGGCTCGAATCTGTATCGGCGGCTGACGTTCTATGCTGCAACAGCATCGGCGGACCAGCGCTGCCCCAAGTCCGCCCCCACCCCCTCATCCCCCGCCACCAGCGGATCCTCCGGATCCACCAACACCCGCAAAAACCTCCGATCGCAGACACACCGATGCAACCCTTCGACAAGCCGGAACGGCCCCTCGCGCACGCTGCACTTGACCGTCGCAAACGGCTCGCCGGTGAGCGTTTCGATCTCGTAGCCCTCCTCGATCCCGTCCCACTCGATCGGGCCGACATATCGAACGACGCGCACCAGCCGCCCCGCGTTGCGCGGATCGCGGTTTGCCAGGGTGATGGCGATGGTTCCGGTTCTGAGAGTCATGGCTGCGCCTCCTAATGCGGTCTCTGGCCGGACGCCTTCGCCTGCTCGGCTTCGAGCCGCGCGAGCGACCACGCGATCACGTCCACCAGCACGTGCGTCGAGCGCGTCTCGCGCGCATGCGCGTAGAGGCCCTCGATGCGCTCGACGTAGTGGCCGGCGCACTCGCCTTCCGGCGCTTCGATCAGTTGCCTGAGCATGCTGCGGACTCCTTGTTTCTCCCGTTCGCAGGCCGTTGGGCCGGCCCCGGGGGTTCGTGGAGCCTGCCAACTCTTTAGCGGCACTTGATGAGTCGCCCGCAAGTTGTTGCTTAAATCGGCGACGGGCCTTGCGGCCCTGCTACGTGAGCATTCTCCCACCTGGGTGGCTCATGGGATGCGCCTCCCGGCGAGCCTGCCCTGCTTCCCGCCCGCGGCCTTCGCCAGCAGGCGCAACCCGCGCTTCACCTTGCCCGCGCCGCGCGCCGCCCGGGCGCGAATGCGTGTTTCCGCGGCGTATACGGCAATCAGGACGGTGGCCATTTCGTCGAACAGCTCGGTGACGCTCTGTTTGCGCGCGCGCCAGGTCCTTCAGGCGTTCGCGCTTGCCGTCGGGGAGGCGGATGATCACGGCTGCCATGTGGTTCTCCTCAAGCATCCGGCGGGCGTGAGCCACCTCGCACCGGGCAGCACGTCAGGCATCATCGAATGCCGTCAGGAAGTCTTCGCGGCCGATATCCGCCTGGCGGCAGATTGTCCGCAGCGTCGAGCCCTTGATCGTGGCGTGATTCGGCAGGGTCAGTGGAGTCACCGAGCCATCGGGATTCGTCCGGCGCATCGAGATGTGCTCGCGCTCGCGGACGATTTCAAAGCCCAGCGACCTCAGCGCGCGCAGGACCTTCGCCTTGGGCGCGTCGACCGGAAACTTCTGCACGGAAACTAGACGAGAGCCTCGGCGACGAACGCTTCCAGCACCGGCCCTTCGTCGCCGTCGAGCGCCTGAGCGCCGAACGATTCGACGTGAAACTTGAGCGCCGACTGCACGTCGCGCAAGGCTTCCTCGTACGTATCTCCCTCGCCGACCACGACGCCGCGGATTCCGACCGGGTAGGCTACGTAGCCGTCTTCGTGCTTTTCGATGATGATCTTGACGTGTTTCATGGCGCCCCTCTGCGGACGGTTCCATTCTACCGCGTACCACGGAGCATCTTCCCTGCCCTGAGGACGGGCGTCTTCCGGCGCGGTAAGCTGAACGGACGGCGAAAAAGCTCTTCGACCCGGCCTCGGACAGTCCCTTCGCGCTCAACCGCCCTGCAGCAGCTGGTCGATTCGGTAGAAGCGCTCGGTGCGGTCCAACGGAATCCCGCCCGCAGGAATTCTGGCGGCGGGAAGAAATCCGACTCTGACCCTGATTTCTGTGCAGTTTTCCTGCCGCGCTCGACGTCGGTCAGGACGTTTGCATCACTGAAGGCGAGAACGCGCGGCATGCTTGAGGTTGCGCATCGCCGAGAACTGGTTGAGCGATACACGCAACAACTCGGCGCCTTTCGACTCCCCGATCAGTTCCTCAGCGAGCGCCCGGAAAACGAGTGTTAACTCCCACCTGCCTGCACCCCCTGCCCCCTCACCCCCGCCCAAGCATCGACTGCATCAACCCCGGAATCTGCATCATCCAGTCCACCCGCTCCTGCGCCTCCCGCCGGTCCTTCGCAATCCACGCCAGGATCTGGCAGGCGTCATACGCACTGCTCGCCCGCTCGGGACTCCCGGCGACGCGCCGCGTAACCGTCATGGTCTTGGCATGCGGCGGGCCGGGCTCGAACGGGTAGGCGGGCTCGGCATCAAACCCGGTGGTGGCGATGTGCAGGAACCGCGCCGCCGCGCGCACGCCCCAGGCGGCGGCGATCTTCGTCATCCGCGAAGCTCACGAACCGCGCGAGCGGCACCTGGAGGGACAGCCAGAGGCGCAAGCCCGCCTGCTCGCGCCCCGCGAGCGCGATGCCCTCGCGCAGCAGCTCGCCGACGTCGCCGCACATCGAGCCTTCGCGGTGCACCAGGCGCAGCTCGCTCTGCGTGGTGCCCACGGCGAGGCCGTTGGCGCAACACGAACCGGACCAGCCGACCAGCATGCGCAGGGGCGAGGAAGGGTGCACGCCGCTCGCGGCGAGCGCGCTGCGCACGGACTGCGCGACGTCAATGTGCGGCACGAGGCAGTAGCGCTTGGAGACGACGCCTACCGGCACCGCACCCAGCCCCTGCCCGGAGTTCGCCCGCCGCACGATGTCATCGAGGAATGCGCCGAAGGGCGCCGGGTCGAACTCCGGGATGAGCGGCAGGATCTCGTCGAGCTCGCCATGAAAGCTGCGCTCCAGGCCAAGCAGCGGCCCAGGTCAGGCCGCGCGACTCACCGCGCGCTTCGCGCCCGGGCGGCGCTGCGGTCGAGCTTGTCGAGCAGCTTGAGCCCGACCGCGGGCTTGCCGCGAGCGGCGCGGATCCTGAAGCGGGTCTCGGCGTCGAACTCGGCGAGCGCCGCAACCGACAGTTCCTCGATCAGCTTGTTGACACTCACGCTCTTCGCCTTGGCGAGCTGCTTCAGGCGCTCATGCGTCGCGTCCGGAACCCGAATGGTCAGCGTTCCCATGTCATGACTCCTTGATGATGTCCTCTGGCCGCAGGATTTTCGGGTTCCCGAAACGCAATTCCATGCTTCTGAAGTCGCGGATGTTGCGTGTCACGAGCGCCTCCGCCCCGCCCGCCACCGCGAGTTCGATCAAGTGATTGTCGGCCTCGTCCCTGACGTTCGGACGCCAGAGATAATAAACCCGCGTCCAGCTGCAAACCGAGAGGTATGCGTCGAAAAGCTGTTCACGCTCCGTTGCTGGAAGCGGGCTTTTCCCGACCAGCGCCGCCCGCGACAACACGTCCTCGTGCTCGGCATGCAGGGCCGCGCCCATCAGCGGAACGAATTCGCCGCACAGGCATCTGCGCAGCACCTCGCGGCTCGCGCCTCCGGATCCATCTCGAAGGTACGGCTGGTACTGGTGCATTCCGCATCACCCCTTGTTGATCCGTTGGGGAGGCCAGTATGCGCAGGCGGGTGGCTCGGGGCATGAGCCTGCCAAGCGGTTAAGCTAACCCCGTGGCGAAAAAACTCTTCAACCCGGCCTCGGACAAACCCTTCGCGCTCAGCCGCTCGAAGGTCGCCCTCTTCATGGAGTGCCCGCGCTGCTTCTACCTCGACCGGCGCCTCGGGATCGCGCGCCCGGCGGGGTTTCCGTTCAACCTGAACTCCGCCGTGGACGCGCTGCTCAAGAAAGAGTTCGACGCGTTCCGCCGCAGGGGCGAGCCGCATCCGTTCATGAGCGCGGCCGGGCTGAATGCCGTGCCCCATGCCCATCCGCAGCTCGAGACCTGGCGCGCCAACTTCACGGGCGTGCGCACGGTGCACGAGCCGTCGGGATTCGAGCTCTTCGGTGCGATCGACGACCTGTGGCGCGACCTCGGCACGGGCGAATTGATCGTCGCGGACTACAAGGCCACCTCGAAGGCTGCCGAGGTCACGCTCGATGCCGATTGGCAGGACGGCTACAAGCGGCAGATGGAGTTCTACCAGTGGCTGCTGCGCCGGCAGGGACTCACGGTGGCGAAGCGCGGCTGGTTCGTCTACTGCAACGGCAGGCGCGACCTGGATGCGTTCGACAATCGCCTGGAATTCCGGGTGAAGATGATCCCGTACGACGGCGATGACGCGTGGGTGGAGCCGGTGTTGCTGGAGATCCGGGACACGCTCGATGCACCCGAACCTCCGCCGCCGGGTGAGGATTGCGAGTACTGCGTGTTCGCGGAGAAAGCGACGAAGGCCTAGCGGTACTGGGGCATTGCACGGGTCAATTGATGCCCATAAAGTATGCGCATTCCAATGCACATAAAGCACGGCGTGTGCAGCGACGGGCTGCGCTCGTTCTGATTATTGAAATCAGGCGCGTCCCGTCATCCGCAAGGAACACGAACGTGATTTCCAGTCGATCGCAGTGTGCGCGACTCATATTCGCCATCGCGCTGTTCTCCACGGCCGCGGCGGTTCCGGTTGCGGCCGCCCAGCCGCAAACCGACAGCCGCGGAATGCCGACGCTCGCGCCGCTGGTCAACGAAGTCACGCCCGCGGTGGTCAACATCTCGGTCGTCACCCGCTCGCCGCTCGAAGACAACCCGCTGTTCCGCGACCCGTTCTTCCGCAGGTTCTTCGACCTGCCCGACCGGCCGCGGCGCGAGGAGCAGGCCGCCGGTTCGGGCGTCATCGTCGATGCCGCGCGCGGCTATGTGCTCACCAACCATCACGTCATCAAGGACGCCGAGCAGGCCATCGTCACGCTGAAGGACCGGCGCCAGTTTGCAGCGAAGCTCGTAGGCACCGATCCAGGCACCGACGTCGCGGTATTGCAGATCCCGGCGCAGAACCTGACCGCGCTCAAGCTCGGCGATTCCGACCAGCTCCAGGTCGGCGATTTCGTGATCGCGATCGGCAATCCGTTCGGCATCGGCCAGACCGTGACCTCCGGCATCGTCAGTGCGCTCGGCCGCAGCGGCCTGTCGGTCGAAGGCTACGAGGATTTCATCCAGACCGACGCGTCGATCAACCCGGGCAACTCGGGCGGCGCGCTGGTCAACATGCGCGGCGAACTGGTCGGCATCAATTCCGCGATCATCGGCCCGTCCGGCGGCAACGTCGGCATCGGCTTCGCCGTGCCGTCCAACATGGTGCGCGCGGTGATGGGCCAGATCGTGCGCTACGGCGAAGTGCGGCGCGGCTGGCTCGGCTTCGAATCGGCGGACCTGACCGCGGAGCTGGCGAAGAAGCTGGGGATCGCGACGCTGGAGGGCGCGATGATCGCGGTCGTGCGCGCGGGCTCGCCCGCGGAAAAAGCGGGCCTGCGGCAACATGACGTGGTGGTGGCGCTCAACGGCCGCGCCATCCACGGTGCAGCCGAATTGCGCGCGCGGCTGGGACTGACGCCGGTCGGCGAGGAGGTCGAGATGCGGATCAACCGCGGCGGCGCGCAGAGCGTGCTGCGCGTGCGCATCGCCGCACCGCAGGAAGTGGCCGGCAGCGGCGAAGCTCGAGGCGTGCCGCAGTTGCCGGGCATGAAGCTGATGGAGATCGAGCGCGGCAGCCCGCTCTACCAGCGGCTGCGCGGCGGCGCGCTGCTGGTCGTCGCCGTGGAGCCAGACAGCCGCGCCTTCCAGACGGGCTTCCGGCCCGGTGACATCGTGTATGCGATCAACGGCCGGCGCGTGCAGACCCTGCCCGAGTTCCAGGCGGCGCTGCAGGGCGCGCAGCGCGGTTTCGCGATCAGCCTGCTGCGCGGGGATTTCAACCTGACGATCACCGTGCGCTAGGACAGGGCCGGTGACTGCCGCAGTATCCTTCAGCGCGTCCAGCCGCTCAGCGCGCCGCCGGCTCGAAGACGAGGAAGTACTGGTTGGGCAGGAACGCGTGCTCCGCGGCGAGCGCCTAGCCGGCGGCCTTCATTTCGGCCTTGACGGCCTCCGGCGCGAGGCGTTCGGAGGGCGGCGGGCCGACCGGCGACGCGGCATTGAAGTCGATGATCGCGACGCGGCCGCCGGGCTTGAGCGACGAGCGCAGTTTCGCGAAGTACTTCCCGCGCGCGTCGATGTGGTGATAGACATCGACCAGCAGCGCGAGGTCGATCTTCGCGGGCAGGCGCGGGTCGTCCGCGCCGCCGGCCACCGCCTGCAGGTTGGCAAGCCCGGCTTCCTTCGCGCGCGCCGCGAGGTGCTTGACCATCCCGGGCTCGGTGTCGACCGCGTAGACGCGGCCCTTGGAGACCATGTGCGCGAGGCGCACCGCGAAATACCCGGTGCCCGCGCCGATGTCCGCAACGCTTGCGGTGCTCGGCAGCGCGAGCGCATCGATCACCTGGTGCGGCTTCTGCCATTCGTCGCGCGCCGGGTCGTCGAACACCTCCTTCCATTTGTCGGCGTCGGCGAAGCTGTGCTGGTGCGTGTGCGGCGCCTGCGCGAACGCGTTCGAAGCGAGGAACGCTGCGAACAGGATCGTGGCGGCGGAGAAAAAGGCGGAACGGATCATTGCGCGACCCGGATCAGCGCGACATCGACTGCCGGCGCTTGTCGAGCCACCAGCCGTATTGCACCGGCCAGGATTCGAAACCGCCCTCGGCGCCGAGCGCGGCTGCGGCGTGCAGCAGCCAGTTCGGGTCGTAGAGCGCCTCGCGCCCGATCGCGACCAGGTCGGCCTGTCCCGCCCGCAGGATGCGTTCGGCCTGCGCTCCGTCGAGGATCAGCCCGACCGCCATGGTCTTCACGCCGGCGTCCTTTCGCACCCGCTCGGCAAACGGCACCTGAAATCCCCGCCCGCGCTTGACGCGCACCGCCGTCGCCGAGCCCATCAGGCCGCCCGAGGAGCAGTCGATCACGTCGACGCCGCGGACCTTGAGCTGCACGGCGAGTGCGACCGTATCCTCGATGGTCCAGCCGCCCTCGATGCCGTCGACGCAAGACAGGCGCACGAACACCGGCTTGTCTTCGGGCCACACCGAGCGGATGGTTTCAGCGATCTCGAGCGTGAAGCGCGTGCGGTTCTCGAAGCTGCCGCCGTAGGCGTCGGTGCGCTTGTTCGTCAGCGGCGAGAGGAATTCGTGCGCGAGGTAGCCGTGCGCCGAGTGCATCTCGACGATCTCGAAGCCCGCGGCGAGCGCGCGCCCGGCGGCGATCTTCCAGGCCGCCTTCATCGCGTCGATGTCGGCGAGCGAGAGCTGGTGCGGCACCAGCCAGCCCTCGTCCAGCCCGATCGGGCTCGGCGCGACGATCTGCCAGGGCTCGTCGCCGCGCGCGCGGTCGGCCGCATCGAGCGGCCCGTTGCCGAACCACGGGCGCTGCATGCTCGCCTTGCGGCCCGCGTGCGCGAGCTGGATCGCGGGCGCGGCGCCGTTCGCCTTCAGGAATCCGGCGATGCGGCGCAGGCCCGGCAAGTGCTCGTCGGACCAGATGCCGAGGTCGCCGTGCGTGATGCGGCCGATTTTCTCGACTGCGGCCGCCTCGGCGAACACCACCGCCGCCCCGCCCTGCGCGAACTTGCCGAGGTGCACCAGGTGCCAGTCGTTGGCGAACCCGTCGCTCGCGGAGTACTGGCACATCGGGGAGATCACGCAGCGGTTGCGCAGGCGCAGGCCGCGCAGTTCGAGCGGTTGCAGTAGCAGTGGCATGGACGAATCTTAACGCTTGCCCGCAGATCATTTCGAGGAGGGCTTGCACAAATGAAAGGCCCCGCCGCAGGCGGGGCCTTGTGCCCGGATCCACCGGGCTGCGCCATGTCGGCGCTATCGTCTACGCGGAAACTTTCCGCGCTTGACCTTGCTGACCTGCTATTGCAGCGGCACCGGGCGCGGTACCCTGACGGTTGCCAGGAATCCCGCATCACAGCCCACCCTTGCAAGCTCGCCACCAACTTATCACTCCGGGCTTGCGCGTCAAGCCCGGAAATGCCGCGTTGTTAACCGAGGTCAATCGATTCGCAGATTGGCCTCGCGAGCGCGCGGCGCAGTAGACTTGCGCGATGTCGATCGTTCCGGATCTCTCCGGCCGTGTCGCGCTGGTGACCGGCGCCTCGCGAGGCATCGGCAAGGCGATCGCGCTGGCGCTGGCCGAGGCCGGCGCCGACGTGGCGGTGAACTATCGCGAGCGCTCGGCCGAAGCGGAGGCCGTCGCCGCCGCGATCCGCAGCCTCGGGCGCCGCAGCGCGGCGCTCGGGGCCGATGTCTCCGAGGGCGCGGCCGTGGCGCGCATGCTCGCGAGCGCGGAGGCCGCGCTCGGCCCGATCGACGTGCTGGTCAACAATGCGGGGGTGGCGCTCAGCCGCAGCCTCGAGGAACTGACCGAGGCCGATTTCGACCGCACCATCGCGGTGAACCTGAAATCCGCCTTCCTCTGCACGCAGGCGGTCTGGCCCGGCATGCGCGCGCGCCGCTGGGGGCGCATCGTCAACATCTCCTCGGGCGCGGCACGCGGCGCCGGCGTGGTCGGCACCCACTACAACGCGTCCAAGGCCGGGATGGAGGGGCTGACGCGCGGGTACGCCGCGCGGCTGGTGAAGGACGGAATCACCGTCAACGCGGTCGCACCCTCGCTGATCGCGACCGAGATGATCGCGCCGCACCGCATCGCCAATGCGGCGCGCATTCCGGTCGGCCGCCTCGGCACGGGCGAGGAGGTGGCGTCGGCCGTGCTGATGGTGATCGCCAACGCCTACATGACCGGCCAGACGGTGCCGGTGAACGGCGGACTGCATTTCAACTGACCACCGCGATGAAACGAGCCGGCGCACCTGCGTTGCCGGGCGAATTCCTTCGCACGATTTCCCGGGAGGAAATGGCGGGCCTGCCGATCCGGCGCTACGAGGGCGAAGTGCATCTGGTCGCCACGCCGGAGCACGCCGAGCGCGCGTTGGCGGACATCCGCGAAGAAAGCGTGGTCGGCTTCGATACCGAGACGCGGCCCGCGTTCAGGAAAGGTGAGAGCCATCTGCCCTGCCTGGTCCAGGTGGCCACCGCGCGCGCGGTGTACCTGTTCCAGTTGCAGCGGCTGGATTTTTCCGCGATGGTCGCCGAGTTCGTGGCCGAACCGCGGATCGTCAAGGTCGGTGTGTCGCTGGCACACGACCTGCGCCAACTCAAGCTGGTGTTCCCGCTGGTGGAGGCTTCCATTCTCGACGCCGGTCACGTCGCGCATTGCCACGGCCTGCGCCAGACGGGTTTGCGCAACCTCGCCGGGATTTTTCTCGGGTTCCGCATCCCCAAAGGCAACCGCACGTCGAACTGGGCGGCGCCGCGCCTGTCCGCAGCGCAGATCAATTACGCGGCCACGGATGCCTGGGCCTGCCGCGAATTGTTCCTGTGCTTCCGCAGGCTGGGAATGCTCTGAATCATCCGCGCGACGGCCCGCGGTAGTGCAGCGGAAACAGCCGCTCCACCACCTCGCCGTCCGAGGCCCAGGCCTTGCAGCCGTCGAGGAAATACGGCTTGCGCGCTTCGCCATCGGGCTCGGCTTCAGTGGCGACCTTGCCCGCCTTCGGCCAGCTGCCGATGGTCTGGAACGCCACCGTCGCCGCCGGCATCAGCAGCTCCCTCAGGTGCGTGCACCCCTTGGTGCCGCCGACCGCGTTCTGCACCGCGCGCCGCCAGCCCAGGCCGATCGTCGCGCCGATCAGGCCCTTGTAGGCGGACGCGACGCTGAAGCACGGGTCGTACGGCGCGTGGTTCGTCGCCACCTCGACATCGCGCACCACCATGCCGCGATCCAGGGTCAGCCGCACCTGCATGTCGTGCACGTGCTCGCCCGGTTTGCGCAAGCCCCGGTAGGGCTCCTCGACCTCGTAGGTCTTGGTGTCGACGATGCGCGCCTCGATGTCGAACAGGCCGTCGTCGCGCTCGTAGCCTTCGCAGGAGATGGTGCGCGTGTGCAGGTGGCGGCGCGGCGCCGGCGCGGGAAGGCTCATTTGGCGCGCGCCAGTTCGCCGCTCTTGATCAGCCGCTCGAGGTCGTCCGCGCCGCCGACCAGCACGCCCTTGACGAACACCATCGGTAAGGTCGGCCAGCCGGTCCACATCTTGAGCGCGTTGCGGTGGCGCCAGCCGCCGAGGTAGCTGCCGTACTCGAGGTACTTGTAGGCACGGCCGGCGGCATCGAGCAGCTTGCGCGCTTTTTTCGGAAACGGATTCTGCTTCATGCCGACCACGACGATGTCGTTCGCGGCGAGGGCATCGCGCACCTCGCGCACCACGTCGGCGTGGTGGGTGGCGATTTTCTCGCGGATGGCCGGATGGATCTGAGCTTCGTCGAGGATGCTGCGGGGCATGCTTGTCTCCTGGTTCAAAAACCCCAACGCACGACCGGAATGCCGAATATCTGCCGGTGGAAGGCCATCACCAGCAGCCCGAGCACAAGACCTGAACCGACCGCGATGGCGTCGTGCAGCGCTTTGGGCTGGAAGTCCTTGCGCGCGCCGCGCGCCGCCGCTGACGCGAGGTCGATCGCGGCATACGCGAGGAACGCGCCGAACAGCAGTGTCGCCTTGGCGTGGCCGTTGGCGAGCAGGTGCGTCGCCGACCACAGCCCGACGCCGATCAGCATCGGGTGCCTGAGCGCGCGGCGGATGTGGGTGCGCATGTTCGCAGCCGCGAGCAGGATCAGGCTCAGCGTCACCACGAACGGCGCGGCTTGCCTCGCGAGTTCCGAGGGCAACAGCCACTGCGGCCCGCGCGGCGCAATGGCGTAGCCCCAGACGATCAGCACCAGGCCGGCGGCAGACAGGAGCGAGAACACGCCCTTGTAGCGGGCTTCGCCCGAACCCTTCATCACCGATGCCCGCAGCGCGGGCAGCGCGGGCACCAGGTGGATGCCGAGAAAAATCACCAGCCCCGCGACCAGCAGTTGCATGTGGCCTCCCCGTTACTCCGCCGGCAGGAACCCTTCGACCGAAAGATAGCGCTCGCCGGTGTCGTAGTTGAAGCCGAGCACGCTGTCGCCCTGTTCGATCTCGGGCAGCTTCTGCGCGATCGCCGCCAGCGTCGCGCCCGAGGAGATGCCCACCAGCATGCCCTCCTCGCGCGCCGCGCGCCGCGCCATCTCCTTGGCGGCGTCGGCCTCGACGAGGATCACGCCGTCGAGAATGCCGACATCCAGGTTGGCCGGGATGAAGCCTGCGCCGATGCCCTGGATCGGGTGCGGCGTGTGCTTGCCGCCGGAGATCACCGGCGAGGCGGCAGGCTCGACCGCGTACACCTTCAGTTTCGGCCAGGCTTTTTTGAGCACCCGGGCGCAGCCGGTGATGTGCCCGCCGGTGCCCACGCCGGTGATCAGCACATCCAGCCCCATCGAGAAATCCGCGAGGATTTCCTGCGCCGTGGTGCGCGCATGCACCTCGATGTTGGAGGGGTTCTCGAACTGCTGCGGCATCCACGCAACGGGGGTTTGCGCCACCAGCTCCTGCGCGCGCGCGATCGAGCCGTTCATTCCGAGCGCACGCGGTGTGAGTTCAAATTTCGCGCCGTAGGCGAGCATCAGGCGCCGGCGCTCGACCGACATGCTGTCGGGCATCACCAGGATGATCTTGTAGCCCTTCACCGCGGCCACCATGGCAAGGCCGATGCCGGTGTTGCCCGAGGTCGGCTCGATGATGGTGCCGCCGGGTTTCAGCCGGCCGCTCGTTTCCGCGTCCTCGACCATCGACAGCGCGATGCGATCCTTGATCGAGCCGCCGGGATTGGCGCGCTCGGACTTGATCCACACCTCGTGCGTGGAGCCGAACAGGCGCTGCATGCGGATGTGCGGGGTGTTGCCGATGGTTTCGAGGATGGTGTCGGCTTTCATGGGATCTCCCTGGCCTGGGTCCACAGCGTGGGCAACAGCATACCGGGAAGATACAGCGGATGCGCCGGCTGACCGCTGCCGTTTACGCGCAACGCGTGAACCTCCACACCCGCCCTGCGCAGCAACGCGACAACCCTGGATGCACGATCGCGGTGCGCGCCGTGGTTTCCCCAGGCGCACACCACCAGGCGAGCTTCGCGCGCGGCGCGCACGATGGCGCGGTCGTTGCCCGCGCCGACCGGATCCGCGGCGGCCTTCATCTCATCCGGATCGGTCGCGCGCCAGGCGAACACGTTGGTGACGATGAGCGCGCCATAGCCCCAGCGTTCGGCGTAGTCGCGCGCCCGCGCGCAGGTCGGATCGAGCTTCTGCTCGTCCGCGGTGCTCGGATTGAGCATCAGGAAATTCGCCGCGGGCCGGTCCGCGTCCCAGCGGCGCCATAGCAGGGTGCGCCAGCGGCCGCAGGGAGAAAACGCGGCGCCCGAATTGCTGGCGACGATCGGCATCGCTACGCCGCCATGCCCGCTGCGTAACCCGAAGACCACGCCCACTGGAAGTTGTAACCCCCGAGCCAACCCGTCACATCCACCACTTCGCCGATGAAGTGCAGGCCCGGCACCGCCCGCGCCTGCATGCTCTGCTGCGAGAGCGCGTCCGTATCCACGCCGCCAAGCGTGACTTCCGCTTTCTCGAAACCGAGCGTGCCCGAGGGCCGGATGTGCCAGCATTTGAGCGTCTGCGCGATGGTCTCGATCGCGGCGTTCGCCAAGCCGGCGAGCGGCTGCGTCCAGCCGTGCGCCATGGCGAAGCTGTGTGCGAATCGCCGCGGCAGGAACTCCGCGAGCAGCATCCCCAGCGTCGATTTATTGCGACGGTGCATCGCCAGCCACGCGCTCGCATCGCGCCCGGGCAGCAGATCGAGCTCCACCGCGCCGCGTCCGCCCGCGAACTGCCAGTAGGTCGAGGTCTGCAGGATGGCGGGCCCGGACAGGCCGCGGTGGGTGATCAGCGCGGATTCGCGAAAAGCCTGCCCGGCGCACGAGGCGACGGTCTCGAACGATGCGCCCGAGAGAGCGCCGAACTGCGCCAGCCACTCGGGCGATGCCGCGAGCGGCACCAGCGCCGGCTTGGGCGCCACCACCGGCAAGCCGAACTGTTCCGCGATGCGGTAGCCCAACGGCGTCGCGCCGATTTTCGGGATCGACAGTCCGCCGGTCGCCACCACCAGCGATGCGCAGCGGAACGCGCCTTGCGAGGTCGCGACGTCGAACCCGACGCCCGCGTTGCGCGCGACGCGTTCGATCGCCGCCGGCATCGCCCAGCACACGCCGGCCGCATCGCATTCGTGCCGCAGCATGTCGATGATCTGCTCGGCCTTCCCGTCGCAGAACAGCTGGCCAAGCGTCTTCTCGTGGTAAGCGATGCCGTGGCGCTCGACCAGCGCGATGAAGTCGCGCGCCGTGTAGCCGGCGAGCACCGAGCGGCAGAAGTCCGGATTGCGCGAGACGAACGCCTGCGGCGCGCAATGCAGATTCGTGAAATTGCAGCGCCCGCCGCCGGAAATGCGGATCTTTTCGCCGAGCTTCGTCGCGTGCTCCACCAGCAGCACGCGACGGTCACGCCGCCCGGCCACCGCCGCGCACATCATGCCGGCCGCGCCCGCGCCCAGCACGACGACGTCGAAATCCGTGCCGCTCACCGGCTGACGCGGTTCCTGCCGCCCTTCTTCGCACGGTACAGCGCTTCGTCGGCGGCCCTGAGCACCTGCGCGGGAGTGAGTTCGTCTCCAGGCTCGGCCACGCCGATGGAAACCGTCACCGAGAGCGTTGCGTCGATTTCCCTGCGCGCGCGGCGCTTGCTGCCTTCCTCCATGTCCTTCGGTCGATCTCCGCCGCGCATCGCCATCCGGTAGCCCTCGATGGATGCGCGGATCGCCTCAAGGTGCGGCAGGGCCTGCTCGATGCTGCTGTCGGGAAACAGCACCGTGAACTCTTCCCCGCCATAGCGATACGCGATGCCGCCGCCTTCGACCGTCGCGAGGCGCGCGGTGACCAGCTTCAGCACCTGGTCGCCGGTATCGTGGCCGTGCGCATCGTTGAATTTCTTGAAATGGTCCACGTCGGCCATCGCGATGGCATATGCGGGACCCAGGCCCGCCATGCGCTCCTGCAGCGCGCGCCGGCTGGGCAGCCCGGTGAGTTCGTCGCGGAACGCCATGCGGTGCGATTCCTGGAGCAGCGCCACCAGCAGGATCGCCCCCGCCGCCGCGATGAATGCGCCGAAAACGTTCGGCGTGCGCGACCATTCGCAGGCGATGAACAGTGCGATCAGCATGCCGGCCATGGCCGCGTCGAGCGCGCTGGCGGTTTCGCCCGGCTTCGGCCACGCACGCGCAACCGCGGCGATGAACGCAGCGGCGAACAGCATGCGCCCCGCCAAGGGCGTGGGCGGAGACCGCAACAGCGCGTTGTCGAGCAGCGCGTGCCACGCCGTGCCCGAGACGCCGCTCGCGCCCGCGGCGGCGATCCAGGCCACCAGTACCGCCTCCGCCACGCCGAGCAGCATCCAGCGATGATTGTAGAAGTGGTGCACGCCGCGCTCGGGAAACGCGAGCGCGGCGAGGATGTTGGCGGGCACCAGCACCACCAGAGCGGTGTAGACGGCGCGCGCGGCGAAACCCGAAACCCCCAGCGCGAACTCGTAGCCCGCGTAGGCGATGAGGAGCGAAATCAGCGCAATGAACGCGCGTCCGCGGTTGAACAAGTACGCCACCGCGGCGCCGAGCAGCAGCGCCAGGTAGGGCCCCAGCGTCTTCAGGCCCGAGAGCGTGGGCGGCAGGTACGGCTCGGCAAACAGCGCGAGCGCGGCCGCCGCGAGGATCGCCGCGGGGGCAATACCGGGCTTGAGGTTGTCAGACCTCATACAGAACCTTCAAATCGGGAAGAATCGACTTTCGCCGAAACGGATTCTTGAGGATCTCCGGCGTGGCGATGTCGACGCGGCGGTTGCCGAACAGCGCGGACAGCTCGTCCTGCATGCGCGGCAAATCGAACAGCGTGGTCGTTGATTTCGGCGCGAATTCCACCAGCAGGTCGACGTCGCTGTCGGCCCGCAGTTGGCCGCGTGCCGCTGAACCGAACAGCGAGAGCTTCTTCACCCCATAGCGCCGGCAGATCCCGGCGAGCCGCTGTCTGGGCACTTGCAATGTAGCGCCGCGCACGGCGTACTCCGCCTGCGTGCTGTGTACCGCCAACGGTACCTCCGCGGTCTTGCGCAGAAGCCCGGCGAGTTCGTGGTAGACCGGCGATCGCGCGTCGGCGCCATACCTCACCTGGTTTCCCTGCTCGGTCCGGCGCAGCAGACCCGCCTGCTCGAGTTGGCGCAACTCGCGATGCAAGGATCCGGCAGGCACGCCGGTGAGACGCGCGATCTCCCGGACGTGAAAGTTTTCGTCCGGACGCGGCAGCAGGAATCCGAGCACCTGGCGCCGGTAGTTGCCAAACAGAAGATCGCCGGGGTTTGTTCTCGGCATTGCTACTAATGTAGCATATTGGAGAACAATCTGTCCGGTCGTTGCGGGATCAACCTCCGAGCCGGTCCGGCCTGAACCCCACGTCGCACACGCGCCCGCGCTGCGCGCGCTTGCCCTCGTAGTCCTTGAGCGCCTTCGCGTCCAGCGTCACCACGCTGCGCTTGCTGCGCTTCACGCCCGACACCGCCAGCGACTTGCCATCGGTCACGGCCGCCGCGACGAGCGCAACCTTGTCCGGCAGCGCGATCAGCTGCACGCCCACGCCGCCATTGGGACGCAGCGGCACGTCGTCGATGGAAAACACCAGCAGGCGTGCATCCGACGAGAGCGCCGCAACCATCGCCTTCCTGTCCGGCTCGCCGTTGCCCGCGAGCGGCGGCGCGGCCAGCTTCGCGCCCTCGGGCACGGTCATGAAATCCTTGCCCACCCTGGTCTTGGTCACCAGGTCGCCCAGGCGGCACAAAAAGCCGTTGCCGCCCGAATGGTGCATCAGCAGCAGTTGCTGCGGGTCGCCCTGCCCCATCCAGACGATCTCGTCGCCCTCGGAATTGACGATGGCATTGACCGGCTGGCCGTCGCCGCGCCCCGACGGCAGGTTCGCCGCCTCGACCGTGTAGCTGCGGCCCTTGCCCGAAAGGAACACCACCGCGTCGGTGGTCTTGCATTCGAGCGCCTGCAGCGGGCCGTCGCCGTCCTTGAAATTCACGGTGGCGAGGTCGACGCCGTGGCCGCTCCGCGCGCGGATCCAGCCCTTCGCCGACAGGATCACGGTGAGCGGCTCTTCGAGCACCGTGCGCTCGATCTGCGTGCGCTCATCCGGCCGGATCAGCGTACGGCGCTCGTCGCCGTACTTCTTTGCATCCTCGGCGAGTTCCTGGATCACGAGCTTGCTGAGTTCCTTCTCGTCGTCGAGGATGGCCTTGAGGCGCTTCCTCTCGGCTTCGAGCGCCTTGCGATCGTCGTTCAGCTTCACGCCATCGAGCCTGGTCAACTGCCCGAGGCGCAGGTTGACGATGTCCTCGGCCTGGCGCTCGCTGAAACGGTACTTCGCCTGCAGCTTCGCCCTCGCGTCGGCCTGGTCCTCGCAGGCGCGGATCAGCTTGATGATTTCGTCGATCTTGACGTAGGCGAGCAACCGGCCGAGCACGATGTGCAGCCGCTCGGTGCATCTGGCCAGCCGGAAATTCGTGCGCCGCCTGACCGTCTGCACGCGGAACTCGCCCCACTCGCGCAGGATTTCGGCGATGCCCTTGGTCTCGGGCAGGCCGTCCAGTCCCAGCCAGGTCATGTTGACCGCGTAGCGCGTCTCGAGCGACGTGTGCACGAGCAAAGCCTTCATCAACTCGTCGGCGTCCTGGCGCGAGCTGCGCGGCTCGATCACCAGGCGCAGCTTCGACTTGCGGTCGGACTCGTCGCGCACTAATTCGACCAAGTCGACGATGAACTGCTTGATGCGCTTCTGCTCCTGCGTGATTTCCTTCCTGCCCGCGGCCGGGCGGGGGTTGGCAAGCGCCTCGATTTCCTCCAGCACCTGCCGGCAGGACACGCCGTGCGGCAGCTCGCTGACGACGATCCGCCACTGGCCGCGCGCGAGCGGCTCGACGGACCAGCGCGCGCGCATCGCGATCGGGCCGCGGCCGGTCGCGTAGACCTGGCGGATTTCTTCGGCACTGGAGATGACCTGCCCGCCGCCGGGGAAGTCCGGGCCGGGAAGCTTCGCCAGGATGTCTTCCAGCTTCGCTTTCGGATTGCGGATGACGAGCGCCGCGGCCGCAGCGACTTCCTTCAGGTTGTGCGACGGAATGCGCGTGGAAAATCCCACCGGAATGCCGAACGAGCCGTTCAGCAGGCCGAACGGCAAGCGCGCGGGCAGCAGTTGCGGCTCGTCGAACTTGCCGTCGTAGTTCTTGATGAACTGGACCGTGCCCTCGCCGATCTCGGCGAGCATCAGCTCGGCGTAGCGCGAGAGCCTGGCCTCGGTGTAACGGTAGGCCGCGGCCCCGTCGCCGTCGCGGCTGCCGAAGTTGCCCTGGCCATCGATCAGCGGATAGCGCATCGAGAACGGCTGCGCGAGGTGCACCATCGCCTCGTAGGTCGAGGAATCGCCGTGCGGGTGGTACTTGCCGAGCACCTCGCCCACATAGCGCGCGCACTTGGTGAAGCCCGCCGCAGTATTTCCCCGGGCGTTGTCGCCCATCGCGTAGAGGATGCGGCGCTGCACCGGTTTGAGGCCGTCGGCGATCTCCGGCAGCGCGCGCGCCTTGACCGTCGAGACCGCGTAGCCGAGGTAGGCCTGCGAGGCGTGGCGCTCGATCGGTGCGGCGTCTTCGCCGCCGTCATCGACAGCGGAGAAAAGATCCAGCGTTCTGTCGTCCATTGGTCAATCCTTGAATAGCGGCAGTTGCCGGTCGGCCATCACCACCGCCAGTTCCACCGCGGATTTCGCTTTCGGCAGCGATTCGGCGCGCCCGGTGCGGCCCGCCGCCCCCCATTCATAGCCGCCGTGCTTGATCAGCGTCACCTTGCCGAGCTTGGTCTTGCCGAGCCAGTAGACATGCCCGTTGTAGCCGCGTTCCCAGAAGGGTTTGGGAATCGGCTTGCGCTTTTTCCTCGTCGCCATTCGCATCTCCCGTTCGCGGGCCGACTACACGTCCGCTTCGACGCTCTTCCAGTGTTCGCGCATCCAGTTGCGCCGGCCTTCGGCTTCGCCCGCGTCCATCAGCAGTTCGAAGATCCCGCGCACCTTCTCGATCTGCGCCGGGTCGAGCTTCATCCGGATCAACCGGCGCGTATCGGGGTTCATGGTGGTTTCCCACAGCTGCTCGGGGCTCATCTCGCCCAGGCCCTTGAAGCGCGAAATCTCCCACGAGCCTTCGCGCACCTTCTCCTTCTTGAGCACCTCGAGCGCTTGGTCGAGTTCGTCGTCGTCCAGGCAGTACACGCGCCGCGCACCGCCGGACGGATTGCGGCCCTTGCCTTGCGCGGGCACTTCCACCTTGTAGAGCGGCGGCTGCGCGACGTAGATGTGCCCGGCTTCCACCAGTTTCGGCGCGTGCATGAAAAAGAACGTCAGCAGCAGCGCCTGGATGTGGCCGCCGTCGACGTCGGCGTCGGTCATCACGATCACCTTGCCGTAACGCAGGCCGGAGAGGTCCGCGGCATCGGCTGCGCCGTGCGGATCGACGCCGATCGCGGTGGCGATCGCCTGCAGCTCCTTGTTGGCGAGCACCGTGCGCGAATCCTTCGACATGGTGTTCAGCACCTTGCCGCGCAGCGGCAGCAGCGCCTGCGTTTCCTTGTCGCGCGCTTCCTTGGCGCTGCCGCCCGCGGAATCGCCCTCGACCAGGAACAGCTCGTTCCTGGAGGTGTCGTCGGTGGCGCTGTCGACCAGCTTGCCCGGCAGCGTCGCGAAGCCGGAGGATTTCTTGCGCTCGAACTTCTTGCCCTTGGCAAGCCGGTTGTTCGCCTGCTCGAGCGCCAGCTCGACGATCTTCTTGCCTTCGTCGGGGTGCTGGTTGAGCCAAAGCTCGAACGCGTCGCGCGTGCACAACTCGAGCAGCTTGGTGGCATGCCGGGTCGTCAGCTTTTCCTTCGTCTGGCCATGGAACTGCGTGCGCACGACCCGCGCCGAGAGCGTGAAGCAGGCGCGCCCCCAGATGTCATCGGCGATCAGCTTGATGCCCTTGGGCGTGAGGCTGCGGGTCTCCATGAACGCGCGCAGCGCCTCGAAGATGCCGTTGCGGAAACCCGCCTCGTGGGTGCCGCCCGAGCGCGTCGGGATCAGGTTGACGTGCGAATCGGCGAACACCTCGCCTTCGGTGAGCCAGCCCACCGCCCAGGCGGCGCCCTCGCCGGCCATCACCTCGCCCAGCTCGGCGGCCTGCTTTTCGTCGAAGTGGCGCTCGCCGGTCCACAGCGGAGCGACCAGTTCGCGTCCCTGCAGCATGAACTCGAAGTACTGCTGCATGCCGCGTTCGAAGCGCCAGGATTTCACGTCCCGGCCTTCCTGCTTCAGCACCATCGTCAGGCCGGGCAGCAGGTAGGCCTTCGAGCGGATCACGTGCTCGAGTTCCGCCAGCGGGATGTTCGGGCTGTCGAAGTACTTCGCATCGGGCCAGCAGCGCACCGTGGTGCCGGTGCGTTTCGCGTTGTTCGATTTCACGCTTTTCAGCTTCTGCGCGGGCTCGCCGCCCTCGAAGGCCATGCTGTGCGCCTGGCCGTTGCGGTACACCGTGACTTCGAGCCGCCTGGACAACGCGTTGGTGACCGCGACGCCCACGCCGTGCAGGCCGCCGGAGATGTGGTACACGGCGTCGCTCGAATTGTCGAACTTGCCGCCGGCGTGCAGCATCGTGAACGCCACTTCGACCGCGGGCTTTTTCTCCACCGGGTGCATGTCCACCGGGATGCCGCGGCCTTCGTCCTCGACCTCGACCGAGCCGTCCTTGTGCAGCGTGACGGTGATGGCCTTGCCGTAGCCGGCGAGCGCCTCGTCGATCGCGTTGTCGATCACCTCCTGCACCACGTGCAGCGGGTGGACCGTGTGCGTGTACATGCCCGGCATGCGCCGGACCGGCTCGAGGCCCTTCAGGGCCTGGATCGAAGATGCGTCGTAGACCTGCTTTGCCATGTATCTAGTAGGGGTTCGGGAGCCGAAATACTAGATATTGTAGTCGAGCGCGCAGCGCCTGACCGCATCCCAGTCCACCAGGGATGCATAGTCCGGCGTGCCGGGCAGTTCGACGCAACCGCCGCGGATCGGAAGCTCGACGGCGGCGACCTGCTCGGTCATGGCGAGGAAGAACGTCTGTTCGGCCGCAAGCGTGCCCGGCTGTTGCAGGTTGATCAGCGTTCCGAGCAGGCTTTCGGCATAGATGCCGACTGTGGTTTTTGCTTTGCGCCCCGCGGCAAGCGTGGCGATGGCGCGGGTCTGCGTCAATCCGACGCGGCCCGGCTTGGTGGAAAGCGCCTGCGCGCCGCGCTCGAGGTACAGCGCTGCGTCTTCGCTGCAGGCACAACTGCGATCGACCAGGATCGGGATCGGGCTCCCCGCCTGCAGCGCAGCGAATGCGGCGTCGGGCTGCAGCGCACAGGGATCCTCCGCAATGGTCACGCCCGCGTCGGCGAGCGCCGCCACGTATGCCGCGGCCTGCGCGCGCGGGTACGCGCTGTTGGCATCCACGTAGAGCTCCACGCCCGCGCCGACCGCCGAGCGGATCTCGGCGAGTGCCTGCAGGTCGGTCTCGAGGCCCTGCCCGCCCTTGACCTTGAGCGTGCGAAAGCCGTAGCGCGCGCAGACATCGGCGGACTCGTGCGCCATCAGCTTCGGCGCCTGGCGCGTGACCGTCCAGCTGAGTTCCACGCGCGGCTGCCCGCCCCACATCCGCCACAGCGGCTTGCCGGCCGCCGCGGCGCGCAGCGTCCAGCAGGCCGTCTCGATCAGGCCTTTGGCGAGGCGGTTGTCGGGAATTCCGGCAATCGACCCGGCAACCGCGGCTTCATCGGACACATCGATCTTCATGACCCTCGGAAGCAATATATCTTCGAGGCTCGCTGCCAGGGATCGGGGCGAAACGCCGGACCAGGTGTCCTTGAGAGTGCCCTCGGCAATGCCGACCTCGCCCGAGTCGGCGGTGAGTCTCAGCAGCGCAAACGTGCCCGATCGCTCGACGGCGTTCGCCCACACCACCTCGCGCGCGTAGGGCAGGCGGTAGAAATGGATCGACCAGCCGGCGATCTTCATCTGGCCGGCTCGGAGCGCCTAGCCGAGCGTCGGCATGTTGAATCCTGGGGCAGACGGCGTGTCCTGGTGTGGCCAGCGCTTCGTGATCACCTTGGTGCGGGTATAGAACTTCACGCCTTCGACGCCGTGCACGTGCAGGTCGCCGAACAGGGAATTCTTCCAGCCGCCGAATGAGTAGAACGCGACCGGCACCGGGATCGGCACGTTCACCCCGACCATGCCGACCTGGATCTCGTTCTCGAAGCGCCGCGCCGCGCCGCCGGACTCGGTGAAAATCGCGGTGCCGTTGGCATAGGGGTTGCGGTTCACCAGCGCGATCGCTTCCTCGAGCGTGTTCACGCGCAGCACGATCAGCACCGGGCCGAAGATCTCGTCGCGGTAGATCTTCATCTCCGGCGTCACGCGGTCGAACAGGCTGGTGCCGAGGAAGAACCCCGCGTCGCAGCCTTTCACCTTGAGGCCGCGCCCGTCGAGCACCAGCGTCGCGCCGTCCTTTTCGCCGGCATCGACGTAGCCCGCGACCTTGTCGCGGTGCTGTTGCGTAATCAGCGGGCCCATGTCCACGCCGCTTGCGTCGCCCGGGCCGATCTTGATCGCCTGCGCCTTCTTCTTCAGCAGCGCGACCAGCGGGTCGGCGGCAGCGCCGACGGCCACCACCGCCGAGATCGCCATGCAGCGTTCGCCCGCAGAGCCGTACGCCGCGCCGATCAACGCGTCGGCGGTGAATTCGAGGTCCGCGTCCGGCAGCACCACCGCGTGGTTCTTGGCGCCGCCGAGCGCCTGCACGCGTTTGCCGTTGCGCGCGCAGGTCTCGTAGATGTACTTCGCGACCGGCGTCGAGCCGACGAAGCTGACCGCGTGGATGCCGGGATGCGCGAGGATCGCGTCCACCGCCTCCTTGTCGCCGTGCACCACGTTGAACACGCCGTCGGGCAGCCCCGCCTCCCTGAATAACCCGGCCATCCGGATCGAAGCCGAGGGCACTTTCTCGGAGGGCTTCAGCACGAAGGTGTTGCCGCATGCGATCGCCACCGGGAACATCCACAGCGGCACCATCACCGGGAAATTGAACGGCGTGATGCCGGCGCACACGCCGACGGGCTGGCGCACGCTGTGGGTGTCGACCTGCGAGCCGACGTTTTCCGAGAACTCGCCCTTCAGCAACTGCGCGATGCCGCACGCGAACTCGATCACCTCGATCCCGCGTTGTACCGAGCCCATCGCGTCGGGCAGCGTCTTGCCGTGTTCCTGGCTCGCGAGCCTTGCGAGTTCGGATTGGTGAGCCTGCATCAGCGCGAGGAATTTCTGCATGATCCGCGCGCGCCTGAGCGGCGGGGTATCGCGCCACGCGGGCAGCGCGGCGGTCGCGGCCTTCACGGCGGCGTCGATCAGATCGGCGCCCGCGAACGGAACGCGGCGAGCGACCTGCCCGGTGGCCGGATTGAAAACGTCGCCCATGCGCGGCGTGGCCGGCGCAACCGGCTTGCCGTTGATCCACAGCGGAACGGTTTCCAGACGCAGTTCGACGGGCTTGTTCATGGCGATATCCTCCGCGAGTCCCATTTTACGGCTGATCGCGAGGCTATACTGCGGCGCGATGCCCGTGCCGCTCTCGTCCGCCCGTCTTGCCTTCGCCACGGACGGCACGCCGTACTCCGAGGCCTACGGCGACGTCTATCACAGCGCAGCCGGCGGACTGGGCCAGGCGCGCCACGTGTTCCTCGGCGGCAACGGGCTGCCGGCGCGCTGGGCGGGGCGCGAACGTTTCGTGGTTCTCGAGACAGGCTTCGGGCTGGGCCTGAGTTTCCTCGCCACCTGGCAGGCCTGGCGCGACGATCTGCAGCATTGCGCGCGACTGCACTTCGTGTCGATCGAGGCGCATCCGTTTTCCTCGCAGGACCTCGCGGTTCTGCACGCGCCCTACACCGAGCTCGCGCCGCTATCGGCCCGGTTGCGCGCATCCTGGCCGCTGCTGGTACCGGGCTGCCATAGGATGGAATTCGGGATGGAATTCGGGATGGAATTCGGGATGGAATCCGGGATGGAATCCGGGCGCGGCGCCGTGGTGCTCACTGTCGTCTTTGCCGATGTCGGCGACGCGCTGCGGGAACTGCGCATGGCCGCCGACGCAATTTATCTCGACGGCTTCACGCCGGCCGGCAACCCGGCGATGTGGTCGCGCGAGACGATGCGCGCGATCGCACGCCTCGCCGCGCCCGGCGCTACCGCGGCCACCTGGAGCGCATCGGCCGCGGTGCGCGGCGCGCTCGAAGCGGCAGGCTTTGCGGTGGAGAAACGCGGCGGCTACGCAACCAAGCGAGAGATGACCTGCGCGCGCCTCGCGCTGTTGCGTCCGCAGGCGCGCAAGGCGGCGCCGCATCGGCGCGCGCTGGTGATCGGCGCGGGGCTCGCCGGAGGCGCGGTGTGCGAGAGGCTCGCCGCGCGCGACTGGGACATCACGCTGCTCGAGCGCCGCGCAGCGCCCGCGCTGGAGACCTCGGGCAATCACGCGGGCGTGGTCCATCCGCTGGTGTCGCCCGATGACAACCTGCATTCGCGCCTGACGCGCGCGGCCTTCACCTGGTGGCTCGGGCACGGGCGGCTGTTGGAACAAGCGGGCTTTGCGCCGGAATGGGCGCGTTGCGGAGCGCTGCAGCTCGCGCGCGACGAGGACGAATCGCTTGCGCAGCGCGCCGCCATCCGGGAGCTCGGCTATCCGCCCGAATACGCCCGCTGGCTCGATCGCGCGCAGGCCTCGAGCGCGGCGGGCGTGGCGCTCGCCGCGGGCGGGGTGTGGTTTGCGCACGCGGGCTGGGTCCGGCCGCCGCGCCTGGTGAACGCGCTGCTTGCAAAGTGCGGCGAGCGGCTCGATGCGCGGTTCAACTGCGAAGTCGCGACACTCGAGCCGCACGATGGAGCATGGCTTGCGCGCGACAGGCGCGGAGCCGAGCTCGCGCGCGCGCCGGTGGTGGTGCTGGCGAACGCAGCCGATGCACTCGCGCTGGTGCCGCAACGCCATCTGAGCTTGCGCCGCGTGCGCGGCCAGGCCACCCATATTCCAGGCGAGCATTTCGCGCAACTGCGCGCGGTGGTGCTGCGCGGCGGCTACCTCATCCCGCCGGTTGCGGGCATGGCGGTGGCCGGCGCGAGTTTTGACCTCGAAGACGAGGATCCGGCGCCGCGCGCGGCAAGCCACGCCGGGAACCTCGAGCGGCTGGAGCGCATCGTGCCAGGATCATCGGCCGGGCTCGACCCGGAGAAACTCGAGGGCCGCGTCGGGTTTCGCGCGGTAGCGCGCGACCGGCTGCCGGTGATCGGCGCGCTCGCGGATGACACCGCGCTCGTCAAACCCTTGCCGCTCGGAGCGATACCGCGCATTGAAGGGCTCTATGCGGCCACCGCCTACGGCTCGCGCGGCATCCTCTGGGCTGGGCTCGGCGCCGAACTGCTGGCGAGCATCCTGGAGGGCGAGCCGCTGCCGTTGGAGGGCGCACTCGCCGACGCGGTGGATCCGGCGCGCTTTGCGCTGCGCGCACTCAGGCGGCGGAATAGCTAGGAGGGGGTAACGGGGGAACCCAGGTTCCCCTGTTCCGATCGTTGTTCCGCGTAGAGCTCGCGGAACGTCTTGCGCTCGGGCGCGGGAAAATCGCGCCCGAGCGTCCAGCCCGGATCGAACGGGAGCTTGTGGATCACGCCGGTGGAACTGCTCAGCATCCGCAGCACGCGCACCGCGATCTTCGTTCCGAGCGCGTACAGCCATGGATGCATCGCGGCGAACGCCCAGAGGCGGATCCCCGCGCGCTCGGCCCATGGCCGCAGGCGTTGCTCGACCTGCTTTTCACGCAGTTTGCGGAGCAGCTCCGGCAACGGGATCTTCACCGGGCAGGCCACGTGGCATGCACCGCACAGCGTCGCCGCCTGCGGCAGGTCGAGCGCGTTCTCCAGGCCGTTGAACATCGGCGTCAGCACCGAGCCCATCGGACCGGGGTACACCCAGCCGTAGGCGTGCCCGCCCACCGTCTGGTACACCGGGCAGTGATTCATGCATGCGCCGCAGCGGATGCAGCGCAGCATCTCCTGCATGTCGCCGCCGAGGAAATTCGTGCGGCCGCCGTCGACCAGCACGAAATACATGTGCGCGGGCCCGTCGCGGTCGTTCGCGCCGCGCGGGCCGGTGAGAATGGAAAAATAATTCTCGATCGCCTGGCCCGTGGCCGAGCGCGGCAGCAGCCGGTTCAGCAGCGACAGGTCTTCCAGCGTCGGGATCACCTTCTCGATGCCGGTGACGGCGATATGCACCTTGGGCATGGTGGTGGTCATGCGTCCGTTGCCCTCGTTGGTGACGATGGCGACCGATCCGGTCTCCGCAATCAGAAAATTTCCGCCCGAGATGCCGAGGTCCGCGCTGAGGAAATGCTCGCGCAGCATCAGACGCGCCTCGCGCGTCAGCTCGTTGATGTCGGTGAGCCGCGGCTTGCGGTGATGCTCGGCGAACAGGTCCGAGACCTGCTCCTTGTCCTTGTGGATCGCCGGCGCGATGATGTGCGAAGGCGCTTCCCTGGCGAGCTGGATGATGTATTCGCCGAGGTCGGTCTCGACCGGTTGCACGCCGTTTGCCTCGAGCGCGTCGTTCAGGCCGGCCTCCTCCGATACCATTGACTTCGACTTGATCGCCTTTTTCAGGCCGTGTTCGCGGCAGATGCGCAGCACGTGCTCGCACGCCTCGGCGCTGTCTTTCGCCCACAGCACGGTGGCGCCGCGGCGCTCGGCCTCCGCCTCGAAGTGCAGCAGCCATACGTCGAGGTTCTCGATCGCGCGGTCGCGGATCCTGGCGCCCTCGTCGCGCAGCCGCTCGAACAGCTCGACGCCGAAGGCGGCGCGCGCCTGGGCGCGCTTGTCGGCGAAACCCGAGCCGAAGCGCTTCATCACGCTCTGCAGCTTCACGTCCGCCAGCGCGCGGCCGGCGCGCTGCCTGAAGTGCATCGACTGGATCTGCACCGCTATTTCTCGTAGGTCAGCACTTCGGCGATATGCAGCACGCGCGTGGCGCCGTCGCCGCGCCGGCGCAGCCGCCCCTCGATGTTCAGCATGCAGCCAAGGTCGCCGAGCACCACCGCCTCGGCGCCCGAGGCGGCGATGTGGGCGCACTTCGCGTCGGCCATCGCGGCGGATACCTCGCCGAACTTGACCGAGAACGTGCCGCCGAAGCCGCAGCACACTTCGCAGTCCTTCATTTCCTTCAGCTCCACGCCGGGCAGTTTCGAAAGCAACGTTCGCGGCTGCTGCTTGACGCCCATCTCGCGCAGGCCCGAGCAGGAATCATGATAGGTGACGCTGCCGGTAAACCGGCTCGGCAGTTTATCGAGCTTTGCAACGTTGACCAGGAAATCGGTCAGTTCCCAGGTGCGCGCGGCAAGCCTCTCGGCGCGCTCGAGCCAAGCGCCTTCGCCCGGAAACAGGTCGTTGTAGTGCGTCTTCACCATGCCGGAGCATGACCCCGAAGGCGCCACCACGTAATCGAAGCTTTCGAACTCCCCGATCAGTTTCTCCGCAAGCGCACGCGCCGAGGCGCGATCTCCCGAGTTCCAGCCGGGCTGCCCGCAGCAGGTCTGCGTGGCGGGGGCCACCACCTCGAAACCGGCGGCCTCGAGCAGCTCGAGCGCCGCAAAGCCGATGCGCGGCCGCATCAGGTCTACCAGGCAAGTGACCAGCAATCCAACGCGCATGGAAAGAATTTTCTTTTTGAATCAGCGGGAAGAATAGCATGCGGCCTCCTCGCCGCATTTCACATCGTGGGATAGAATGCGCGCTTCCATGCAGGAACCCAAAAATCCGATCCAGGTCATCGCGCGCATGATGAAGCTGCTCGACCTGCTTGCCGAGCACCCCGAGCCGCTCGGACTCAAACAGATATCGCAGATCAGCGGGCTGCACCCGTCGACCGCGCACCGCATCCTCAACGCGATGGCCACCGACCGGGTCGTCGATCGCGTTGAGCCAGGCAGTTACCGCCTCGGCATGCGCTTGCTGGAACTCGGCAACCTGGTGAAATCGCGCATCGGCGTGCGCGAGCTGGCGCTCCCCGGAATGCGCGAGCTGCACGCGCAGACCGGCGAAACGGTGAACCTGTCGGTGCGCCGCGACGACGAGATCGTGTACGTCGAGCGCACCTCGTCGGGCCGCTCGGCGATGCGCGTGGTGCACGTGGTGGGTGCGCGCGCGGCGCTGCACATCACCGCGGCGGGCAAGCTGTTCCTGCTCGAGGAAGGGTCCGCGAAGCTGCGCGAGTATGCGAAGCGCACCGACCTCGCGCCGCACACGAAGAATTCGCTCGCCAGCGTCACGCTGCTCGAGCGCGACCTGGAGCGCATCCAGCGCCAGGGCTGGGCCACCGACGACGAAGAGGCCGAACTCGGCGTGCGCTGCGTGGCGGCCGCGATCCGCGACGATGGCGGCCGCCTGATCGCCGCGCTGTCGCTGTCGACCCCTGCAGACCGGATGAAGCCGCAGTGGGGATCGCTGGTCAAGGCCGCGGCGGACAAGATTTCCAACGCGATCGGGCACGTGCCCGGCGCGGGGATGGACACCCGATGACGTCGTCCCCGCGCAGGCGGAGATCCAGGCGCTTGGCGAGCGCTTGGTGCGCTATAAGCGCATCGCGCATCTCGACAAAGCCGCGCACCACGTACATAGACACCGCGGTACCACTCCGTGTACCCGACTCACCCGGAGGCGGAAGGACGCGGTCTGTTGATCGCATACCGTAAAGGGGTCGCTGAAACGGCGGAACACGGCGGCCAAAACCAAGGCGATGATTCGTGGAATCTATACCGCGAATAACGTTCGCCAATACGGGCCCCATATTCGCTCTGATCCACGTTGGCGACGCGGATCACGAGCAAGCAGTGAACTTCCGAATCATCACCGACCCGAGCGCAATGCTCGGTCAATGGCACGACGAGCAACGAGAAAAGCAATGGCCAAGAGGGCGGAAGGCCTTACCGAACAGCCTTTATTGCGCGGCCTGCTCGTCTTCTGAATTGGCCGCCTCCTCGGTAACCTCACCATCTTCTATTTTCGCGAACAACTCGGCGTACCGCAGCTTGAGCCGCTGCAACGCATCTTCGTAATCCGGTTGATAGCCAAGCCGCTCCTGCATAAATTGGAGCCGCGCACGATTCTCCTCCAACAACTGGCCCCATGTCTTCACCCAGACCCGCAGTCGCAGTTCGTCGTTGTCTATCACTAGCCCAGCAGGGCGATTCGCCTGTGTGGCTTTGGCTTTCACGAGATCGTCATACTCATTCGTCAGGAGCCAAAAATCCCATCTGGCAGAGACCGCACGGAACCGCTCGTCCTTAGCTACGGCAAGCGCGTATTCCTCCACCTGCGTCAATTCCTTGGACTTGACGATTACCTTCGGCCTCTTCAGTTCCACCACCAGATGCTCACGTTCTTCCGGTCGTCCTCGAGGTATTTGACGGCTCAACATAAGGTCAACGATTCCTCGTTTACCGTCAGCCCTCAACACCGGCGTCGCAAGATCCACGTCCCCGAGATCGCTCCCTTCAAGGTGCTTGCGCAAGACTTCCGTGAGCGATTGGTCGTCAACGCTCAACGCGAACTGTTCCCCAAAGAGCCACGTCTGCGGTGCAAGCATTCGATGTAACTGCTTGCGCTCCTTCAGGAGCTTCTTCTCTTCTCGGTCGAAAATGAGCTTCTCGAGACCCGCCAGAAACTGGAGCCGTTCCGCTACGAGCTTCGCCGCGGAGATGATGCCACTCAAGGATACATAGTCCAGAAGGTCCGCAAGTTCCTTCCGTTGCGTCAGCGGAAGATCGATGACTTGCGAGAGAATGCGTCGGAGGTCTTCCGGACTCTTCTCCACCGCCTGCCGCAACAATCGTAACTGGAACTGCTTTGACTTCTTGCTGGACGGCATGAAGTCCGGCAGGTGCTGGTTCACTCGTGAAGCCACAATGTCGAATACTTGCCGCTCGATGCGCTCGACCGGGGTGGTCGGATCTCCTCGGTAGGGATAGACGTCCGACTCCTTCCACTCTTCGACGACCGCCTGCGCCTCTTGGGCTAGGCGCTCTCGGTGGAAGGTTTTCACTTCCTCGCCGACTCGTTCCAATGTCTCCGTTAGCGCCGGGTGCATTGCCTCCAACCCGAGGACACCCTCTTGAGACAACTTCGACACCAAGCTGGACTTCAGGTGAGCGGAGACATTCAAGCCGGGCGAGTGGATACGGAGCTGGGTACGGCCAAAAGACAGTCCTCGTTCATCGCAGAAGTACAGGAATCGCTCGGTCGTAGCTTTCCATGCCACAAGCTCCAAGGTCGCTTTGTATTGCTGATCCTCGTAGCGGACCGGAGGCAGCTCGATCTGCTTCGTCGTATTGATAACCGCTGCCGGGTCGAGGACGCCGTTCGGAAGCGAGATACGCAGGTTAGGGTAGTTGCGCAAGTACGAGGAGAACGTCTCGCATAGCCCCTGCGCGATGGTCTGCCCCTTCAAGAGGGTGAAACTCTTGGACAGCTCGGACACCGTCACCGTGACACCTGGCTTCGCGGATGGCGACAGCTTCACGTCGGACACATGGACGATCGAGGGTTCATCCCCCGCCATCCACACATCGAATTCCTCAAACCTGTTATTTAAGGAGCGGACTATGTGCCACGTCACGACTCGTCCGAGCGCAAGTGCCTTGAATCGACCTTGCCCCTCCGCTCCGTGAAGAAAGCGCCCATCTCGCTGAGTGATCCGCTTCGACAGCTTCCATGAGTTGCCCAGACTTCTGAATAGGGTTGGCGCGTCTTCGTGCTTGAAGCCCGTTCCGTTGTCTCTGACGATCACGCGTTCCTGACCGAAAACAGCCTCATCGAGGGCGACTTCGACCTGCGTCGCATCCGCGTCGAGTGAGTTCCAAATCAACTCGGCAAGCCCGGTGGCCGGCGCCACATGACCGAGCTTCTGAATGAAGTCCGACTGGACCGCTACCTGATAGGTCTTCTCGTCCACGTCTCCTCCCCCGCCCCTTGAGAGACGGCAGTATGGATTTCATGCAGAGGACGCGCAAGGCACACCACAGCGCGCAGTACTGTACGTGTGTACAGTATGCCATAGTTCATCTTGTTCGACCGATGTTGGCCGGCAAACCAGCCCTACGCGGCGAGGAGTGCTGATACAGTGTTTCACGCAACGCAACACTCTCTTCAATCACTGCGCCCTTTAAGACATAGGCCGGTCTGCTTCACAAATTGAATGCAAGTCGACACAGATTGACGCGCCGCGCGGGAGTCCAATGTGACAACCTAGATCACCATACCTCATGTCGGGCGGAAACATGGCGTTACCTCATGGAATTGGCCAACCCCGAATACTCCGTTGCGTCCCTAGTAGGGAAACTCATGCGCGGGGACATCAGCGCGCGACGTACGGCGCACTCAATGGCGCAATGCGCGCGTCTGCAGGAGATCGGGAGCGCCCATTGGGCTGTTGCAGAGCTGACGCACGCATGCCGCCGCGGGACATCCGCCATTTAGCGCTAAAACCAGACAAACCTCTGCCGTCGTCATTGAATCAAGCGCCACCCATTCGCCTCGCAGCGCTCTAGCCAAGCAATCATTCCGGCGTTGGCTTCGCGGAGATACACGGGCGGGGATTGGGCTACCGCGCGATCATGAGTGGCGCGCCACAACGTCAGGATTGCGTCGCCCTGTTTTAAAGGTACCGAAACGGCATCGTCCCGCAGCCGCTCCATCTCCCGCAGCCCGAGCCAAAGTTGAACTTGGAGAGGGGCTATTGTGGTCTGCTCTGCACGTGATATTCGCAGTTCGAGGATCGCCGCGAGATCTTCGTCACGAGGCCAACGCGCTTCGACGGAGTCAAGCCGTAGCCCAAGAGCTGCCGCCGCGCCGAGCAGGGACAAAGTCAGGGACCATGCGACGAATTCCCCAGAGGGGGTGGTCCTCAGTTCCTTGATGACACGCTCTCGAAGGCTGGAGCGCAGAAAAGGCATTCTCGATTCGGGCGGGAGGCTGATGCTCAACGCTAGCAAACTGCCGGCTAAACCGCCCGTTCTTGCTCCCGATTGCACTTGGTGTTCAATCCAGTCGGCTGTAACGATCCGCTCCAAGAAGCGGCGAGTTTCCTCGTCCGTACGCTTCGTGGCGCATCGAAGGACATGAGACAGATGGTGAAGACCAATGACTTCATGATGCCATTGTTTCGGATCAGCGCTGCGAAGCAGCGTGAGAGCCGGCGCTGCGGCCAATTCAGGCCGTCCCTTCGCGGACGCGAGTTGTTGGAACTTAACGAATGCACTCATATCAGCCTCGTTGCCCAACAAGCGGTTTCGTTCCCATTCCTCCAAGTCCACGTCTACAAGAACGGCGCTCCAGAGATCCTTGGCAGAATCGGCTGACAGGATGTTTGCGAGTTGGCCAAGCGGAGCACTGATAAACCGCTCGACAAGGCGTCCCCAGTATTGGTCCTTTCGCAGTTCTGCGGTTTGGGTGTCAAAGACCGCTTTCAGCTTCTTGGTTTTCTCGGCATAGGCTAGGAAAGACTGGAGGTCTCCCAACGACGTAAGCAGGGCGCGCTCGACGAGGCGCTCCCGGTATTGATTCTTTCCGAGTTCAATGGCTAGAGTGTCGAAAACTGTTTTCAGCTTCTTGGTTTTCTCCGCATAGGCTAGGAAAGACTGGAGGTCTCCAAGATACGCAAGCAGGGCGCGTTCGGTGAGGCGGCCCCGATTTTGCTGCTTTGAGAGTTCGGCGGTCAGCGTGTCGAAGACTGTATTCAGCTCCTTTGTATTGTTTGCATAGGCCAAGAAGGACTGGAGCTGGTCCAGCGGCGTGACCAGAGCGCGCTCGACGAGACGGGGGCGGTTATTGCTATCCCCCCACACGCGGCCGATTTCGCTCAGAGGAACAGCCTCGTGGTGCTGAACCAAACGAAGCGCGTTAAGCGAGCTATTCAGGTTCGGAAGCTCTAGCAGCCGTGTCGGATCCTCCATCAGCATAGACAGGATCGCCTGGGCTCGGCCAGGCAGGCCAGCCACCGCAAGCGCATTTGCGAGAGCGAAGCCGGTAGGGGGATGGGCACGGGCGATCACGCGTTGTTCGTTCGCCAGGTCAACGGGCGCATAGGCGGCGGCCAGCAGCAGGCGGCCGAGGGCGGCGTGGGCAAGACGATATCGGACATATTCCTCACGAGCACCGGCGTGTTCTAGGAACACTAGCCCCAGTTGACGACTGGCAATATCGAAGCCCGCCCTATGGTCTGCCAGTGCCGCCTCGGGCAAGGAAAGATCCAATTCCGCCATTGCGGCCAGCCGCATCAAATTGTGGGTTTCTCTGTCGTCTAATTTTTTTAGATAAGCCTCGCGAATCTCGTCGATGGCGTCATTCTCAGTCAGGGTCCAAATTTGGTTTACGAGATTCGGCAGGCGCTTAAGTACGGCGGCGCTGAAGGCGATCAAGTCGGTCGTGGTTACCGGGGATGTCGGGTCGCCACCGAAGGTCATGACCCAGCGGTCCAAAACCTCGGGTGGCGGTTCCGCGATGGTAGCCAAGCCGGTCTTACGCCAGACCAAGCGCCGATAGACACCCCTTACCTCAGCTTGGCGCGCCCTCAGTGGCACTGTGGGGATGTCGAGTCCGGCGATCGGGCTGCCGCGCCCGGTGTACAGCTCCCTCCCCACAAGCAGAAGTCGTGGGCGCTGCGAAATGACCAGTCCCTCCCATGCCACCGCCAGTCGTTTGGCCAATCGCTCGTCGAGATGAATGTTGTCAAGAATAAACAGCGCACGAGGATGGGCGAAGCGGACCATGTCGTCCTCAAGGCCGTTGCCGGCTTCGACGACCTGTTCGCCGAGCTGCGCTAAGTCCAGGTAGTAGGCCGGCAAACCTGCGCGGGCAGTATCCAAAGCCAGTAACCAGGCCAGCACCGTCTTTCCCGAAGCACCGACCCCTCGCACGAGAGCCCTGCCCTCCTTGTCCAGATGGCCGAGGACGCGGTCGGCATCCAGTGGACGGTGAACCCGCCCCCTCGCATAGTCGTCGGGCGTGGGAATGAATTCGGCCTGCGGGCTGCCCGGCGGTACACTCAGCCGGACCAGTTCAAACCAAGCTGGCAGGTCGGTGAGTCCCAAGATCTCGGCACGGGTTCGGGCGAATTCGGGGCGGGCTAGTTCCTGCACCAGCTGGCCGCCGAACACCAAATCGACACATTCCAACTCCAGCCCGGCTTCGTCCGCAAACCGTTGTCGCCACTTGTTCAATTCGTCGGCGTCCGGTTGAATCGCCGGTTGGCCGGAGACAAAGACGAACCCAGACAGCTTCGGAGTCCGATCGCGAGCCTTGGTTATGTCATCCTCGAGATGCCTCCAGATCTTGGATTTGCTCTTGTCGGTCGTCGCCTCAACTCCATCCATCCGACCGGAAAGGACAACATAGGCGTCGGGCCATCCAGCACGCGACTTGCCTTCAGGACTCAGGGCCCGGAAATCGAAGTGTGGAAAGCGATCGGGAAAGCGAAGGCGAGCATAGTCCTCGGCCAATCGCTGCGTGTCCTCAGGCGTTAGGGTTACTAGCCTTTGGGCGATTCGGGTTTCCAGATCTTTGCGTGAGCTCAAACGGTGTTCCAATGAGGAGACATCATCAAGTCATTGCGCAGGTTCAACATACTTAACGCATTAGCCGATTTCCAACTTTCCCTTCGCAAATACGGCTCAATACATAGCGCATCGGGTCACGGCCACCTTTTCCGGCTGCTGAGTATTTCGCGTCGTGCGGAGCAGCCGCCGCGTTATGACTGTGCTCCTCTACGCCTCGTGGATGTGAAACAGTTTCGGACGTGATGCGCACCCTTAGGGCCCCCAATCACAGCGATCATCGTGCAGGATGGACTACATTGGTCTTTATCTGCCAGCAGCTCGAAGAGCTTTTGACATTAACGCGCAAATTACTGAATTGGCACTGGGTTTCCGCCCTCGATTCGAGTCAAGAGCAAGATTTGCCAGTACGATAGTTAAGCCGCAACCAGGCCGTGCAGGCTGAACAGGCCTTTCGAGTCGAGCCAGACTTCGCGCCCGATGAACCCCGCTTCTGCAGCCAGCACACGGAACTCGCCGACCGAATACTTGCAGGAATTCTCTGTGTGAATCGACTCGCCGGCGTCGAAAGAAAAACGATAGCGGCCGACGTTCACGGTCTGCTGAACCAGGCTCACCAGATGCATCTCTATGCGGCTTGCGTGTGCGTTGTAGAACGCGTAATGCGAGAACCTTGATACATCGAAATCGCCGCGCAGCTCGCGGTTGATGCGATGCAGCAGGTTGAGGTTGAACGCGGCGGTCACGCCTTGCGCGTCGTTGTATGCGGCATGCAGTTCATTGGCGTCCTTTTTCAGGTCCACGCCCACCAGCATCGCCCCGTCGGGCCCGACCAGCCCGCGCGTCATGTGCAGGAACGACAGCGCCTGTTCCGGCGTCAGGTTGCCGATCGTCGATCCAGGAAAGTAGACGAGCTTTCTGCCGCGCTTGCCGTTGAACGCCGGCAGCATCAACGGCCGGTCGAAATCGCCGACCACTGCCTGGATGTTGAGCCACGGGAATTCGACCGCCAGCGTGGCGCCGGCAATCTTCAGCGCCGATTCCGAGATGTCGATAGGCACATACACCGCAGGGCGCAGCCGCTCGATCAGGATGCGTGTCTTGGTGCTCGCGCCGCTGCCGTACTCGACCAACTCGGCGTTCGCGCCGGCGAATGCGGCGATCGAATCGAGATGTGCGCGCGTGAGCTCGGTCTCGGCGCGCGTCGGGTAGTACTCGGGCAGTTCACAGATGCGCTCGAACAGTTCCGAGCCCGCGGCATCGTAGAAATACTTTGGCGGCAGTTGCTTGCGCGCAAGCGAAAGCCCCGCGATGACGTCCTGCAGAAAATTGTCCGGCGGGACCGACGCCCCGTGGAAGCCGACCGTGCCCTTCACCCGCCGGATTTTATCCCTGCCGACCTGCCAGCAGGCTGGTCTCCAGCCACTTGCGGATGCGGTTGGCGTCGCCGATGCGCGAGTACTTGCCCCACGAGTCGAGCAGCACGACCACCAGGTCCTTGCCGGCGACGCGCATGCGCATCACCAGGCAGCGCCCCGCCTCGCTGATGAAGCCGGTCTTCGACAGGCCGATGTGCCAACCGGAGTTTCGGACCAGGCCGTTGGTGTTGCGGTATTCAAGCGCGCGGCCGAAAACCTGCACCTGCGCCGACTCGCGGGTGGAGTATTCGCGTATGCGCGGATGCGCGTACGCCGCCTGCACCAGCCGGCCGAGGTCCTGGGCGCTGGAGACGTTGGCGCTCAGCAGTCCGGTCGGGTCGACGAAACGCGAGTCCGCCATGCCGATCGCCTTCGCCTTCTGGTTCATCGCCGCAACGAAGGTCTCGGTGCCGCCCGGGTAGGTGCGCGCGAGCGAAGCCGCGGCGCGGTTCTCCGAGGACATCAGCGCGAGCAACAGCAATTCCTTACGCGTAAGCACCGCGCCGGTGCGCAGCCGCGAGTGCGTTCCCTTCACCAGGTCCTGGTCGTCTGCGCTGATCACCACGCGCGCATCCATGTCGAGACCGCGTTCGAGCAGCACGACGGCCGTCATCAATTTGGTGATCGAGGCGATCGGCAGCACCGTTTCGGCATTCTTGGCGAAGAGCGTCTCGCCGCTCGCTGCGTCCTGCACCAGCGCGACCGACGAGCGCAGGAACACCCTTTCGGGATGCGCCGACTGGAGCGTGTCCAGAGAATCGGCGGAGGGATTTTTCTTCTTCGGCCCGGCTTGCGCGAAGCCGATCGTGAGCGCGAGGACCGCGACGAGCGCGCACATCGCGACGATCTTCTCGAGCCGGTGCAGATGCCGCTGGGGTTGTTCCATGTGCTGGTCCGCTCCCTGGTTTTGGCGAGTTTAGCTGAGCCTTAATGGAAAAATCAACAAAAATAAGCACCTGGAAGACATACTTGATCCACGTTTCGAGGACTGCCCCCACTCTCAGGCGGCGTCGCGGTGCGAGGCCTGCGCGGCCTCCTCCTGCTGCTGCAGCGCCCACATCTGGGCATAGGTCCCACCCGCGCCGACCAGGCTGCGGTGCGGGCCGCGCTCGACGATGCGCCCCTTGTCGAGCACCAGGATCTCGTCGGCGCCCATCACGGTGGACAGGCGGTGCGCGATGACCAGCGTGGTGCGCCCCTCCGAGATGCGCTCGAGCTCGCCCTGGATCGCCTTCTCGGACTTCGAGTCCAGCGCCGAGGTCGCCTCGTCGAAGATCAGGATGCGCGGGTCCTTCAGGATGGCGCGCGCGATCGCCACACGCTGCTTCTCCCCGCCGGAGAGCTTCAAGCCGCGCTCGCCCACCATGGTTTCATACTGCGCGGGCAGGCTCATCACGAAATCGTGGATGTGCGCGGCGCGCGCCGCCGCGACCACTTCGTCATCGCCCGCCTCGGGCCGGCCGTAGCGCACGTTGTAGAGGATGCTGTCGTTGAACAGCACCGTGTCCTGCGGGACGATGCCGATCGCGGCACGCTGCGATTTCTGCGTGACGTCGCGGATGTCCATGCCGTTGACGACGATCGCGCCGCCGGTCACGTCATAGAAGCGAAACAGCAGCCGCGCGAGCGTGGACTTGCCCGAGCCCGAAGGGCCCACCACCGCCACGCGCCGGCCGGCGGGAATCGTGAAATTCACGCCGTGCAGGATCTGCCGCGCCGGCTCGTAGTGGAACGACACGTCGCGGAACTCCACCCTCGCCGGTCCCGCGGGCAGCTCCGGCGCGCCGGGCCGGTCGGCGACCTCCTGGTTCGCGCCGAGCAGGGTGAACATGCGCTCCATGTCGGCGAGCGCCTGCTTGATCGCGCGGTACACCATGCCGAGGGCGTTGAGCGGGATGTAGAGCTGGATCAGCAGCGCGTTCACCAGCACCAGGTCGCCCAGCGTGAAGGCCTTCGACGCGACGCCTTCGGCCGCGAGGAACATAAGCGCGGTCAGCGCGCTGGCGATGATCATGCTCTGGCCGATGTTGAGCAGGCCGAGCGATGCCTCGCTCTTCACCGCCGCCGCCTCGTAGTTCTGCAGGCTTTCGTCGTAGCGGCGCGCTTCGAACTGCTCGTTGCCGAAATACTTCACCGTCTCGTAGTTGAGCAGGCTGTCGATGGCGCGGGTGTTGGCTTTCGAATCGAGCTCATTGGCGCGGCGGCGGATCTCGATGCGCCACTCGCTCACCAGGAAGGTGAAGCTGAGGTAGGCCGCAACGGCCGTGAAGGTGACCGCGGCGAAGCGCCAGTCGAACTTCGCCAGCAGCACCGCCGCCACCAGCGTGAATTCGAGGATCACCGGCACGATGGAGAAGATCAGGTAGGACAGCAGCGTCGAGATGCCGAGCGTGCCACGCTCGATGTCGCGCGTCATGCCGCCGGTCTGGCGGTCGAGGTGGAAGCGCAGCGACAGGCTGTGCAGGTGGCGGAACACGCCCAGCGCGACGCTGCGGATGGCGCGCTGCGTGACGCGCACGAACAGCACGTCGCGCAACTCGGCGAACAGGGTCGAGGAAAAACGCAGCAGCCCGTAAGCGGCGAGCAGCACCACAGGCACCGCGAGCAGCGCGTTGGCCGGCGCGAGGCCGTCGATGATCTCCTTCATCAGCAGCGGCACGCCGACGTTGGCAAGCTTGGCGGCGACCAGGAAAGCGAGCGCCAGCGTGACGCGGCCGCGGTATTCCCAGAGATAGGGCGCGAGCTGGCCGAGCACGCGCCACCCGCGCTCCTGCCCCTTGATGCGGGTCTCCGGCGCTACGTGCGCAGCGGCCGCGTGCGCGTTGCCGTGCCGCATCAGCGCTTCACTTCCGCCAGCCGGCCGTCGGCGCCCAGGCGCAGCAGCAAGCTCGTCTTGCGGGTTGCGGCCCCCTTCTCGCCGGGCTCAGTCGCCTCGAGCGTGAACACGCCGTTGGCGAACGAGAGTTTTTCGAAATCGATCTCGCGCTGGCCACGGCTTCCGACGCGCAGAAAGTCGAGCAAGCGGAAACCCGAAGGCCGCACGCGCTGCCCGGTCGGTGCGAGCGGCTCGGTGCCGAACACCGCGATGTAGTAGTCGAAGCGCTTGCTCGCGACGATGCCCTCGATGGCAAAAAACACCACCGGGTCGGGCACGCCGTCGCCATTCAGATCCACGAAGTGGTATCGCCGCGCGGTGCGGAACTCGAGCGCGTGCGCCCCAGCCATCAATTGCGCGATGCGATCGGCCTGCCCCTCGAGCTGCACCGGCAGCCCGGTACCGTCGCTCGCCTGCGCGTGCGCGTCGAGCGAGAGCGAGAACAGCGCCGCAAGCAGAAGCCTTTTCACCGCGCGATTATCGCTCGGCCGCGTGCGAACCCGATCTTGACTTCCGCGCCGCGCCCGGATATCGTTCAAACGTTCGTTTGAATCGCTCTCGCCACGTTTGAGCAGGTTCCCCGATGACCCTCCGAGCCGTAAGACCTCCGCACGAGACCCGTACCCGCATCCTGGACGTTGCCGAAGAGCTGTTCATGCACCATGGTTTCGAGGCAACCTCGATGCGCATGCTCACCGCCGCGGCGGGCGTCAATCTTGCCGCGGTCAATTACCACTTCGGCTCGAAGGACGCGCTGGTGGAAGCAGTGTTCCGCCGGCGGCTCGATCCGATGAATGCCGAGCGCCTCGCCGAACTCGACCGGCTCGAAGCAGACGCGAACGGCAAGCCGCTTGCACCCCAGGCGATCATCCGCGCCTTCATCCGCACCAGCCTGAAGATGGTCGGCGACACGCGCGCGGGCGGCCGCACCTTCGTGCGCCTGCTGGGCCGTACCTACACCGAACCGGCCAAGCCGATCCGCGCACTGATCGGCCAGCTCTACGCCCCGACCATGGAGCGCTTCAAGGCTGCGTTCATGCGCGCATTGCCGCATCTGCCGCGCGAGGAGTTGTTCTGGCGCATGCATTTCATGTTCGGCACCCTGTCATACACGCTTGCGGCGACCGATACGGTGCAGCTCATCGCCGGCACCAAGCCCGAAGACCGGCACGACGCGCGCGCGCTGGAGGAGCGTCTGGCGACGTTCCTCACGGCCGGCCTGCTCGCGGCGCGTGGCGAGCACACCGGCGTCAAGAAAGCCGCCTGACTCCGACTCGATATTCCCGACGCTTGCGTTAGGACACTGTCATGCTCGCCTTCATCCTCGTTTGCATCGCCGCGTTCCTGGTCCTCGGATTCCTCGGCGCTCCGATCCTTGCGTGGACCATCGCCGGCGGCGGGCTTCTCGCCTGGCTGGCCGGGATTGCCGCCTTCAGCGCAGCGACCAACTGGGTGCTGGTCGCCGCTTTTGGCGTGGTGGCGCTGATCTTCAATCTCCCGACGCTGCGCCGGCTGGTGCTCAGCAATGCGGTGCTCGGCGCCTTCCGCCGCATCCTTCCGGACATGTCGGAGACGGAACGTGAAGCGATCGACGCCGGCACGGTGTGGTGGGACGGCGAGCTGTTCTCGGGCAAGCCCGACTGGAACAAGCTGCTCGCCATCCCCGCGCCGAAGCTCTCGGCGGAGGAACAGGCGTTCCTCGACGGCCCGGTGGAGGCAGTCTGCGCGATGACCAACGACTGGGAGGTCACCCACGAGCGCTACGACCTGCCGGAGAAGGTCTGGCAGACCCTCAAGGACAAGGGTTTCTTCGGCATGATCATCCCGAAGAAGTACGGCGGCCTCGGGTTTTCGGCGATCGCGCATTCCGCGGTGGTGATGAAGCTCTCGACGCGCTCGAATGCGCTTGCCGTCACGGTGATGGTGCCGAACTCGCTCGGACCGGCGGAACTGCTGCTGCATTACGGCACCGACGCACAGAAAGGCCACTACCTGCCGCGCCTCGCGCGGGGCCAGGAAATCCCCTGTTTTGCGCTCACCTCGCCCGAGGCCGGTTCGGACGCCGCGGCGATCCCAGATTCCGGCGTGGTCTGCAAAGGCATCTGGCAGGGCAAGGAGGTGCTCGGCATGCGCCTCACGTGGGACAAGCGCTACATCACGCTCGGCCCTGTCGCCACGCTGCTGGGACTCGCGTTTCGCCTCTACGACCCGGAGAAGCTACTCGACCCGCGTGGTGAAGGGCGGCACGACCTGGGTATCACCTGCGCGCTGATCCCGACCAGCACTCCCG
>JADGRQ010000029.1 GCA_017880775.1 Burkholderiales bacterium | reverse complement strand
TTCTGGCGCAGCAGCGGGTTTGTCCGCGGCCGGCGCCGTCTGCGCATTTGAGACAGCGGGCGCCGCCAAAGCAGCGAGCAGCGACGTGGCAAGAAGCGTTTTACGCATGGAAATGAACTCCCTAGTGGGCTTCGATTACGGGCGCGCAGCGTCGAGCGCCATGTTGAGCGTGAGAACGTTGACGCGCGGCTCGCCGAGAAAGCCGAACTGCCTGCCTTCGGTGTGCTTCGCGACCAGGGCGCGGAGACTGTCCTCGCCCATGCCGCGCGCCTTCGCAACGCGCGCGAGCTGATACTCGGCAGCCGCGGGCGAGAGGTGCGGGTCGAGCCCGCTGCCGGAGGCGGTCACGAGATCCACTGGGATGGGTTTCGCTGCATCGCCACCCGCCTCGCGCAACGCCTTCACGCGGCCCTCGACCGCTTCCTTGAGCGCCGGGTTGGTCGGCCCCTGATTCGATCCCGAGGAGGAACCGCCGTTGTAAGGCATCGGCGAGGTGGCCGAAGCGCGGCTCCAGAAGTGCTTCGGATCCGAAAACGGCTGGCCGATCAACGCGGAGCCGCGCACCTTGCCGCCCTCGACGATGAGGCTGCCATTGGCCTGGTCGGCGAACAGCGCCTGCCCGATGCCGGTGACGAGGAGAGGGTAGGCGACGCCGAGGATCACGGTCATGACGACCAGCATACGCACGCTTTGTAGTGTGGCTTGCAGCATGGTGTTCTCCTAAATGTTCCTCAGGCCAGTCGGACGGCGACCAGCAGGAGGTCGATCGCCTTGATGCCGATGAACGGCACGATGACGCCGCCGACGCCGTAGATGAGCAGGTTGTCGCGCAGCAGGGTCGCGGCGCCGACCGGGCGATAGGCGACTCCTTTGAGCGCGAGCGGAATCAGCGCGACGATGACGAGCGCATTGAAAATCACCGCGGACAGAATCGCCGATTGCGGAGTCGCGAGCGCCATGATGTTGAGCGCTCCGAGCGCAGGATAGGTGGTCGCGAACGCCGCCGGAATGATGGCGAAGTACTTCGCGACGTCATTGGCGACCGAGAACGTGGTGAGCGCACCGCGCGTCATCAGCATCTGCTTGCCGGTTTCGACCACTTCGATGAGTTTGGTGGGGTTGGAGTCGAGGTCCACCATGTTCCCCGCCTCCTTGGCCGCCTGCGTGCCGGAGTTCATCGCGACCGCCACGTCGGCCTGCGCGAGCGCCGGCGCGTCGTTGGTGCCGTCCCCGGTCATCGCCACCAGGCGGCCCTGCGCCTGATAGTCGCGGATCAGCTTAAGCTTGGCTTCCGGCGTTGCCTCGGCGAGAAAGTCGTCCACGCCCGCCTCGGCGGCGATCGCCGCGGCAGTCAGCTTGTTGTCGCCCGTGATCATCACCGTCTTGATGCCCATGCGGCGCAGTTGCGCGAACCGCTCCTTGATGCCGCCTTTGACGATGTCCTTCAGTTCGACCACGCCCAGCACGCGCGTGCCGTCTGCGACCACCAGCGGCGTCGAGCCGCGCCGCGCTACGGTCTCGACTAGCGTCTCCACCTCGGCGGGATAGCGGCCGCCGAGCTGCTCGACGTGCTTCCTCACCGCGTCGGCTGCGCCTTTGCGCACCTGGCGGCCCTCCAGATCCACGCCGCTCATGCGCGTCTGCGCGGAGAACGGGACGAAGGTGGCGCCGAGCGACGCGATGTCGCGCTCGCGCAGGTTGAACTTCTGCTTGGCGAGGACCACGATCGAACGGCCTTCCGGTGTCTCGTCCGGGAGCGAGGCCAGCTGGGCGGCGTCGGCGAGTTCGCTCTCGGTGACCCCGGGCGCGTGCAGGAAGTTCGACGCCTGGCGATTTCCCAGCGTGATCGTGCCGGTCTTGTCCAGCAGCAGCACGTCCACATCGCCGGCGGCCTCGACCGCGCGGCCGGACATCGCGATCACGTTCTTCACCAGCATGCGCCCGATGCCGGCGATGCCGATCGCCGAGAGCAGCCCGCCGATGGTGGTCGGGATCAGGCACACCAGCAGCGCCACCAGCGTGGTAATGGAAACGGCGGTGCCGGACTTCGCGGTCTCTACTGCATAGATCGAATACGGCAGCAGCGTGACGCAGGCGAGCAGGAAGATCAGCGTCATCACCACCAGCAGGATGGTGAGTGCGATCTCGTTCGGCGTCTTCTGGCGCTTGGCGGCCTCGACCATCGCGATCATGCGGTCGAGGAAGGACTCGCCGGGGTTGGCGGTGACGCGCACCACCAGCCAGTCCGAGAGCACGCGCGTGCCGCCAGTGAGCGAGGAAAGATCGCCGCCCGACTCGCGGATCACCGGCGCCGATTCACCGGTGATCGCCGATTCGTCGACCGAGGCGACCCCTTCGATGACCTCGCCGTCGGCGGGGACGAAATCGCCCGTCTCGATCAGCACCAGGTCGCCCGCGCGCAGGCTCGATCCCGCGACCCAGGAAAACGACGCGTGGGACTTCGCGTCCTTCATTTTCTTCGCCTTCACGTCGCGCTTCACCGCGCGCAGGCTGGCGGCCTGGGCCTTGCTGCGGCCCTCGGCCATCGCCTCGGCGAAGTTCGCGAACAGCACTGTGATCCACAGCCACACGGATACCGCCAGGATGTAATTGGCCGGCGCTTCGCCCTGGCCGAGCAGGGCCTGCCCGTACAGGCCGAGCGTGAGAATCGCGCCGATGTAGCAGACGAACATCACCGGATTGCGCCACTGCACCTGGGGCGCGAGCCGCTTGAAGGACTCGACGATCGCCGGCTTTATGAATGCCGGATCGTACATCGAGCGCACCGGGATGGATTGCGCGTGCGTCAGCGTGGTTTGCGTGCTCATGGTCTTTCCTTACTTGGCGGCGAGCATCTGGAAATGCTCTACGATGGGCCCGAGCGCGAGCGCCGGGACGAAGGTGAGCGCACCGATCAGAACCACGGTGCCGATGATCAGCACAACGAACAGCGGCGTGTGCGTAGGCAGGGTGCCGGGGCCGGCCGGAACGGTCTTTTTCGCCGCGAACGAGCCCGCGACGGCCAGGACGGGAATCATCAGCCAATAGCGCGAAATCAGCATCGCGAAGCCGAGCGCCGTGTTATAGAACGGCGTGTTGGCCGAGAGCCCCGCAAACGCGCTGCCGTTGTTGTTGCCGGCCGAGGAGAACGCGTACAGGATCTCCGAGTAGCCATGCGCGCCGGGATTGGCGATGCCCGCCTTGCCCGGTTCTACGAGCACGGCGATCGCGGTGCCTACCAGCACCACCAGCGGCGGCAGCAGGATCGCGACCGAAGCCATCTTCATCTCGAACGCCTCGATTTTCTTGCCGAGGTATTCGGGGGTGCGGCCGATCATCAGGCCCGCCACGAACACCGCCACCAGGACCATCATGATCATCCCGTACAGCCCCGAGCCCGTGCCGCCGAAGATCACTTCGCCCAGTTGCATCAGCCACATCGGCACCATCCCGCCGAGCGGCGTGAACGAGTCGTGCATCGCGTTGACCGAGCCGTTGGATGCGGACGTCGTGACGGTGGCCCAGAGCGCCGAATTGACGATGCCGAAGCGCACTTCCTTGCCTTCCATGTTGCCGCCGGAAGAAAGCGCGCTCGCCTGCGTGTCGGCGCCGGCCTTCGCGAGCGCCGGGTTGCCGCTCTGCTCGGCAACGACTGCGACTGCGAGGAGAGCGACCATGACCACAGTCATGGCGGCGAGGATCGCCCAGCCCTGGCGCGTGTCGCCGACCATCTTGCCGAAGGTGTAGCAGAGCGCTCCGGAGATCACCAGGATCGCCAGCATCTCGAGGAAGTTGGAGAACGGCGTCGCGTTCTCGAACGGATGCGCCGAGTTGACGTTGAAGAAGCCGCCGCCGTTGGTGCCGAGCTGCTTGATCGCGACCTGCGAGGCCGCGGGGCCGAGCGGCAGGACCTGCTCCTGAGTGGACTTCTTCTCCATCACGGGCTTGCCCTGTGCGTCGGCGAGCGGCTTGCCGTCCGGTCCGTTCTTCGCTTCCTCGTAGTCGACGCTTTCCAGCGTCTGGACCTTCGCATACGGCCCGAAGGTCTGGACCACGCCCTGGCTGACGAGCGCCACCGCGAGCAGGATCGAAAGCGGCAGCAACACGTACAGCGTGGAGCGCGTGAGGTCGACCCAGAAATTCCCGATGGTGGCCGTTTCGCGCCGCGCGAAGCCGCGGATCAACGCGATCAGCACTGCGATGCCGGTCGCGGCGGAGACGAAGTTCTGCACCGCCAAGGCGAGCATTTGCGTCAGATAGCTCAACGTGCTCTCGCCGCCGTAGCCCTGCCAGTTGGTATTGGTGACGAAACTGGTCGCGGTATTGAACGACGAGTCCGGGGACACTGCCCCCAGTTCGGCCGGGTTGAGCGGCAGCATGCCCTGAAACCGTTGCAGCGCATACACGGCGAGGAAGCCGATGAAGTTGAACACGAGCGCCGCTACCGCGTACTCGGTCCAGCGCATTTCGCGCTTGTCGTCGACGCCGGAGACAACGTAGGTCAGGCGCTCGATGGGACCGAGCACCGGGTGCAGGAATGTGCGCTCGCCTTCGAACACGCGCGCCATGAAGCTGCCGAGCGGCTTGGCCAGCGCGATCAGCACCACCACATAGAACAGACTTTGCACCACCAGATTCGAGATCACGAGAAATCCTCCGGCTTGAACAGCGCCCACACCAGGTACACGGCGAGGCCGAGCGCGACCAGTCCGCCGACTACGTAGAGCGCGCTCATGGCCGCCCCCGCAGGCTCGCGAACGCGTAGATGAGGCCGACGCTGACGGCGAAGAAGCCGACGGCGAGGCCGATGTAGAGAAGGTCGGACATGAGCATCTCCTTGCGGATGACTAGGTTCGGGGTCGGCAAGATACGCGCGGTGCCGTCAAAACGGCGTGAATGCTACGGGCCGCCGCGTAAAGAATGTGCAAAGATCGGCGATCGCTATTTGATGCTGGTCAATGAACTCAAGCATGGTTTGGCTCGCGGCCTCACCACCGCGGTCTCGCGAACGCGTAGACGAGGCCAACGCGGAAGGCGGAAGTCCGCCGACCGTCGCTGGCCGATCAGCTGGAGCTCAGCGGGATCCGTGCCACGCGATCGAACAGATGGCCAAGCGCGATGCTGCCGCCGAAGAAGCCGACCAGGATGGCGATGAACAGCAGGAACGACATGTGCATCTCCTTGCGGATGACTATGTCCGGCAGGATATGCACCCTGCCGTCAAAGCAGCATCAAAGCTGCGGGCCGGCGCGTAAAGAATGTGCAAAGATCGGCTATGATCGGTTGCGCATGGACAACAAACCGAAGCACGGCCTTGCCCGTGGGTTGACCAACTACGGCGACGCGGGTTTTTCGCTCTACCTGCGCCGCTCGTTCGCGAAGAGCATGGGCTACTCGGGCGAGATGCTGGCGCGCCCGGTGATCGGCATTGCGGATTCCAGGAGCGGCTTCAACAACTGCCACCGCCACTTTCCCGAGCTGATCGACGCGGTGAAGCGCGGCGTGCTCGCCGCGGGCGGCCTGCCGATCGAATTTCCTACGGTGTCGCTGGGCGAGGTGTTCCTCAACCCGACTTCGATGATGTTCCGCAACCTGATGTCGATCGACGTCGAGGAGATGGTGCGCGCGCAACCGATGGATTCGGTGGTGCTGGTGGGCGGTTGCGACAAGACCGTGCCGGCGCAGCTGATGGGCGCGGCGAGCGCCGACGTCCCCGCCGTGCAGCTGCTCGCCGGCCCGATGATGCCGACGTCGTTCCGCGGCGAGCGGCTCGGCGCCTGCACCGACTGCCGGCGCTTCTGGGCGATGCACCGCGCCGGCGCGGTGGATGCTCAGGGCATCGAGGAGATCGAAGGCAACCTTGCGACCACCGCGGGCACCTGCGGGGTGATGGGCACCGCCTCGACGATGGCCGCGATCGCAGAAGCGCTCGGCATGGCGCTGCCCGGCACCGCTGCGATTCCAGCGGTCCACTCCGACCGGCTGCGCGCGGCCGAGGCGAGCGGGCGGCGCGCGGTGGAGCTGGCCAAGAATCCGATCCGCCCGTCGCAGGTGATCACCGGGAAATCGATCGAAAACGCATTGCGCGTGCTGCTCGCGATCGGCGGTTCGACCAACGCAATCGTGCACCTCGCAGCGATCGCGGGCCGCGTCGGCGTGCGCATCGACCTGAAAAAACTGAACGCGCTGTCTGACTCGACGCCGGTGCTGGTCGACCTGAAGCCCACCGGCCAATACTACATGTCCGACCTGCACGCCGCCGGCGGCGTGGGCGCGGTGCTGCGCGAACTGCGGCCGCTGCTCCATCTCGATTGCATGACGGTCGCCGGAGAGACGCTCGGCGAGCGGCTCGACGCGGAGCCCGCGTGGGTTGACCGCAACGTGGTAAAGCCGTTCGAGGCGCCGCTTTCGAAGGAAGGCGGGCTGGTGGCGCTGTTCGGCTCGCTTGCGCCCAATGGCGCGATCCTCAAGCGTTCGGCCGCTGATCCGAAGCTGTTCGAACGCGAAGGACGGGCCGTGGTATTTATTTCGCTCGACGACCTCGCCGCGAGGATCGACGATCCCGCGCTCGACGTCACCGCGGAGGACTTTCTGGTGCTGCAGAACGCGGGACCGAAAAGCGGGTACGCGATGCCCGAGGCGGGCTACCTGCCGATCCCGGCGAAGCTCGCGCGCGCCGGCGTGAAGGACATGGTGAGGATCTCCGATGCCAGGATGAGCGGCACGGCCTATGGCACCATCGTGTTGCATGTCTCGCCCGAGGCCGCCGCCGGCGGCCCGCTCGCGCTGGTGAAGAACGGCGACCGCATCGGGCTTTCCGTGAAGGCACGCAGCATCGACCTGCTGGTGAGGGAAGAGGAACTGGCGAAGCGGCGCGCGCAGTGGCGAGCGCCCGTCGCGCCGCCCTCACGCGGCTATGCAAAGCTCTACATGGACCACGTGCTGCAGGCCGAGCACGGCTGCGATTTTGATTTCCTGCGCAAAGCCTGAGCGCCGCGGCGCGGCGCGTGCCCGCCCTTACTCGGTGTAGTCGTACTTCAACTCGAACTTGCCGTCGCTGCTGAAGGTCAGGATCGCGCGCTTCCACTGGCGCTTCTCGGGCTCGAGGAAATCATTGAGCGCGTGCACGCGCTTGGCGGGGCTGGTGGCATCGCACGGCTGGAACTGCCGCGGGGTCGCGTCGCTCGCGTCGGTGAAGGTGTAGCGCGCCTCGAACTGGCGCTCGTTGCCGCTGCTGGCGATCTCGATCACTTCGACGGTCGCGCTGCGCCAATCCTTGGTCAGTCCGGGCGCGAGGCAGGCGAAGATTTCCTCGACCGCTTTTACCCCTGGAGTGGACTCTTCCGGTGCCTTCAAGGGTGCCTGCGCGAATGCGGCGCAGGCAACAAGCAGAGCGGCGAGGGTTGCGAGTGGTTTAAACATGGGGCGCGACTATACCGCAGTAACGCAGGTCGCAGAAACTCGCTGAACGCTACTTCTACGGAGCCCTGACCAAATTCTTCGCAAAACAGTTGGCGATCGGCTCGAAGGACGGATTTTTCCCGATGCCGTCCGGCCCGTGACAGGCAAAGCACTATGGACAAACGACTCGAAATTCGCTACGGTGCAAAAAACGGTCCGGTAACGATAGCTTGAGTGCGACGCCCGGGTTATCTGCGTCGCTGCTGTCTTCAGCAATCGCAGTTCAAATCGGAGGGGGTGCCCATGAGCCGAACCGATAAAGGCATGAGTGAAGACTGGCTGTCGGTATGGATCGGCCTGCTTGTCTTCGTGCTCGCGCTGGGCGTGCTCGGCGGAGCGGACATCCTGGGCTGGGTCGTCACCACTGGCGTGTGGACCGACGCCTCCAAAGCGCTGGCGCCTGGTTCGAAGGTCTACGCGCGGCTCGGCGGGTTAGGCGCTCTGGTTGCCACGTACGTCGCTCTGCTCGTCGTGATGACGGTGGGAGCGGCGGCGCTTAAGGCCAACATCAAGCGTTTCGCGCTCGGCTTCACTGCGGTGTTCTGGATCAGCTATCTGTGCTGGATCGCAGGGAGCTACGCCAATTTCGCCGTGAACACGCCGGCCGACATGCAGAAATTCGGCATCGGGTGGTCGCTGAAGCTCACTGCAGAAGGCGGCTTCATCGTGGCGCTGCTCGCGGGCCTCATCGTGGGGAACTTCCTGCCCGGCGTGGCGGACTGGATGAAAGAGGCGGTGCGGCCGGAGTTGTACGTCAAGACCGCAATCGTCATTCTCGGCGGTTTTCTGGGAGTCACGGCTGCGGAAAAACTGAGCCTTGCGACGTCGCTGATGTTTCTCGGGCTTGCCGCCATCATCGTCGCATACCTGATTTTTTGGTCCGTAGTGTATTACGTCGCCAGAACGTGGTTCAAGTTCAGTCGCGAATGGGCGGCGCCGCTCGCCTCCGGTATCTCGATCTGCGGGGTGTCCGCTGCCATTGCCACGGGAGCTGCGATCCGCGCCCGGCCGGTAGTCGCCATCATGGTGTCGTCCCTTGTGGTGATCTTTTCCGTAGTAGAGCTGCTGTTCCTCCCGTTCCTGGCGCAGGCGTACCTTTCCCACGAGCCCATGGTTGCGGGGGCCTGGATGGCGCTCTCGGTCAAAACCGACGGCGCGGCGGTGGCGAGCGGCGCCATTGCGGAGTCGTTGATCTTGGCGAATGCAGCGGCGGAAGGCATCAACTATCAGAAGGGCTGGATACTGGGAACCGCGGCGACAGTCAAGGTGTTCATCGACATCTTCATCGGTATCTGGGCATTCGTCCTCGCGTACATCTGGAGCACCCACATCGAAGTGCGCGAAGGCGATAAGGCCAGAGCGGGGGAAATCTGGGATCGTTTCCCCAAGTTCGTCATCGGCTACGTCGTGACCTTCCTGCTGATATTGTTCCTCGCGCTGGGGGCCGCGCCTGAACTGATGGGCAAAGTCAAGTTGGCGATGGGCGAAGCCAACACCTTCCGCGGCATTTTTTTCGTGATGACGTTTTTCACCATCGGCGTGATGTCCAACTTCAGAAAGCTCTGGGAGGAAGGCATCGGAAAACTGGCGGCGGTTTATGTGGTGTGCCTGTTCGGCTTCATCATCTGGGTCGGTCTGGTCGTTTCCTGGATTTTCTTCAGCGGGGTGAAGCCGCCGCTGGTCACCGGCTAATCGAGAGGGGGTAGAAGAATGGAAACGCCCAAAATTGGCGAAGAAATAAAAAAAATGCCCTATGAACCGCTACTCCCGATTGAGAAAAAACTGATCGGATGGAGCTTGGGGCTCGGTATCGTTCTGTTGGCGGTTCTGGCTATTGTCAGCCGCATCTACTTTCACGCCGGAGGGTAGAGCGGGAGCGTTCTGCCAGGTGGCGGGCCGCTCGCGCCCCTGAGGTGCAACGCTCGCCGCACGTGCTGCGGTGTCGGTGGCACCGAGCTGCGTGAGAGGATGAAGATGTACCGGCCGGCCCGCGCGAACGCGTCGGCGGTCTCGGCGCCCATGCTCGGCGAGCGAGGGATTGCCATTCGGGCGTTAGCTGGCGGCGCGTTTCCGAGGGTGCGATTTTTTCGCTCGTGGCGTCTCCTTTGGAATGCGGGAGATTATGGATACATGCGGCCTGCGCCGGCAGCGCTTCTATTAAGCACTCAATATCGTTGATGCTGCGGTGCGTCAGCCGGCGGACAGCGCGGCGCCGTCGCACAGGGGTTGTTACGTCTTGAGCACATAAGGCACATGAACCGAAGTTCCCATCGCTTATTCGCATAGAATTCGTCGCTCGGAATCGGTGTTGAGCGAACAAACGGAGAGAGTGCCATGAAACTTTATTTCCACCCGGTGTCCACCACCTGCCGTCCGATCATGATGCTCGCCGCCGACAGCGGGATCGACCTGGACTACCAGGTTGTCGACCTGTTCAAGGGCGAGCACATGCAGGACTCCTATTCGATGATCAATCCCTGCCGGCAGGTTCCTCTACTCGAAGACGGCGGCTTTCGTCTGACCGAGAGCTCCGCGATACTCAAGTATCTGGCCGATAAGGCCGGTTCACCGGCGTACCCCAGCGATCCGCAGGCGCGCGCGCGCGTGAACGAGCGGATGGACTGGTTCAACACCGGCCTTTATCGCGACCTGGGCTATGGGCTGATTTATCCGCAGGTATTGCCGGATCTGCGCCGCCCCGACGACGCCGTGCACGCGGGCACGATCGCCTGGGGCCGCGACAAGGCCAATGGCTGGTTGCGTATCCTCGACGAGTCCTTCATCGGTCCCGCGAACGCCTATGTGTGCGGCAACGAAGTGACCATCGCCGACTATTTCGGCGCCGCCATGGTGACGGCCGGCGAAGTGATCCATCTCGACTACTCGGCCTATCCAAACATCAGGCGCTGGCTGGCGAACATGAAGGCGAGACCGAACTGGGACAAGGTCAACGAGGCCTTCTACCAGTATTTTGTCGGACCCTACAAGGAACAGAAATTCCAGGGGCTGTAAGAGTCGGGAGCAAGCCATGATCCGCAAGTTGCATCACAACGCATACCGGTGCCGCGATTCCGGGGAAACCCGGCGCTTTTACGAAGATTTTCTCGGGTTACCGCTGGCCGAGACGCTGGAAATAGGCGAAACCAAGTCCGGCCGCAAGACGTCCACGCTGCATACCTTCTACGAGCTGGACGACGGGTCGTACCTGGCGTTTTTCGAAGCGCCCGACATGCCGTTCGAATTCAAGAATCAGCACGATTTCGACCTGCACATCGCGCTCGAAGTCGCCCCCGAAGTGTTGCCGGACATGCTGGCCAAGGGCCGGGCCGCGGGCATCGAGACGCGCGGCATTTCCGATCACGGGATGGTCCACTCGATCTACTTCCGTGATCCCAACGGCTACGTGATCGAATTGACCGCGAAGACGCCGGAGCATGACAAGCTGATGGACCCCGTGACCAACGGCGCCCGCGCCAAGATGGATCGGTGGCAGGCGGCGAAGGCGCAGCGATAGGCGCGTCCCATCAGCAACGAGGAGTTCGAATATGTTGAAAGTAGTGCAACGGCCGCCGGCAACTGCGGCGATACCGGGCGCGCTTGGCGCGACGGTGTTTACGCTGGGCGCGGCAACTGCCGCGGGCAAGGCCGATCCGCTGATAAAGGCCGCGCACGCGCTCCAGGCGCGCCTGCCGATGCCGGCGGTGAACGTGCGCGCGATGAAGGACCAGGACCTGAAGGCGATCTACCGCTATATCAAGCACCTCGGCGCGGGCGGCACGGAGGCGCCTGCTTATCTGCCGCCCGACAAGACGCCGAACCCGCCGTTCGTCCAGTTCCCCGCGCCGCCGAAGTGATTCCGAAACGCAGATAGCCGAGTTGAGCTCGGCGGACATTGAAGGCGTAGGGAAGGTGTAATTCACAATGAAATGTCCGCGGTGCCAGCACGAGAACGAAGCCGGCGCGAATTTCTGCGAGGAATGCGCCGCGCCCCTGGCGCGGACATGTGGAAACTGCGGTCGGCAGCTCTCCCCAACGGCCAAGTTCTGTTCTGATTGCGCCCACCCGGCTAGATTGGCGCCAGAAGCCCCCACAGCCCCGCGCTTCACCTCCCCCGGGAGCTACACCCCCAAGCACCTCGGCGAGATTCTCGCTGGCCGGCGCGCAATTACTGCCGATACCGATCTGCGGCTGTGCCGGTTCTTCGGACTTTCGGATGGCTGGTGGCTGCGCCTGCAGGCCGACTACGATACCGAAGTCGCGAAGGCGACGCTCGCGAAGACCTTGGCGAACATCAAGCCATGGGCGGAAACGGCGGGAGACGCAGCGAGGACCCGATGAACATCGAAAAAATCAAAGTACGCAACACGGAGAGCGGCCAGACCATGGATGTCGTGGTCCTCAGCAAGCGAGCCGACCATATCGAGGTCGTACTCGGTGAAGGTATCCATAGCGTCAAGTGCGGGTTGACTCCGACCCGGAATGCTCTTGCGTACGCAGGCAGCGTGATGGGGCGCGAGATCGTCTACGAACGAAGCCGCGAACAGGTCCAGGCGGATATCGACAAGCTAAACCCGACGCTGCGAAAACCCAGGCCGCGTTGATCTACAGAATTGGCAATCTGTGCGGCATACTGGCTCCGATCCTGTGGGCGTCTGCGATCGTCCTGTGCGGCAGCCTGAGACCCGGATACAGCCACGTGACGCAGTACATCAGCGAGCTTGGCGAGCGGGGAAGTTCCACCGAGTTGATCATGCGATATGCCGGATTCGTGCCCACAGGGCTGATGCACGCGGCGTTCGCTGCATTTCTCTATGTCGCCTTCAAGGGCAGCCGGCTCGCGTCATTCGCCGCAGCCCTGCTTGCGCTCAACGGGCTGGCGCGCGTTGCCGCCGGAATGTTTCCCTGCGAGACCGGGTGTGCCGGAGGCGGACTGATCAGCCAGCGATTGCACAACCTGTCGGCACTGGTCGGTTTCTTTGCGCTGATTGGCGCAGTGCTCGTTTGCGGCGTCTTGTTCAGGCGATATCAATACCTGCGGGTCCTCAGCCTCTACTCGATTGGTTCCGCGATCCTGGGATTGGTGTTCCTGGTGCTTTTGGAGCGGAGCGCCGAGTCGAGGGCCGGCACCGGTCTTTATGAGTGCCTGGCCTCGGGTGTATTGTCGTTGTGGATACTGGTATTCGCGACTGCGCTATGGCGGCACAGGTCAAATCGCGAAATTCCTCCGAAGGTACCGTGCTAGCGACGCCGAACCACGTCTGTCCGCTGTGCGGCGGTCCGAACGCGTGCGCCGTCGCACGGAGCGGGGATTTCGCGACGCCGTGCTGGTGTCGGGAGGTCACGATCGATCCGGCGGCTCTTGCCCGCGTACCCGCGGCGCAGCGCAACCAGTCATGCATCTGCAAGCAGTGCGCAGCGGCATCTTCCGGCCAGAATTAACGGAGTCCCGAGCGATGGCGAAGACCCTGTACATGGTGGTCGAGCACTTCAAGAACAAAGACGCCGTGCCGGTCTATCGGCGTTTCCGGGAGCGCGGCCGGATGGCTCCGCCGGGGCTGGTGTACGTCTCCAGCTGGGTCGACCAGAGGCTCGAGCGCTGCTACCAGCTGATGGAGACGGAACAGCCGACGCTCCTCGACCAATGGATGGCAAACTGGAGCGACATCACGGATTTCGAGGTATATCCGGTGCTGACATCGAAGGAAGCCGCCGAGAAGATCGCGCCTTTGTTGTGAATTGAACTGCTGATAGCATTCAACCGAATGAGAACCCGATTGCATCGCACCAGCCTGAGTTACCGTAATTTCGCATGCTAGTAGGGATCGTCCGCATCGCCCTGCAGCGGCCGTATACGTTCGTCGTACTCGCGCTGCTGCTGCTCATCATCGGCCCGCTGGCCGCGTTGCGCACGCCGACGGACATCTTCCCGGAAATCAGGATCCCCGTGATCGCGGTTGCCTGGCAGTACACGGGCCTGCCGCCGGAGCAGATGGCGGGCCGCATCTCCACGCTTTACCAGCGCTCGCTGACGACGACGGTCAACGACATCGAGCACATCGAGGCCAACGCCTACGCCGGGATCGCCATCGTCAAGGTGTTTTTCCAGCCCGGCGTCAACGTGGCGGTGGCCAACGCGCAGGTCACCGCGATCTCGCAGGTGGTGGTGCGGCAGATGCCTCCGGGCATCACGCCGCCGCTCATCATCAATTACAACGCCTCGACGGTCCCCATCCTGCAGCTTGCGCTCTCGGGCAAGGGGCTGACCGAGCAGAATCTGTTCGACCTCGGCATCAATGCGGTCCGCATCCGTCTGGTCACGGTGCCGGGCGCCGCCATTCCGTTTCCGTATGGCGGCACGACGCGCCAGGTGCAGATCGATCTCGATCCCGCGGCGCTTGCCGCGCGCGGCCTTTCCGCGCAGGACGTGGCCAACGCGCTCGCCGCGCAGAACTTGATCATCCCGGTCGGCAGCCAGAAGATCGGCAGCTACGAGTACACGCTGCAGCTGAACAACGCGCCGTCGGTAATCGAGGAGCTCGGATCCCTGCCGATCAAGGCGGTCAATGGGGTCACGATCCAGATCCGCGACGTGGCCCAGGTGCGCGACGGCAACGCGCCGCAGACCAGCATCGTGCACGTCGACGGCGCGCGCTCGGTGCTGATGTCGGTGCTGAAGAACGGCGCGAACTCGACGCTGGCGATCGTCGCCGGAATCCGGGCGCGGCTGGACGAGATCCGGCCCTCGCTGCCGCCAAGCCTGGTGGTCACGCCAATCAACGACCAGTCGGTGTTCGTGCGGGCGGCGATCACCAGCGTCGCGTACGAGGGCGTCATCGCAGCGGCGCTGACCAGCCTGATGATCCTGCTGTTCCTGGGCAGTTGGCGCTCGACCGTGATCATCTCCGTGTCGATTCCGTTGTCGATCCTGGGGTCGATCGTGTGCCTGTCGGCGATCGGCGAGACGCTGAACATCATGACGCTGGGTGGCCTCGCTCTGGCGGTCGGCATCCTGGTCGATGACGCCACGGTCACCATCGAAAACATCAACTGGCACCTGGAACAGGGTAAGGACGTCGAAACGGCGATCATGGACGGCGCGCGGCAGATCGTGGCCCCGGCGTTCGTGTCGCTGCTGTGCATCTGCATCGTGTTCGTGCCGATGTTCTTTCTCGAAGGGGTCGCGCGCTACCTGTTCGTGCCGATGGCCGAGGCGGTGATGTTCGCGATGGCCTGGTCATTCATCCTGTCGCGCACGCTGGTGCCGACCATGTCCAAGTACCTGCTCAAGCCGCACGCTTCAGCCGCGGACGGCCATGATGAAGGCAGTGGGCCGGAAGACGGCGCGCCGCCGCCACGTAACCACCTCGTGCGTTTCCAGCACCGTTTCGAAGCCGGCTTCGAACGCTTCCGAGCGGGCTATCGCGGCCTGCTGCAGCTTGCGCTGGCCCATCGCCGCGTCTTCGTGGCGGGGTTCCTGGCCTGCGTGCTGCTGTCTTTCGCGCTGCTGCCGTGTCTCGGCAGCAACTTTTTCCCGTCCGTCGACACCGGGCAGATCCTGATGCACGCGCGCGTACCCGTCGGTACGCGGGTCGAGGAGACCGCGACGCGCTTCGCGCATGTCGAGGACGCGATCCGCCGTATCATTCCGGTGGAGGAGATCGCGACGCTGGTCGACAACATCGGCCTGCCGCCCAGCAGCATCAACCTCACCTACAACAACACCGGGGTGGTGGGTGCGCAGGACGGCGACATCCAGATCGCGCTGAAGGAAGGCCACCGGCCGACCGCGGACTACGTGCGAGAGCTGCGCGAACAGCTGCCGCGCTTGTTTCCGGACACAGTGTTCTCGTTTCCGCCTGCCGACATCGTCAGCCAGATTCTCAATTTCGGCGCGCCCGCGCCGATCGACCTGCAGATCCGCGGCAACGACCTGGATGCGAATTTTGATTACGCCAACCGGCTGCTGAAAGCGATCCGCCGCGTCCCGGGCCTGGCCGATGCGCGCATCCAGCAATCGCGCAGGAGCCCGGTGTTCGATGTCAATTTCGACCGCACGCGCGCGCAGGACATCGGCATCACCGCGCGCGACGTGACCAACAGCCTGGTGGTCAACCTCGCGGGCAGCAGCCAGGTGGCCCCGACCTTCTGGTTGAATCCGGCCAACGGCGTGTCGTATCCGATCGTGATCCAGACCCCGCAATACCGGCTCGATTCGCTCGCCGCGCTGGCCAACCTGCCGATCAACGGCGCCGGTGGCGGTGCTACGCAGGTCCTCGGCGGCCTGGCCGCGTTCACGCGCCGCTCGGGCAATGCGGTGGTCAGTCAGTACGACATCCAGCCCATGGTGCAGATCAACGCGACCACGCAGGACCGGGATCTCGGGGCGGTCGCCGCCGACATCCGGCGCATCGTCGCCGGGACCGCGAATCAGGTGCCCAAGGGTTCCAGCGTGGTCCTGGTCGGACAGGTGCGGACGATGGAAAGCGCCTTCTCCGGCCTGCTGTTCGGCCTGCTCGGTGCGATCGTGCTGATCTACTTCCTGATCGTGGTCAACTTCCAGTCCTGGAGCGATCCGTTCGTCATCATCACCGCGCTGCCGGCTGCGCTCGCAGGCATCGTCTGGATGCTGTTTGCGACGCATACGACCCTGTCGGTGCCGGCGCTTACAGGCGCGATCATGTGCATGGGGGTCGCCACGGCCAACAGCGTCCTGGTGATCAGCTTCGCGCGCGAGCGGCTCGAACAGCTCGGCGACGCGGCCGCCGCCGCGCTCGATGCCGGGTTCGTGCGCTTTCGGCCGGTGCTGATGACCGCGCTCGCGATGATCATCGGCATGACGCCGATGGCGCTGGGCCTGGGCGAGGGCGGCGAGCAGAACGCGCCTCTCGGCCGCGCGGTGATCGGCGGCCTCCTGTTCGCGACGATCGCCACGCTGATGTTCGTTCCCGTTGTTTTCAGCATCGTGCATGCGCGCCATGGCCGGAAGACCGCGCCCGACCCCGTGAATGGAGAACTTCGTGCCGCCTGACCCCGCTGCCGTTCCGCCCCGCCGCACGTTGCGCATCGCCGGGCTCGCGCTGATCGTGATCGCGGCGGCTGTCGTGGCCGGCGGCATCGCCACGCGCGCCGCCAGCGACGCACGCCTGCGCGAGCGCGCCGACGCGCAAGCGGTGCCCACGGTGGCCGTGATTGCGCCGGGCACGGCGGGCGCCGGCGCGGCACTCGAGCTGCCGGGGCGCCTCGAGGCCTATTCGCGGGCGCCGATCTATGCACGCGTCAGCGGCTACCTGAAGAGCTGGACGGTCGACATCGGCACCAAGGTGAAAGCGGGGCAGCTGCTCGCCGAAATCGAGACCCCGGACCTCGACCAGCAGCTGCTGCAAGCCAAAGCCGATCTCGCCAGCGCCCAGGCGAATGCGGCGCTGGCGGCATCGACGGCGAAGCGCTGGCAGAGCATGCTCGGCTCGGATTCCGTTTCGCGCCAGGAGGCGGACGAGAAGGCCGGCGATTTCACCACCAAGCAGGCAATTGCGCAGGCCGCGCAGGCGAACGTCGATCGCTTCCAGGCGCTGAAGGGGTTCACGCGCATCGTCGCGCCGTTCGACGGCATCGTCACCGCGCGCTCGACCGATGTGGGCGCGCTCATCAATGCGGGCAGCGGCGTCGGGCCGGAACTGTTTGTGGTCTCCGACACGCGCAAACTACGCGTATACGTGGGCCTCCCGCAGAGTTACGTGTCCATGGTCAGGCGCGGCGCCCGGGCGAGAATCAGCGTGCCGGAGAATCCGGGCAAATCCTATCCGGCAACCGTCGAATCCACTGCGCAGGCGGTCAACAGCGCATCCGGATCCATGCTGATTCAACTCGCGGTCGACAACGCCGCGGCCGAACTGCTGCCGGGCGGATTCGCCAGCGTGAGCCTCGACCTGCCGCGCAATGCCGCCGCACTCAGCATTCCGCCCAGCGCGCTGATGTTCGACAAGACGGGACTGCGCGTCGCCACGGTCGGCGTGGACAACAAGGTCACGCTAAAACCCGTCACCATCGCGCGCGATCTCGGCAAGGTGATCGAGATCGGCTCGGGGCTGGCGGCCGGCGATCGGGTCATCGAGAGTCCGCCCGACGGTATCGCCGACGGTGACCTGGTGCGCGTCGCCGAGCCGGAACGCAAGGGCGGGAATGGGAAGAACTGAGCGCCAAGGTGTTTCGGCGCTGGCGCTGGCTGCGGCGCTGGGTGGTTGCTCGTACGCGCCGCCGCTTGCAGTACCTTACATCCCGGTCGCAAGCGCCTATCGGGAGGAAATGCGACGGGAAGAAGCGCCGTGGACGCTGGCCCGGCCTGCTGACGAATTGCCGCGCGACGCGTGGTGGACGCTGTATGGCGACACGGAACTCGACGCATTGCAGACGCGCCTGATCGCCAACAGTCCGGACCTGGCTGCCGCGCTCGCGCGCTACCAGCAGGCGATCGCCTACAGCGAGCAGATTCGCTCGGGTCTCTTCCCGCGGGTGGCCGGCTCAGCCAGCGCGCTGCAGAACCGGCAAGCGGAACAAAGGCCGTTGCGCGTGCTCGGCCCGGGCTCGCCGGATGAATACGGCGCCTATACGCTCGGGGTGCAGATCGATTACGAACTCGATTTGTGGGGACGCATCCGCAACCAGGTCGCCTCCGGCACGGCCGCGGAGCAGGCGGCGAAAGCCGATTTGGAGTCCGCACGTCTGAGCCTGCAGGCCCAGCTCGCCGACCACTACATCACGCTGCGCGGGCTCGACCGGCAGAGCGCGCTATTCAACCAGACGGTCGCCGCCTATGCGAAGGCGCTGGAACTCACGCAGACGCGCCACGACGGCGGCATCGCGTCGGGCCTGGATGTGGCGCGTGCGCAGACTCAACTCGACAGCGCGCGTGCGCAGGCGGGGCTGACGCTTGCGGAGCGCGCACTGATCGAGCACGCGATCGCCGCGCTGGTCGGCGAATCCGCCTCCAGTTTTTCCATAGAGCCGCGTCTGGCCGACATCCGGCTGCCGCAGATACCCGCCGGCCTGCCCTCGACGCTGCTGCAGCGGCGACCCGACATCGCCGCGGCACAGCGCAGGATCGCCGCCGCCAACGCGACCATCGGCGTTGCGCGCGCCGCCTGGTTTCCGGCGGTCACGCTGAGCGGCGTGGCAGGCTTCCAGAGCACCACCGGCGGGAGCCTGCTCCGGGCATCGAACGTTTTCTGGACGCTTGGGCCGTCGCTGTTGCTGACCCTGTTCGATGCGGGCAGGCGCGAAGCTGAACTCGCGCAGACGCAGGCGGTGCTCGACGAAACCGGCGCACGGTACCGGAGCGTCGTGCTCGGCGCGTTCCAGCAGGTCGAAGACAATCTGGCGCTGCTCAACCATTACCGCGCCGCGGCGGAGGCCGAGCGGTCGGCCGTCGCCGCGGCGCAACACTCCCTCGAGCTCGCCACCAGCCGTTATCGTGACGGCGCGGCCAACTATCTCGAAGTGGTGACGTCGCAGGCCGCTGCGCTGCTGGCGCAGCGCGATGCGCTCGACCTCGATACGCGCCGGCGGCGCGCCAGCGTGCAGCTCGTCCGCGCGCTCGGCGGCGGGTGGTCCGCCGAGGCTGCGTCGCCGGTGCGCACCGGCGGCTGAGATCAAGTAGCATCCATTGCGGGAGGAAAAGCCTTGAGCCGGACTGCCCACATCGATACCTTCGCCCGCGACAATCTGCCGCCCCGCGAGTTGTTGCCGGAGTTCCGCTTCGATGTCCCGGAAGTGCGCTACCCGGAACGCATGAACTGCGCCGCCGAGCTGCTCGACAGGATGGCGGCGAAGGCGGGCGATCGCATCGTGATCCGCACGTCCGACGGGCAATGCACCTACAGCCAGCTCATGGCCCAGGCGAACCGCATCGCGCACGTTCTGGTCGAGGAGATGGGCCTCGTGCCCGGCAACCGCGTGCTGCTGCGCGGACCCAACAATCCGATGATGGCGGCGTGCTGGTTCGCGGTGGTGAAGGCGGGCGGCATCGTGGTGGCGAGCATGCCGCTGCTGCGCGCGAAGGAACTCACCGAGATCGTCACCAAGGCCGAGGTGAGCCACGCGCTGTGCGACCGGCGGCTCGACGCCGACCTGAAAGCTGCGCTGCCAGCCTGCCCGACCTTGAACACCGTCCGCTACTGGTACGACGATGCTGCGGATTCGCTCGATGCACTGTGCGCGAAGCGGCCAGCCGGTTTCAGCAACGTGGATACCGCCGGCGCCGACGTCGCACTGATCGCTTTCACCTCGGGCACCACCGGCCAGCCAAAGGGCACCATGCATTTCCATCGCGATGTGGTGGCGATGTGCGACCTGTTTCCGCGCTCCTGCCTGCGCACGCGGGCCGATGACATCTTCTGCGGCACGCCGCCGCTTGCGTTCACGTTCGGCCTGGGCGGGATGCTCGCGTTCCCGATGCGCTACGGCGCCTCGACGGTGCTGGTGGAAAGGCTGACCCCGGAAGCGCTGCTCGAGACGATCCAGAAGTTCCGCGCAACGGTGTGTTTCACCGCGCCGACCTTTTACCGGCAGATGGCAGGCCTGGCGAAGAGCTACGACCTCGGCTCGCTCGAACGATGCGTCTCGGCGGGCGAGGCGCTGCCCGACGCCACGCGCCAGTTGTTCAAGTCGGCCACCGGCATCGAAATCATCGACGGCATCGGCTCGACCGAGATGATCCACATCTTCATTTCGCACACGCCGGAGCGGGCGCGGCGCGGCGCCACCGGCTATGCCATTCCGGGCTACGAGGCCACGGTGCTGGACGAAAAGGGAAGGCGTTGTGCGCCGGGCGTGGTGGGGCGGCTCGCGGTGAGGGGGGCGACGGGTTGCCGGTATCTGGCTGATGAGCGGCAGAAGGACTACGTGATCAGCGCGGGCGAGATGCGCGGCTGGAACGTCACCGGCGACGCCTATTCGATGGATGCCGACGGCTATTTCTTCTACCAGTCGCGCACCGACGACATGATCATCTCGGCGGGCTACAACATCGCCGGTCCCGAGGTCGAGGGCGCGTTGCTCGCGCATCCGGCAGTGGCCGAGTGCGGCGTAGTCGGCGTTCCCGATCAGGAACGCGGCCAGATCGTGAAGGCATTCGTGGTGCTCAAGGCAGGCCACGCGCGCGACGCGGCGATGGCGAAGGCACTGCAGGATCACGTGAAGAACTCGATCGCGCCGTTCAAGTATCCGCGCGCGATCGAATTCCTCGATGCGTTGCCGCGCACCGAAACCGGGAAACTCCAACGCTTCAAACTGAGGTTGCCATGAGGAAACAGCGATGATGCAGATACTTCAGCCGCCGTCCTGGGCCCGTCCCAAGGGGTTTTCCAACGGTATTGCGGTGAAAGGCGGCAAGACCGTCTACATCGCGGGACAGGTGGGCTACAACGGCCAGGGCGTGTTCGAAGCGAAGGATTTCGCCGGGCAATTCCGCCAGACGCTCGCCAACATCCTCGCGGTGCTGGCTGAGGCGGCCGGCCGGCCGGAGCACCTGGTGCGCCTCACCTGGTACGTGCTCGACAAGCAGGAGTACCTCGGCGCGTTGAACGGCGTTGGCGCCGCGTACCGCGAGCTGATCGGCAAGCACTATCCCTGCATGGCGGTGGTGCAGGTGAGCGGTCTGGTCGAAGATGCCGCGCGACTGGAAATCGAGGCGACGGCCGTAATCCCGGACTAAGCTGTAAAGGAGTTTCCATGAAAGTCTCGATCATCGGCGGCGGTCCCGGCGGGCTGTATTTCGCGCTACTGGCGCAAAAGCAGTGGCCGCGCTGGGACATCACCGTGTACGAGCGCAACCGTCCCGACGATACCTTCGGTTTCGGCGTGGTGTTCTCCGACCAGACGCTCGACACCTTCAAGGCCTGCGACGCGCCCTCGTACGAATCCATCCGCCGCAAGTTTGCCTATTGGGGCGACGTGGACGTGGTGTACAAGGGCCGGGTGATGCGCAGCGCGGGCAACGGCTTCTGCGGCTGCTCGCGCTACACGCTGCTCGGGCTGCTGCAGGACCGCTGCCGCGAGCTCGGCGTGAAGCTGCAGTTCCAGCGCGAGGTCGAGGGCGTCGGCGAGTTCGCGGATTCGGACCTGATCGTCGCCGCCGACGGGATCAATTCGAGGGTCCGCGAGCAGCACAAGGACCATTTTCAGCCGAGCGTCGACTTGCGGCCGAACAAGTTCACCTGGCTCGGCTCGACGCGCCCGCTCGACGCGTTCAAATACTTTTTCCGCGAGACGCCCGAGGGCATCATCCTCGCGCACTGCTACCAGTACCAGGAGGGGCAGAGCACCTGGGTGATCGAGACCGACGAGGCCACCTGGAAGAACTTCGGCTTCGACGCAATGGACGAGCAGCAGATGCTGCCGGTACTCGAGCGCGTGTTCGCCGAAGAGCTCGCCGGGCACCCGCTCATCGCCAACCGCTCGCTGTGGCGCAACTTCCCGACCATCACCAACAAGACCTGGGTGATGGACAACGTGGTGCTGGTGGGCGATGCGAAGGCGACCGCGCACTTTTCGATCGGCTCCGGCACCAAGCTCGCGATGGAAGATGCCATTGCGCTGTTCGAAGCGCTGCGCACCGAGGGGGCGGAAGGCGGAGCGCAGCGCCAGCGCGTCCTCGACGCACTCCATGTCTACGATACCGCGCGGCGCGAGGAAGTGGAGAAGACCCAGCATGCCGCGAACGTTTCGCTCGCCTGGTTCGAGCACATGCGGCGCTACTGGGACATGGACCCGCCGCAGTTCGCGTTCGGCGTGATGTCGCGCTCCAAGCAGATCACCTGGGAGAAACTGGAGCTGCGCGATCCCGCGTTCGTGCGCGAGGTGCACCGCTGGTTCGCCGGCCGGGTGCGCGCGCAGGGCTTCGACATCGACATGGACAACCCGCCGGCGCCGATGTTCATGCCGTTGCGGCTGCGCGGCATGGTGATCGAAAACAGGGTCGTGGTCTCGCCGATGGACCAGTACTGCGCGGTGGAGGGGATGCCGACCGATTGGCACCTGGTGCATTACGGTTCGCGCGCGATCGGCGGCGCGGGCCTCGTCTACACCGAGATGACCTGCCCGTCGCCCGAGGCGCGCATCTCGCCGGGTTGCACCGGTCTGTGGAATGCCGAGCAGCGCGCTGCGTGGAAGCGGATCGTGGAGTTCTGCCATGCCAGTTCGAAGGCCAAACTGGTCATGCAGCTGGGGCATTGCGGGCGCAAGGGCTCGACGCAGCTCGGCTGGGAGCGCATGGATTACCCGCTCGAGCAGGGCAACTGGCCGCTGGTATCGGCTTCGCCGCTGCCGTACATGGAGGGCGTGTCGCAGGTGCCGCGCGAGATGACGCGCGCGGACATGGACAAGGTGCTCGCCGATTTCGTCCGCGCGGCGCGCTATGCCGACGAGGCGGGGTTCGACATGCTCGAACTGCACATGGCGCACGGCTACCTGCTGGCCGGTTTCATATCGCCGCTCACCAACGCGCGCAGCGATGCCTACGGCGGCCCGATCGCAAACCGCATGCGCTTCCCGCTCGAAGTGTTTCGCGCCTGCCGCGAGATCTGGCCGAAGGCAAAGCCGATGTCGGTGCGGATCTCGGCAACCGACTGGGTGCCCCGGGGGCTCACCGGCGAGGACCTGATGGCGCTCACGCGCATGTTGAAGGACGCCGGCTGCGACATGATCGACTGCTCGACCGGCCAGACCGTAGCGGAGCAACGTCCAGTGTACGGACGCATGTACCAGGCGCCTTTTTCCGATTGGGTGAGGAACGAAACCGGCATCGCGACCATGACGGTGGGCGCGGTCACCACCGCGGACCAGGTGAATACGCTGCTCGCCTCCGGCAAGGCGGATCTGGTCGCGCTCGCGCGGCCGCACCTGGCGAACCCGTACTTCACGCTGCAGGCCTCGGCCTGGTACCAGCACCATGCGCAATTCTGGCCGCCGCAATATCTCGCCGGTCGCGACCAGGCGTTCCGCAACGCCGCGCGCGAGCGCGCAGAGCTCACCGATCTGCGCCTCCGCGCCCGGCCTGCGAGCCACGAGGTGAAACAGGGCGCGCCCGGGGCCAGCAAGCGGGCCGCGTGAGGGTCGTGATTTCGTCGGCTCGACGATCATGTATGCTTTTGCTACCGTCGATGAACAATTCACGCCTGCTCTTCCTGCTGTCATTGCTCCTCGCCTCGAACGCGGCGGGTGCGGCGAGTTTCGACATCAACGGCGTCGCGCTCGGCGGCGCGGAGGTGGACGTGAACAAGGCTTTTCCAAGCGCGCGCTGCAAGGCGCTCGAATGGAAAAGCGACGCAGCCGACCGGCGCTGCGACGACGGCAAGATCGTCGTTGCGGGGGTGGTGGCGAAGATCACCGTGTACCTGAAGCGCGACGCGATCCAGGCCTTCGATCTGCGCTTCGATGTGCAGGACCTGGCCCGGGTGACGGGCCATTTCAAGAACCGCTGGGGCAAGCCGGCCACGGAAGGCCGCGACAAGATCTACAAGGATGGCAAGGAATCGCGCGAGGTGTACAAGGTGGCATGGCAGCAGGGGAAGGACCGTGCGGTGCTCACTTCGGTCTCGACGGGCAACCGCGCATCGTTGAGCGCTTCGCGCGGCAATTTCGAGGAAGAGATCTACCGGGTCAAATGAGCGGGTGAAATGACATGTTCGAGGCTGCTGAAGTCGGTCACAAGATCGAGAAGAGCGTATTCAATCGCGCGGTGCCGAAGCTGCGCGCCGACCTGCTGGACGTGCAATACCGCCTGAAGGAGAACGGCAAGTTCCCCGTGATCGTGCTGATCTCCGGGGTGCGGGGCGCGGGCAAGGGCGAGACGGTCAACCTGCTCAACGAGTGGATGGACCCGCGCCACATCGTCACCTACGCCTTTGACAACCCGTCGGACGAGGAGCGCGAGCGCCCGCCGATGTGGCGCTACTGGCGGGCGCTGCCGCCGAAAGGCAAGATCGGCATCCTGTTCGGCTCCTGGTATACGGCACCGATCATCGACCGCGTGTTCAAGACCACCACCAGCGGGAACCTGGTGCGCTCGATCGAGGAGATCAACCACTTCGAGAAGATGCTCGCCGATGAAGGCGCGCTGATCCTCAAGTTCTGGTTCCACCTGTCCAGGCAGGCGCAGAAAAAACGCCTCAAGGCGCTCGCGTCCGACCCCGAGACGCGCTGGCGCGTGACCGAGCGCGACTGGAATTTCTTCAAGGTCTACGACCGGTTCTACCGGGTCTCCGAGGAGACGCTGCGCGAGACCAGCACCGCGGCCGCGCCGTGGATCGTGGTCGAAGGCCAGGACCCGCGCTACCGCTACCTCACCGTCGGCAAGACCCTGCTCGAGGCGATGCGCAAGCGGCTCGATGCGCAGGCGAATCGCCGCGATCCGGTTTCGCAGGCGGCGCCGATCATCCGCCCGATCGACAAGCGCGATGTCCTCAATCAGCTCGATCTGTCCAAGTCGCTCACCGAAAGCAAGTACAAGTCGGAACTGCTTACCTGGCAGGGACGGCTCAATCGTCTCTCGCGCGACGCGAAATTTCCCCAGCTCTCGGTCGCCGTGGCCTTCGAGGGCATGGACGCGGCGGGCAAGGGCAGTACCATCCGCCGCATCACCGGGGGGCTGGATGCGCGCTACTACAACGTGATCCCTGTGGCTTCGCCGACCGACGAAGAGCGCGCGCAGCCCTACTTGTGGCGCTTCTGGCGCCATCTGCCGCGCAAGGGGCGTGTCACGATCTACGACCGCACCTGGTACGGGCGCGTGCTGGTCGAGCGCATCGAGGGTTTCTGCTCGGAGACCGACTGGATGCGCGCCTACAGCGAAATCAACGATTTCGAGGAGCAGCTCGAGCGCTCGAACACCGTGCTGTGCAAGTTCTGGGTCCAGATCTCCAAGGACGAGCAGTTGCGGCGCTTCAAGGAGCGCGAACGCATGCGCTTCAAGCGCTTCAAGATCACCGAGGAGGACTGGCGCAACCGCAAGAAGTGGGACCTCTACCAGGCGGCCGCGGCCGACATGATCGAGCACACATCGACCGACATCGCGCCCTGGACGCTGGTTGAGGCGAACGACAAGAAATATGCGCGCATCAAGGTGCTGAAGACGATCTGCAAGCGCATCGAGCGCGCGCTGGACGAACTCTAGCCTGCCTTCGCCTGCGCGAATATCCACTGCCTGAATGCGGCAATCGCGGGCTGGTCCGCAGACGTCTCGGGGCACACGACGTAGTACGCGACGTTCAGCGGCACGCTGAGATCGAAGGGCATCACCAGCCTGCCGGCCGCCAGGTCGGCCGAGGCCAGTACCGGGTAGCTCAGCACCACACCCATGCCGTCGATCGCGGCGTCCAGCCCGAGAGACGCGTGGTTGAAGTGCGGCCCGCGCGTGATGTCGACGCCGTCCACCCCGGCTGCATCCAGCCACATCTTCCAGTTGGCGCCGCCGTCGTCGAATCGGATCGTATCGTCGTGCAGCAGCGTGTGGTGGCGCAGGTCCGCGGGGCGGCGCAAGGGATGCTCGCCTAGCAGCAGGCGCGGGCTGCACATCGGCGTGGCCGCGACCGAAAACAGCTTGTCGGCGCGGAATCCAGGGTAGCGGCCAGTGCCGAACCGGATCGCGATGTCGGCGTCGTTGAATTCAGGCCGGGACGCGTCCTGCCGGCCGTCGACGAAGTTCACACCGGCCGCGATGCGCACATCGATGTCCGGAAAGGTTGTCACGAAGCGCTGGATCCTCGGCACCAGCCATTTGCCGGCGAACGAAGGCGCGGCGCCTACGGTGATCGTCCGGACCCGTGTGCGGCTGCGTATCAGTTCCACCGCCCCGGCCAGAGAATCGAATCCCTCGCGCAGCCTCATCAGGCAGGCCTCGGCAACCCCGGTCAGTTCCAGGCCCCGCGCGACGCGGCGAAACAGCTTTACGCCGAGGTTTTCTTCCAGCGCCTTGATCTGGTGGCTGATGGCCGCCGGGGTGACGTGCAATTCCTCGGCGGCTTTGCGAAAGCTCAGATGCCGGGCGGCAGCCTCGAAGGCGCGGAGGGCGTTGAGCGGGGGCAGGCGAGCGGGCATCTGGATCCAAACATTAGTTTTCCTCCCTTCCCACATGATAATAGATCGCCTGTTGCAACGCAACAATTCGGCCTATAGTTGGTCCTATGTGTAAGTAAAGATGCTGAAACTAAAGCGTTCGTATTCTACCTCAATATGTTGCGATGCACCATATTGAGTACTATGAGGTTTTTCCGATGGACCCAGCCAGCAAAACGATACAAGTAGATTCCCCAGCGGTGTGGAGACGGCCGACGGCGTTCCCGGACGGCACTTGAACCGGAAACCCGTAACGTTCGCGCTGCAGGGCGGCGGCTCTCACGGCGCGTTTACCTGGGGCGTCCTCGACCGGCTGCTGGAGGACACGCGCATCGAGATCGAGGGGATCAGCGGCGCGAGCGCTGGCGCGATGAACGCGGTCGTGCTCGCGCACGGCTACACCGCCGGCGGACGCGATGGCGCGCGCCGGGCATTGCAGGACTTCTGGGAGAGCGTTGCAGGCAAGGCGCAGTTCAATTCGGTGCCGCAGGATCTGTCTGCGCAGGCATCGGAGTCACCGAAAACCGATGTCGCGGCGGGACTCGAATCCCTGTATTCGCTGATGCGGTTTTTCTCGCCCCGCCAGATCAACCCTCTGGACATCAATCCGCTGCGCGACATCCTCGAAAAGCAGATCGATTTCGAGCGGCTCAGGCGCGATTGCAGGCTCGATCTGTTCATCGCCACCACACGGGTGAGCACCGGTATGCTCAGACTGTTTCGCACCCGCCAGCTAACGCTCGAGGGCTTGCTCGCCTCGGCCTGCGTGCCGGCCCTGCACCGGGCCATCGACATCGACGGGGAAGCCTATTGGGACGGCGGACTCACGGCCAATCCGCCGATCTTTCCGCTGGTCCACCACTGCGCAGCGCGCGATCTGATTCTCGTCCTGCTGCAGCCCTCGCATCGCCCCGACGCGCCCACCAGCGCGGGAGAAATCCGCCGCCGGCTGGACGAAATCAGTTTCAGCGCGGCATTCTTCACCGAGCTGCAGGGGGTCGCGCTCGCCAAGCGCGAGGCGGAACGCTCGGCGTTCGCCTTCGGTCGCCTGCCGCGCGGACTGAAAAACCTCAAGACCCACGCGATCGATTCGCAGGAATTCATGAGCCGCTTGAGCGCGATCAGCAAGCTGAACGTCCATGCCGGCTTCATCCATGCGTTGCGCGACGAAGGTCGCAAGCGGGCCGGAATCTGGCTGGAGGAGAAGTTCGACCTCGTCGGCGTGCGCTCGTCGTTCAGCCTGGACCGGTTTCTGCCCTGGCGGGCCGGCGCGCGCTCGCGCGACCTGCCGCGCCTCGCGCTCACTGGGCAAAACGCCCCCTGATATCCGGGCGTGCCGGATGGCTGGCGGCCCGTAGGGCGGAGAGCAAAGCCCCGAGACCGGATCCTGCCGGTATCTCGCAGAGAGATAGCTATCTCATAAAAACGTTCGACCGATAGACCCTCTCCCCTTAGTCTATTTTCCGCGCAATGTTTGGACAACGTAGAGGAGAGTAAATCATGGCAAGAAAGAGCCTCAAGAAGATTCATCACAGACCCGAGCGTCGCAGGACGGCGGGCTTCGGCTGGAAACCTGATCTGCCCGACGCGCGCGACCACTATTTCGCCGTCCAGCCGCAGACGATGAGAAAACTGCCGGTAAAGGCCGACCTGCGCTCCAAGTGCCCGCCGGTCTACGACCAGGGCGCGATCGGCAGTTGCACCGCCAACGCGATCGCCGGCGCGGTCGAGTTCGAGCGCAGGAAGGCCGGTCAGAAGCCCGGATTCACGCCGTCGCGCCTGTTCATCTATTACAACGAGCGAGCCATCGAGGGCTCCGTCGCGAACGACGCTGGCGCCTATATTCGCGACGGCATCAAATCGGTCAATAAACAGGGGGTGTGCCCGGAAAAGCTCTGGACTTACGACGCCACTCCGGCGATCACCGACGGCGGTCCGTGGCCGGCGGGTGCGAAACCGGCGCAGAAACCGACCAAGCCCTGCTACGACGCGGCGTTCCACTACCAGGCGCTCCAATATCAGCGTGTGATGCCGATGCTCAGCCAGATGAAGGGCTGCCTGGCGGAGGGCAACCCGTTCGTCTTCGGTTTCACCGTCTACGCCAGCTTCTACGACGGGAACGGCGCGCCCAGGAAAGTGGTGCCCATGCCTACGCCGCATGAAAGGGTACTCGGCGGCCATGCCGTGCTCGCTGTCGGCTACGACGACACCGCACAGAAGTTCATCGTGCGCAACTCCTGGGGGCCGCAAAACCAGGACAAGGGCTACTTCCACATGCCCTATTCATATCTCACCGACAAGGATCTGGCCGACGACTTCTGGGTGATCAGCCTGATGGAAGACTAGGCGCGGCGATGAAACGCAAGTCGGTCTGAGCGGCAGCTGCCCGCGTCAATCGATCTTCGCCCTGGAGCGTCTGACGACCTCCGCCCACTTCGCGGATTCCTTTCTGATCAATTCGGCGAAGTCCTCGGGCGTGCCGCCCGGGCGGTTCTCGACGACGATCGGCTGCCCGATCTGCGGGGCGAGCGCTGCGGCGAGGAGGCGTGCAATGTTGTCGGTGGCGCTTCCGGCGGCCTGCGGGACGCTGAGCCTGATCGGGCGGTCCGGATAATCGGCGGCCACGCCGGTCGCGCTCGAGCACAACGCGATCAGCAGCAAGAAGGCTTCAAGACTGAGCATACGTTTTCAACGCGGATAGGACCCGTTGTTCACGTCGAGCGTGGTCCCGCTCACGTACTCCGGACACTGCGCGCCCAGCCAGTAGATCGCCTGCGCGACTTCCTCAGGCCTGCAGACGCGGCCCGAATACACCATGCGCATCACGCCGTCCTTGCGCGACTGCGGCAACTGGTCGTAGATCGCAGTCTGCGTCGGACCCGGGGCCACCGCATTCACCAGCACTCCATGCGCACCGAGATCCTTCGCCCAAGCCTTGGTGAGATTTAGCAGGCCGGCCTTGGCGATGCCGTACCAGAGGTCGGGATGGCCGGTGAACGCAGCAACCGAGCCGACGTTCACGATCCTTCCAGACTTGCGCGTCCTCATCTGAGGTGCGACGGCTTCGATCAGCGCCGCCGGCGCTTCCAGATTTACCGCGAGGATCTCGCGCTTGTGCTCGTCGGGAATCGCGTCGTAGGGGTCGCAGTAGAGCACCCCTGCGTTGTTCACCAGCGTGTCGATCCCGCCGAGCGACGCGACCAGCTTCGGGATGCCGGCGAGGTTGCGCAAATCGAAGTCGACGCGCTCGCCTGCGATCTGCGCGCCGAACTGCTTGTCCAGCGCCAGCACGCGCCAGCCGGCTTGAAGAAAAGCCTGCGCCGTGGCGAAACCGATGCCGCGCGCCGCACCGGTGATCAGCGCGACCGGCATGCGGCTACGCAATACCGGGCATCGAAAATCCGCTCGCTTTCAAATCGGTGATCAACCCGGATTCCTGTTCCCTCGCGAGTTCGGTGAGCGGCGGGCGTACCGCGCGCCACTGCGGGTCGTTTGCAAAGTGCGCGACGATGGCCTTCAGCGCGGGAATCATCGGCACTTTCTGCACGATCGTTCGCGTGGCAGTGATGCCGGCCTGCAGCTTGTCGGCCTCCGGCGAACCCCAGTTGCGGAACACGTGGCCGATCGGCCCCGGATTGACGTTGCCGGTGGCGGTGATGCAGCCCTTGCCGCCGCCGCGCATGTTGTCGAGCAGGAACACCTCGCTGCCGGCGAACACGTCGAAGCCGCGGTCCTTGAACTGCTCGAGCATCGCCTTGGTGTTCGACCAGTCGCCGGAGGAGTCCTTCACGCCCGCGACGATGCCGGGGAATTTTCCGAGCAGCCGGTCGATCAGCGTGAGCGTGATCGGCACGTTCGAGACCGGCGGGATGTGGTACAGGTACAGGCGCAGCCGGTCGTCGCCGACGCGCTCGATCACCTGGGCGAAGTTGCGGTACAGGCCTTCGTCGGACACGCCCTTGTAGTAAAACGGCGGCAGCATCAGCACGCCGCCGCAGCCCATCCTTACCGCCTCGCGCGTCATCTTCACCGAATCGCTGAGCGCGCAGCAGCCGGTGCCCGGCATCAGTGCCGCGCCCGGCACACCGCCGATAATGAGCGCGTCGAGCAGTTCGAGCTTTTCTTCGACCGACATCGAGTTCGCCTCGCTGTTGGTGCCGAACACCGCCAGCCCGGAGCAGCCCGAGCGCATCAGCCACTTGCAATGGCGCACGAAGCGATCCGGGTCGGGCGACAGGTCGGACCTGAACGGCGTGACGACCGGCGAGAGCACGCCCTCGATGCGCTTTGCCACGCCTAATCGACCTTTGCGCCCGAGGCCTTGACGATGGGCGTCCAGCGCGCGATTTCCGCCTTGATCATCTCGCCCATGTGCTCCGCCGTACCCGGAATGATGTTGTAGCCGAGATCCTGCATGCGCTTGATGAATTCCGGCGACTTGGCGCTGTTCACGGCCTCCGCATTGAGCCTGGCGATGACGTCCCTCGGCGTTCCGGCAGGCACCGACAGGCCGAACCATACGCCCGATTCGTAGCCCGGCACGCCGGCTTCGGCGATCGTCGGGAGGTCCGGCAGCGCGGGATCGCGCCTGGCGCCGGTGGTTGCCAGAGCGTGCAGCTTGCCGGCCTTGATGTGGGGGAGCGACGACGGGATGTTGTCGAACATCATGTTCACCTGGCCGGCGAGCAGGTCGGTCACCGCCGGCCCGCTTCCCTTGTAAGGGATGTGCAGCATGTCCACGCCGGTCAGCTGGGTGAACATCGCGCCGGACATGTGGATGCTGGTGCCGTTGCCGCTCGACGCGTAGGTGAGCTTGCCCGGATCCTTCTTCGCCAGCGCGATCACGTCCTTCACCGACTTCGCCGGCACCGACGGATTGAGCACGAGCACGTTGTTGAGCGACACCAGCGGCGCGACCGGCACGAGGTCCTTGTTCGGATCGAAGGGCATCTTCGCGTACAGCACCGGATTGATCGCCTGGATACCGCTGGTGGTCATGAACAGCGTATATCCGTCGGGCGCCGATCTGGCCGCGATCTCGCCGCCGAGATTGCCTCCGGCGCCCGGGCGGTTCTCGACCGTGACCGGCTGGCCCAGCAGTTTCGTCAGTTCATGCGCGATCGCGCGCGAGGCGATGTCCACCGCGCCGGCCGGCGGGAAGGGGCAGACCAACCGTATCGGCTTGGAGGGAAAAGACTGAGAAAATGCAACCGGTGCGAACGCGACGGTGAGTGCCAGGAGGGCGGCGCGAAGACACGACATGGAGAATCCGGGAGGAAATTGGAAAGGCGCAATTATGCTCGCCGGTGCGGGCGCGGGAAAGCCGTTTCACGCGGCGATCGGCTAAACTGCGCGCGCTCCATGGCCGCCGACCTGACCCGGGCATACAACATCGAAGACCTGCGCGGCCTGGCGCGCCGCCGCCTGCCGCGCATGGTGTTCGATTTCTACGACGGCGGCGCGGAGGACGAGGTCACGTTGCGCGGCAATCGCGCGGCGTTCGAAAATCTGCGCCTGGCGCCCAAGGTGCTGCGCGACGTCTCGAAGGTGGATACGGGTTGCGAGATTCTCGGCTCGCCGGCGAAGCTGCCGATGGTCATCGCGCCCACCGGCGGTGCCGGGTTTTCATGGCCGGGCGGCGACATTGCGATCGCGCGCGCGGCTAAGGCCTTCGGCATTCCGTGCACGCTTTCGACCAGCACCACGGCGACGGTGGAGAGAATCGCCGAGCAAGCAGGCGGGCGCTTGTGGTTCCAGCTCTATGTACTGCACGATCGAGCGTTCACCGCGAAGCTGGTTGCGCGCGCGGCGGCGGCGGGCTGCGAGGCCCTGGTCGTGACCGCCGACCTCGCTACCGGCGGCAAGCGCGAGCGCGATTTCCGCAACCGCTTCGCGGTGCCGTTCCGCCTTGGACCCGCGCACGTCCTTCAGGCCTGCACCAAGCTGCATTGGTCGTGGAACATCCTTGCGCATGGAGTGCCGGCCTTCGAGAACCTGCGCGGCCTCGTTCCGCCCGGACGCGCGAGCGCATCGGCGATCGCGACCTCGGTCGGGCGCGAAATCGATGCGGCGCTGAATTTCGAGGACGTCGCGCGGCTGCGCGACGCGTGGAAGGGCAAGCTGCTGGTGAAAGGCGTGGCCCGCGCCGACGATGCCGAGCGCCTGCTGCGCACCGGCGTGGACGGGTTGTGGCTGTCCAACCACGGCGGGCGGCAGCTCGACGGCGCCATCGCGCCTATCGATGCGTTGCCTTCGATCGCGGCCGCGGTCGGCGCGCGCGTGCCGATCCTGCTCGATTCGGGCGTGCGGCGCGGCTCCGACGCGCTCAAGGCGCGCGCCCTCGGCGCGCAGGCGGTGGCGATCGGCCGCGCGACGCTGTTCGGCGCGGCGGCGGCGGGCGAGGCGGGTGCGCGGCGTGCGCTCGAGATCCTCGCCGACGAGCTGGTGCGCACCATGCAGTTGTGCGGCGCCGCCTCGATCGCCGACATTTCACCTGATCTGATCGCGCGCTGACGAACCCGGGCGAGGACAACTCATGAACGACGACGCGGCACGGCATTTTTCGCAGACCTACGCTGAAGCGCGAGGCAAGTTTCTGGATGCGCTCGGCGCGCACGAAGTCGAAGCTGCGCGGCACGTTCATCCCGCCGCGCGCGGGCGCGACGGCGAGGACCTGGCGATGGACTGCGCGCTCCTCGGGCCGGCCTCCGCCGAGCGGCTGCTGATCCTCAGCTCGGGCACGCACGGCGTCGAAGGCTTCGGCGGCTCGGGTGCGCAGGTTGCGCTGCTGCACGATGCGGGCTTCGCTTCGCACCTGTCGGCGAGCGGCATTTCACTGTTGCTGGTTCACGCGGTGAATCCCTACGGGTTTTCGCACTGGCACCGCACCAATGAAGACAACATCGACCTCAACCGGAACTTCGTCGACCACGGCAAGCCCCATCCGCCCGACGGCGGTTACGCGGAACTGCATCCGCTGCTGGTTCCGCGGCATTGGCCGCCGTCCGCATACAACTATCTGACCATCGCCGCTTACATCGCGCGGCGCGGCATGCCGGCCCTGCAACAGGCGTTGTCTCGCGGCCAGTATACTTTCCGCGACGGCCTGTTCTACGGTGGCAATGCGCCCAGTTGGAGCAACCGTACGCTGCGCGCGGCGTTGCGCAGCTTCGCCGGCCGCGCGAAGCGGGTGCTGTGGATCGATTTCCACACCGGGCTGGGCCCGTACGGGCATGGCGAAATGATCCAGGCCGGCCGCGACGACGACGCGGAGCTCGCGCGCGCGCGCGCGGTGTGGGGCAAGGATGTGACATCCATTTACAAGGGCACCTCCACATCGGCGCGGGTCGAGGGCCTGATCGCTTTCGCGGTCTACGACGAGCTTCCGGGCGTTGAATATGCCGGTATCGGGCTCGAGTACGGCACGCGGCCGAAGTTGGCGGTGCTGCAGGCGCTGCGCGCCGACAACTGGCTGGCACTGCATCCCGAGGCGCCCGATGCGCTGCGCGCGGCGATCAAGCGCCAGGTGCGCAATGCGTTCTATTGCGACGCCGACGACTGGAAAGCGATGCTCGTAGAGCGGGCTCGCAAGGTTTCGCTCGCCGCGCTCGAAGCGCTCAAATGATGTCCTCCCCGCGTACGCGGGAATGACGGCTAGACCCAGACCTGCAATACGTAGTCGTACGGCGCCTGGGCGTTCACCATGTCCACGCGCTGCAGCTTGATCCGGTAGCCGCCGGGCGTCTTCTTGAGGTGATGGATGTAGGAGCCCGCGAAGTGCCGGGTCGTATCGCGGCGCAGCTCCATCATGTGAAAGCGCGAGCGCGCCACCAGGTCGCCATTGGGCGATGCCTTCTCGATCGTCACGTTGCCGACCAGGTGGTTGGTGCCCCACATCGGCCGCTGCGACCAGGCGTCCGGGTGCTGCACGCGCTTCATCCTCACCGTCATCAGGTTCTTGTCTTCCGCGAAGATCGCCGGCGTGCCGTCCCAGGTGGTCTGCTCGGGCGAGGCCGGCATCCAGTACACGCCGTCATCGGAAAATAGGTCGATGTAGTCCTGCCAGCGCTTGCGGTCGAGGAACTCGGCCTGCCTGAACAGGAACTGCTCGACCGCGTGCTGGGCGTCCTGCGCATCGATCGTTTTCTTCGGCGCCGCCTTCTTCTTCGCAGTCACTGCCCTTTTTTTCGCCATCTCACTTCTCCGCCATCATGTACTGCGCCCAGGCCTTCATCTGGTTGCGCATCGGCGCTTCCGAGGTGCCCATGCCTTCGGCGGTCTCGACCACGCCGTTCTTCTCGATGTCGCGTCCGTAGTGGCGCGCGAAGCTCACCCAGTCGCCGCCGTCGGCGGTCAGGCCGACCTGGATCTTCCAGAAATTCTCCAGGTCGTCCGCGTTGACCATCGTCGAGGGCGAGTTCACCAGGTTGTAGTAGGCAAGCGACCTGCGGTAGATCGGCTCCGGTGCCCCTTTCAGCCGGAAATGCCAGATCTCGGTAAGCGTCTTGTTCACGCCGAGCGGCCGCACCGCGCGCAACTGCTGCAGCGGCGACTGCACCGACAGGCCCGGGTAGATCAGCACGTGGTGGATGTTGGTCGAGAGGATCTCCTCCTTGCGCTTCGCGCCGTAGGCTTGGGTGAGCGTTTTCTCGTAGGCGAGGGTGTCCGGGTCCTGGGGGCGCAGGCCCATGTAGCCGGTGAGGATGCAGTGACCGTACGGATGGTTGATGGTCTGGAAGTTGTCCCACTTGTCGATCGTCACCGTCGCGAACGCCGACAGCATGTGGTACGAGAGCGGCGCCTTGCCGGTCTTCTTCTCGATCATCTTCTCGACCTGGTGCGCGGCGCGGCCCGTCGACTGGTGCGTGACGGAGGGGTGCAGCGCGTCGAGCTGGTTCTCGAGGAAGATCTTCCAGTTGGAGTTCTGGATCACGCGGAAGCAGTTCGGCACCACCTCGACTTCGCCTTCCGGCGCGCGGTCGCAGATGTCGTCGAACGCGATCTTCGCGGGCCCGAGGAATTCCGTGAGGCTCGGGCCGTCCTTCGCGAGGCTCGCGAACACGAAACCGCGGTAGTTTTCGACGCGCGCCGCCTGCTTCATGTTGCAGTCGGGGTTGTCGCGGCCCCAGCGGGTGCCCGCATAGCCCGCTTCCATCATCGGGATGGTTTTGAGTTTTCCGTCGTGGTTGAAGGTCCACGCGTGGTAGGAGCAGCGGAAGAACTCGCCGGTATTGCCGTGCACGTCGCCGCAGATCATCGAGCCGCGGTGCGGGCAGCGGTTGTAGAGCACGTTCACTTCGCCCTCCGCCCCTCGCACCATGATCATCGGCTGGCGCCCGACCAGGACGGTGTAGTAGTCGCCGGGCTTTTTCACCTGTGTCTCGTGGCCGCAGTAGATCCAGTAGCGCTCGTGGATGCGCTCCATTTCGAGATCGAACAGTTGCGGGTCGGTGTAGACCGCCTTGTGCACGCGGTCCGGTTCGACAAGTTTGGCGAGGTTGGGGATGCGTTCGTGCAGCATGGGGCTCTCCTCCGAGCGGGATCTTCAGTGCGCCATTTTCGCATGCCATGGGCGGCGAATCCGTGCGCTTCCGCCAGCAGGCATCGCGGATCGGCATGAAACAGCTCGACGAGATCGTGCGGACGCGCCGTCCGGACGGCAGCCTCGACAGCGAGATCGTCGACGGCACGAACAACGGGTCGCGGCTCACGCAGACCTTCGCCCCGGAGGGCGGGGACGCTACGCGCATCACGCTCACGTTCCGCATGCCCGCGACGGGGGTGAAGCGCTTGCTAAAACCGCAGTTCGCGGCGGCGATCAGGAAGACGCTGGTCGACGCGCTCGAGGAAGACCGCTTTGGCCTCGAGGTGCGCGGCTACCGGCCTGCGGCCTGAGGCGGGTCAGCCTTGCACGAGGCGCATGCGATCGCTGCGCTTCATGTCTTGGCCGGCCCCCCTGGACCGCGCCTGGGCCTCTGAAAAAAGCGCTTGCCCGGCTTCGCGCCGGATGGGGGCCCCTGCCGCCGCGCCTGCTCCGGGCGCCGGCCTTGTTCCTGTCGCCTGGCGGGCTCCTGGTTGCGGCCGGGGTCCGCCTGCGGCGATGAAGCACGGTTTCCGGGCGCCAGCTCGATTTCGAGGCTGGCGATTTCGTCCCACACCGCATCGCTGCGGTCGCGCTCAGGAACGGCAAGGAGCTCACGCAAGCGGCGGCGCGGGTCCGGGGACTGGGGTTCGAGGGGCTTGGCCTCGGTGGGCTGCTCTGGGGTGGGGTGTTCTTCGTTCATGGAGATATTATCTGCTGAACGGCGGTCAGCGTCCGCTGTTCGCGAGAGCCGATACTACCGCCTTGCCAGTGCGCTTTTCCGCGCGCGCTGCTTCCGGTGACTCCTTGCCGAGCGGCGTCGCCGCGATGAACTCGTACATGCCGGCTGCGCCCAGCATCATGCGCGGGGTCAGGCCGGTGTGTTCGAAGGTCGCGGCGATCTCGCGCGTCTCGGGCACCCAGCGGTAGGCTTTCGGCGGCATCGACGGAATCGAATTTAGCAGCCAGTCGCGGATTGCGCCCTGGCTCTCCTGCAGTTCGGCATCCAGCGCATCGGCCACACCCAGCCGCTGCGCGGCGACCATCAGCTCGGTGCCCAGTGCGATCATGCCTTTGGTGACCGCGCCGTAGCACATCTTCACCGCTGCGGCGTCGCCTACGCGGTTGCTGACGATGCGCAGCACCAGCTTCTCGTGCCTGATGGCATCGAGCACATTCGCCTCCGGTCCCGATGCGTACAGGCGCACGTTACCTGAGCCGCGCGGCGGTGGGCCGATGATGCCGACGTCGATGAAACTGGCGCCGGCCGCCTGGAACATCAATTCCATTTCGAGCTTGGTTTGCGGGGAGAGTGCGTTGCAGTCGGCGTAGGTTGGTTTATCGGGTTTGCTGATCGTGGCGATCGTTGCCGCTGCTGCGCGCGCGGTGTCGAGCGCGGCGCCGGGGTCGATGATGGAGAGGATCAGGTCGCAGCGCGCTGCGAGGTTGTGGAGGGACTTGCAGTCTTCCAGTCCGGCTTGCTGGGCGAGGGCTTTCGTGCGCGCGCTGCGCCCTTCGAGCGCGGCCAGCACCTTGAAGCCGCATTCCTTCAGGCGTATGGCCACGGCCTGGCCCATGTCGCCGGGGCTGACGATACCGATGGTTTTGATGTGCATGGAACTCCTGCCGCGCTGCTTTGTTCAGTTGGTTGAGTTTTTGGCAAACAACGTGGTAACTATTAACATTAAGGCAAACAATTGCAGATTGGAAGTGCAGATTGCCTATAACACAGGCGTTGTCGTGATCCGATGGGTCGGCACGCATGCGGCCTACTCAAGACGATAGAGTTGATAACCGTGGATATCGAACCGAGAATCATCAAGACGGACAAGCAGTACCGGGCGTATCTCGCGGATGTAGAGCGCCTCGCGGCCGATGACCCCTCGCTCGATACGCCGGACGGTGATCGGCTGGAGCTGCTCGCCAAACTGGTCGAGGACTACGAGAAGGAGCGCTTCAAGTTCGAGCGTCCGGATCCAATTGAAGCAATTCTGTTTCGAATGGAAGAACAGGGACTACGCAGAAAGGACCTTGCCCCGATTCTCGGCGGCAAGAACCGCGTATCGGAGATCCTCTCGCGCAAGCGCCCGCTCACCCTAACAATGGTGCGGGCGCTGACCGAGTCGCTTCGTATTCCTGCGGAACTGCTCATTCGAGAACCGGAGTCCCAGCAGTATCGGGAGGAACACACGATCACCTACGGCTCTACGCCGGAAACCAACAAGACGAATCTGCGGCTGTGGGTCGGCAAGGTCCGCGAGCTGGCGCAGGAGACGCACCGGGAGCGCGGTGCCTGGCGTGCAGACACCCTCAACGAGCAGTTCCTTTCCTATGTCGCGAAACTGAGCTGGTCGGAAAGTGGACCGCGCCGCGCCAAGGAATTTCTTGCCGAGAAGGGCATTGCACTGGTCGTGCTGCCGGCCTTGCCGCGGACCCGGCTCGACGGCGCTGCGATACTCGGCGAAGATGGGGCACCGATCGTCGGACTGACGTTTCGCCACGATCGTATCGACAGCTTCTGGTTCACGCTCGTTCACGAACTCGCACACGCATGGAAGCATCTTTCCGAGATAAAGCTCGCGATCACCGACGAGAATGTCGAAGACGAACACGACGACGACACCAAGGAAGTCGAAGCAAACAGGCTCGCAAGAGACGCATTTATTCCGCGTTCGGTGTGGAAGCGCAGCGAAGCGTTCCTGCACCCCTCGGCCGAAACTGTTCAGGTGCTTGCCGACAAGCTGCACATCAGTCCGGCTGTGATTGCGGGGCGCCTGCGCCGCGAAAAGGTCGGTTACGCCGGGCTCAGCCGGCTTGTCGGCTACCGTCAGGTTCGCCGGTTGTTTCCAGAGGTGAAGTGGGGTTGACTGGTGCGCCGCGTGTACTGGTAGACCTCGATGTCATAATGAATCCGAGGGGCTGACAACAGTCCGGTCGTGGCCAAAAGCGGCCATTGGCGAGCGTCCAGTATCACCCTAAGCGGCCATTCAGAGCGTACACTTTTTGGCAGGCCCGTCGGGAAGTTAACCAGGGCTGAAACATGAAAAAGAGAGGAATAAATAAAGCGTCGCGCGGGCAGTCTCGGATTGATTTTTCTATCCGTCGTCGGCGCTGAAGAAAAAGCGCAGGGGAGCGCAGCCTTACGGCAGTCGCAGATGCAGCAAACGGCAGGCTGGCGTGGGTTCCAGCCCGTCTGTCCGGTTTGAAAAGTACCGGCGCGCCTGCTCGGGAGCTGCCAGGTCCTCCACGATCCCATAGCCCAGTTGGGCGACATCGGCATGCAGCTGGACGGGATCGAGATTTCCGATGAGCGGCTCACCCATGCGACGTGCGAGTTTTTCGACCCAGAGCAAATCGCGCAGCTTCTCAGGGTCGATCAGGCTGAGGGGCACGGAATAGTCCAGCACCACCTCGCTGCCCGGCGCCGCACAGCGGGCAATCGAGCCCAGGGTGGCCAGGGTAGCCTGCGGCGTCAGGTAGTGCGTTGTGCCCAGCCATGAATAGAACGCAGGCGTATCGCGCCGGCGACTGCTGCCCTTCATCGCTTCAGACAGTTCCTGCAGCTCGAAATCGATGGCGACAAATTCGAGGTGGGCGGGCAGCGCAATGCCCAATGAACCGAGGCGCCGCCGCTTTGCACGCTGTGTATCGGGATGATCAACTTCAAAGATGCGCAGCTGGCCTGCTGGGTCCGGGCGGCGCAAAGCGTACGAGTCCAACCCCGCGCCGACGATCACGTACTGGTTGATGCCGCGGCCCATGGCGCTGGCCAGCGCATCTTCCGCAAAGCGGCTGCGCCCCAGGACCTGCGCCACGACGGGTTTGAGCTTTCTGAGGGCGCGCGAGAACACAAGCCAGTTGGAGGCCCGGCTCGACAACACGGCGCGCCAGCCTCTGCTGGTCAGCGCAAGTGCATACGGGTCTTCAAATACCCGGGGCTGCGCATACAGGAAATGGCTGGCCCGAAACGCTGCCGCTGTCTCGGCTGTCCTGCTGTTCTGACCTTTTTTGATAGGCTTCTCGTGTTCAGACCGGGTAAACCTTGACCGGACGGGTTGCGACCGGGAAGTCCGCGATGCCCAGCGTGTCGGCAATGGCCTTGTGTTTTTTCACCAATAGCGGCTCGCGACGCGACATAAGCACCGTTGTGCGACTCTGCGCCGGACCTGGTGGCGCAGGCGCCACTGCTTCGCGCCGACCGGATGATCGCATAGCAGGACCGCGAATGACCGCTTCTGGCCGGCAGCAGATACCTGAATTCGGACCTACACCCCCAAGTACCGATGCCAGAGTTCCCGGTTGCTCGACAACTCCTCCGAACCCCCCTGCCACGCCACCCGCCCGCGCTCGATGATGGTATGCCTGTCCGCAAGCTGCACCAGCCGCTCGATGTACTTGTCTACCACTAGGATTGTCTGACCCGCGGCGCGCAGCGCTGCGAGGCATTTCCAGATTTCCTCGCGGATCAGCGGTGCCAAACCCTCGGTCGCTTCATCGAGGACGAGCAAATAGGGATTGGTAACCAGCGCACGCCCGATGGCGAGCATCTGTTGCTCACCTCCCGATAACTGGTTCCCCATGTGCTCGGCACGCTCCCTGAGACGCGGAAACAGCGCAAACACCCGTTGCGGCGTCCACGGCTCCTTCGCACCACTGCGGTTCTCCGCGAACGCGACAAGATGCTCGCGCACCGAAAGGTTCGGAAAAATCTGCCGCCCCTCAGGCACGAGCGCAATCCCGCGCCGTGCAATCCGATCCGGCGCCTCGGCTTCAATGCGCGAGCCACGAAACGAAATCGCCCCTTGCCTCGCCGGCGTGAGCCCCATGATCGAGCGTATCGCCGTGGTCTTGCCCATGCCGTTCCGGCCCAGCAGCGTGACCGTTTCCCCCGCTCGAATCTCCAAATCGAGGCCGTGCAGCACCTGGCTCTGGCCGTAGGCCGTCTCGATCCCCGCAACCTCGAGCAGCATGTCGCTCACGCGCTCAGCGCCTCGTCGCCAAGATAGGCCCTCCTGACTTCCTCATTGGCCCGGATCTCATCCGGCACCCCGGTCGCGATCACGCGCCCGTTTACCAGCACCGAAATCCGGTCCGCGAGCCGGAACACCGCATCCATGTCGTGCTCGACCAGCACCACCGATACGCTGCGCCGCACGCGCTCGATCAACCCGATGATGCGCTGCGATTCCTCCGGCCCCATCCCAGCCATCGGTTCATCGAGCAGCAGCAGCCGCGGCCGGGTGGCGAGCGCGAGGCCCATCTCCAAAGCGCGCTGCTCGCCGTGCGCAAGCTCGCCGCCGGCGATGTCCGCGCGATCGGAGAGCCCGATCTCGGCCGCGATCAGACGGGCTTCATCGACCAGCCCGGATTCGGATGCCACCGGCTGCCAGAACCCGAGGCTCGAGCCCGAGCGCGCCTGCACCGCGAGCGCGAGGTTCTCGATGACGGATGAGCGCCGGAAGATGCTGGTGATCTGGTAGGAGCGGGCGAGCCCGGCCCGCACGCGCTGGTGCTGCGCGAGGCGCGTGACGTCGCGTCCGTCGAAAATAATCGAACCGGCATCCGGCGCGAGGCTGCCGGAGATCTGGGCGACCAGCGTGGTCTTGCCCGCGCCATTGGGCCCGATCAGCGCATGCACCTCGCCCGCGCGCACTTCGAGCGATACTTCGTCGGTAGCGACGACGCCGCCGAAATGTTTGGCGAGCGAACGGATTTCGAGCAGGTCAGGCATGGCGCTTTCTTGAAACGAGCCCCGCAAGCCCCTGCGGGGCGTAGAGCACGATCACCAGCATCACGATCCCGACGCCGAGGTTGGCGTGCTGCGGATAGTTCGGCGCAATCGCCAGCAGCCAAGGTATCGGATGCTCGGCGATCAGGTGCTCCAGCGCCAGCAGCAGCACCGCGCCGAGCGCGCCGCCCCACAGGCGGCCGACGCCGCCGAGGATCACCATGATCATCAGCGTGCCCGACTGGGTCCAGTGCAGCAGGCTGGGGCTCACGTACTTGCCGTGGCTCGCGAGCAAAGCGCCCGCGAGGCCGCCCGCGGCGCCCGCGATCACGAAGCAGATCAGCTTGTAGCGGTACACCGGGAAGCCGATGGCTTCGGCGCGCGTCTCGTTCTCGCGGATCGCCGCGATCACCCGGCCAAAGCGCGCATGCGCGAGGCGGTGCGTCGCGTAGAGCAGTGCGCAGAGCGCGGCCAGGACCACGTAGTAGAACGTCACCTCGTTGCCGAGATCCAGGCCAAAGCCGAGTGCCGCGCGGGAGGTCAGGCTCAGGCCCTCGTCGCCGCCATAAGCCTTCATCGAATTCATCAGGTAATACATCATCTGCGCGAAGGCCAGTGTGATCATGATGAAGTACGCGCCCCGCGTGCGCAGCGAAGCGGCGCCGATCGCGAGCGCGAGCACGGCAGAGGCGAGTATCGCGGCCGGCCAGCCGATCCAGGCGCTGGTCACGCCTCCCGCAATCAGGATGCCCGAGACGTAGGCGCCGGTGCCGACGAAGGCGGCATGGCCGAAGGAGATCATGCCGCCGTAGCCCAGCACCAGGTTGAGGCTGGAGGCCGCAATCGCCCAGATCAGCACGCGGCTCGCGAAACCGACGAAGAACAGCTGGTCGGCGGCCTGCATCGCGAGCGGGAAGGCGACCGCGGCAGCGAGCGCGGCGATCAAGGCGGCGGCGCGCGCATTCATCCGCGCGCAGTCATCCACGAGCAGGGAACAGGCCCTGCGGTCTCACGAACAGCACCACCGCCATCAGCAGGTACACCAGCACCGAGGCGATGGCCGGGCCGGCCGCGCTGGCAAACTGCGGCGGCAGGAACAGGCCGAACAGGTGCGGCAGGAACGCGCGGCCGATGGTGTCGACCATCCCCACCAGCACCGCGCCCACCAGCGCACCGCGGATCGAGCCGATGCCGCCGATCACGATGACGACGAAGGCGAGGATCAGGATCGACTCGCCCATGCCGACCTGTACCGCGAACAGCGGCCCGAGCATCGCGCCGGCGACCGCGCACAGCGCCGCGCCGACACCGAACACCAGCGTGAACAACCGCTGGATGTTCACCCCCATCGCGAGCGCCATCTCGCGGTTGGACGCGCCGGCGCGCACCAGCATGCCGATGCGCGTCTTCGCCACCAGCACATAGAGCAGCGCGGCCACCGCGAGGCCGACGCCGATGATCAGCAGCCGGTATGCGGGGTAGGGCATGCCGGGTAGCAACTGGACCGGACCGGACAGCGCGGCGGGCATGGTCATCTGCAGGTCCGAGCCCCATACGATGCGCACCACTTCGTTCGCGATCAGGATCAGCGCAAACGTGGCGAGCACCTGCGAGAGGTGATCGCGTGCATACAACGTGCGCAGCACCGCCACCTCCAGCAGCATGCCGGCGAGCGCGGTGGCGGGAATCGCCAACAGCACGCCGAGCGCGAACGAGCCGGTGGCCTGCACCAGGGTTGCCGCGAAGAACGCGCCCAGCATGTACAGCGACCCATGCGCGAGGTTGATCATGTCCATGATGCCGAACACGAGCGTCAGCCCCGCGGCGAGCAGGAACAGCATCAGCCCGAACTGCAGGCCGTTCAGCGATTGCTCGAGGATCAGGATCCAGGACATGGCTGGCGTAAAAAAAGGGGTGACGGATCACCCCTTTGTTCTTGGCGCGGCAGCGCTCACTTCATCGCGCAGTCCTGCACGTATGCATCGCCGTGGTCCTTGAACACGGTGGCGATGGTCTTGTTCACGAGCCGCCCCTGCGCATCCCGGCCGACCACGCGCAGCACGTAGTTCTGGATCGGATACTGGTTGCGGTTGAACTTGAAGTTGCCGCGCACCGAGGCGAACTTGGCGGCCTTCAGCGCGCGCCTGACGGCTTCCTTGTCGTCCAGCTTGCCCTTCACCTCGCGCACCGCCGAGTCGATCAGGAGCGCCGTGTCGTAGCCCTGCGCGGCGAACACCGAGGGCAGGCGCTTGTACTCCTTTTCGAACTCGGCGACGAATTTCTTGTTGGCCGGGTTATCGAAATCGAGTGCCCAGTGGGAGGTGTCGAACAGGCCGAGCATCGCGTCGCCAACCGGGCGGATCACGTCCTGGTCGGAGCCGAAGCCCGGCGTGATCAGCTGCACGTCCTTCGACAGGCCGGAGGCGACGAACTGCTTGATGAAGTTGATGCCCATGCCGCCGGGCAGGAAGATGTACAGCGCCTCGGGCTTGGCCGCGCGCACCTGCGCGAGTTCCGCGGCGTAATCGAGCTGCCCGAGCTGGGTGTAGACCTCATCGGCGATCTTTCCCTTGTAGAAGCGCTTGAAGCCGCCGAGCGAGTCCTTACCGGCCTGGTAGTTCGGCGCGATCAGGTAGGTGCTCTTGTAGCCCTTCTGGGTCGCGTACTGGCCGGCCGCCTCGTGGTAAGCGTCGTTGGGCCAGGCCACCGCGAAGAAATACGGATTGCACTGCTTGCCGGCGAGCGGCGAGGGCGCGGCGTTCGGGCTGACGTAGATCACCTTGTTCTCGAACGCCACCGGGATCGAGGCCAGCATGATGTTCGAGAACACGTAGCCCGTGAGAAAGTCGACCTTGTCCAGCTTGACGAACTTCTCGGCCAGCTGGCGGCCCACGTCCGGCTTGAACTGGTCGTCGCCGATCAGAATCTCGGCTGAGAGGCCGCCCAACTTGCCGCCGTTCAGCTTCACCGCAAGGGTGAAGGCGTCGCGGATGTCCACGCCGAGCGCCGCGGAGGGTCCCGACAGGGTGCTCACGAAGCCGATTTTGACCTTGTCGGCGGCGCCTGCGGAAGCCGCGAGCATCGTGAATGCGAAACCCGCGGCGAGGGCTAACAGCCTGTTTTTCATGTAGTCTGCTCCCGTGGCAGGTGAAGATGATGTTACCCGCCGATTCTACCTCTCCCATGACCACACCCGGCAAGCAGCGCACCGAGCGCCGCGCCGAGCGCGCGCTGCGCGAAAGCGACACGCTGCTGCGGCTCTCGCTTTCGGCCGCGCACATGGGTACCTGGTCCCGCGACCTGGAGAGCGGCGAGTACACCTGGTCGCCGGAAGCGGCGGCGATCTTCGGGCGGCGCATCGAGGCGATGCCGCGCTCGGCAAACGAGGTGCTCGAGCTGGTTCATTCCGAGGACCGCGGCAGGCTGACCGAAGCCGTCGCGCGCGCGGACGCGGAATCGGGCCGGTATGCCGCGACGATCCGCATCCGGCGGCACGACCAATCCCAGGTCTGGATCGAGGTGCGCGGCCAGACCGTCGCAGACCCCCAAGGCCGGCGCGGGCGCTTCGGCGTGATCACCGATGTCAGCGAACGCAGGGCCGCCGACCTTGCGCAGCGCATCTCGCGCGAGAAATTCGCACGGCTGTTCGAGGCGCTGCCGCTGTGCGCGATCATCGCGCGCCTGAGCGACGGACGCATCGCCGAAGTCAATTCCGCCTTCGAGCAGGTCACCGGCTGGACGCGCGGCGAAGCGACCGGCCGCACCTCGGTGGAACTCGGCTTGATCGAGCCGGAGGTGCGCTCGACGCTGCGCGTGGAGGTCGAGCGGCATGGGGCGGTTCAAGGATTCGAACTCCGGCTGCGGCGCAAGGAGGGCGAGTTGCGCGAGGCGATCCTCGATTCGGCGCGCCTCGACGTGGCGGGCGAGGCCTTCGTTGCGTCGATCCTGCGCGACGTCACCGAACGCAAGCAGGCCGAGCTCGAGGTGCGGCGCCTGAACGCCCAGCTCGAGCAGCGCGTCGCCGAGCGCACGCGCGAGCTCGAAGTCGCCAATCGGGAGCTGGAGGCGTTCAGCTACTCGGTGGCGCACGACCTGCGCGCGCCGCTGCGCGCGATCCGCGGCTTCTCGACGCTGCTCGCCGACGAGAACGACTCGACCCTCGGGGCGGCCGGACAACAGCACCTGACGCGCATCATCGACGGCGCCGAGCGCATGTCGGGCATGATCGACGCGCTGCTCGCGCTCGCCAGGCTGGTGCGCGTTGAGCTGCACCGCTCGCGCGTGTCGCTGTCGGAGCTCGCGCGCACCATCGGGGCCGAACTGGTGGCGAGCGCGCCGCAACGCCGGGTCGTGCTGTCCATCGAGGACGGCATCGAGGTGGATGGCGATGCGCGCCTGTTGCGCGTGCTGCTCGAGAACCTGCTGGGCAATGCCTGGAAATACACCTCCAGGAACGCCGCCGCGCGCATCGAGTTCGGCGCGCTGCCCCCGGCCGGATCGCTGCGCAGTTTCTACGTCCGCGATGACGGCGCCGGTTTTGATCCGGCCTACGCCGGGCGTCTGTTCGGCGTGTTCCAGCGGCTGCATGGCGCGGGCGAGTTCTCGGGCCATGGCGTGGGGCTGTCCACGGTCAAGCGGGTCGCCGAGCGCCACGGCGGCCGCGTCTGGGCGGAAAGCACGCCGGGATGCGGCGCGACGTTCTACTTCGAGCTGCCGGTTCCCGCGTCCGCCGCCTGAGCGCGACGGGCCGTGGCATGGCGCTACAGCGAATCGAAATGCTCGAGCATGCGGCGGCGCTGGGCCGCATCGGGCATCGCGCCGCGCCCGGCAGCGAGGTTGTCGGCCATGTGTTCGGCCTTGCCCGTGCCCGGGATGACGCAGGTTACCGCCGGATTGCCCAGGATCCATTTCAGGAAATACTGCGCCCAACTCTGGACACCGATCTCCTTCGCCCATTCCGGCAGCGGCTTGCCGCGCACCTTGCGGAACATTGCGCCCTCGGCGAAGGGGCGGTTGGCGATGACAGCGACATTGCGCTCGCGCGCGAGCGGCAGCAGGCGTTTCTCCGACTCGCGCTCGCCCAGCGAGTAGTTGATCTGCAGGAAGTCGTAGGGCGCTGCATTGAGCGTTTTCTCCACCTCGGCGTAGGCCGAGGATGTGTAGTGGGTGATGCCGATGTAGCGCACGCGCCCCTTAGCCTTCCAGTCGAGCAATGTCTTGGTGTGCGTGGTCACATCCAGCAGATTGTGCACCTGCATCAGGTCCATCGTTTTCGCGCGTAGCCGGCGGAAGGAGGTCTCCATCTGCCGGATGCCTTCGTCCCTGCCGCTTGTCCAAACCTTGGTGGCGATGAAGAGCGGCGCGCAGACGTTCAGCTCCGCGCACAGGTCGCCGACCACCGATTCGCTGGTGCCGTACATCGGCGAGGAATCGAGCAGGCGGCCACCGCCGGCGAAGAAGTGCTTCAGCACGTCCTTCAGTGGTGCGCGCGCCGCGGAGTCGTTGCCGGCGTCGAACACCTGCCAGGTGCCGAGGCCGACGATCGGCAAGGCCTCGCCGCTGGAGGGAATCGGGCGGGCAAGCAGTCCGGCAGGCTGTGCAGGAGCCGGCGTCATTACGAGCGAAGCGCCGAGGCCGCCCAGAGCGCGTAGCGCATGACGTCGGTTGGGGTCCATGGGGTCATTCAGTTTGCACTATTCGGGGTTCATGCCTGCCTCGCGGAAAGCGCGGCCCCAGGATCCAAGCTGTTCCAGAAGAAACGCGGCCATCTCCTCCGGCGTCGAGCCGGCGAGTTCGAAACCCTGCCGGTCGATTTTCTCGCGCACGTCCGGGCGCCGCATCGCCGCGTTCAGTTCCTTGTTCATGCGGGAGACGATCTCGGGCGGCAACCGCGCTGGGCCGAAGAGCGCCGCCCAGGTTCCCGCCGTAAACGGCGGCAGGCCGGCCTCGGCCGCCGTAGGGACCTCCGGCAGCAACGCGAATCGCGATGGCAGCAGCGTCGCCAGCGCGCGGAGCCTTCCGTCCTTGATGTGCACGAGGGTGCTGGTCGGGGTGGCAAATGTCAATTGCACGTGACCCCCGATGATGTCCGCGACCGTGGGGGCTTCGCCCTTGTAGGGCACCATCGTCATGTCGATGTTCGACACGGACCGGATCCTGGCGTACATCAGCTGGGTCACGCCGCTGTAGCTGCCATAGTTCAGTCGGCCGGGATTGTCGCGGGCGTAGGCGATCAAGTCCTGCACGCTTTTCGCCGGCAGGGACGGCGCGACGACCAGCACATAGACGTACCGCCCGACCAGCGATACCGCCGTGAAGTGCTTCACCGGGTCGTAGGGCGGATTTTTCCTCAGCAGCGGAACCTGCATCATCGGCGTGTTGGACGCGAGGAAATACGTGTAGCCGTCGGGTTCGGCGCGCGCCACATACTCCGCCGCGATCGCGCCGTCAGCACCCGGTTTGTTTTCCACGATCACCGGCTGGCCCAGCGATTGCGTCATCGCCTGGCCGAGGATGCGCGCGACGACATCCGTGGATCCGCCCGGCGGAAACTGCAGGATTACGTGGATCGGCTTGGTGGGCCAGCTTTGCGCGCCAGCGAGCGAAGCAAACATCGCCAATGCGATTGCGACGCCGAATTTCATGAAACCCCCTTGGGTTGACGCATGCGCATTCTAGTAAAGTCGAGTCTGGAGGAACGAACGCGCGATGGTACTGCGGATCCGCTCGGTACAGCCCGGCGAGGGAAGTGCGCTTGGGTGGTCGTTTGCCTATTTCTTCTGCCTGCTCGCGGGCTACTACGTGCTTCGGCCGCTGCGCGACGAGATGGGGGTCGCGGGCGGAGTGCGCAACCTGCAGTGGCTGTTTACCGCGACCTTCCTCACCATGCTCGCGGCGGTGCCGCTCTACGGCGCGCTGGTGGCGCGGTTGCCGCGGCGGCGCCTGATTCCGATTGTCTACCATTTCTTCGCGGCCAACATCGCGGTGTTCTGGCTGCTGCTGACATTCGACATCGAGCGGCTCACCGTCGCAAGAGTGTTCTTCGTCTGGATCAGCGTGTTCAACCTGTTCGCCGTCTCGGTGTTCTGGTCGTTCATGGCGGACCTGTTCACCTCCGAGCAGGGCAAGCGCCTGTTCGCATTCATCGCCGCCGGCGGCAGCGCGGGAGCGCTCGCCGGCCCGGCGCTGACCGTCTGGCTGGCGGTGCCGCTCGGCCCGGCGAATCTGCTCCTCGTGGCGGCGCTTTTTCTCGAGGTCGCGGTCCTGTGCGTGAGCCGGCTCGAATCCGCTGCCGCGGGGTCTGCGGGCAGGGCGGCGCCCCGAGCGGTGGCGCGGGAGATCGGCGGTGGGTGGTTCGACGGCATCGCGATGATGCTGCGCTCGCCTTACCTCGCCGGAATCGCGCTCTGGGTGACGCTGCTTTCGGTCACCGGGACGTTCCTCTACTTCCAGCAGGCAAACATCGTCGCCGCCGCGTCCGACGATCCGGCGGTCCGTACCCGCATGTTCGCCAGCATCGACCTCGCAGTCGGCCTTCTGACGGTCGGCGTCCAGTTTCTCGCGACCGGGAAGCTGATCGAGCGCTTCGGCATCGGCGCGGCGCTCGCGGTCCTGCCCGTCGTCATTGCGGCGGGATTCGCGGCGCTCGCCGCTGCCCCGATGCTGGCAGTCGTTATCGGATTCCAGGCGCTGCAGCGAACCGCCAACTTCGCGATCTCGAATCCGGCGCGCGAAGTGCTGTTCACGGTGCTCGCGCGCGAGGAGAAGTACAAGGCGAAGAACGTGATCGACATTGTCGTGTTCCGCGGTGCGGACGCCGCGGGCGGCTGGCTGTTCGCGGCGCTGCGCTCGCTGGGGATGGAATTGCGCGCGATCTCGCTCGTCGCGATTCCGCTCGCGGCCGCCTGGCTCGCTCTGTCTCTGGCGCTCGGGCGCGCGCAGGAGCGCCGCGCCGAGCGCTCGGTAGTCGATTCAGGAAGCGATGCCGAGCACCTTGCGTAACTCGCGCGCCGTGAGCGCCTTGCCTAACACCGGCGTCCCGTAGTCGAATTCCTTCGCGCGCGCGAGCGGCCCTACGACCACCGGCTCGAAGCCCGCATCCTCGACCAGGCGTATCGCGATCTTGAGCGCGGCTTCGTCATCGGCCGCGAGCGGGATCGCAACCCGCTCGCCCGAACGGTGTGCCTCGCTGCGGATCGAGTTGTATCCAACGCTGTTGAACGCACGCACCAGCCGCACTCCGGGCAAAAACTCGGCCGACGCGACACCGGTGCCCTTCGCCCGGGCCTCCACGGCCATGTCGCCGTCGCGGGCCTGGACCGGGTTGCCGGTTTCGAGCACCACTTTGCCCTTCAACTCGGCGGCGAGATCGCGGCCGATTTGTGGCAGCGCCGCATAAGGAACCGAGATCAGCACGACCTCGCCGAAGGCAGCCGCCTCGCGGGGCGTTCCCGCGCGCGCCCTGGGCCCGAGGCCCGCTACCAGCTCCTTGACCTCGCCGATCTCGCGCATGATTTCCACGTTGACCTGTACGGCCCGCTTGCTTCTGAGAACCGAGGAGAGCATCGCCACGCCCTGCTCGGTGAAGACGTAGGGCCGGTATTTGACGTGCCTGCCGCGACGGGCTGCAGGGGGCATTACTTTGTTTAAGATCACAGTTTGTGATCTTAGATCCTCGACCTCCTCCCAGGTGAGCTGAAACATGAAGTCACCGGGGAAGCACTCGAGGTTGCGCTTGACTGCTTGGTTCAACGCACTGACGGGTACGCCGTAGCGCGTCGCGAGATCGGTATCGAGCAGGACCCTTTGCCCTCGCACGAGCAGGATGCGCGATTCAATACGCTCGGCTGGGATCGGATGCATTTTCATGAGCTTGTTGAATGAACGTGGAGTCGGCGTGTCCGTTGTCCACCTTCTGAAGGTGATCGCAACTGGCACAATTCTGAGGAGTTGAGCGGGACCGCGCGAAGCGCCGCGCTCAACCTGAGGAGCCGGTGCCCACGGCCTCCGGCCTCGAATGGGGGATGGGATCGGCTGCGGGCTTCGCGGCTGCCGGAACGGTTGCGCCGGCCGGAAGACGCCCCGGCGAGGTTGACCACACATGGGGCCGCTCACCCGAGCAGAGCGCCCGGATGGTCGGCAAGGTCGAGCCCTCGCATGTCGATTTCGCAGCGGCGCTGCTGAAGCGTCTGCCGGATGCGCTTTCCGCGCAGTTGCGTGATCCGGTTGGCGCGGCGAGCGCGATCGTCTCATTGCGGCTCGCCGGCAAGGACAGCGTCGAGGCCGAGCAGCTCGCGGCACTGCGCGCGCAGGGCCATGAGAAGTTCGCGGACCGGGCGAAGGAGATTGCGCCGCTGGTGCGAAGGCTGGGACCGGCGTTCGCACTGCCGCTGATCGAACTCGCGCTGCCGGCGGTGAAGGCAGCGGGTGCGGAGGAAGGGAACCGGTTGATCGCGGCGTTGCAGGCGGTGCTTGGCGCCGACCGGCGCGTGTCGTTGCGCGCGTTCATCGTGTTGACCCTCGTAAGAGCCCGCCTCGGGGCGACCGGCAACGCGCCGCCGGTGAAATACCGGACGCTCGCCGAAGTCGGTCCGGAAGCGTTGCAGTTGCTTGCGCTGGTTGCGCACAGCGGGCGCAAGCCCGGCGACGCGCCCGAGCGCGACGCCGAAGTCGATCAGGCGTTTCGCGCGGGCGCGGAGATACTGTCGATGGCGAACGTGTCGTTGCCGGCGAAGGCCACGCTGACCCTGGATGGCGTTGCCGCCTCGCTGGAGAAACTGAAGTGCGTCGCGCCGATGCCCAAGGGACTGCTGATCCAGGCGTGTTTTGCGGCGATCACCGCTGACGGCACGATCCGCCTGGTGGAAGCCGAACTGATGCGCACCATCAGCGCGGTATTGGATTGCCCGTTGCCCCGGTTGCTGGAAACCATCGATCCGTTCACACTTGCGGCGTGACCGGACGATGGTCGACGATCGATGAGGAGCCGAAAATGAAACTGGACGTCTTCAACCACATCTTTCCGAAGGCGTTCTACGACCGGATGCTCAAGGTCGTGCCGAACGGCAAGGACATGCACAAGCGGGTGCGCGAGATCCCGTGCATCGTCGATCTCGACGAGCGCTTCCGCATCATGGACAAGTTCGGCGACTACGCGCAGGTCATCTGCCTGCCTTCGCCGCCGATCGAGGTGATGGGCGCGCCGCCGGTTTCGACCGATCTGGCGAAGCTCGCCAACGATGGCATGGCCGAGTTGGTGCGCAAATACCCGGAGCGGTTTCCGGCGTTCGTCGCGTCGCTGCCGATGAACGACCCCGAGGGATTGCTCCGGGAAGCGCGGCGGGCAATCAAACAGCTGGGGGCGGTCGGCGTGCAGGTGTTTACCAACGTGCTGGGCAAGCCGCTCACCGCGCCGGAAACACTGCCGCTGTTCGAACTGATGGCGAAGCTCGACCTGCCGATCTGGCTGCATCCCGCGCGCGGTGCGGATACTCCGGATTACCTTGGCGAAAAACGCAGCCATTATGAGATCTGGTGGACCTTCGGCTGGCCGTACGAAACCAGCGTGGCAATGGCGCACATGGTGTTCGCCGGCCTGTTCGACAAATACCCGGACCTGAAGGTCATCACCCACCACATGGGAGGAATGATTCCGTATTTCGAAGGGCGCGTCGGGCCGGGCTGGGACCAGCTTGGAAAGCGTACCTCGGATGTCGATTACACGAAGCTGCTGAAGAAACTGAAGAAGCGCCCGCTCGACTACTTCCGCATGTTCTACGCGGACACCGCGCTGTTCGGCGCGTGGGAGGCGACCAAGTGCGGGCTGAAGTTCTTCGGCGCCGAGCACGTGCTGTTTGCCTCCGATTCGCCCTTCGATCCTGAAAAAGGCTCGATGTACACGCGCACGACCATCGAGATCGTTGACCGGCTGGACCTGTCGCCCGCCGAGCGCCACGCGATCTACGAGGGCAACGCGCGCCGGCTGCTCAAGCTGGCTTGAGGGGAGGCGCCATGGGACGACTGCCGATCTTGGTGTTGATGCTGGTTCTCGCCGCCTTGCCCGGTGCGGCGCCTGCGCAAACTTATCCCGACCGCGCGATTACGATCGTCGTGCCGTTCACCCCCGGCACCGGAATCGACATCATCGCCCGCATTCTTGGCCAGCGGATCGCCGAGCGCTGGGGCCAGCCGGTGGTGATCGACAACAAACCCGGAGCGAGCGGAAACATCGGCACCGAGGCGGTCGCCCGCGCTCGGCCCGACGGCCATACACTGCTCATGACGGTCAACACGTTCGTGATGAATTACAGTTTGTTCAAGTCCGTCCCCTATGATCCGTTACGCGACTTCGAGCCGATCGGCCTGGCGGCATGGGGTTCGCTGCTGATGGTGGCAAACGCTTCTGCGCCGTTCGACTCGGTTGCCGCTCTGGTCCGGGGGGCGAAAGCGCAACCCGGCAAGATCGCCTACGCGTCACCCGGCGTCGGCACGCCGCACCACATGTCGATGGAGTTGTTCAAGAACGTCGCGGGGGTCGATCTGCTGCACGTTCCGTACAAGGGCACGGCCGGCGCGGTCAACGATCTGCTCTCCGGGCAGGTGCCGCTGATGTTCCTGCCGATCCACGTGGCGCTCCCGCACGTGAAATCGGGCCGGATCCGCGCGCTCGCGATCGGCAGCCCGCAGCGTGCGCAGAGCGCCCCCGACGTTCCCACGCTTCGGGAACTGGGATTCAACGGGGTCGACGTGGACATGTGGTACGGCCTGGTCGCGCCGCGTGCCTCGCCGCGCGAAATCATCGCGAAGTGGAACGCCGAGATGAAGGCGATCCTCGGCCTGGCGGAGGTCCGCGCCTCGTTCGCGGCGCAGGGGCTGGAGCCCGCGCACTCCACGCCGGAGGAATTCCGCGCGCTGATCGAAACCGACCTCGGCAGATGGACGCGGGTGGTGCGCGAGGCGAAGATATCGGCTGACTGACGCGCGCGCGCCTAATCTTCCTCGTCCTTGCGCTTGTACTGCGACACCAGCTTGTGCTGCAGCGGCGCGGGCGCAGGTTCGTAGCGGCTGAACTCCAGCGTATAGGTACCGGCGCCCGCGGTGAGCGATTTCAGCCGCGACGGGAAGTTCTCCATTTCCGATAGCGGCACCACCGCCGCAATGCGCGCGACGCCGCCGCGCAGCGGCTCGGCGCCCTTCAGGTGGGCGCGGCGCGCGGTGAGGTCGCCGGTCACATCCCCGATTTGCGCCTCGGGCACGGTCGCCTCGACCTCCATGATCGGTTCGAGCAGGATCGGCCGCGCCTTGGCAAGCGCATCGAGCAGCGCCTTGCGTCCGGCGGAAACAAAGGCGACTTCCTTCGAGTCCACCGCGTGGTGCTTGCCGTCGTAGACGATGACGCGCAGGTCCTGGATCGGGTAGCCCGCGATGTAGCCGGTTTCGAGCACCTGGCGCACGCCTTTCTCGATCGCCGGGATGAACTGGCTGGGGATCACGCCGCCCTTGACCTTGTCAACGAACTCGAACCCCGAGCCGCGCGCGAGCGGCTCGACGCGCAGGTACACCTCGCCGAACTGGCCGGCCCCGCCGGTCTGCTTCTTGTGCCGCGCGTGGCCTTCCGCCTTCGCCCCGATCGTTTCGCGGAACGGCACCGACGGCGGGCGCGTTTCGAGTTCGAGCCTGTTCTGCTCCTGCATGCGCGCGAGCGCGACCCGCACGTGCAACTCGCCTAAGCCCCGCAGCACGGTTTCGTGCGCGGCGTGCTCGACCCGCAGGCACGGGTCCTGCTCGACCAGCTTGTGCAGCGCATCGGCGATCTTCTGTTCGTCGCCGCGCTTTTTCGCCACCAGCGCCACGCCGAAGACCGAGGCCGGGAACTCCGTCGGCCGGGCGTGGATCGCCGCGTCCTCGGGGTCGTCGTGCAGGATCGCATCGAAGTGAATGTCGTCGATCTTGGCCACCGCGAGGATATCGCCGGGAATGGCCTCGGGCACTTCGAAGTGCTCCTTTCCGCGGATCATGTAGAGGTGCCCGACCTTGAACGGCTTGCGCGCATCGCCGATATAGAGCGGGGAGTTCGGCGTGATGCGGCCCTGGTGGACCCGGAACACCGCGAGCTTGCCGACGTAGGGGTCGATCTCGATCTTGAACACGTGCGCGAGCGCGTGCGCGCCCGGCACCGGGTTGGCGGTGATGTCCCGGGTTTCGCCGCCTTCGGTGCGCGAGTACACCGGCGGATTGCCCTCCAGCGGGTTGGGCAGCAGCCGCAGGATCACGTCGAGCAGTTCCTTCACGCCGGCGCCGGTCTTCGCGGAGGTGAACAGCACCGGGATGATGTGGCCCTCGCGCAGCGCGCGCTCGAACGGCTCGTGCAGCTCCGCGGGGCTCACCTCGCCCTTTTCCAGGTAGCTGGCCATCAGTTTCTCGTCGACCTCGACGACCTGGTCGATTAGCGCGGAATGCACCGCGGCCACCGAGGAGAAATCCGATTCGCCAGCCGGTGCAAAAAAGCAGTCGGAGACCCGCGTGCCCCGGCCGGCTGGCAGGTTGAGCGGCAGGCATTCCTTGCCGAACGCCTGCTGCAACTCTTCGAGCAGTCGCGGCAGGTCGAGGTTTTCGGCGTCGATCCGGTTGACGATGACGATGCGGCACAGGCCGTTCTTCTGCGCTCGCTGCATCATGCGCACGGCGCCGAGCTCGATGCCGTTCTGCGCGTTGATCACGATGGCCGCGGTCTCGACCGCGTCCAGCGCCGGCAGCGCGTGGCCGAGGAAGTCAGTGTAGCCGGGCGCATCGAGCAGGTGCACGCGCAGCGCAGCGCCGTTCCTTTCGATCTCGAAACTGGCCACCGCGAGACGCAGCGAGTGGTGATAGCTGCGCTCGAGCGGGTCGTAGTCGCACACCGTGCTGCCCCGCTCGACGCTGCCGCCGCTGCCGATCACGCCGGCCGCGGCGAGCAGCCCCTCGGCCAGGCTGGTCTTGCCCGCGCCCGCCTGGCCGACGAGCGCGAGCGTTCGGATGCCGCCGATGGTTGCCCTTGCCATGCTGCCTCCCCGATGCGATATGTTGTTTGCGAGATTACCCGCGCCGTGCGGATTTCGGAAGCGCCTGCCCCGATCTCGTTTCTTGTTACCGGCTTTGGCGGTCGGCCCGGATCATCTCGGCGCCTCGCTCCGCGATCATCAGCGCAGGCGAGTTGGTGTTGCCCGAAGTGATGGTGGGCATGATCGATGCGTCGACCACGCGCAGCCCGGAAAGGCCCCGCACGCGCAACCGCGTATCGACGACGGCGGACGCATCGTCCGGCGCGCCCATCCGGCAGGTGCCGACCGGATGGAAAATCGTGGTGCCGATGTCCCCGGCGATGCGCGCCAGCTCGTCGTCGGACTGGAATTGCGCACCCGGCAGGAATTCTTCCGGCGCGTAGCGCTCGAGCGCGGGCTGGGCTGCGATGCGGCGCGTCAGGCGCAGCGAATCGGCGGCGACCTTGCGGTCCTCCGGCGTGGACAGGTAGCGGCAGTTTATTCCCGGCGCGGCGTGCGGGTCGGGCGACTTGATGCGGACGTAGCCTCTCGAGCTCGGCCGCAGGTTGCATACGCTGGCGGTGAACGCCGGGAAGCGGTGCAGCGGATCGCCGAACTTGTCCAGCGAAAGCGGCTGCACGTGATACTCGATGTTCGGCGTCGCGTGCTCGCTCGAACTGCGGGTGAAGCCGCCCAGCTGGCTGGGCGCCATCGTGAGCGGCCCGGTGCGGAATAGCGCGTACTCGAGCCCCATCATCATCTTTCCGATCACGCTGTTGGCGCGCTGATTGAGCGTGACGGTGTTGCGCACCTTGGAGATCGTGCGCAACTGCAGGTGATCCTGCAGGTTCTCGCCGACGCCGGGCAGCTCGTGCACCACGCCGATGCCGTGCTCCGCGAGCAGGGGCGCCGGACCGATGCCGGAGAGTTGCAGGACCTGCGGCGAGCCGATGCTGCCGGTGGCGAGGATCGTCTCCAGGCGCGCTTCGGCGAACGTGTCCTCGCCCGCGCGCCGGAACTCGATGCCTTCGCAGCGCCTGTCGGCCATGCGAAGGCGCACGACATGCGCACCGGTGATGACGCTCAGGTTCGGGCGGTTCATGACCGGACGCAGAAAGGCCTTGGAGGTGCTCCAGCGCACGCCGCGCTTCTGGTTGACGAGGAAAAATCCGCAGCCCTCATTGTCGCCGCGATTGAAATCATCGCTGCGCGGAATGCCCGCCTGCACCATCGCTTCGCGGTAGTTCTCGAGAATCTTCCAGGACAGCCTCTGCGGCTCGACCCGCCACTCCCCTCCGGCGCCGTGCGCCTCGTCAGCGCCGCCGAAATAATCCTCGCTCTTGCGGAACACCGGCAGCACGGAGCTCCAACCCCACGCGGCATCGCCGGTGATGCGCGCCCATTCGTCGTAGTCGCGCGCCTGGCCGCGCATGTAGAGCATGGCATTGATCGACGAGCTGCCGCCGAGCACTTTGCCGCGCGCATAGAGGATCGAGCGTCCGTTCAATCCCGGGTCCGGCTCGGTCCGGTAGCACCAGTCGGTGCGCGGATTGCCGATGCAGTAGAGGTAGCCGACCGGAATGTGGATCCAGATCCAGTCGTCCCGCCCGCCCGCCTCGAGCAGCAGGACCCTGACCTGCGGATCGGCCGACAACCGGTTGGCGAGCACGCAGCCGGCGGTTCCCGCGCCGGCGATGACGTAGTCGAATTGAATGGATTTCATGATTGCAGTCTGCGGGACCGGGCGCCTAGATCATCAGGTATTTCGCCTTGACTTCCTCGTTCGCCGCCAGCTCGTGCATGGTGCCGTGGAAGCGGATCTGCCCCTTCTCGATCACGTAGGCGCGGTCCGAAATCTGGGTGGCGAAGTGCATGTTCTGCTCGGCGAACAGGATCGTGAGCCCCATCGTCTTGAGCCGCCTGATCTGGCGGGTCAGTTCCTGCACCACCACCGGCGCCACGCCCTCGACCGGCTCGTCGAGCAGCAGCAGCGAAGGATTGCCCATCAGCGTGCGGCCGATGGTCAGCATCTGCTGCTCGCCGCCGGAGAGATAGCCGCCGAGGCGCGCATCGAGGGGGACCAGCACCGGGAAAAGCTCGTAAATGCGCTCAACCGTCCACTGCGCCGGCGCGCCGGCGGCGCCTTTCTTGACCGCAATCTCGAGATTCTCGCGCACCGTCAGATCGGGAAAAATGAGGCGCTCGTCGGGCACGTAGCCGACGCCGAGGCGCGCGATCTCGTACGGCGCCCGTCCCACCAGGTCGGTGCCGTTGAAGCGGATGCTGCCCGCGCTCGCCTGCGCGAGCGACATGATGCTTTTCAGCGTCGTGGTCTTGCCCGCGCCGTTGCGCCCCAGCAGGCACACCGATTCGCCCTGGTTCACCTCGAGCGACACATCGAACAGGATGTGGCTCGTAGCGTAGTGCGTGTGAACGCCGCTCAGCTCGAGGCGCGTCGTCATACCTGGTGCTCGCCCAAGTAGACCTTCTGCGCGGTTTCGTTCGCGCGCACCTCCTCGGGGCTGCCCTGCACGACGATTTCACCCCGGTGCATCAGCGTGAGCTTGCGCGCGTGGTTGAACACGATGCCCATGTCGTGCTCGGTGAACAGCACTGTGAGGCCGAGCTCGCGGTTGAGGCGGTCGACCAGCTCCATCGTGCTGCGCGCTTCTTCGATGGACATGCCGGCGGTCGGTTCGTCCAGGAACAGCAGGCGCGGCTTGCCCGCCAGCGCGATCGCGAGCTCGAGACGTTTCTTGTCGCCCTGCGCCAGTTCACCGGCAACCAG
>JADGRQ010000049.1 GCA_017880775.1 Burkholderiales bacterium | reverse complement strand
TCAGTCACCCTCATGCAGTTGCGCTTCGCTCCGTTCGCTGTGATCAACTTACGGTGGGACTTACACCCACAAGAGTGCGCCCGTGCCGGGCGCACAAAACAAAAGAGCCGCCCGAGGGCGGCTCTTGCTGGTGTCTCCGGACTCCGTTCGCGCCTAGCGCTTGGAGAACTGCTTGCGCCGCCGGGCCTTGTGCAGACCGACCTTCTTTCGCTCGACCTCGCGCGCATCACGCGTCACCAGGCCCGCTGCCGAAAGCGCTGGCTTGAGCGCCGCATCATACTCGATGAGCGCCCGCGTGATGCCGTGGCGCACCGCCCCGGCCTGGCCGGATTCGCCGCCGCCGAAGACGTTGACCACGATGTCGAATGGCGTCGCGGTTTTCGCAATGCCGAGGGGCTGGCGCACCACCATGCGACCGGTCTCGCGCGCAAAGAATTCGTCCACCGGCTTGCCGTTGACGGTGATCTCGCCCTTGCCGGGCTTCAGAAAAACGCGCGCCACGGCACTCTTGCGCCTGCCGGTGCCGTAAAAGTAATCGCCGACCATCGGTTCAGATCTCCAGTGCCCGGGGCTGCTGTGCGCTGTGCGGATGGCTGCCGTCCGAATACACTTTCAGCTTCTTCAGCATTGCGTAACCGAGCGGGCCCTTGGGCAGCATGCCCTTCACCGCATACTGCAGCACACGCTCCGGGAAGCGCGCCTGCATTTTGGCAAAATTAGTCTCGTACACGCCACCCGGATAACCGCTGTGGCGGAAATACTTCTTGTCCAGCGCCTTGCGACCGGTTACGCGCAGCTTCGCAGCGTTCACCACCACGATGAAATCGCCGGTGTCGACGTGGGGGGTGAACTCGGGTTTGTGCTTGCCGCGCAGGCGTGCCGCGATTTGTGCCGCGAGCCGGCCAAGCACCTTGCCCTGAGCGTCAACGACGTACCAGTCGTGCTTGACGTCGCCGGGCTTGGCCGAAAAGGTTTTCATGGCTGGATTGCGTTCGGGAAAAAGGCAGAATTCTATGGGACTGCGGTGCCCGCGTCAAACCTGCGAGAGCAAAAAAAAAGCGCAACTCGGTTAGAGTTGCGCTGAATCCACCAAAGGAGGAGGGTGGAGGAGACAAACCGGGGAATGCTGGAGGAGCAACCCCGGCGGAAGAGATGATAGCGTCTTTTATGGTGCAATGCATCAATTATTTATGTATTCACGCATTAATTTCATCTATTAATGTAGTCAGTGCCTCTTTCAATTGATTATGAACGATATTTATCGGCTTTCTCCGATTATCTCGGCTTTATTCTGAAGCTCCCTCGGGAAGTTTCCTGATCATCGTGTTGCAAAGCACAAGAGACTGAAAGGACTGGGAAAATTGCCATGGAATGCAGCGTCAAGTGGACCGGGGGCATGACCTTTCTTGCCGAGACCGGCAGTAATCACGTGGTAGCAATGGATGGTGCGGCCGAGGGCGGCGGGCGGAACCTCGCGCCGCGGCCGATGGAAATGGTGTTGCTCGGGACCGGCGGATGCACCGCCTACGACGTGGTGGCGATCCTCAAGAAGAGCGGTCAGGACGTCACCGGTTGCGAGGTCAAACTTTCATCCGAACGCGCAGAAACCGACCCGAAGGTTTTTACCCGTATCCACATGCATTTCACCGTTACCGGACGCGATCTCAAGCGCAACATGGTCGAGTATGCGATCCGACTGTCGCACGAGAAATATTGCTCAGCTTCGATCATGCTCGGCAAGACTGCCGAGATCACCAAGGACTTCGATATCGTCGCAGCCTGACCCCGATAGGGCTCGGCGCGTCAGCGCGGCCGGGTGATGGTGCGGCTGAGCTGGGAGGTGGTATTCGCAAGCCGCTCTGCGAGGATGCGGATCAGTTCGATGGCCGCGTCGGGGTTTTCGCGGATTACATTGAAGAACAAGTCCTTGGAGATTTTCAGGGCTTCCAGGCGGGTGACCGCGGTCACGTTCGCAGTGCGCGGGACACCGCCAAAGATCGCGATCTCGCCGATGATGGCGTTGCGTCCCATGGTATTGATCACGACCGGCCCGCCGGGGGTTGGAACGGAGACTTCGGCCGTGCCTTCGATCACGATATAGGCCGCATCCGCGACGTCACCTGCCTGAAACAGGGGTTGCCCCGGCGCGTAGGTCATGCGCTCGCTGCCGAAGCACAACAGCTTCTGCATCGCCGGCTGCAACTTGCTGAAGATCGGGAACTGCCGGATCAGTTCGACTTCCTGTTCAAGTGACATTCCTGCCTCCTTCCTCATTCAGCCGGCGCTGAGGAGCTTTTTCAGCGCGCCCCCGCCGGACTTGAGCTCGACAAAGGAACCACGTTCAGCCAACCGGCCGCGCTCCAATACGATCACCTGGCCGAAACGCTCGGCCAGATCGATGCGATTCAGGAACCAGATTACACAGCGATCCTTGCGATGCTCAAGGACATTGGTGGTGACCCGCAGCTGCGACGCAGAATCCAGCACGGCCACGGCTTGGTCGACGATCAATACCGCCGGCCTTCTAATGATCGCGCGTGCCATTGCAATCTTCTGCCGATCGGCGACGGCCAGCCGCGCGCCGCCAACGCCAACCTGATAGTCGAGCCCGATCTTCACCACCTGCGGCCGCAAGCCGAGTTCGTCGAGTACCTTGCGCAGCAAGGCGCCGATGCGCGTCGCCGCCCCGGCCTGACCGGCCACAATCCTGCCGAACAGCATGTTGTCCTGCAACGACGACGCGCTGTTGTAGCGCTCGGGGTCGAAAAATTCGATGGCGCCGATCAGCTGCGCCGGGAGGTGGGCCGCGAAGTAACGGCGCGCCTCGACGACACGCGCCTCGAACGCCTCATCCATCAGTCCGAGGCGGTGCCGCGCCTGAATCAGTTTGAAGGGCAGCCCGAGCAGGTCATTGCGGTCGTCCTCGCCGATCCCCGCCAACCCGGACTCCCTCACCCGCCCGAGAATCTCCTCGACGTGCGGGAGGTCCTCGTGCCGAATGAAGCTGTACCGCTCGAAGAACTCGTGCCCGGCGGGCAGGCCGCTGAACAACTCGACCATCGTTTCGGCAAGCTTGTGCCCGGTCTTGAGCAAGTCCTCGATCAGGCCGGTTTCCACCAGCACCCTGCGGACGTAGTCGTTCTTCGCCAGATTGTCGATGTCGAATTTCCTGCCGACCGGAGTGCCAAAGAGCAGGTTCTCCGCCAGCGTGGCATTGCGGTTGTAGCGCGCCGCGTCGAATCGCTCGACCCATTCTCCGATGCCGAGCGAGTCCAGTTCCGCATGCAGCGCGCGGCGGGCGCGCAGCACGCTTGCGCCCAGATCGGCGCTGCGTTCGGACGCAACCGCGCTTCTGAGGCCGAGCTCGAAGATGGTTTCCTGCAGGTCCACGACCTGCAGCACCTCGACGATCCGCGTTTCCATTTCCTGCGCACCGGGAACGCCGGCCGCAGCGTAGTCGATCCAGTCGGAGTCGATGTCGATCTCGGGCGTACCGGTGCGGCGGGCTTCGCGCACGTGAAACGCCCGCTCGCGCAGCGCTTCGTCGTCTTCGTAGGTGCGCTCTTTGATCACTCGATGCTTGAGCCCGTAGAGCAGGTTTTCGCGCACGCTGACGGGAAACATGTATGCGGGAGAACCGACGTAGGCGATGGCCCGGCCGGTAACCGCCTCAGGGGCCCGGGTCATGTCGATGCCGCCCACCTCGATGGTTCCGCTGGTCGGATACACCAGCCGCGCGAGCAGTTGCGCCAGTTCCCCTCCGCCGCAACCCTGAGCGCCGACGATCGCGACGTGCTCGGCGAGCCCCGCCTCGAAGGACACGCCGTCCACCAGCTTGGCGCCCGATTCGTCGGTCAGGGAGAGATTGGCTGCGCGGAGGGTGCCCTGGGTTGGAAGCGCGGGGGTATCCATCATCGCCTGCACCTCGGCAGGCGTCAGGTCTTCGGCCGAGAACTGTTCGAGCACCTGGTTGTACTTGATCTGCACATCCAGCCGCTGCTGGTCCCAGTCGATCAGCTCCTTGACCGGCGTCGGAAGGTCCTTGTAGGCGGCAATGACGGCGACCAGTGCGCCAATGTCGAGCTTGCCCACGATCACCAGGTAGCCGCCGATCGAATAGAACAGGAACGGGGTCACCTGCGACAGGAAGTTGTTCCAGAACTTGATCAGGAACTTGCGCTGGTAGAGCTCGAAGCGGATGCGGAACAGCTTGCCGAGTCGGGCGGAGAATTCCGCGCGCTCGTAATTCGACGTATCGTTCGAATGGATTTCCACTATACCATCCACGCACTCGGCGATCCGTCCGGCAAGCAGCCGGGCGTCGAGTTGGCGTTGCTTGGAGAGCACCAGCAGTCGCCGCCGCATCGCAGGAATGATGAACGCCTGCAGCAGCACGATTCCGAGCGCCACCATTCCCAGCGCCAAGTGCTGGAAAATGATGAAGAACAGCGCGGTCAGCGCCTGGGTGCCCAGGAACAGCGGCGTGATGAAGGCTTCGCCGATGAACCCGCCCAGCGGCTCGACCTCGTCCTTGATCATGGTGGCCATCTCGGCCGCCTTGACGCGGCGGAAACGGGGCAGCGGAAAACGCAGGATATGGTCGAACAGCACGTAGCGCAGGCGCCGCAGCATCCGCTCGCCCATCCAGCCCTTCATGGTGTTGATCTGGAACTTGAGAACCCCGTTGATGACGATCAGCACCAGCAGGACGATGGTGAGCACCAGCAGATACGGCAGCCGCTGCATTTCGATGCCGTCGAACAGCGCCAACACGCCGCCGCCGAGGAACCCAGGCAGCGCGAAGTGGATCTTCAGGAAAGGCGCGGTCGAACCGGGGTCGGGGAAGCTCTTGCCCTGGATCGCCTGATTGATGATGGTCTTGGGCAGGTCGAGCGACAGGAAATAGAACACCATCGAGGCAAGCACTAGGGGAACGATCAGTAACTGGTCCCGCTTGCTGTAGCGGATGATGAACCCGAACAAACTGCGTTCCATCCCGGCCGGTCCTCCCTTTTGGTGCATCTTACAGTTTTTATGGTTTTTCCCGTGCGGTTTGCCGCACCTGCGGCCCGCGGCTTGCAGAGATCCGCTATATAGTTGATGCATGCAGCCCGACGATTTCACCGTTCGGTTCTGGGGCGTGCGCGGCAGCATCGCCTGCTCGGGCCCGGGGACGGCGCGCTACGGCGGCAACACGTCCTCGATCGAGGTGCGCTGCGGCGGCCGTCTGCTGCTGTTCGACGGGGGGACAGGCATCCGGTACCTCGGCAACCAGCTGGTCGCCGATGCACCCCTCGATGCGGACCTGTTCCTCACTCATACCCACTTCGATCACGTCTGCGGCCTGCCGTTTTTCCGCCCTTTTTTTCAGCCGCAGAACACGTTTCGCCTTTGGGCGGGCCACCTCCGCGAAGGCATGACGCTGCGCCGCGTGCTGTTCGATTTCATGATGACCCCGCTGTTCCCGGTTGCGCCCGACGTATTCCGCGCCAACGTGAGCTACCGGGAGTTCAGCGCCGGCAAGACGCTTTCGCCTGCGCCCCGGATCGTGCTGCGCACCACGCCGCTCAACCACCCGAACGGCGCGACGGGGTATCGCATCGAATATGGCGGACGCTCTGTCTGCTATGTGACCGACACCGAACACGTGCCGGGCGCGCCCAACCGCAACATTCTTGCGCTCATCGAAGGCGCGGACTTTGTCATCTACGACTGCATGTACACCGATGCGGAATATGCCGATGGCCACGTCGGCTGGGGCCACTCGACCTGGCAGGAAGGCGTGCGCCTGTGCAAGGCCGCAGGCGCGAAACGCCTGGTGGTGTTCCACCACGACCCCGACCACGACGACGACGCGCTCGACGCGATCGGCAGGGAGGTCGAGGCCGCGATGCCCGGAGCGCTGCTTGCCCGCGAAGGCCTGGTGCTGGAGCCCTGATTCGGGTGCTGCAACCCTGAGGGGCTAACGGTAGGGATCGGCCGCATCACGCATGCCGTCGCCCATGAAATTGAATGCCAGCACCACGATGAACACCGGCGCCACGGACAGCATGATCCACGGATAGAGCGCGACGGCGTTGATGTTCTGCGCCTCGTTGAGCAGCACGCCCCAGCTGGTCACCGGCGGGCGCAGCCCCAGGCCGAGAAAGGAAAGCGCGGTCTCGCCGAGGATCATCCCCGGCACCGAAAGCGTCGCCGAGGCGATCAGGTGGCTGGTGAAGCTCGGCAGCAGGTGGCGCGCGATCACGCGCTTCGGCGATGCGCCCATCAGCACCGCGGCGGTGGCGAAATCTTCCTCGCGCAGCGCCAGCAGCTTCGAGCGCACCGCGCGCGCCAGCCCCGGCCAGTCGAGCAACCCGAGGATGATGGTGATACCGAAATACACCAGCAGCGGGCTCCAGGTGACCGGCAGCGCCGCCGATAGTGCCATCCACAGCGGCAGTTCGGGGAACGCGCGCACCATCTCGATGAAGCGCTGGATGATGTTGTCGATCCAGCCGCCGTAATAGCCCGAGATGCCGCCGAGGGTGATGCCGATCAGAAAGCTGACGGCGATGCCGAGCAACCCGATGGTGAGCGAGATGCGCGTGCCGTAGATAATGCGCGAGAGCAGGTCGCGGCCGAGGCGGTCGGTACCGAACAGGAACAGCGTGCCGCCCTCGGCCGGACAAAACAGGTGGAAGCGGCCTTCGATCAGGCCCCAGAAGCGGTACTCGTCGCCACGGCAGAAAAACCGCATCGGATAGATGAGTTTCGGGTCCGGCGTGTACTCGCGATTCAATGTCTGCATGTCGAGCTTCATACCGTAGCCGTAAACGAACGGCCCGATGAACCTGCCTTCGTCGACGAAATGGATGCTCTGCGGCGGCGCGTAGATATGCCGCGCGTCCCGCGTATGCAGGTTGTATGGCGCGAGGTTCTCGCTCACCAGCGTGGAGGCGTAAAACACCAGCAGGATCGCCGCCGCGATGACGGCGATGCGGTGGCGTTTGAACTTCCACCACATGATCTGCCATTGCGAAGCGCGGTAGAACCGCTCCTGCTCCGGCGTGAGCTTCTCCGTCGCGTAAGGCTCGAACGGTTCGGGGGAAACGTAATGCTCGAGGCGCTCGTCCGCCGCGCTCACTTCGCAACCCCGCCGCTCAGCCGGATGCGCGGGTCGAGCAACGCCAGAAGCAGATCGGACACCAATGTCCCGATCACCGCCAGCAGCGACAGGAACATCAGAAACGAGCCGGCGAGGTAGGTATCCTGGCTGCGAATCGCCTCGAGCAGCATCGGACCCGAGGTCTGCAGCGACAGCACCACTGCGACGATCGCCGAGCCGGAAATCACGCTCGGCAGCAGATTGCCGATGTCAGAGATGAACGGGTTGAGCGACATCCGCAGCGGGTATTTCACCAGCAGCCGGAATGCCGGCATGCCCTTGGCGCGCGCCGTCACCACGTACTGCTTCTGCAGTTCGTCGAGCAGGTTGGCGCGGAGGCGGCGAATCATGGCCGCCGTTCCCGAAGTACCGATCACGATCACCGGAATCCACAGGTGCGTGAGCACCGAACGCACCTTTGCCCAGTCCCACGGCTGCGAGAGATACTCCGGATCCATGATGCCGCCGATCGACAAGCCGAACTCGACGTTGGCGAAGTACAGCAGCACCAGCGCGAGCAGGAAGTTCGGCGTCGCCAGTCCGACATAGCCGAGCAGGGTCAGGCCATGATCGCTCCAACTGTATTGGTGCGTCGCAACGTAGACCCCAATAGGAAATGCGACTGCCCAGGTGAACAGAATGACCGAGAAATTGAGGATGAAGGACAGCAGCATTCGCTGTCCGACCAGATCCTTCACCGGAAGATCGTGCTCGAACGACCAGCCCCAATCGCCCTGCAGCAACCCCGAAAAACCCCGATCGCCCGGCCAGATCCCGACCCAGGTGGCGTAGCGTTCGGGAAACGGCTTGTCGAGGCCGTACTGGCGGCGCAGGAATTCGACCTTCTCGAGGGAACCCGTATCGCCCTGGCTCTTCAGTTCGGCGATCTGGTTCGACAGGAAGTCCCCCGGCGGGAGCTGGATGATCACGAAGACCAGGAAACTGATCACCACCAGCGTCGGTATCATGATCAGGATGCGGCGGATCGTGTAGTTCAGCATGGAAGCGCGCGATTCACTTGAACCAGAAGGTATCCGGCCGGTGGACGCCGAAGTGCGCGCCCGGATCCCAGCTGTAAAAGGTCTTCTCCGGCACGTTCATCAGCGTGTTGCGCCGGACCACCGGTTGCGGCACGCCGCTGACCACGCCGATCACGAACTGCTGTTCGCTCTGGATCTCCAGCATCTTGTGCCAGATGCGCTCACGCTCCTCGTGCGAAGTGCTGTTGCGCCAGGCGTCGTTGAGCCGTCCGAGTTCCATCGCCTCGGCGATGTCCGGCTTCTCGCCCGAGCGGCCGCTGGTCTCATAGTACTGGCCCCATTTCGGCCATTGCAGCTGCTGCTGGCTGGTCGGAGCAAGTCCGTCCGGGCTCATCTCGGGCGTGGCGATGCCGTTCTCCATGCCGCTCCACACCGACATCAGCGTTTCGCCCGCGAAGATCCGGTTGCGGAATACCTCGCGCTGCGACGGCTTGGTGAACACGCTGATGCCAACTTCGCGCCACGTTTCGCGGATCAACTCGAGCACGTCGGCCTGCTCTGAAGTCTCGCCGGCGGTCTCGACGATGATCTCGAGCGGGCGCCCGTCGGGCAGCCGGCGCACGCCATCGAGCCCGCGCTTCAGGCCCATTTCGTCGAGCAGCGCCAGCGCGGCCTTGCGGTCGTATTTTGCCCAGCGTTGCTGGTAGCTCGAACGGAACAGCGGACTCTCGGGCAGGACCGTGTTGTTGGACTCGATCGCGAGGCCGAAATACAGCACTTGGTTCACCAGCGGGCGATCGATCGCGAGCGAAAGCGCGCGGCGGAAGCGCACGTCGCGCATCACCTTGCGCCACACCGGGTCGTTGACGTTCAGGTTCGGGAACAGGGCGAAGTGGGCGCCCGTCCCGGCGCGCCACAGCAGCGTGCGGTAATTGTTGCGCTTTTCGCTCTGCTTGAGGAACGTGTAGTTGTTGAATTGAAGGTCGCGCGCCTGAAGGTCGGAATCACCGGCGCCGGTCTTGGCCGGGATCAGCTTGCTCTCTGCAACCGACATTACGACGCGATCGATATAGGGCAATTGGTGGCCCTGCGCGTCGATGCGATGGAAATACGGATTGCGGACCGCGACGAAGCGCTCGGTGGGCGCGGCGGTCGTATTCATCCACGGCTCCAGCGTCGGCAGTTTGGGATTGTCGAACTGGTACATGTTGTCCTGCTTGTTGTGGGTGGCCGCCCAGCCGCGCTTCGCCTTGCCGTCCTTCTCTGCGTCCGCGACTTTCGGGTTGTACTTCTTGTGGAAGCGCTTGAGGTAATGCGCGGGGCGGTAAATGAACAACGGCGACGCGCCCGCGATGCGCGGCAGGAAATCGGGATTGGGCTTCAACCAGGTATAACGTACCGTCGTCTCGTCGAGGATCTCGAACTTCGGCGGCTCGCCATCGACCAGCATATCGCGCGGGGGTCCGGCCGGGCTCAGCTCCGCATTGTTCGCCACATCTTCCCAGTAATAGCGGAAATCCTCGGCGGTAAAGAGATTTCCGTCCGACCAGCGGTGCCCTTTGCGCAGCTTCATCGTGAACACGCGACCCTCGCTGACCTCAATGCCTTCGAGAATGTCGGGGACCAGCTCGAGATTGCGGTCGTAGCCGACCAGGCGCGAGTATCCGTAAACGACCAGCATGCGAACATCGCGGCTGCGGCCGATCAGCATGTTGAGGGTCCCGCCCTGCTTGCCGGGCCCGATCCCTTCGCCATCGAGGCTCACGACCCGCGGCGTCGCGGGTAGCCGCTTGCTCACCGGAGGGAGCTTCCCGGCCGCGACGTCGTCGCGCAGCATCGGGGTCTCCACCGGATGGATCGGCTGCGCGCCGACGCGCGACGCGGCACACAGGACCAGCGCGAGCACCAGCAGGAACTGCGCGGCGGCAGACATGCTGCCGCGCGCATCCACGACGGGGATCCGTGCCGCACTCATGCGCGCAAATCCGAGGCGTTCGCATTGGCGCTGGCCCGCACCAGATGTCCTTCGCCGAGTGCGATCATGCCGGGGCGATGCGCGCCGCCCAGCCGGAACGGATCGGGCCAGGCGGCCGGGTCCGAGGCCTTGCCCTCCATGAGCGCCGCAAAATCGAGCTTGCAGTCCAGATCCGGCTCGGGCACCGCCGCGAGCAGCGCCTTGGTATAGGGATGGACCGGGCGGCGGAACAGCTCTTCGAACGGCGCAATCTCGACCAGGTGCCCGGCGCACATCACCGCAATGCGGTCGGCAAGGTAGTAGACCACCGCAAGATTGTGCGAGATGAACAGGTAAGTGAGGTTCAGGGCCTTGCGCAGATCGAGCAGCAGGTTGAGCACCTGCGCCTGCACCGAGACGTCGAGGGCCGAGACCGGCTCGTCGCAGATCAGCAGGTCCGGGCGCAGCGCCAGAGCACGCGCGATGCCGATGCGCTGGCGCTGGCCGCCGGAAAAGCTGTGCGGATAGCGCCGCAGGAATCGCACATCCAGTCCGACGACTGTCATCAACTCCTTCACCATCGAGAAGCGCTTGTCTTCGTCGCCAACGCCGTGAATCACCAGCGGCTCGCTCACAATGTCGTAGACGGTCATGCGGGGATTGAGCGAGCCGAACGGGTCCTGGAACACGAACTGCACCCTGCGCCGGTACTCGAACAGTTCGAGGCCCTTGAGCGAGAGCACATCGCGCGTCGTGCCGCGGTCGTTGAAGACGATCTGGCCGGAGTCCGGCGTGACCGAGCGCAGGATCATCTTGGCGGTAGTGGTCTTGCCGCAGCCTGATTCGCCGACCAGACCGAGGCACTCTCCGGGTGCGACTTCAAAGCTCACGTCGTCGACCGCGAGGGTTGTTCCCCCCAGCTTGGTGCCGAACAGCGAAGACTTGCGCGTCTCGAACCGCTTGGTCAGATGGCGCACGATCAGCATCGGCGCGGTCGGGTCCGCGTTCGCCGGACCGCTGTCGCGTGTCTCCATGAGGTGGCTGGTCGAGACCTGCACCTCGCGGAGCGGCGTCAGGCGCTCGCCGGGCGCCATGTTGAACCGCGGCACGGCGCGCATCAGCGCTTTAAGGTAAGGGTGGCGAGGATCGCGGAACACGTGTTCGAGCGTTCCCGACTCCATCACTTTGCCGTTGTACATCACCACCACCTCGTCGGCCATGTTGGCAACGATGCCGAGGTCATGGGTAATGATCATCATGGCCATTTTCAGCTCGCCCTGCAGCTGCTTGATCAGTTGCAGGATCTGCGCCTGGATGGTGACGTCGAGCGCAGTGGTCGGCTCGTCGGCGATCAGCAGCGCAGGCCGGCAGACCAGCGCCATCGCGATCATCGCGCGCTGCCGCAGGCCGCCCGAGAGCTCGAACGGGTAGGTATGCTCGGCTTTTGCGGGAGCGGGAAAGCCGACCAGGCGCAGCATCTCGATCACGGCGGCGCGGCGCTCGGCCTTGCCCAGGTCCCGGTGCAGCGCGAGCGCCTCGCCGATCTGGTTGCCGATCGTGTGCAGCGGCGACAGCGCCGTCATCGGCTCCTGGAAGATGATCGAGATGCGTCCTCCGCGGATCGCCTGCATCTCCCGCCCCGACTGGTCGAGACGCGAGATGTCCACCTCCGAACCGGGACGGGCCGGATCGGAGAACAGGATTTCCCCCTGCTCGACGCGCGCGACCCGCGGCAGGATGCCCATGATCGCCTGCGCCACGATGGACTTGCCGGATCCCGATTCTCCGACCAGCGCCATGGTCCCGCCCGCGGGAATGCGGAAGGAAACGCCGTCTACGGCCTTCACGATTCCGGCGTCGACGTCGAGGTAGACCTTGAGGTCACGCACTCTCAGAACTTCAGACATGGTGTGTTTGGTGATCCGGCGTTTCACGTCCGGGCGAAGTATACGAGGAACGATGCGAACATTACGTTGAGCAGGCGAATCAGCCCCGTACGCGGCCATCTCCGAACAAATCCTCCGCCCGGCGCCAGAGAATTCCGGGCGCGTGGAGCGTTGATTCGAATAGCCGGCGAAGGAATTTCCATGCCGCCTCGTCGTGGCAGGCGTGGTGCGTAAGCCAGCCGGTCGGCTCGGCGAACTCGACCGCGCCGGCGCGCCGCGCCGCGAGGTGGCGAACCGCCAGCCCAAGGGCCTCGTCTTCACCCACGAAACCGCGCCCGTCCCGCCACGCGATGATATCCACGTGCGTATTGACCTGCGTGATGCCCGGCACGGGCACGGGTGCGGCGCGCGCACCGTAGGTGCTCAGTCCGCGCAATCCGGCGGCCGCGAGCCACGGCAGGAGCAGCGCGGGAAGCCGGTTCCATGGAGGGGCCAACACCGGGATCGAGCGGGCGCCGGCAAGCGATTCGAGCCGGGAGCGGCCCGCGGCGAGTCGCGCAAGCGCCGCCTCGGCCGGCTCGCCCGAGGAGAACTCGGTCTTCTTCTCCCCCGCCGTCGCGCGGTTGCGATGATCGACGCCGTGCTGCAGGACCGAAACGCCACCGCCCAGCTCCGCGAACAAGTCGGGCACGGCGGCATCGGGCACCACCGCAAGCGCGAGTGGCACGCCGGTTTGCGCGGCCAGCTCCAGGAGCCGGGCAAGCTCGGGCGCAGGGCGCACGGCGTCGTCATCGCGCCACCAGAATTCAACCGGCCGGCCGGCGTCCCGCCAGCGCGCAATCTCGTCGTCGAACTTCCGCCACGCTTCGCTCACCATGCAAGCTCCGCGGTCCATTGCGCGAGCAGTGCCGCGCTGCGCTGCGCGCCGCCCAGATCGATCGCGTGCCCTGTCCGGCGCGGCCGCAACGCCGCACGGTCGATCGCGGCGGCGAGCGTTTCCGGAGCGAGCGCGCTCTCTTCGACCATCTCGATCAGTCCGCGTTCGGCAAGCAGTTGCGCGCGCAGCGTCTGTTCGGTCTCGGCGCCGCCGGCCCATGGAACCGCCACCGCGCGCGCGCCAGCCTGCAAAGTCTCCATGATGGTGTTGTAACCGACCTGGCTCACCGAGAGCAAACAGTTCTCGAGCAGTCGCGTGAAATCCGCCCGCACCCGCTCGACAATCACGCGCCCATCGCCGAACTTGCCGGCCAGCGCCGCGAGCGCCTCGTATTCGGCGGCCGCAGCGTTGGCGCCTGCCAGCAGGCGCCACGTGCGTTCCCGCAGCGCGGTAAGCGGCCGGGCGCGCACCGCCGTCTCGAGCAGCCTGCGGCCGACGGCGCCGCCGCCGGCGGAAACGATGACCTCGTCGGCGCCGGCGCGCCGGTCGTGGCCGGTCGATGCCACGCTCTCGACCACGTAGCCCGTGTAATGCAACCGGCCGGCGATTCGCTGCACGTGCCTGAACGTCCGGTCGAAAGCAATGAATTCGGGATCGCCATGCACCAGCAAATGATCGAAATACCGATCGAACAGCGCGAGCATCTCATCCTGGCGTGCCGGATCGCGCTGGCCGCCGCCCAGCACGTCGCGCGCCGAAGACACGATGACCGGGCGGCGCGCGGCCGAGCCTGCGGCCTCGAGCAACGGCAACAGCTCGAAGCGCATCTGCCGCCGGCCAAAAGGAAACAGTTCGATCAGCAACGCATGCGGGTCGGCCGCTTGCCAGGCCGCCAGCAGCGCTTCACGACGGCGGCGTTTCCACGGCTCGTCGATCGGCTTGCCGGCTTCATCCACCAGGACCTTGAAATGCGCATCGACTGCCGCCGTCGGCGGCAGTTGCACGGTGCGCACGCCCGGCGCCACCAGCCCGGGCACTTCAAACCCGCCGCTGGCCAGCGTAACTTCGAACCCGCAGGCAGCAAGCGCGCGCGCGAGCGTCACTGCCCGCTTCAGGTGACCGATGCCCAGCAGATGCTGGACGTAGAGAAAGACGCGCTTGCCGCTCACTGCGCGGTCGTGCGCGCCGCGGCACGCGCGGTTCGGCCGGCCTCGACGCGCGCGAGCGCCGTCCCCAGCCGCGCCGCAGCGGCTTCGATACTGCGCTCGCCGCTGGCAAATGCCGCCGCCGCATGCCCCATCGCGATGCGCCGCGGCGCGTCGCTTAGAAGCGTGCGCGCCAGCTGCGCCAGCGCCGCTTCGTCACCGGGCGGGGCCAGCAGGCCGGTGCGCCCGTCTTCCATGATGTCGGGCACGCCGCGCAGCGCGCAGGAAACGACCGGAAGGCCCGCCGCCTGCGCTTCCAGCATCGCCATGCCGTAGGCCTCGTTGATCGCGGGCCATACGCAGAGGTCGCCCGCCGCATAGACCGGGGCAAGATCTCCCGACGCGAGCTCGCCGAGGAAACAAGTGCGCCGGCCTACTGCAGCCTCGAGCGCAGCCTCGACTTCGGCGCGTGCCGGCCCGTCGCCGGCCACGATGAGGCGCCAGGACAGGTCCTGCAGTCGCGCAAGCACCGCGGCAAGCGCACGGTACGAGGCGAGCTTGTCTGCCGGGCGCATCATCGCCGCGACCACGATCCACGGCACCGATGGGTCCAGATCGTGATTTGCGGCCAGCCTTGCCCGATGCGCGTCGCGCGCGTTCAGCGCTGTCCGAAACGGCGCTGCATCGAGAAACGGCGGCAGCAGCATGATCCGATCGCGCGCGGCGACCACCGGCTCGAGACAGGCGATGTCATCGCGCGTGGGGCAGATGACGAGCTCGGCGCGATTGATCGCATCGGCGGAAGCCGCGTGGCCGATGGCCCACGGACCGCCGGCGCGCTTGGGCGCATACGAAGCTTCGGCAATCACGTACGGAATGCCCAACGCGGCAGTCGCCACCGGACCGAGCCAGTCCGGCGCCTTGTAATAGACGTGATAGGTGAACCACAGATCAGGGCGCGCATCGCGCGGGCCTTCGCGCCACTGCGCTACGAGCTGGTGAGCGATTGCGATCCCCTGCTCGCGCAGCGCTGCTTGGCGTCGCGCATCACCGTCGCCGTCGTAGGTGCGGAGCGTGGAGACCAGTTCAACACGATGGCCCACGTGCTCGAGCGCCTGGATCAGCAACCCGGCAACGCGCCGGTCGCCCGAGGGCGTGCCGTGCGTAGGCGATTTGAGCGGCGCGTAAAACGCAATGCGCATGGCGGATTCTATTCTGCGGCAAACTCTGCCCCCCGTTCCGTTGCGCGGCCGAGGCCGAATTTCCGCGCCAGCCGGTCGAGGTTGACTTCGAGCGCGAACTCGGCTGAGACGCGTGCCCGGCCCGCTTCGCCGAGCGCATGGCGCCGCACCGGATCGGTGATCAGCGCTTCGAGCGCGCGCGCGAGCTGATCGGGGGATTCCGGAGCAACCAACATGCCGGTGACGGCATGCCTGATCAATTCCGGAATCGCAGAGACCGTCGTGGCGACGCAGGCGATGCCCTGGCTCTGCGCCTCGACCAGCACATTGGGCAATCCGTCCCGGTCGCCGTCGCGCGCGATCCGGCTGGCCAGCGCAAACAGGTCGGCAGCGCGGTACTCGGCGAGGACTTCGACCTGGGCGAGCGCGCCGCGCCAGGCGATGCGCTCGGCGATGCCGAGTGCCGTTGCGCGCCGCGCAAGCCGCCGGGCCAGCGGGCCGCCGCCAACGTGCACGAGACGCCAGTGCAGCGCTGCCGGCAGGCGAGCGAGCGCCTCGAGCAGCACGTCGTTGCCTTTCTTCTCGACCAGCCGGCCCACCGACAGGATGACGACCGGATCGTTCGCATCGCGGCCATCGCGCGGCGGGCGCTGCCCGGCCCGCGCGGGAAACCTCTTGAGGTCGAGGCCGTGATAGACGAGTTCAACACGCCCCGGCGGCGCCAGCGCGGCGAGGTGCTCGCGGTTCGTCTCCGTACAGGTGACGAGCCAGGCGCAGGACTCGAGCTTTTCGCGCTTTTCCCACTCCGGAGTGGTCCAGATGTCCTTCGCGTGCGCTGAAGCCGACCACGCAAGCCCGCGCAGGATTGCCGCATAGCGCGTCACCGATCCGGGCGTGTGCAGGAAGTGGACGTGCAGGTGGCCGACGTCGTCGGGCAGTTCCCTGGCGAGCACCATTGCCTGGCCGAAGCGCCGCACCCGGTTCGGTGTCGGATCGCGCACCAGGTCGCGCAGCCAGACCGAGCGCGCTTCGCGATACGTAGGCCAGTGCCGGACGGCCCGCCACGCGCGCAGCACGCGCCCCGGCTCGCGGTAGAGGTACTCGGGGAGATACAGCAGCGGCGCGCGAATCTCGGCGTGCACCGGATGCGTACGCCGCTCGGTCGGGTGGCGCAACGAGACAATCAGGATTTCCAGGCCGCGCCGCTCGAGCGCGGCAATTTCCTGCGCGATGAAAGTCTCGGAAAGCCGCGGATAACCCTTCAATATGAACGCGACGCGGTCCGCGCGCTGCAGCGCCATTCGATTACGCGAAGCGCGTCTGTTCCTGCGCCGGCTCGATTTCTGCAGTTTCGAGCCACGGGGCCACCAGCCGATTGACGTTCTTCAATCCTTCGAGCAGCCCGGGAACCACCACATCGGCGGGCAGGTTCTGCCGCGGCAGCGCGCGCAGTGCTGCCGCCATCGCCGCGGGGTCGCGCCGCCCGTCGTCCACCAGCATGCTGACCAGCCCCAGAGCCGAGGCGCGCGAGATGCGGATGAACTGCTCGAGGCGCGGCTCGGTGCGCGGTACGATGAGCGCACGCTTGTTCAGCGACAGCACCTCGCAGAAGGTGTTGTAGCCGCCCATCGCGACGACGCCCGCGGCGCGCGCGACCAGCGCTTCGAGGTGGCTGTGAAAAGTGATCGCATCCACGCGCTTCAGGCGCGAGGCGCGGTCCATGAATTCCGTCTGCCGCTCCGGCTGCATGAACGGCCCGAGCACCAGCAGCGCCGGGTAGGGCAGCAGCCGATCGTGCTCGTAGGCCTTCAGCACCCAGTCGATCAGGGCCTCGCCATCGCCGCCGCCGCCGGTGGTCACCAGCAGGTAGGGCCGCTTGGTGATTTCGGGCATCCGCGGCGGCGCGCCGTAGGTCGAAACCTCGCGCGGCAGATAGCCCGTGTAAATCATCTTCTGGCGCACCGACAGCGGCAGCGCGATGCCCTCGAGGGGATCGCAGATCTGCGGCAGGCCGTAGACCCAGATCTCGTCGTACAGGTCGCGCAACGCAGGCAGCACGTTCTTGCGCTCCCATTCCGGCACCAGCAGCCGCGGCTCGTCCATCACGTCGCGCAGGCCCAGCACCAGCCGCGTGCCGCGCGGTTTGAGCATCTCCAGCGTCTCGAGCACCTCGCCGCGCAGGCCCATCGGCTCCTTGTCGACGATGAAAATGTCGGGCTCGAACATCTCCGCGGTGTGGCGGATGATCGAGCCGCGTATCGACAGCGTCTGTTCGACGTCGATGTGAAGATTGAGTGGGGTGTACTCGCCATTGCGCAGCTTGATGACCCCGGGGACGCGCACGAAGTCCACCCGCGAGCGGAAATCAAAGCTGCCGATGATCGGCGAGCCCGACAGAATCAGCACCGACAGATGCTTGAAGCGGTCTACCAGCGCGTGCGCGATCGTGCGACAGCGGCGCAGGTGGCCGAGGCCGAACGTGTCGTGGCTGTAGATGAGGATGCGGCCGTCCTTGCGCCCTGGCATCATGACCGTCTCCCTGGACTCACCGGGCCCCGCCTTTTCGGGGTTTGGCGTTGTGTGGCCGAAAGGGCGGATTGTTGCCCGGCATCCCCCGGTAGCGCAAGCGGGGATTTCGGCTCAGGCCGGAGCGGCCGGAACCTGGAGAATCTGCGGCTCGGTGGGGACCCCGGCGCGGGCGCGGCAGGCCTTGCAGGTCCCGCAGACACGGAATCCCGAGGGCGTGCGCACGGGGGTACGGCACGACCACGTCAATTTGATCAGTTCCGGTGGGAGCAGCGCCGTAATTTCACTTTTTTCCAGCGAGTGAACCGGGTAGATCCACTCAATTTTCGCCTCGCCGAGCTTGCGCGCGCGATAGCACTCGTACATGGTGTCGAAAACGCGCCGCTGGCGCGCCGAGCGGTTCACTTCGTCGGTGTCGCGTGCGAGCGTGCCGACCGCGACGCGCGTGCATCCGGGCGTATCGATCGCCACCTGGCAGGCAACGTACGCGATTGCCATGTAGTCGATCGGAATCGCCTCCAGCGCCGAGAAATCGAGCCCGGATTCCGAGTAGCGGAACGGCCGGTAATGCTTCCCGCACCATGCGACGATGCGCTCGACCGCGGTCTGCTCGGCGTCCGCGCGGCCCTCACGGTTGACCATGCGCACGTGGTGGACCCTGAGTTCGTCTTCGCTGCCGGCGAGGAGCTTCACCAGCATCGCAGTGCTGTCGAGTCCGCCGGAGAACATCGCGAGCGTGGTCACGTTCGGTGCGCCTGCGGGGAATTGTAGCCTGTAAGATTCACGCATGACCCCCGACACCACCCCCCAGGTGATTGTGTCATTGCTCGCGCTGGGCATGGCGCTGGCCTTCATCGTGGCGGACCGCCAGTCGCCCACCAGCCACGCGCTCGCCTGGTTCCTGTGGAGCATCGGCGTCGCGATCGCGGTGGGCGCCCTGATCGCTGCGCGGATCCATCTGCATAGAGCCGTTGCCGCGTGGGACGGCGTATTCGCGTTGCCGGAAATGCTCGCGTTTATTTTTGCCTACGAATGGGTGCTGCGGGTGCGACGCACCGTTCCCGCGCGCAATCTGAATACGCGAGGCGCAGACTACGGTTTGCGCATCGCACAGGGGCTGGCCGTGTTCTACGGCGTGGTTGCGCTGATCTGGCCGGAGCTGCGGCTCGAGCATTTCACCAACCTGCGCCTGAACCCGGGTGAACGCCTCCACCCGGCGTTCTGGCTGTTTGCCGCACCTCTGGGTATTTCGCTCATACTCGGTATCGGCGCCGGGTTGTTCACGCTGAACCGCCGCCCCGACCGCGCCGAGGCGCTGCGGCTGCAGGCATTCGCCATCGCCGCGCCCTTCATGGCGTCGGGCATGGTGTTGCCCGTCAATATTTCGCCGCTGCCGACGGCGATGGGCCTGCTGATCTTCCTGGTCGGCGCAGTGCAGTACCACGTCACGCAGGGCCGCCGCGCGCAATTCATGGCGCACTTCCTCGCTCCCCAGGTCGCGGAGATGGTGAACGAGCGTGGTCTGAAAAGCGCGACCGAGGAGAAAACGCTGGAGATTTCGGTGGTGTGCTGCGACCTGCGCGGCTTCACCGCGTTCTCGGCAGCGACCTCCTCGCAGCGGGTGATCCAGATCCTGAGAGAGTATTACGATGCGGTGGGCGCAGCAGCCGCGACCTGCGGCGGCACCATCAAGGATCAGGCGGGTGACGGCGTGTTGATCCTGGTCGGCGCACCGATCCCGTTCGCCGACCACGCGCACCGCGCGCTCGATCTCGCCGGGCAGATCCGTGCGACCGGCATGGCGCTCACGGCGCGCTGGTCGGACGCCGAGATGCAGCTCGGCGTCGGCGTGGGCGTTGCGAGCGGCTTCGTCACCGTGGGTGTTATCGGCTCCGCCTCGCGCCTGGAGTACACCGCGGTCGGTCCCGCGGTGAACCTGGCGTCCCGGCTATGTTCGGAGGCCGCGCATGGCGAGGTGCTGGTGGATGCGCGCACCATGGAACTGCTCGACGCCGAGGCGCGGATCACGACACTGCGTCCGGGAGAAGCGCTACGCCTCAAGGGATTCCCGCAGCCCGTGCAGAGCTACGTGCTCGAGGCGGCGTAGCGCGAGCGCCCGAATCAGAGGTAGTGCGCGACGCGTGTCATTACGCCCGCCGCGAGCCGCATCGCCAGTCTTGCCGGAGCAGGCAGTTGCGCGGCACCGAGCGACAGCGCGGTCGCGCGGTGCCTGCCTTCCTCGGTGTGCATTACCTCGACGATGCTGCGGGTGCGTGCGTCCTGCGGCGCGAGCCGCGCCAGGTGACCTTGGAGATGCTCCTCGACTTGGCGCTCGGTCTCGGCCAGGAACGCGAGGCTCCAGCGATCACCCAGCACCCCGGCGGCGACCCCCATTGCGAGCGCCCCACCGTACCAGAGCGGGTTGAGCAGGCTCGTCCGGCCGCCCAGTTCCTCGATGCGATCGGCGCACCACGCGAGGTGGTCTTGCTCTTCGCCCGCCGCCTGCTTGAGGGCGTCGCGCGTTGCCGGATCGCGCGCGGTGAGCGCCTGGCCCTGGTAGAGCGCTTGCGCGCACACCTCGCCGACGTGGTTGACACGCATCAGCGCTGCCGCGTGCGCGCGCTCGGAGGGGTCGAGATCGGGTTCGGCCAGGGCTTCATCGGGCCGCGGCCGGTTGCCACGCACTACGCCTGAGACGGTGCGCAACGCGTGGTCGAACTCGGCGATCAGGAAGTCGAGGCTTGGCATGGCTTGTCCGCGCAGCATGATACCGCGCGAAGGGCGATCGGGATAGGGGCGGCCAGATTACCTGACCGACCCCTCCCACACCACCCGGCATGCGGGTCCGCACCGGGCGGTTCGAGAAGTTGAGGTCATGAGAG
>JADGRQ010000048.1 GCA_017880775.1 Burkholderiales bacterium | reverse complement strand
TTTACCGCACCGTTGAGTGTGATGTCATTGCTCGAACTTGCAAGGGTCACCCCCGCACCCGCGACGCTGCCGGTGCTCACCGCCAGGTTCCCGCCCGTGGTGGTGATGCTCGCAAGGCCATTGTTGCTCGTCGTCACCGCACCGGTCACGTTCAGACCGCCACCGGCATCGTTGAGCGTGAACGTCCCGTTGGTCGCGAACGCGCCAAGCGTGCCGATGGTGTTGGCCCGATTAAGAGTCGCCGTCGTGCCCGCGCTGCCCGTCAGCGTGGCTGCGTTCAGCGCGCCGGTGGCGGATTCGGTGATGCTACCGGCCGCACTCAGCACTATCGACGACGCCCCACCGCCGGAAACCGCCACGTTGCCGGCGACGCTGATGTCGCCTGCCGAGGTCACGCTGATCGCGCCTCCGGACACCTTCTCGTCAATGGAGGTCGAAACGCTGCCCAGAGCGACGTTGCCCGAGGTATCGAGAACGATATTCCCGGTAGTCGTGTTCGTCGCCGACAGATTCCCCGCCACCGACCCAACCCTGATCGGCGCAGGCCCGGTGGCCAAGCCGATCCCCGCCTTCGCGGAAAGCGTGAGATTGCCCGCAGTGGTCGAGAGCGTGCCGGCGTTGTTCGTGTTCCGGGTAATCGAACCGGCGGTGTTCCCGTTTGCGCCCGCCGTAAGCGTCAGGCTGCCGCCGCTGATTCCGTTCGTCGTCACCACCCCGGTGCCGAGCTGGATGCTTCCGTCGGTCACCAGCGACAGCGCCTTCGAATCAGTGATCGCATGGTCGCCGCGCGCCACCACGTTGCCGGTGCGGATCGCATCGCCAACCAGCACGCCGCCACCAGCGGTGATCCGGGCAAGAAGCACATTGGTTACGTTGAATGCCTCGCCGGCGTTCTCCACGCCGATCGCAGCAGTGCTGTCGTTGGGGAGAAGCTTCACCTGACCGCCAGTGCCTGCGTTGACTGTTCCGGCCCCGGCGATTGCATCCGCGCGCAGCGAAACGTTCTGGCCCGCAGCCTGCGCGCCAGCGGTGGTGTCGACGTTGCCCGTGAGCGTAAGCGTCCCGGCAGCCGCACTGCGCGTGCGCAGATCCACACCGCCACCCTTCGTGATGATGCCCGCCGCACCTACCGCCAGGCTGCCGCTGCTCTCATCCACCGTGACCGATGCCCCGGTGCCGGACACGGTATTGGTCGCTGCGGTTACCGTCAGCGTGTTTGCTCCGCCGACATTGCTTCCGGTATAGCTGATGTTGCCCGCATCTGTATTGGTCAGCGAAACCGTCTGCGCGGTGCTTGCGCCGCTGAGGTTGATCCCTGTCGTACCGGTCACCGAAAGAGCCAACGCGGCGAGCGCACCGCTCCCCGAAACACTGCCCGTCGATGCGATCAGCGTCAGATTGTCGTCGGCGTTGCCCAACGTTGCATCGACGTTGACCGAAGGCGCGGTCAGGCTCACGGTGTGGGTGCCCGCGCCTATCGTGCTGAGAGTTGCAATCCGCGACGCGGAAAGTGCGTTCGATTCGACGACGGTGATGTTGCCCGCGGCGCCGGTGCCACCGCTGGTGAAATTGAGATTTCCCGCAATGCTGGTCCGCAATGCGTTGGTCTTGCCGATCTCCCCCGCGGTCGCGGTCGCCGCGAATGCATTCGCGACCACATCGTTGCCTGCACCCGCCGAGCCGACGATATCGCGCGCCGCAGTCACGGTTACCGTGCCGGTGGGCGAAGTCACTCCGGTCGTTGTGCCGGTCGTCACGAAAATCACGTTGCGGCCCGCGGACAGGTCGATCGCGCCACTGCCGCTCAAGGTGTTGCTTACGGCAAGATCACTGCTTGCGCCGGTCACAGTGAGCGAGATGCCTCCGCCGCCGGCCGCGACGCCGAGCCCGTCGAGTGCAGGGGACGAATAACCCGCGCTCACCGAGCCGACCGTGAGACCGTTGGCGTTCTTGAAGCTGAGCACGCTGCCGGCCCCGGTCACGTTCGCCGCCAGCGTACCGACATTGTTCGCTTGATTCAGCGTGACAGCGCCAACGGAAGAAATTCCGAGGGCGCCGGCGGTGATGGCCGTTCCCGCTTGCTGAACGATTCCGCTGCTCGAATCGGTGATCCGCACCGTGCCCGCCCCGGCATTCACGTCGGCGCCGATACCGATGCCGGTTGCGCCGGTCCCCTTGAGGTTGAGAAGCGAGATATCGCCGCCGTTCGTCGTCAGGTTGGCGCCGCTCGCAATGACCAAGGCAGGGGAAGAACTGCTCGCGCTGTAAGCGGGATCACCGGCGACCAGAATCAGTTTGCCGCCCGCCGTGGTGATTGGCTGGTTGACGTTCATATTGCCGCCGGCCTGGAAAGTTACCGTCGTAGCGGCCGTCTGGTTGGTCAGATTCAGCGACGCATTGACGTCGGTGTGGGCCTGCGACTGCAGTGTGATGTCGCCGGAAAGCGCCTCCAGCGCTCCGGCAGAAATCGTGAAGTCGGCTGCGGCCCCGTCGGTGAACATCACCGTTCCACCCGCGACGGCTGCATCGCCGCCGCCGCCTCCCAATGCACCCGGCACAATTATTATCGAACCCGGATCGAGCACCACGGAACCCGCCTTCCCGTGCGCTGCGAGCACGTCCACGACGCCATTGAAATCGAGGTCCCGCTTGCCGGACACCTCAACCGAGCCGCCATGGCCGCCTGCGGCGCCTCCGCGGGCCGAGATCGAACCGTAGTACTTTGTCCAGTCGTCTGCCCATACGACGACCTTTCCGCCGTCGCCGTCCGCGAGCGCATCTGCCCTGATCGTCACGTCGCGCGCAATATAGTTCTTCTCTGCGTTCTGGACATCCGGATTCTTGCCCTGGAAGTCCCCGCCGACGAGCACCGTCCCGCCGCCGATCTCGCCCGAGGCATCCACCAGCGCATTGCCCACCAAGCCCACGCGCGTACCAAGCAGCTGAACTTCACCGCCCTTGTCCTCGCTGCCCTTGGCTTCGATCACCCCCGACGCAAGCAGCGTGCCGCCGTGGGCTTGCACCGTGATCGAGCCGCCCTTGGTTCCACTGGCTTCGAGCCGGCTCCCCGCATCGAGCGTGACGTCCTGGTCCGCCGCAAGCACGATCTTGCCGCCCTCGCCAACGCTCGCGCGGCTCGCCGAGACCAGCCCCGAGTTCCTGATCAGCGTGCCGTAGATGCCCACCCGCCCCCCGGCGGCAACCACCTGCCCGGCGTTGACTGCCGCGTTCTGCGGCGCGGTGTACTCGACGCGGATCTCGGGCGCGCGCGCATCGACCAGCTCCACGGTCCTGCCCGCAACGATCATCACGTCGCCACCGGGTGCGGTGATCACCCCGCCCGCCTGGTTCTCGACGTTCGGTGCGATCAGATAGACCTGCCCGCCCTCGCGCGTGCTGATGGTTCCGGCGTTGCCAAGCTTGCCTTCGCCGCCGGCGCCGCCAAAGCGCATCCGCCCGGACAGAAAATCCGCATCCGTGATGTTCAGCGTGGAAGCCACCAGCCCCGCAACATCGATTACCGCACCCCGGCCAAACGCGATGCCCGACGGATTAATCAGGAACACCCGGCCGTTAGAGAGCAGCTGCCCCAGTATCACCGACGGGTCCTGCCCGACCACGCGGTTGAGCACCGCGCTGGCTGCATTTTGCTGGATGAAGCGCGTGACCTCGTCCTTGCCGATCGAGAACTGCTGCCAGTTGATGATCGCACCAGGGGTGTTCGTGACGCTCAGCGTGTTGCCGTTCGCGGCGACGCTTGCGCTACCCGAGGCTACCGACTGGCCCGACGGATTGGCATGCACCGAAGCGCCGAACGCGGCGCTTACGGCGAGCGCCAGCAATCGGCGTTGCATGACGCTCTGCCGAGAGGCAATGAACCGCGAGCGGCGCACGCTATTTATGACGGATGCTCCCTGACTCTGGCGCGCACGCGATCGGGTGCGCGAAGAATGTCCTGTTGCCAAACGAAAATCCCATTGCCCCCGCGCTGACCGTGGAGGAACGCTGTCACGCGAGGATAGTACGCGGACAAGTCTGAAAATGCACCTGGTCAAACCGGGGTAGGCGTTTGATTTGTGTAACAAATTTGTGTAAGAAATTGTCACGTCGGCGTCGCGCTGTGGCGACCGCGCGGCGCGCGGGCGCCAAACCGACATCTGTGCGCCGCACAAACGATCAGAAAACGTAGGAGCCGCTGAAGTGCAGCCGGCCGTCGCCGCGGCCCTGGTTCCCGCCCTGGTCCCAGACCGTGGCATAGTCTGCGCGAAACGAGAAATTATTGCCGCGCGAAAACCGCACGCCGAAGCCGACACTGCCTACGTGCTGGGCATGGATTTCGCCGGGGGCCGGACGGTTGCGCGTCACGCCGCCCCAGTCCACGAACAGGAGCCCCCTCGCACGCGCGCCGGCGATGCCGGTCTTGCCGCCCCAGTCCGGGCCGTAGAGCTCCATGACGCCCCGGTAGCCGTTATCGTTGGTAATCTCGCGCTCGAGGAAACCGCGCACCGAGTCCGCGCCGCCGATGCCGAACTGCTCGCCCGGGATCAGCATGTCCCGGGTGAATTGCCCGTTCATCGCATAGCGGAACTGCCAGTCGCCGCCCAGCGCCCGATTGTGGTTGATTCCCCAGCGCCAGATGAAGTAACGCGCATTGCCGCAGAACTCACCGTTGCCGCGCGCCTGCAGCGCGCCGCTCGGCAGCGGCGCGCAGAAATCGCTGCCGGTGCCGTCGTTTCCGCCGGGAAAATTCTGCGATGCGCCGACCGAGAACCCGGTTTCGCTGTCCCGCCCGCGGAACTGCCCGCTGTACTGCACCGAGAACGGATGGACAGTGACATCACGCACCAGCTGGTTCGTGCTGCCCACCGCGCGCACGCCGGTGTTGTGGTAGCCGCGATAATCCCACGAATAGACCAGCCGATGTTCGAGGTCGCCGATGCGATCGAGGTTCTTGTTGTAACGCGCGCCGAACAGGCCGCCTGCGCCGGAGATCGAGAACAGGTTCGCCACATTGCCCGCATTGACGTTCGAATAACCCGCGATGAAATCGAGCGAATCGCCGCTCGAGTAGAGCGGGATGTGGTAGCCCGCGCCAAGAACGAACACGCGTTTGCTCGGCAGCACCGACAGGCGGGTGGGCTCTTCGTTGTCTCCCACGTTGCGGTATGGCCCCCCCACGTACTGCAGAGTCAACGCGTGGTCGCTGTTGTTGACGTTGCTGTTCTGGAAGCCCAATCCGACGCGCAGCGGGCCAGTTTGGGCGGTGCCGGAATTGTCCACGGTAATGCTCGATTTGTATGGGCTCTCGTCGACCACCCTTACCACCGCATCGACCGTGGCTTCCTGCTGACTGCTGCGCAGCAGCACCGTGGTCTGCTTGGACGCACTTTCGTTGGCGATGCGCAAGTTGCGCGCGATGGCGTTGATATTGGGGGCTGAACCGGGCTTGAGCGAGGGCACGCTCGCGCGGATGTTGGTTTCGTCGGTAAACTTGTTGCCCTCGAGCAGCACGCGGCCGATCGTGGCTTCGATGATATGGAACCTCACTTCGCCACGCTCGAGTTCCTGCTCGGGCAACAGCACCTGAACGGCGCTCCAGCCGTTCACGCTATAGAGTCTCTCGACCGCCTCCAGCGCGCGCTGCACATCGGCAAACGACTTGCCCGGGCCGATGAATTCTACGGTGGCCGCGTCCAACGTCTGCCTGGAAATCAGGCTCGCGCCCTGATAGACGAAGCGCTTGATTTCGAACTTCAGACCGTCGTCGGCCGCCGCCGGCTGTTGGGCGCAGGCGGACCCTGCCCACGCCAGGCAGGCGATCGTGGTCAACATCGAGCAGATGCAGCGCAAAACTGGCAAATCGAATCCCGCAGTCAGGCGGGATTTCGACCGATCATGTGTTAGACCTCGAAAATATACAGAAAACAAATGTTTAGATTTTGGTTTTGAGGTATTACCAAAGGAAGCCCCTCCCAAGGGCGCCGCTATAATCGGTGAATTGCTCCACGCTGTAAACAAATCCACACCGAACCATGACCAAACGCCACTGCCGCCTCCTCATCCTGGGCTCCGGTCCCGCCGGGTACACCGCGGCGGTGTACGCCGCACGGGCCAATCTCCACCCGGTGCTAATCACCGGGATAGCGCAAGGCGGTCAGTTGATGACCACTACGGACGTCGATAACTGGCCGGCCGACGCCTTCGGCGTGCAGGGACCGGACCTGATGGAGCGTTTCCGGAAGCATGCCGAGCGCTTCGAGACGGAAGTTCTGTTCGATCACGTTCACACCGCGCGCCTGAACCAGCGGCCATTTGTGCTCGAGGGGGATTCCGGCACGTATACCTGCGATGCGCTGATCATCGCGACCGGCGCGTCGGCGAAATACCTGGGTCTGCCCTCCGAGCGAAAGTTCATGGGCAAAGGCGTCTCGGCCTGCGCGACCTGCGACGGCTTTTTCTACAAGGGCCAGGACGTGGCCGTGGTGGGCGGGGGCAACACCGCTGTCGAGGAAGCGCTCTATCTCGCCAACATCGCACGCCGCGTGACCGTAGTGCACCGGCGCGAGCGGTTCCGTGCCGAGAAGATCATGATCGACAAGCTGATGAAAAAAGCGGCCGAGGGGAACGTCGCCCTCGAACTGGACCATGTGCTGGACGAGGTGACCGGCGATGCAGGCGGCGTTACCGGCATCCGCCTCAAACATGCGAAGACCGGCGCCGACAAGCCGCTTCCGGTGAAAGGCCTGTTCATCGCCATCGGCCACACGCCCAACACGCAGCTCTTCGAGGGCCAGCTCGGGATGGCGGGCGGTTACATCGTCACGCGCGGCGGGAGCGAGGGCGAGGCGACCGCGACCAGCGTGCCCGGGGTGTTCGCCGCAGGCGACGTGCAGGATCACATCTACCGCCAGGCGGTCACCAGCGCCGCCAGCGGTTGCATGGCGGCGCTGGATGCCGAAAAATTCCTCGACGAGCTGACGGGCTGAAAAACTTGAGCAAACACCTCGACGATTCGGATGCATTTCGCGCAGCGGTTGCCGGCGCGCGCCCACTCGAGACGCGCCGCCGGGCCGTGGTGCCCAAGCCCGCGCCGCCGCCAGTGCCGGTTCAGACCCGGCGCGACCACGATGACGTTCTGCGCGAAAGCCTGGAAGGGCCGATGTCCCCGGACGAGGGGCTCGAAAGCGGCGAGGAACTCTCGTTTCTGCGCGAAGGGATGTCGCGTCACGTGTTGCGCCAGCTGCGCCGCGGCCATTGGGTGGTGCAGGCGGGCATCGACCTGCACGGCATGATCCGGACCGAGGCCGCCGCACACATCGCGCAGTTTCTGCAGGAGTGCTCTGCCCGCGGCCTGCGCTGCGTGCGCATCGTGCACGGCAAAGGGCTTGGCTCAAAAAACCACGAGCCGGTGCTCAAGAACAAGTTGCGAATCTGGTTGCCGCGCCGCGACGAAGTGCTTGCCTACTGCCAAGCACCCGACGACGACGGAGGCAGCGGTGCGGTACTGGTTCTGCTGAAGGCGCGGCGCTAGGAGGGGAAACGGGGGAACCTAGGTTCCCATGTTCCGAGCCACTCAGATCGCAGTTTCATTGGTCTCGCCGGTGCGTATCCGCACGACGTGCTCGACCGTGGTCACGAAGATCTTCCCGTCGCCGATCTTGCCGGTGCGTGCCGCCTTGATGATGGCTTCGACCGCCTGTTCAACCTGGCTCTCGGACACGATCGCCTCGATCTTGACCTTGGGCAGGAAGTCGACGACGTATTCGGCGCCGCGGTAGAGCTCGGTGTGTCCTTTCTGGCGGCCGAAACCCTTCACCTCGGTCACGGTCAGGCCTGTGACGCCGACCTCCGAAAGCGCTTCGCGCACTTCGTCGAGCTTGAACGGCTTTACGATGGCTTCGATCTTTTTCACTGGATGTTCTCCTGCGGCGTTTTCCGGCCGCGCGTTTTGTCCGGGATGGCCGATTTTATGTCAGATCGCCCGTATCGCGGTAATGCGAGGTGATCGGGTAGCGCCAGTCCTTGCCGAAGCCGCGAAACGTGATGCGCACGCCCGGGGGTGACTGGCGCCGCTTGTATTCGCTCCTGCGGATCAGCTCGACCACCTGCTTCACGTCGGCGACCGTGTGTCCCTGGGCGACGATCTCGCGCGGCGAGCGGTTGTGCTCCATGTACGATTCCATGATGGCGTCGAGCACCTCGTAGGGCGGCAGGCTGTCCTGGTCGGTCTGGTTCTCGCGCAGTTCGGCCGACGGCGCGCGGGTGATGATGTTCTCGGGAATCACGTCGGAAACGGTGTTGCGGTAGCGGGAGAGCTGCCACACCAGCGTCTTGGCGACGTCCTTGATCACGGCGTAGCCGCCGGCCATGTCGCCGTACAGCGTCGAATAGCCGACTGCCATTTCGGACTTGTTGCCGGTGGTCAGCACGATCGAGCCGAACTTGTTGGAAAGCGCCATCAGGACGGTGCCGCGGATGCGCGCCTGCAGGTTCTCCTCGGTCAGGTCCGCCGCCCGGCCCGCAAATTCGCCGGCGAGCACCACGAGGAACGCATCGAACATCGGCCGGATCCCGATCACGTCGTAGCGCACACCGACGCGGCGCGCCATTTCCTTCGCGTCGTCGAGGCTCATCTGCGCGGTATATTGCGTCGGCATCATCACGGCGCGCACCCGCTCCGCGCCCAGCGCGTCGCACGCGACAGCCAGCGTCAGAGCCGAATCCACCCCGCCCGAGAGCCCAAGCAGCGCGCCCGGGAAGCCGTTTTTGTCCACGTAGTCGCGCGTGCCGACCACCAGCGCCCGGTAGACCTCCGCGTCGGGCGGCAGTTCGGCGGAGACCGCGCCCGCGATCGGCCGGGCGGCGTCAAATTCGACGATTTCCAGCGCCGCGTCGAAAAACGGCGCCTGGCGCACCACCTCGCCGCTGGCATCGAGCACGCACGAAGCGCCGTCGAACACCAGTTCGTCCTGCCCGCCGACCATGTTGACGTACACCATCGGCAGGTGCGTCTCGCGGATCCATTCGCGGAATACCTTGTGCCGCGTGGCCTGCTTGCGCTTGTGATACGGCGAGGCATTGATCGAGAGGATCACCTGCGCGCCGGCCGCCTTGGCCATCGCGGGTGCCTCCGGCCACCATACGTCCTCGCAGATGGTCAGGCCGAAACGCGTGCCCTTCAACTCGACGATGCAGGGCTCGTCCCACGACGCGAAATAGCGCTTCTCGTCGAACACCTCGTAGTTCGGCAGGTCATGCTTGCGCGCGCAGGCGATGATGTGCCCGTCGCGAATCACCGCGGCGGCGTTGTAACGCCCTCCTTCGAACAGCTCCGGAAACCCCACCACCACCGTGATGCCCCGCACGCCGGCCGCGAGGCGCTCGAGCTCGCGCCGGCAGTCGAGGAAGAAACCTTCCCGCAGCAGCAGGTCTTCCGGCGGATAGCCGCACAGCGCAAGTTCGGGCGCAAGCACCAGGTCAGCCCCCGCGGCGCGCGCCTGCTCGACGGATTGGAGGATCCTGGATGCGTTGCCGGCGAGGTCGCCTACGGTGCAGTTGATCTGCGCAAGCGCGATGCGGATGCGCCCGCCGGAGGATGAAGCCATGCGGAGATTATAATGCCGCCATCATGGCGACGATCGAGTCACAGCGCCCGTGGGCGTCATGGTAGCGCGGCGCGTGCCGCGGCTTCGCGTCGTCGATTCACCGGGCAGCGTATCCAGGCAGGCGTGGAACGCCCTGCTGGAGGGCACAGGCGCCCCGGGCAATCCGTTCCTCCGCCACGAATTCCTTGCCGCGCTGATCGAGACCGGCTGCGCCAGCGCGCGCACCGGCTGGCAGCCGCAGTTGCTGCTGCTCGAGCGCGATGGGATGCTTGCCGGCGCGATGCCGCTGTTTCTCAAGTCCCACTCGTACGGCGAGTACGTGTTCGACTGGGCATGGGCCGAGGCCTACCAGCGCCACGGACTCGAGTACTACCCGAAACTGCTCGGCGCGGTGCCTTTCACGCCGGTGGGCGGGCCGCGCCTGCTCGCGGCCGAAGACGGCGATCGGCGCGCGCTGCTCGTAGCCGCGCTCGAACTGGCGCGGCAGGTGTCATCGCTGCACGTGCTGTTTCCCACCGGCGCCGAAGCCGAGCTGATGCGCGGCGAAGGAATGCTGTTGCGCGAGACGGTCCAGTTCCACTGGTGCAACCAGGACTACGCGGACTTCGAGGATTTTCTGGCACACCTTTCGCGGCCCCGGCGCAAGAACATCCGCCAGGAGCGCCGCCGCGTGCGCGAGGCGGGAGTGACCTTTCGATGGCTGCGCGGTTCGCAGATCGGTGCCGAGCATTGGGCGTTCTTCAACCGCTGCTACCGCAGCACCTACCGCGGACATGGCTCGAGCCCCTACTTGTCGCTCGCATTCTTCCAGCGCATCGGCGAGACGCTGCCCGAGCACACGCTGCTGGTGCTCGCAGAGCGCGCCGGCCGGCCGATCGCGGCGGCGCTGGATATCGTGACCCCGGAATCGATCTACGGCCGCTACTGGGGAGCGATCGAGCACGTGCCGCTGCTTCACTTCGAGGCCTGCTACTACCAGGCGATCGAGTACGCGATCGCGCACCGCCTGAAGACCTTCGAGGGCGGCGCGCAGGGCGAGCACAAGCTGTTCCGCGGCCTGATGCCGGTGCGCTCGGTGTCAGCGCACTGGCTGGCGGAGCCGCGGTTCTTCCGTGCGATCGAAGACTATCTGGAACGAGAGACCGCGGGGGTCGGCCGCTACGTAAACGAGCTTGAGGAACACTCGCCGTTCAAAACCTAGGCCGCCTCTTTGCCTTGCGGTAGCGCGCCGCGCCGTCGAGGATTTCGCGTTTGGCTTCCTCGGCGCCGACCCATCCCGCGAGTTTGACAAACTTGCCCGGCTCGAGGTCCTTGTAATGCTGGAAAAAATGCGCGATCTGGTTGAGCGTCGCCTCCGGCAGATCGCGCGGCGACTGGATATGGCGATACAGGTTGGTGAGCTTGTCGATCGGCGCCGCCAGCACCTTGGTATCGTCGCCCGCCTCGTCCTGCATTTTCAGCATGCCGACGGGCCGGCAGCGCAACACCACGCCCGTGATCAGCGGATAGGGCGAAATCACCAGCACGTCGACCGGGTCGCCATCACCGGAGAGCGTGCGCGGCACGTAGCCGTAGTTGCACGGATAGTGCATGGCGGTCGACATGAAGCGGTCGACGAACACCGCACCGGTTTCCTTGTCCCCCTCGTACTTGATCGGGTCCGCGTTCATCGGAATCTCGATGATCACGTTGAAATCCTCGGGCAGCTCGCGTCCCGCCGTCACACGATCCAGATTCATGCTTGCCCCCGTGGGTTGCGTTCCGCGATAATCGCACGAACGGTACGCAATGAGGCAATCCATGCGACTCAAAGGCAAGGTCGTCATCGTCACCGGCGCCGGCTCCGGATTCGGCGAAGGCATCGCGAAGCGTTTCGCGCAGGAAGGGGCCGGTATCGTGGTCAACGACATCAACGCGCACGGCGGCCAACGCGTTGCGGGCGAAATTTCGAGCGCCGGCGGCAAGGCTGTGTTCGTCAAGGCGGACGTGACGCGCGCGAGCGACTGGGCGAGCCTCGTCGGCTCGGCACAATCGGCGTTCGGCAGGCTCGACGTGGTGGTGAATAACGCCGGCTGGACCCACCGCAACAAGCCCTACCTCGAGGTGAGCGAGGCCGAGTTCGACAAGGTCTACGCCGTGAACGTGAAAAGCGTCTATCTCTCGGCGATGCACGCCGTCCCGGTGTTCCGCGCGCAGGGCGGCGGCTGTTTCGTCAACATCGCCTCCACCGCCGGCCTGCGCCCGCGGCCGGGACTGACCGTTTACAACAGCTCCAAAGGCGCGGTGATCCTGATGTCGAAGTCGATGGCCGCCGAATTCGGCGCGGACAAGATCCGCGTAAACTGCGTGAACCCGGTGTTCAGCCCGGAGACGGCGCTGTCGGCCGATTTCGCCGGCGGTGCGGTGACCGAGGAGGCGAGAAAACGCTTTCTCGCCACGATCCCGCTGGGACGCTTCTCGACGCCGCTCGACGTGGCCAACGCCTGCCTCTACCTCGCCTCCGACGACGCGAGCTTCGTCAGCGGCGTGTGCATCGAGGTCGACGGAGCTCGCTGCGTCTAGGAAAGGAGGGCTCCCGCAAAACGCGTCTGCCTCCCTTTGACCCCCCGCGCGTCAGGTCTTTGCGGCCTTTAGGCCGCCGAGCAATGCGGCGATCGGACGTTCGCGGCGGCGCGAAGGCGGCGCCGGGCGATTTGAAACGGAAGCGTGGCCCGGCTCGTAGGGCTGGCTGAAAATCGGATCTGCGCTCCTGCGCGCGTGTTCCTTCGGCGCCACCGGCGCTGCGGGTGCCACCGGCCTCGACGGCGTGACCGCACGGCTGATCTCGCGGGCGCGCCGCACCTCGTTCGCGCTCCCGCGCGCGCCTTCTTTGCCGAGCAGGGATGACAAGGTGCCCGGGTCGGGCTCGAAACCCGGCACGATCACCCGCTCGATGCGTTTCCTGATCAGCTTCTCGATCGCCGCAAATGCTTCGAGATCATCCGCGGCCACCAGAGAGATCGCCTCGCCGGTGAGCCCTGCGCGGCCGGTGCGGCCGATGCGATGCAAGTAGTCCTCCGGCGAGCGCGGGACATCGAAGTTGATCACCTGCGGCAGTCCCTCGATGTCCAGTCCGCGCGAGGCGACGTCCGTCGCCACCAGCACGGCGACTTTCCCGGCCTTGAACTCCTCGAGCGCGACCAGCCGCTCGGCCTGCGATTTGTCGCCGTGGATCGCATCGGCGTGGATGTGCTCGCGGCGCAACTGGTGCGCGAGCCGATTGGTGCCGATGCGGGTGCCGCAGAACACCAGCACCTGCTTGAGGTTCCGCGTGCGGATGATGTGGCACAGCAGCTCGCGCTTCTTCTCGCGCGCCACGGGATGCACCACGTGCGTGACCAACTCCGGGACGGCGTTGCGCGCGGCGACCTGCACCTCGGCCGGATCGGAGAGCAGAGTGCCCGCGAGCTTGCGGATTTCCTCGGGAAAGGTCGCCGAGAACAGCATGTTCTGGCGCTTCGTCGGCAACAGCGCGAGGATGCGCCGGATGTCCGGCAGGAAGCCCATGTCGAGCATCCGGTCGGCCTCGTCCAGCACCAGCATCGAAACCTGGTTGAACATCACCGTTTTGTTCTGCACATGGTCAAGCAGCCGGCCCGGGGTCGCCACCAGCACTTCGACCCCCAGACGCAACTGCTGGATCTGCGCGTTCATGTCCACGCCGCCGTAGACGCAGGTGCTGCGCAGCGGCAGGTGTTTACCGTAATCGCGGAAGCTCTGCTCGACCTGGATGGCAAGCTCGCGGGTCGGGGCGAGGACCAGCACGCGCACCGGGTGGCGCGCCGGAGAAGCGCTGGTGCTTGCCTGCGGCGCGAGTCGCTGGAGAATCGGCAGCGCAAACGCGGCGGTCTTGCCGGTGCCGGTCTGCGCGCCGGCCATGAGGTCGCGACCCTGCAGCACCAGCGGGATCGCCTGGGCCTGCACCGGGGTGGGCTCGGTGTAGCCGGAATCATTGACCGCGGCCAGTAGCGGCGGAATCAGGCCCAGTTGTTCGAATGACGTGCTGATGGGGTCCTCTGCAGACGGCCGGCACGGCCGCGTAAAATGGGGCCGGAGTATAACCGACCCGAATCACACTTGGCCCCGCTGACCGGCCGCCGTTGCGTTTGCGCAACAGATCAATTGATGGTTCTTCGAGCCTCGCCCGCGACCTGGAGTTCACTTCCCGGGAGCTTCAGCTCGACGTCCCAGTCGGTTTTCTTCACCGCCGCCTGCAGCAGGCGGCACACCGAGTGCAACAGCACCGAGTCGAACGACAGCGTGAGACCCTGCCCCTCGGCCGGGTGCAGCGCCAGCACCGGCAGCCCGTTCGGGTCGCGTCCAGTCTGGATGCGCGCGAGCAGCAGCGGTTCGGCACCGAGCGGCATCGCGACCGGCTCGGCCTCGAACGGCTTGGAAAAATCGGCGCGCGCCACCGCCTGCTCATGCTCGAGCGAAAGCAGCGCCTTGCGCGCCTCGGGATTGGCCTGCGTCCTGATGCGCGGGCTCGCATCCTCGGCCAGTTGCACCAGCAGCGGCCACAGCAGCTTGACGAAGCGGCGCGTCAGCCAGAGCCGCATCTCCGCGCCCTCGCTGGTGGAGAGCTGCATCAGCAGCCGGTCCCCCTCGGGATTGAAATCGATCTTGAGCTGGCGCAGCTTCATTGCGAAATTAGTCTAGCATCACGGCATGGATCCGCACCCCCGATTCAAGCTCATCGAGCCGCGCGCGCCAGCGGAGCTGGATGCGGTGCGCCGGTTGATGCGCGAATACGAGGCATGGCTCGGCGTCGATCTGTGCTTTCAGGGATTCGAACGCGAGCTGACCGGGCTGCCGGGCGAATACGCACCGCCCGCGGGCCGGTTGTTTCTGGCCCGCGACGGCGATCGGCCCGCGGGCTGCGCGGCGTTGCGCCGGCAGGATGCGGTCTCCGGGGAGATGAAGCGCCTGTTCGTGCGCGAGGAATACCGCGGGCTCGGACTGGGGCAGTCGCTCGCCTGCAGCGTGATCGACGCCGCGCGGGCGGCGGGTTACTCCCGATTGCTGCTCGATACGCTGCCGAAAATGGATGCCGCGCTCGCGCTGTACCGCTCGCTCGGGTTCAGGCCGACCAGCCGCTACTACGAAAACCCGCTGGCCGACGCGATTTATCTTTCGCTCGATCTATCGTCGGATGCGCGCGAGTAGCTCGGTGGTCGAGCGCTGGTGCTCGAACGGGATCGAGACGGCGCGGCCGCCCCAGCCGGCAACTTCCTGCGCGCCGACAATTTTCCCGATCGGCCAGTCACCGCCCTTCGCCAGCACCTCCGGGCGGATCGCCATGATCAGCCGGAGCGGGGTATCTTCGTCGAACCAGGTGACATACTCCACCGATTCGAGCGCCGCAATCAGCGCCATGCGGTCTTGCAGCGGGTTGACCGGCCGGTCCGTGCCCTTGCCGAGCCGGCGCGCGGACGCATCGCTGTTCAGCGCGACGATGAGCGCGCTGCCCAACGCCCGGGCCTGGGCGAGATACGTGACGTGGCCGCGGTGAAGGACGTCGAAAACACCATTAGTGAATACCAGCGGCCGCGCCATGCTCACGACCATTTCCGCCGCCATTCGCGGCTCGAGGAGCTTGCGCTCGAACGCCGGACGCACCGAGATCAGGATCCTGCTTTTTTCGGCTCGGCCTTCGGCTGATCGCGTGGCCGGCAGGCTTCGTCGGTTACGCGGCAGTAGTCGAGTACCTTGACCACCTTGCGCACGCCGCCGGTGGTGCGCGCGATCTCCACCGCCGCATCGGCCTCCTGCTGGGTCACGAGGCCGAGCAGGTACACCGCGCTGTTTTCGGTCACCACCTTGACATGCACCGCATTGAACCGGTTGGCGTCGACGAACCGCGCCTTCACCTTCGACGTCAGGAAGGAATCGTTGGAACGCGACGAGAGCGAGGACGCCACCGCCACCGCGGCCTCGTTGGTCACGCCGCGGACGTTGGGCACGCCGAGCACGATCTTCTCGATCGCAAGGCGCGTACCTTCATCGGGCGCCTCGCCGGTAAGCAGCACGCCGCGGTTGAACGACGTGACGTTGACGTGGACTTTGTCGCCATAGCGCTCGCCGATGCGGTTCGATGCGCGCAGCTCGATGCCTTCGTCCTCGACCTGGGTTCCGGTGGTGCGCCGGTCGACCGCCGACAGCGCCGCCGCTCCGGCGCCGGCCGCAACCGCGCCGGCCGCAACCATCGGGAAACAGCCCTGCAGCTGCGGCATCATGGCCGCGCAAACGAGGACAATCGCAACGCGCTTCCAGTTCATTGCTGGGCTCCAAACAAGAGTGCATCGATGCCGTCGCACAGGCAATGCAGCGCGAGCAGGTGTACTTCCTGAATGCGCATGGTCCTACCGTGCGGCACACAGACGTGGGCATCGGCCGGGTCGAGCAGCGGCGCGATCTTGCCACCACCATTGCCGGTCAACGCGACGACTACGATACCGCGCTCATGCGCGGCCTGGATTGCGGCCAGCACGTTGGCGGAGTTGCCGCTGGTCGAGATCGCGAGCAGCACGTCGCCCGAGCGGCCCAGCGCCTGCAACTGCTTGGCGAACACGTATTCGAATCGGTAGTCGTTGGCCACCGAGGTCAGCGTCGAGCCGTCGGTGGTGAGCGCCAGTGCCGCCAGCGGCATCCGCTCCGTCTCGAATCGGTTGACCAGCTCGGCGGCGAAATGTTGCGCATCCGCGGCCGAGCCGCCGTTGCCGCAGGCCATGATCTTGCCGCCGGTGCGCAGCGCAGCGGCCATCAACTCGATTGCGCGCGCGATCGGCGTCGCGAGCTCGGCGGCCGCAACGCGCTTCAACTCGGCGCTCGCCGCAAAATGGCCGGCGACCCGCTCTGCGAGCGCCGCGCGCGGCAGGTCCCGATGCGACTGCTTCATCTGAATGCTCAAGGCCATGCGCGATTTTACACCGAGTCACTCGACGAACACTTCGAATTCCACCCGTCGCGCGGGATTGGGATGCCATTGCAGCCGGCTGATGCGCGCGCGCAAGGCCGCCCCGCGATCAAGGCCCCACGCAAGCGCGGCATTCTCGCGGCGCGGCACGTAACCGAGCACGCGACCGCGCCATTCGACGCGAATCGCGTTGGCGTCGTGGGGATTGTCGGGCTCGCGCGCGAGCTCGAGTGCGTCGCCGACCTTCAGTTCGGGCCAGACCTGCGCCGCGTCGTGAAACCGGAAACCGGCAAGCGGCGAGCTCTGCACCAGCAGCCGGACGCTGCCTCCATCGTCCGCGCGCGCGCTGAGGGCGAGCAGGCAGGCAATGAACGCGGCCAGCAGGCCATCAGCAACGGAACGCATCCCGGATCCAGCGCACGCGTTGCATCTCGAGGCCGTCGAGCAGCATCACGTCGAAGCGGCAGTCCGCTTCCGGCTTGCCGGCGAGATAAAAGCGCGCCGCGGCGACGATCCTGCCGCGCTTGGCGGCGGTGATGCTCTCGGCCGCACCACCGAACGACTGGCCGCGGCGCAGCCGCACTTCGCAGAACACCAGCGTCGCGCCCTCACGGGCGATCAGATCCACCTCGCCCATGCGGCAGCGGAAATTGCGCGCCATCACCGACAGCCCGGCGCGTTCCAGCACATGCGCGCACAGCGCTTCTGCCCGGCGTCCCTGCTCGATTGCATCCATCGCGCGCTCCTCGCCGCATTTCTCGTTGTTGCTCTCTGCCTAACGGCAAAGGACAATTGACGTTGACACGTCACCTTGACCCGATACTGGACCGCCCATGCCCGGCACGCTGTTCGTCGTCGCAACACCGATCGGCAACCTCGGCGATTTTTCACCGCGTGCGGTCGAGGTCCTGAAGAACGCGGCGCTCATCGCCTGCGAGGACACCCGCACGTCGCGCACGCTGCTTGCGCGGTTCGGCATCACTACGCGTAGCGTGGCTTTGCATCAGCACAACGAGCGTGCCGCGGTCCCCGCCCTGATCGACACGTTGCGCTCGAACGGCGATGTGGCGCTGATCTCCGACGCCGGCACGCCGGCGGTGTCCGATCCGGGCGCGCGCCTGGTCGAGCAAGCGCACCGCGCGGGCATCCGCGTGATTCCGGTCCCCGGACCGAGCGCGGCGATCGCGGCGTTCTCCGCCAGCGGCTTTGCGGCCGAGCAGTTCCTGTTCGCGGGTTTCCTGCCGTCGTCGGCGACCGCGCGGCGCAAGGCGATCGCGGCGCTCGAGCGCGGCTCCGAGCGCGGCTCCGAGCGCGATTACGCGGTCATCCTGTACGAAGCGCCGCACCGCATCCGCGCCACGCTGGCTGATCTTGCTGCGGGCTACGGCGCGGATCGCGAAATCGCGATCGGGCGCGAACTCACCAAGAAATTCGAGGAAATAGCGCGCATGCCGCTGGGCGCCGCGCTCGGCTGGCTCGATCAGCGAGCGCAACGCGAGCAGGGCGAGTTCGTGCTGGTCATCGCGCCCGGCAACGGCAATCGCAATTCGGACGCGTCCGACGCCGATCGCGTGCTTGCAACGCTGCTCGAAGCGCTCGGCCCGAGCGACGCGGCGAAGCTGGCCGCGAGGCTGACCGGGCAAGCCCGCAAGCTGCTGTACGCCCGCGCGCTCGAGCTCGCCGGGCGCGGCAGGCGCCAAGGGCCCGATACGGGGGCACGATAGAATCGGCCTCTCAACGCTGCGCCTCTTCGCTGCGCATCTTTGCTGGAGTGCATCCCTTGGACTCGATCACCCTGACCCGCCCGGACGACTGGCACCTGCACCTGCGCGACGGTGCCGCGTTGCGCGACATCGTGGCCGACACTGCCCGGCGCTTCGCGCGCGCGATCGTGATGCCGAATCTCCCGGCGCCCGTCACCACGACTGCGGGCGCGCTCGCGTATCGCGAGCGCATTCTGGCGGCCTTGCCGCAGGGGATGACCTTCGAGCCGCTGATGACGCTATACCTGACCGACGACACCCCGCCCGAGGAAATCGCGCGCGCCAAGCTCTCGGGCCGCGTGGTCGCGGCCAAGCTTTACCCCGCCGGCGCCACCACGCATTCCGACGCGGGCGTCACGCGCATCTCCCGCTGCTTCACGACGCTGGAGAGGATGCAGGAACTCGGCATGCCGCTCTCGGTGCACGGCGAGGTGACCGATCCCGAAGTCGACGTGTTCGACCGCGAGCGGGTGTTCATCGACGAGATCCTCTCGCCGCTGGTCGAGCGTTTTCCCGAACTGAAGATCGTTCTCGAGCACATCACCACGCGCCACGCGGTCAACTTCGTCGAGGTGATGCCCGAACGGATTGCGGCGACCATCACCGCGCACCACCTGCTGATGAACCGCAACGCGTTGTTCCTCGGCGGGATCCGCCCACACCACTATTGCCTGCCGGTGCTCAAGCGCGAAGCCGATCGCGAGGCCCTGGTGGCCGCGGCGACCTCCGGCAGCCCGAAATTCTTTCTCGGCACCGACAGCGCGCCGCATGCGCGCCACGCAAAGGAGGCCGCGTGCGGCTGCGCGGGAATCTACACCGCGAATGCCGCGCTCGAACTCTATGCAACCGCATTCGAAGAAGCCAATGCGCTCGATCGGCTGGAGGGGTTCGCGAGCTTCTTCGGGCCCGATTTCTACGGCCTGCCGCGCAACAGCGCGAAGATCCGCCTCGCGCGCCGCAGCTGGCGGATGCCCGAGCAGCTCGCCTTCGGCGGCGACAAGCTGGTGCCGCTGCGCGCGGGGGACACCCTGACGTGGCAGATGGGCTGAAGCAAGCGGCGTTCGACCATCCGATCTTCGAGCCGATCCGCCCGTGGCTTGCGCGCCTCGGGGATGGCTGGCCGCCGCTTGAGCTCTTGAACGGGTTCGCGGTGGAGCGAAAGCTGGCGAATGCGCACGGTCTGCCATTGCGCTTTGTCGCGCCCGACCTCCTCGAATCGGCCAATTACGAGCTTCGCGTCCACGACACCGGCGCGGTCGCGACGCGCCCGGAGAACTGGCACGACCTGTTGAATGCGCTTGCGTGGCTCGCGTTTCCGCGCACCAAGGCGGCCATCAACGCGTTGCACGCCGAGCATCTTCTCAGGGAGGGCGCACGGCGCGGTCGCGTGCGTGACGCGCTGACATTGTTCGACGAAGGCGGCGCGCTGGTGGCGGTGAGTGATGCATCGCTCGAGGCGCTCGCGCGCGAACACCGCTGGCGCGAACTGTTCTGGGAGCGGCGCAGTGCGGTGCTCGAAAGCATGCGCTTCGCGGTGCCGGGTCACGCGGTACTCGAGCACGCACTCGAGCCGTATCCGGGCATTACCTGCCGAGCATTGTTCGTGCCGGTCGAGTCACGTCTGCTCACGGAGCCGGCGCACGCCCTGTTCTAACGGCTCGACGCGGCGGCCGCCGCATGGTTCGCAGCACCGCCGCCGGGCCTGACGCCTTTGCTGCTGCCGCCGTTGCCGGTGTTCGGATATCCGGGCTGGCTCGAGGGGAGTTGCCGCGAGGCGTTCTACGCCGACCAGCGCTATTTCCGCCCGCTGCGCACCGATTCTGAGCGCACAGGACGCAGCAACGGGGCGTAGAATCGCGCCCGGGAGCTGGCCAGGCAGCCGCTGCACTAAAAACGCAGAGGAAAGTCCGGGCTCCGAAGAGCAGGATGCGGGGTAACCCCCCGGCGCGCATAAATGCCGTGCAAACGGCGCTAAGGCGACGAATAGGGCCACAGAGACGATCCGGTTCAGTCCGGGGTGAAACGCGGCAACCTCCATCCGGAGCAACACCAAATAGGCAAGCGTCTGAGGCCGGCTCGGCCGAGCTTGCGGGTAGGTGGCTAGAGCCGGGGGGTGACCCCCGGCCCAGAGGAATGGCTGCCCGGGCGGGTAACACCGCCCACAGAACCCGGCTTACAGGCCGGCTCTCACTGTTTTTTTCTCGTTTCGGTCTTGCCAGGAACCCCGGGCTTGTGGCAAAAAGCCGCCTATGGCACTGTTTCACAGAGGCGTAGCCCCGCGACCGGCAGCGGGGAATCGCTCCCATGGCGGCGGTGCGCCGGCCTCGCACGAAGCCGCGCCGGCGCTGTTCCGATTGCTTTCTGACAGCGCCTTGTATCGCGCTGCGATGTCCGCAAGCAGCCTGCCGCTTGCGCTGCTCGACGCGGGGCACGCCGAGTTGCCATTCGTTTTCGTCAATCCGGCGTTCGAGCGCTTGTGCGGTTACGCGGCGCGCGACACGCTCGGGCGCCATGCGAGCCTTGTTCTCGCGGCCTGTAGTGAAGAGGCGTCCCTCCGCAGTCTGCTTGAACCGGCCGACGCCACCACTGCGGCCAACGCCGGATTGCGCATCGCCTGTCGCGTGCGCCAGCGCGACGCGACCGAGCGTGCGGTGCTTGCGGTGTTCGATCCGGTGCGCGACAACCGCGGCCGCGTCACCCACTGGATCGTCGCGCTCGACGACGCGCCAACCGCTCTCTAGCTCGCGCGGCGCCGATAGACGTTCCGGGCTGCCTATCCTGACTTCCTTGCTCCGCAACAGCGCTACGTCATCGCGCTCGCCCTGTTACCATAGACAGCAAGGAGGCGCCAGCCGTGGGTACGGTAATTGGAGTGCTTATTTTTGCGGGGTTCACGATCGGTATATGGATCTCGTATAGGCTTTTCATGAGAGGCGATACGGCCGAGGAAAAAGTGGCCGCGTTGTTGCCGTCGGACTTCAAGCCCGATCTTTTCCATAGGAAGGGGGACACCTATGTGGGTTATGAAAAAGCGGGAAACAGGCTCGTGCTGGTTGATTGGCCCCACGGGAAAGTGCTTTCCCCAAGCGAAGTCCTATCGCTGGAACCCGAGCGCGAAACGATGCTCGGCGTCACACACCATTGGGTCGCAATAAACGTGCCGGATCCAGATTTTTCCCGATACAGGATCTGGTTCCAATTTCGTCGCGCAAAACGCGACGTATGGCTCGGTCAGCTGGCCGAGATCTGCAAGAAATAGATCCGCAATTTTCGCGGTTTCCTCATCACGTTCTTGCCGATGACGTGATTCACCGCGCGGATCAGCGCCGCGTCGTTGACCGCACCGCCGGGCGCCAACGCCGATCTATCCTGCCCCGTACAGGTAATTCGGCAGCCACAAGGTCATGCCCGGCCACAGATACATGATGACCATGCACAGAATCACTATCAACATGTACGGCATCATGCCGGCGAAGATCTGGTTGAGCGTCACGTGCTTCGGCGATACGCCCTTCAGATAGAATGCCGACATTGCGACCGGCGGCGACAGGAAAGCCGCCTGCAGGTTGACGAATACCAGCGTGCCCCACAGGATCGGATCGATTTCGAAGTGCTTGAGCAACGGCAGGAAGATCGGCACGAAGATAACGATGATTTCGGTCCACTCGAGCGGCCAGCCAAGCAAGAAGATGATCGCCTGCGACAGGATCATGAATTGTATCGGCGTCATGTTGAGGCTCATCACCCACGTCTCGACCAACTGCTGCCCGCCGAGAATCGCGAACACCCCCGAGAACAAAGCCGAGCCGATGAACAGCCAGCACACCATCGCCGTGGTCTTGGCGGTGAGGAACACCGATTGCTTGAGCCGTTCCCAGTCGAACGTTCGTGCTTGAAGCGCCAGCAGGAACGCGCCGGCGGAGCCGATTGCGGCAGACTCGGTGGC
>JADGRQ010000028.1 GCA_017880775.1 Burkholderiales bacterium | reverse complement strand
AGACCAGCGCCAAGCTGCTTCAGTACATGAAGTAATTCCGGAATAACGAAATAACCGTTTGTGACATGGTGCGGGTTGCCGATGCAACCCGACACCATGACGTCCACGCAAGTTAAAGGTGCCGTGCCGCGTCCATTCGATCGTGCAACACGCGGATCACGGCAATCCCGTATCCGGTGATGCGGAAATAGATCGCATGTCGCCCCACCCGGCTGCGGCGATACCCTTTGCGGATGTAATCGCAGGACGTGCCGAGCTGCGGCTTGTTTACGTGTACAACCAGATGCCTTCAAGATCGCGCGCCGCTGCCGGTGCTAATCGGTATTCAGCGCGCCTTCTTGGCATGCTTTGCGGTCATGTCTTGCTTGAAGCGGGCCGCGTCGAAGGGCCGCGGCTCCCCGCTCGCCTCACCCTTGATCAGTTCAGCGCGAACTGCCTCTATTTCCGCGCTACGCGCCTGGTCGCGGCGGATCAAGTCGCGGACGTATTCACTGTCATTGGTGAAACCTCCGGCCTCGATCTGCGCCTTGATCCACTCGTCCTGCTGGTCGGTGACGGTAATGGTTTTGCGGGTGGTTCCCATCCTGGCCTCCAGGGGACTGCATAGAAACTCATACTATTGAAGTAGAATAGCACGATTATGACGTGCTCGGAAAACCGAGCTATTTGATGTGAGCCTCTAGCGTGGAGAAACCACCATGGTTGAGCAGAATGGATTCGAGGTGACGGAAGAGATGCTGAGGAAAGCCTCCGCCGCCGGTGACAAGGAACTCGATCGGCCGCGCGCAAAAGCAGTGCGCTATGACGCGGAGCGCGTGCATCTCGTCATCGAGCTCGTGAGCGGCGTTACGCTGGATATTCCCTTGCCGATGACCGAACGCCACCTGAATGCGTCCGAGCGCGAGCGCAGCACCATGGTGCTCAATCCTTTTGGGCTGGGAATCCATTGGCCGCTGGTCGACGAAGACCTCTACGTGCCGCGCCTTGTAGAGCAGTGCACGGCGTCGCTACAACAGGCAGCGTAACGCGGGCGGCTCGCGCCGGTACGAGTGGCGCTGCGCGACGAGAAAACCGCCGCCGCGCTCAATTCAGTTCGCGCTTTCGTGGGCGGCAACACGTTAGTGGACCGACTGGGTCGTCACGCTATGTCCGCCTTTGGGACACGGGATGACACCGGCGAGCCCGATACGTATAATCATACGTGTCAATTGCAGGAGTCAGCCATGAGCAAAAAACTGACAATTTTGATCGAAGACTCGGTGTACGACGGCCTGCACCGGATCGTAGGACGCGGCAGCATCAGCAAGTTCATCGAAAATCTCGCCCGCCCGCATGTCGCGCAGAAGGATCTTGGGGCTCAGTATCGCGAGGCGGCACGGGATGCAGCGCGCGAGCACGAAGCGTGTGCCTGGAGATAGTTCCCGTGACCAGCAATACCACCAAGCTCTACGTGTTCGAATCCCGGATCGAGGTCAAAGGCGCCAAAGGCAAAGCGATGGCGGACCAGATCATGACAGCGGACAAGCAGCGACTCAAGAAGCGAATTGGCAAGGTATCCCCGTCGGAAATGCTTGGCATCGAGCGCGCCATCAAGATTCAACTGGGAATTCACTGATTCACGATCAGCGCCTGCTCGGCTTCTTCTCAGCGCATCAATCGACGTAAGCCGGCGCCTTCGGAATCCGGCTGTTCTGCTCCTTGTCGTGGTTGATCCAGATCTGCGCGCCGGTCTGCGCAATAAACGCGTGCATCGCCTGCATCGATTTCACACTCTGGTCCTGGTTGAAGTTCATGGTCGGCACGCGTGCCTGATCCCAGTTGACCACCAGGTGCGCCATGTCGCCCGAGAGCAACACCGGCCCGGTTTTCGGCAGGCGGACGAACAGCGACTGGTGGCCGATGGTGTGGCCGGGCGTGGACTTGATCACCACCGAGCCGTCGCCGAACACGTCGTGGTCGCCATTCAGCTTCACCACCGTACTGGCGCGCAGCCTTTCGTAGTTCGCGACCACGAATCCGGATTTCTGCGGCTCCGGACCGAATGCGGCGTTGTACTCGTTTTCCTGCATGTAGAGCGTCGCAGCCGTAAACAGATTTGCGTTGCCGCAATGGTCGGAGTGCGTGTGCGACATCGCGACGTACTTGATGTCCGCCGGCGCAACGCCGATCTCCTTGAGCGACACGGCAAGCGGTTTCGGCATGTGCGCGGTAATCAGCCCGTTGGGGTTGGTCACGCCCTTCGGGCTCGCGGCGACCAGATCCGAGATCCCGGTGTCCCACAGCATCCAGCCTTTCGCGTGCTGTATCAGATAGCAGTGGTCGCTGAATACCCAGGCCCTGCCGACGTTCTGGCCCGGGGTCCAGCGCGACAGGTCGTTGGTGTGGTTCTCGCCGCAGTTGATCACGTACATGCGCTGAACGCCGCTGCTGGCGCCCCCGGGGTTGCCCATCGGCGCGCAGGAGAACAGCAGCGGAACGGCGAACAGAATCGATAGCAGGAAACGTCTTGCGTTTTTAATGGAGGTCACTTGACCGTGCGCCCGCGCATCGACGCCGGCTGGCCCGGCAGCGCGAGCGACCGCCCGGTGTTTACCAGCCGGTCACCGTCCACGCGCAGGATCGAGACGTCGCTGTCCATATAGTTGCCGACGTAGACGTACTGCCCGTCCGGACTGAAGACCACGCCTTCGGGCAGTCCGCGCACTTCGACCTCGTTGCTGCGCGTCACCGTCTTGCCGTCGATGCGCAGCGCCACGACCTTCGCGTTGCGATTGTAGAACCACTCTGTCTTCGGCGCATTGGTCCCAAGCAGCAGCACCGCCACCGCGAGCTTGCCGGTCGGGCTGATCGCGAAGCCTTCCGGCGCGTCGCCCACCACCACCTTGTCGATCACGCGCGGCGGGTTCGCCTCCAGGTCGATCACGCTGACCGTGTCGACGTGTCCGTCCGCGGCCCCCGAGTTGCCGTTGTCCGCGATCAGCGCCAGCTTTCCGTCCGGCGTGATGTCGAGGTTGTACGGCCACAAGCCGACCGGGATGTCCTGCTTACCGTAGGTCACCTTTTCGCCGTCCACCGCGAGCAGCGCAATTTTGTGGTTCGGGAACTTCGCCGCCAGTGCACGCTTTCCGTCCGGGGTGAACGCAACGTGCGCCACCTGCTCTCCGATGACCACGTTTTCCACCAGCGTCACCTTCTTCCCGGCAATGCGCAACACGCTCACCGAGTTGTCGGCGCGGTTCGCGATCAACGCCAGGTTTCCTGCGCGGTTGATCGACATGCCCGAGGGCTGCTTGCCGACCGTGATCGTGTCGATGAGGCGCGGCGGGATCGCGGTGAGGTCGATGACGTAGAGCTTGTTGTCCGGCACCGGCTTCCAGCCCGTGCCGTCCTTCTGCCAGTCCATCGAGTTCGCAACCAAGGCCAATGTGCCATCCGGGGTGATCGCGAGGTTGGTCGGCGGTCCGAAGACCGAGTTCATCAGCGGCAGGCTGGCGACGATCTTCGGCGCGAGCGGATCGGTGCCGATGTCGACGATGCTCACCAGGTCCTTGCCGGGGGCGCGGAATACGGTCTTTCCCGAGGCGTCCCAGGTGACCTTGTCGTCGATGCCGATCAGCATGAACTCAGGCTTGCCGGGCGCGACCGGCGCGTTCATGCATCCGCCGAGTGCGCCGACAAGCGCTGCCGCGAACCATGCGGCGATGCGGCGGTAGACGCATTTGTCCATGATCGCTCCTCCCAAGAAAGCGTCTAACTTAGCACATCGCATCGCGCCCGCCCATCCATCCGGTAGACTTCAGGCCATGCGCGACGCCCAACCAAAAACCGTCCACCTCAAGGACTACACCCCGCCGGATTTTCTGGTCGAGGCGATCGAGCTCGATGTCGACCTGCGTGACGATCACGCGCTGGTCACGGCTCGGCTCGCAGTGGTGCGCAATCCGAAGAGCGTGCAGCCCGCCGCGCCGCTGGTACTCGACGGCGACGAACTGGAACTGATCTCGGTTGCGCTCGATGGCCGCGCGCTCGCCGCCTCCGATTTCCGCGCCGACGCGATGCACCTGACGATCCCGGGAGTCCCGGCGCGCTTTGCGCTCCTGACCAAGGTGCGCATCCGGCCGCAGAAGAATACCGCGCTGGAAGGCCTGTACACCGCGAAGAACGGCTTCTTCACGCAGTGCGAGGCGCAAGGGTTCCGGCGCATCACCTATTTCATCGACCGCCCGGACGTGATGGCAAAGTACACCGTCACGATCCACGCCGACCGCGACCGTTACCCGGTGCTGCTTTCCAACGGCAATCCGGCCGAGTCCGGATATGAAGCGGGCAACGCACCGGGCGGACGTCACTGGGCCAAGTGGATCGACCCCTTCGCCAAGCCGTGCTACCTGTTCGCGCTGGTGGCCGCGAGGCTCGACAAACTCGCCGACAGCTTCGTCACGCGCTCGGGGCGCACGGTGCGGCTGGCGGTATACGTCGAGCCCGGCTATCTGGACCAGTCGGCCTTCGCCATGCGGTGCTTGAAGAGCGCGATGAAATGGGATGAGGACGTGTTCGGCCTCGAACTCGACCTCGACCAGTACGCGATCGTCGCGGTCGGGGACTTCAACTCCGGCGCCATGGAAAACAAGGGCCTCAACATCTTCAATACCAAATACGTGCTGGCGCGGCCCGATGTGGCCACCGACACCGATTACCTCAACATCGACCGGGTGGTCGCGCACGAGTACTTCCATAACTGGACCGGCAACCGCGTCACCTGCCGCGACTGGTTCCAGCTTTCACTCAAGGAAGGCCTCACGGTATTCCGCGACCAGGAATACGGCGCGGACCACTACTCGCGCGCGGTGCAGCGAATTGCGGAAGTGCGCATGTTGCGCGCCGCGCAGTTTCCAGAGGACGCCGGGCCGATGCGCCACCCGGTGCGGCCGCAGTCGTACTTGGAGATCCGCAATTTCTACACCCTCACCGTTTACGAAAAAGGCGCCGAGGTGGTGCGCATGCAGCACACGCTGCTCGGCGCCGAGGGATTCCGCAAGGGCATGGACCTCTATTTCGCGCGCCACGACGGACAGGCGGTGACCTGCGACGATTTCGTCGCCGCGATGGCCGATGCCAACGCGGCCGACCTGACGCAATTCAAGCGCTGGTACGACGTTCCCGGCACGCCGCGGCTGGCGGTGGACGGTCGCTACAATGCGGCGGCGAAGCGCTTTACGCTGACCGTCAAACAGTCGATGAAGCCGCCGTTTCACATTCCATTCGCCGTCGGGTTGGTCGGCCCCGACGGCGCAGACCTGGTTGGCACGCGCATGCTGCCGATTCGCGAGAGCGAAGAGCGGTTGGTGTTTGACGGCATCCCCGCAAGGCCGGTGCCGTCGCTGCTGCGCAACTTCTCCGCGCCGGTGATCGTGGATTACGCGTACACCGAGGCGGACCTCACCCACCTGATGGCGCATGACGCCGACGCGTTCAACCGCTGGGAGGCGGGACAGCGCCTCGCCGCGGCGATCATCCTCGACAAGGGCGGCGAGCCTACGACGGCGTATGTGGACGCGGTGCGGCGCGTGCTGGCGGACGCCGCGCGCGACCCGGCGTTCGCAGCCGAAGCACTCGCCCTGCCTTCGGAGTCCTTTCTCGCCGAGCAGATCGGGATCGTCGATCCGGACGCGCTGCACGCCGCGCGCAACAACCTCAGGAAGAGGCTTGCCCAAGCGCTGCGCAGCGAGTTCGCCGGCGCTTACGAGGCAATGCGCGTCCCGGGACCCTATTCGCCGGACGCCGCCCCGGCCGGCAAGCGCGCGCTGCGCAATCTCTGCCTTGGCTACCTGATGGAACTCGCCGACGAACGCGCGAGAGAGATTGCGGTGCGCCAGTTCGACGCCGCGGACAACATGACCGATGCGATGGCCGCGCTCGCGGCGCTCGCCAATTGCGATTGCCCGCAGCGCATGCCGGTGCTCGAGCGCTTCTACGCGAAATGGAGCGCCGAGCCGCTGGTCGTGGATAAATGGTTTGCAGTGCAAGCGATGTCGCGGCTGAGGTCTGCGCTCGAAGACGTAAAGCGCCTCGCTGCACACCCGGCCTTCGATATCCGCAACCCGAACAAGGTGTATTCGCTGATCCGCGCGTTCTGCGGCAACTTCGTGCGCTTTAATGCCGCCGACGGCGGCGGCTACGCATTCGCCGCCGACCGGATCATCGAGATCGACCGCCTCAACCCGCAGGTGGCCTCGCGGGTGGCGCGCGCCTTCGACCGGTGGAAGAAGTTCGACGCCGGGCGGCAGGCTCATGCGCGCGCCGCGCTGGTACGCATCCGCGATGCCGAAGGCCTGTCCGCGGACGTAGGCGAAATCGTCGGCAAGGCCCTTTCGGGTTAGAGAAGTTCAAGACCTCGCCGCATTGGCGGGACGGGATTGCTGCGCCCTGCGCCGCAGCCCCGCGAAGGCCAGCAATCCCAGGCCCAGCATCGGAAGAGTCGCCGGCTCCGGAACCGCCAAAACAGTTCCCTCTATTGCGACCGATCCCTCGACCGCGAGTACATCGTTGTAGCAGGCCGGGCCCCACCGCAGTTCATCGATCGTCGTGAACTGGTTGCTGACCCCGAACAGCGCCAGGTCGATCCCCATTTCGATGACGGCGTGCTGGTTCTGGTTGCCGGTCAACGAATCGAGCGTCGAATATACGGTAGCGTTGCCGAGGGAAACCGCGTTCGCGCCCTTCTGCCACTGAGTGGCTTGCGTCGCCCAGGATGTCTGGGTCGTCGTCCCGTCGGAGACCCGCCAGATCGAACCTACCGTCTGGTTGGCCAGCGACGTCTGGGACACGGTGTAGCCGTTGCCATCGAGGTTGTAGAAGGAGCCGGCGGCTCCCTGCATCTCCGCGCCGACGGCAGCCCCACCCGTATGGCCTGCACCGCCACCCATTTCGATCACGTAGGCAACCCCGTTGATCGTCAGGAACAGATCCCCGGGCGCGTACAGACCGGAGCCGTTGTCCGGCCGCAATCCACTCGCGATGCCTACGAAGAGTTTGTTGGCGTTATCGCCCGAACCCCGGGCGACGACGCCCAGGAATTCGACGTCGTAATCCTGCCCGCCCCACTCCGGCCCGACGAATCCGCCGTTGGCGTCGAAGGTCGTTGCCTTGTCGTTGGTGTCCTCGCAGGCCCAAAAGGAACTCAAGGCCCCGGAACAATGTGAAGAACTCGAGCCGGGCGCCACCGTGTTGGGCATGATGTTGCTGGCGTTGTCGTTGGCGAGGACGATGCCCCAGTCTGACAGGTCGCCGTTGATCGCGATGTTCGCGACCGGAACGGGGGCTGCCAGCGCCGTGGAGACCGCCCCGGCTATCGCGAGCATCGCTGCAGTTTTCAACAATCCTTTAACTTTCATGATCCACCCTATCGATTTTTGCGGCTCGGAAAGAGCCCCGTTCACCCTGCATACCAGCACGCTTCGTGCCAGAACTTAAACATGCATGCATTCAACAGATTTTCAAACTCTTACGAAATATTTTTCGTGTTACTTTCAGCTTCTCCGACATCAACTGTCGGAAGTCGAACTTGACGATGCGCGTTGCGCCCTGCGCCGCAGCCCCGCGAAAGCCAGCATTCCCAGCCCGAGCAAAGAAAGGGTTGCCGGTTCCGCAACGGCCGAAGAAGATCCGTTTGTTACAACAGCGTCGTCGTTGCATGTCGGAGGGCACAGGAGCTCGTCGATCGTTGTCGGCCCGTTGGCGGCCGGAAGCGATCCCAGGTCGATCCCGAGTTCGATGACGCCGTTCTTGTCTTGGTCGCCGTTCGAGGCATCGAGAATGGAATACACCGCAGCGGTCCGCTGCGGATTTGTGCCCGGTGCGTACGGCCATTGAGTGAATTGCGGCGCCCAGAAGGGCTGCGGTGCAGTCCAGCCAGCCACGTTCCCGGACCAGCCTGCAGGCTGATCATCCGTGGAAGGACGGGACTCCGGGTTGCCGTTGGCATTGCGAACGTAACGGGGGGAACCTGGCGCTCCCCGATTCCAAAACAGATCCCCGAATGCGTAGTCGATGGAACCATCGTCCGGTCGCCATCCACTCGCGATGACGTCGTCGCATCCCAAATTGGAATTCAACAGCGCAGAACACTGCAGGGAGCCTGGCGCACGCACCGTCGAGCCTGGCATGGCGTCGCTTTCATCCTCGCTTTCCCAATTCGCGGAACACGACCGAAAGCGTGGCCCAGGCACCGTCGAGCTTGCCAGCTCGTCGCTTGCGTCGTTGTTTACGGGCACGATTCCCCAGGCAGGCGGGTTACCATCTGCGGCGACGATGGCGGGCGGCATGAGGACTGCCAGCGGCGCGGCGGCGGTACCGGCCACGGCAAGCATCACTACGCCCGCTAACCATCTTTGCCAATTCATACGTCACCCAGTCGATTCTTGCTATCCAGGAAGATCCTGTGCCAACATCTCCTATGCATGCGTCGTGCCAGGAACAAGAATGGATATGCGTTCAACAGGTTGTTGAAGTTTCACGAAGTGCTTTCGGTTGATTTCTCGGCTTCCCCGATAGAACCTGACGGAGGGCGAACGTATGTCAAATTTGGTGGCGGGACATTTGTCCGGTTTTGGGTTGAGGTTTGCAAGCGCTGTTGCGCTCGTTGCGGCGTCACTGCACACGCCGGCGTTCGCGCAAGCCGATCCTGCTTTGCCGTGCCGAAGCAATGATCCGAAATGTGCCGCCAGGACGATTGTTCAAAGTCCGGTGCGGAAAATGGCGTACTGGGAATCAGCGTTCGCAAAACCAGTCGAGCAGCGCGTCGGCGTAGCGGCCAGGGAGCTGGTGATCTACCTCAACCTCGACAACATTCAGAACGGATATCCCAACAAACCGCAGGCAGTCGCCATTCCCGAGGACTTCCTCAAGGACGTCAACGACGCATTCGCCGAAATGCCCCCGCTGGTGAAGCAGCTCATCGCAAACAAGCTGGCGGGGATTCAGTTCGTAAGAGACCTGGGCGGGACCGGATATACGGAATACATCTTCGACCGGGCATCGAGGCCGACGGCGGGTTTCATCGTGCTTGATGTCGACGTGCTGGCGAAGCAGACGGCCAATGCCTGGGGCACCTGGAAAGAGAACACGCCATTCAAGCCGGATGCCGGTTTCAGACTGGAGGCGGAAATCGAGGCGAAGGGGCAGGACAATCGCAAGAACGCGATTCAATACATCCTGCTGCACGAGCTGGGACACGTTGCCTCAATCAACGCGGCAATCCATCCGCGCTGGGACCAGTCGCCGAAGAAGATTTCGACCCTCGTACGCTATCCGTTTGCGCAGCTTTCCTGGGAGATCGTGAACAAGGCCAATGGCTACGCCAGCGTGTTCGATGGAAGTTTTCCGCAACGCCGGAATGTGGCGTACTACTTCGGCGCCAAGCTGGAAGGCAATCAGATGGTCAACGTATATGAACAGCTCGAGCGCACCAACTTCTCCACCCTGTATGCAGCCACCAAGCCGGGTGATGATTTCGCGGAATCGTTTGTGAGTTACGTGCACACGGTGTTGCTCAAGCGGCCGCTGGAGATCCGCCTGTACCGCGATGGCAGGATCGCGAAGACTTACAGGTCCTGCTGGGAAGAAAAACGCTGTGCCGAGAAGCGAAAGTTTCTCGAGGAATTCCTCAAATCATGAAACGCGACGCACCCCCCTGGCGGGCGCGCCTCTAGCCGCCTTCAGACTGCTCGCGGCTCCCACGCTCCGACGTCACGAACAGAAGCAAAGCCGCGAGCAACGGGCTGATCATCACGCTGACGATGAACCAGACGAAGCCGTTGCGGCGTGCGGCTGACGCAACGATGGCGACCACCACTGAAAACCCAATCCAGAACGCTAGTACCAGCACGATGACCACCCATGTCTTTGAAAGACCTCTTCAGATGCATGCTTCGTGCCAGCTACCGGTTGTATGTCCATTCAGCAGGTTGTGAGCGAAGGGAGCAACGACCTGCGATGAAATTTCAGTTTCTCCGACACCCGTTGTCAGAGGCGGGACAACTGTCAGAGTCCGTGGACGCCGTCGGCGCACACCGCTTCACAAACGCGCGTCGCTCGCGCAGAGTACCGCCGGGGCGTCCATATTGGAGGGGGACGAACAATGCTCGGTCCGAATGCTTGCCGTGCAGTCCTGCTGGCCGTCCTCCTCCCCGTGAGCGCCGCACCCTGGGCTCACACACGAGCGCAGGCGAACAACCGCGACAAGGCACGGTATTACTTTTCGCGGCAGCTTGAGATGGCGGGCCCGGGCGTGCGCAGGTCCGACATACAGGCGGTGCGGCAATACGTCGCGAGCAACTAAGCTCTTTCTCCCGGTTGCAAGAGGAGTGCTTTCGTGCTAAGGTGCATTCGTGCTGTAGTAAAGCACACTTTGTAATTTTGCCCCGATACGACAAATGAGCGAAGGCGCGCGTAGATATGGACACTCTCGCAACGAAGACCAGCGTCAAGGTCGTTGGCTCGAATGGACAGATTTCGCTTGGCAAGGAATTCGCCGGACGGCAGGTTCTTGTGGAACAGAAAGAGCCTGGGGTGTGGCTCGTCCGCACCGCGTTGGTTGTACCGGAAAACGAACTCTGGCTGCACCAACCAGAGGCGCAGGAGGATCTGCGCCGTGCTCTGGATTGGGCCAAGGGCAATCCTCCCAAAGAGTCCGACCCGGACGCTACTCTTAAGAGCATGGCAAATGTCGGACGCACAAAAGGCAAGAAACGTTCAGCTAGATCTGAACAATGAGGTTTTTCAGAAGAATTGGTTGGATCTGGATAAGTCGGAACGCGATCGCGTTACCGATACGCTCAGGAAATTGCGGCAGCTCACCTGGGATCGGATTTACCGCGATCAAGGTTTGAAGTGGGAGAAGGTCGCAAGCGTCAAACCGCCTCAGGGTATCGACACGATTTACACGCTTCGCATTACACAGTCGCGGCGAGCGACTGCGTATCGAGATGGCAACTTTCTGCGATTTCTTACGATTGCCCCAGGCCACGACGCCGCCTACGGGAAAAAGTAGGCGGCAATCGAACCCGCGTCCGCATGTTTCTTCTGCATCCCGCGGGAGACTTAATTGAGTGCCGAACCGTGGCCCGTGCGGCGAGCGGCGAGCACCCGCCGTACAGCTCGCACGATGCCGACGTAGCCGGTGCAGCGGCAGAGATTGCCCGACAATTCCTTGCGAATCCGCGCTTCGTCCGCGTCGGGCAGGCGCATCACGATGTCCCGGGCGGTGACGAGCATACCCGGGGTGCAGTAGCCGCACTGCAAGGCGTGCTCCGCGGTGAAGGCCGCGCGCAGATCGGCCATCACCGGATCGTCGTCGAACCCTTCAATGCTTCGCACACTCGCACCGTCGCACGCGATCGCAAAAGTGATGCATGATCGCGATGGCGCACCATCGATCTCCACGGTGCACGCACCGCACACTCCGTGCTCACAGCCAAGGTTCGTTCCAGTGAGCCCCAACTCCTCGCGCAGGAAGTCCGCCAAGTGCGTGCGCGGCTCGACCGGAGCTTCGACGGGCCGGCCATTCACCGTCATCGACACCGCGCGTTTCATGGCCACGGCTCGCCTTCCCGCTCGACGCGCTCGGCGCGGCGTTTGGTGACGTCGTACTCGGCTAGCTCGGGCACCACGAAGCGCTCGACGAGCACCGCCTTGCGCGCGTCGTCGAGCGAGCGCTCTTCGCGTACCCGAAGGAAGGAAGTCCTGAGCGCCTGAATCTGCTCTGGACGCAACGGGGCGGTCGCGACGAGCGGCGGCATGGGCGTCGGGTCGGTACTCGCCACGACGCGAACCTGTGCAGCGAACGCGGCATCGCCCGCGCACATGAGGTCGAACACGTAGCCATCCAGGGGCCCGACGTCGATCTCGCCCGTGGTGAGCGCTTTGATGACGCCACGGGGATTCAGCAATCCACCGACGATCTTCCGGTATTTCGCGCCCGGGTACTTCGTCATCAGCAGCGTACGGAACGCAAAATAACCCGACTGCGAGTCTTTGAGCGTGTAGCCCGCGACGCCGCCGAAAGTGTCCTCGAGCGTACGGAACGGCGCGTCCGCGCGCACGGCAATGTCGCTCATGTAGACCGCCTTGCCGCCGTAGCGCGGCAGGCTCGGCAGCGGCGCAGCGAGGATGGTCGGCTTCGGCTCGCGCAACGAAGCCGGCAATCCGCACATCTGCACGCAGCCGAGGTCGCCACGGGCCCAAAGTCCGGAGAGCGGCTTCGGCGGCGCGTGCTCTGCGAACTCCATCGGCACGCCCGCCTCCCGCGTCGCCCAGCCGATGATTGTGCGCCACGCCTCGGCCGAAGCCGGCGTTACGGAATACATGCGCGCGTTCGCGAGCACCCTCAGTCCGCCTTGATGTTCGCTTTGCGCACCACTTCACCCCAGCGGTCGTATTCGGCCTTGATGCGCGCGGCCAGTTCGCCGGGCGATTCGCCCGAAGGCTCGGCGCCCATGGCTGCGAGGCGCTCGCGCACATCCGGCATCTGCAGCACCCGCGCGACGTCGGTGTGAATCTTCGCGATCACCTCGCGCGGCGTGCCCGCCGGTGCCATCAGCGCATACCACGACACCGCCTCGAAGCCCGGCAAATCCGCCGCCGACGCAATGGTCGGCACACCGGGCAACGCATCGAGAGGCGCGGTGCTCGCCACGCCGAGCGCCCGGAGCGTTCCGGCCTTGATGTGCGGAAGCGCCGAAGGCACCTGGGCGATCATCAGTTGGATGCGGCCGCCCAGCAGATCCTTCATCGCCGGTCCGACGCCCTGGTAGGGCACATGCACCAGGTCCAGCCCGAGCTGCATTTTCAGCAGTTCGACCGCGACGTGCGCCTGGCTGCCGTTGCCCGGCGAGGCGTAGTTCAACGTGCCGGGCTTCGCTTTCGCCAGCGCGATGAGTTCCTTGACCGTCCTCGCGGGCACATCGGGATGCACGACGAGCACGTTCTGCACCGCCGCGATCCGCGTGACCGCCGCGAGGTCCCTGAACACGTCGTACGCAAGCTTCGAGTACATGTGCGGATTGACAACCAGGTTTCCGTTCGGCGCGGATAACAGCGTGTAGCCGTCGGCTTGCGCTTTTGCGCCGGCTTCCATGCCGAGGTTGCCCGCGGCGCCGGGCCGGTTCTCGATCACCACGGGCTGGCCCCAGATCGAGGTGAGCTTTTCGCCGACCAGCCGCGGCATCAGGTCGGAAGCGCCGCCCGGCGCGAACGGGACGATCACGCGCACCGGCTTCTGCGGCCAGGTCTGGGCATAGGCAAGCGTGCTTTCAAGCACGAAGGCGAAGACTATGAGCAAGCGGATCATTGGGTCAGCCTGTTTACAGCGCGCTTTAGCGCGACCGCGTGCAGTTGTCGCGCATAGACATCGTCGCCAATGCCGGCTGCATCCGCGACCGCCCCGCAGGCCGCGTCATCGGGCTTATGCAACAACGCGCGTGCGTCCGCAACGACGTATGGCGCGCCGCGCACGGCGCCCATTACTGCCCTAGCCGCCCCGCGCTCGGGGTCATCGAGCGCTCCACCAATTGCCTGCGGGAACTCGCCCATCTTGCGGCAGAACTTCCAGTAGCCGCAGCGCGCGCGCGCCGAGAGCCTGGGCACGCGAACCGCGACCAGGATTTCTCCTGCCTTGAGCGTGGTTTCGAACAGGCCGGTGACGAATCTCTCGACCGGAATCTCGCGCCGCCCGCCCGGACCTGCGACGATGGCGACGGCAGAAAGCAGTACCAAGGCGCTCGGCCAATCCGCCGCCGGGTCGGCATGCGCGAGGCTGCCGCCGATCGTGCCGCGATTGCGCACCGCGCGGTAAGCGATGTTCGAGGCGATCTCGCGCATGAATCCGCGCGTCGGATCGGGCACGCGGCCGTCCTCGATGGAGGCGTGGGTGACACAGGCGCCGAACGTCACGGCGTCGGGCGTTTCGGTCGCGGCGCCCAGCTCGTCGATGTGGCGCAGATCGACGAGCAGCGTCGGCTGCACGAGCCGCAGATTCAGCATCGGTCCGAGCGACTGCGTGCCCGCCGCGGGTTTCGCGCCTTCGCCGCCCTCGGCAAGGAGCGTTACCGCTTCCGAGACGTCGCGCGGCCGCGCGTACCCGAACGCCGTCGCCTTCACTTGCGTGCCTTCAGGATCGCTTCCACGATGCGCCGCGGCGTAAGCGGCGTTTCGGTGATTTCCACGCCGAGCGGCGCGAGCGCGTCGTTCACCGCATTGGCGATCGCGGCGGGCGGGGCGATGGCGCCGCCTTCGCCGATGCCTTTCTGCCCGAAGAACGTGTAGGGCGACGGCGTTTCCATATGCTCGATGCGGATCGCCGGCACTTCGCCGGACCCGGGCAACAGGTAATCCGCGAGCGTGGTGGCGAGCGGCTGGCCTTGCTCGTCGAAAGGCATTTCCTCGTAGAGCGCCGTGCCTACGCCCTGCGCAGTGCCGCCGAAGACCTGTCCGTCGACGATCATCGGGTTGACCAGAGTCCCGCCGTCTTCGACGATGGCGTAATCGAGGATTTCGACATGGCCGGTCTCGATGTCCACGGCGACCGTCGTGGCATGGCATGCATAGCTGAAGGTGCCGGTATCGACTTTCGCCTTGTAGCCGGCGGTGGCCTCCAGTCCCGCCGGATCGACGTCCGCCGGAAGCAGCTGCGGCTTGCGGTACCAGACGTGCGCGATCTCGGCGAGCGTCATCTTGCGGTCGGTGCCCGCGACCCGCACCTCGCCAAGCTCGAGCACCAGGTCCGCCGCGGCGACCTCGAGCAGCTTCGAGGCGATCGCCTTCACGCGCCCCGCGATCTGCTCGCAGGCAGTCGCAACCGCGCCGCCGGACATCACCATGCAGCGCGAGCCCCAGGTACCGGTGGAGTACGGCGTGAGGCCGGTGTCGCCGTGCACCAGGCGCACGTTGTCCGGATCGACGCCGAGCACTGAATGCGCGACCTGCGCGAGCGTGGTTTCCATGCCCTGCCCGTGCGAATGCGCCCCGATCCGCAATTCCAGTATGCCGTCCGGCGAGAGCCGCGCCGTGCATTGTTCGTGCCCCGGCACCATCGGAATGCCCCAGCCGTGATACACCGACGTTCCGTGCGCCGCCTGCTCGCAATAGATGGCAAAGCCGAGCCCGACGCGCCGCCCGTCGGGCTCGCCGCGCCGCTGGCGCGCGCGCACTGCGGCGACATCGATCATCCTTGCCGCCCGGCGCACCGCTTCGGGATAGTCGCCGCTGTCGAAATGCTTGTTGGTGATGTTCAGGTACGGCATTTCGCCGGGTTGCACGAGATTCACGAGCCGGAGCTCGTGCGGTTCCAGTTTCAGTTCCCGCGCCACGGCATCCATCATGAGTTCCAGCGCGAAGCACACGCCCGTGCGCGCCACGCCGCGGTAGGGCAGGATCGGCGCCTTGTTGGTCGCCACCGACCAGGTACGGCAGCGGTAGCGTTCCATCTTGTAGGGGCCCGGCAGGATGGAGCCGACCTGCGCAGCTTCGAGGCAGGCCGAGAACGGGTAGGACGAGTAGGCGCCGGAATCGACGCTCGCCTCGCAATCGATGCCGAGCAGGCGTCCCTTGGCATCGGCGTACACCGCGATCTCATAATGATGCTCGCGGCAGTTGGCGTTCGCCGAGAGCTGCTCGCGCCGGTCCTCGATCCAGCGCACCGGCCGCGCGAGCTTCCTGCAGAGCCATGCCAGGCACACTTCCTCCGGCAGCAGGATACCCTTGTATCCGAAGCCGCCGCCGACGTCCGGCGCGATCACGCGGATCGCGCCCTGATCGATGCCGAGGCAATCCGACAGCCCGGCGCGGTTGATGTGCGGCATCTGCGCCGCGCTGTACATGACAAGCTGGTCGAGCCGCCGGTTCCATTCGCATACCACGCCGCGCCCTTCCATCGGCGACATGTGCTGGCGCGCGGTCCGGATCGTCCTTCGGACCGTGACCGCGGCATCGCGTTTCACGTCCGAGAGATCGTCATCGACCAGCGATTCGAGGAAAACGTTATCGCCCCATTCGTCATGCACCAGCGCCGGCGGCCCGGTGCGCGCCGCGACCATGTCCACCACCGCGGGCAACTCCCGGAGATCGAGCTCGACGAGATCGGCGATGTCTTCGGCTTCCGCGCGCGTCGGCGCGACACACATGGCGACCAGCTCGCCGACCTGGCGCACCTTGCCGCTCGCGAGCACCGGCTGGTCCGAAGCCTTGAACCCTTTCAGGCCCGACACCGCGCGGATGGCCTTGACGCCCGTAAGGTCCGCCGCGATGAACACGCTCGCTTCATGTCCCGCGGGCTTCGCTATCGATCGAATTGCCGCGTGAGCCATCGGCGAGCGCACGAACGCGACGTCGAGCATCCCGGGCAGCCGGATGTTTGCGACGTACTCGCCCTGCCCCCTGAGAAAGCGCCGGTCTTCCTTGCGCGCGAGGCTCGCTCCAACCCCCTTGCCGGAGTGAGCCTCCGTCATGCCGCTACGGCGAGCGGCGGCAGGATCGAGGCGTCGGATTCGTAACGGCGGCCGGTGCGCACGCAGAAGTACGGCCGCAGCACGCGCCCGGCGCGCACGCGCGTGCCTTCGTTGTCGCTCAGCGTCCACGCGCCGCGTTCGTCGTGCAGCACTGAAACGTCGGCGTCGACTCCCGGCTTGAGCGTGCCGATCTCGCCTTCCATCGCGAGCATCTTCGCCGGATTGGAAGTCACCATCGGCACCACCTGCTCGATGGTCAATCCGAGCGCGAGCATCGAAGTCATCGTCGACACGAGGGAGAAGCGCGTCTTGCCGAAGAACATGTGCTCCTGGTCCGGATGCGCCTCCGGCGTTCCCCTGGGTTTCGGTACGCTGGTGTTGTAGCCGTGCATGTCGGCGCCGAGCGTGTCCGGAACGATGCCGGCGTCGAGCGCGATGCGCGCCATCCGGAAACTGAAATGCGAGCCGTGCCCGACGTCGGTCTTCAGGCCGCGCGCGAGCGCTTCCTTCACGATCGGGTGCACCTTGCCTTCGCGGTTGACGAATCCGCCCGGATGGCGCGTGAACGGATGCGCCAGTATGTCGCCGGGTTTGAGCAGCGGCACCACCTGGTCGAGGATCGTATCCGGATCGACGCCGTTTGCGCCCGACTCGGGCAGCGGCCAGAGCTGGCCGAAATGGATGTACACGGGAAGGTTCGCGCGCCTGCCGATTTCCGCCGCTAGCTTGATCACCTCGATGCCCCAGCGCGCGAAGCCGCCGAGTTCCGCGTGCGCCTTGATGCCTTTCACGATGTCGCGGTTCTCGAGCGCGCTCTTCACGGTGGCTTCCACATCCACGCAGTCCGGCTTGTACAGCGAAGGGTAGTAATGACCCTCGATGCCGCCGACCAGGTAGGCCGAGAGAAACGCAAGCGTCCGCGTGTACTTGTCTTCGACGACATACGCGCGGAACGCAGGCAGCGTCATGCACGACGGCCCGCCCTGGTCGACCACGCAGGTTACGCCAGAGCGCACGCCGCACAGATCGGCCTCCAGCCCGAAGCGGCCGGTGACGTACTGGAACACGTGGCCGTGCGTATCGATGAGGCCGGGCAGCACCAGTTTTCCGGACACGTCGACGGACTCCTTCGCGCTCGACGGCGCGATCGCCGGCAACACCGCCGCGATGCGGCGATCCTTGATCGCGACGTCGTGAATGCCGTCCAGGTTCTGAGCGGGGTCGATGACGCGCCCGCCGCGCAACAACAGGTCGTACTGCATGAGCGCGTTCCTTTTCAAGTACCGCCTGACGCGAGAATAGCGGATAACTTCAGGTGGCGCCGGTCTTGCGCTGCACGCGCGCGTCGAAGCGCGCCACATTGACGATCACCCGCTCGTGGCTGCCATCACCGATGGTTTCCTTCTCGTCCGCGGCGCTTACCTTGAAGGTCACATTGCGCCCCTCGACCTTCACGACTTCGGCCGTGGCGACGATGCGCATGCCGACCGGGGTGGCAGCGAAGTGCCGCACGTTCAGCACGGTGCCGAGCGATTGGTGGCCTTCGGGCAGCAGGCGCTCGATCGCCTCCAGCGCAGCCGCTTCGATCAGGTTGATCATGACCGGCGTGGCGAGCACGTGTATGCGCCCGCTGCCGACGCGCGGCGCAGTGTGCTCCTCGCCCACCGTCAGCTCGGCGCGCCCGGTCATTCCAGCAGCGAGGAAATTGCTGGCGTCCATGCGAGCATTGTCAGCCGGGCCTGGCCTGGCGCGTGCGCGTGGCAAGCGCGCGGCCCGCGCCGTGCACCGTTGCCGAGGCAAGCAGCCAGACGTCGGTCATCACGGCTGCGATTTGTTTCATGGTCCCCTCCTTGTGGTTATGCGCCAATCTTACTATGGCAGAATCGGCGCGAGGAGGAAGCATGCGCATAGGCATTAGCGGCGGCGCTAGCAGAAGTGTTCATGAGTTGCTATGATTGCATTATGCGAAAGAAGCCGCTCAGTGAGACCAATCCGTACCTGCTGGATGCGGATAAATTCCGCAAGGATCTCATCACGAGCGTCTCCAGTTCCACCGCCATCGAGACCGGCGCCAAGGTCGAAACCATCGCCCGGACTCTGACCAAAGAACTGAAGATCATGCCGGTCAAGACGCGGCAAGGCTCCGGTCGATGATCTCGGCAAAGATCCGCTCCATGCGTTCGTAGTTTCGGTCCAGGGCCGCCTGGATCGCCGCGAAGTATTCCTTCTTTTCGCGCCAGGCAATCCGGCCATTCCTCGTGGCTCAGACCCCGAATTTCTCCATCAACCCCTTCAGCGTCATGTTGTCTGCTATCGCGGTGTGAGGAATCAGCGCGTAGCGCCACGACTTGCCACCGTGCTTCGCTGCGTTGTCGGAAGCGTTCTGGCACCACTTGATCGCGGATTCCTTCTTCAGTAACACCGTGGAATCCTCCATCTCATTGCTTGCCTTGGGCTCAAGCATGTAGATCGCGCCGTCAGCCTCGGCCACGAAATCCGGCTGGTACTCCAGGTGATCCGCACCTTGGCGGTAGAAGATCGGGAACTGGCCCTTCGCGGGCTTGAACCAGCCGATCGCCTCCAGCGCCGCCGCCACATCTGCCCCCTTCTTCGGCGGCGCTATTTCCGTGACCCGCTCGAGCAACTCTAGCGACCGGCGCTGCGGCGGCCGCAGGCTGAGACGGCCGGCAATGGCGTTGACGTGGCGGTTCATCGTCGCGACTTCAACGCTTCCAGCTCATCAAGCCGCGATTCCGGCCGCACGCTGCGGCGCGCCTTCCACCAGATAATCGAGAATCTCGCCTTGCATGCGCTCGATCTCGAGCCGATAGCCCGAGCTCATTGCCGGCCATTCCTCGGACCGGGCCGTCTTCTGCAGCGCCTCGAGCAAACGCTCGAACTGTGCCACACGGTCGCGCATGACCGCCAACTCTTCACCGTTCCGTATCGTGGTTTGATCTCCAGTATTCCGCGTTTCGTCCCATCCCGCTTTCTCTGCCAGGTTTCCAGGAAACTTCCGTCAGCTTGATCTCGGTCTTGCAATTGGCGCAGATGATCGTGGGTTCAGCCATAGCGAATTTCCTATCTGTCAGCCGGTGTTTGCAGGCGATTCATGATCACCGACCATCATCGGCGTCCTTGGCACTACCATCCTGGCCGAGCAAACCCCCGGCATCCCGCTTGTCCAGCTCCAACTTCGGTGTCGCACCCTTGAGGCGCTTCGCCACTTCCTTGATGTGCTCGGCCGGCGGAATATTCTCGGGCAAGGTACCGCCGATCCGTTTGATCGCGTCGCGCACTTCCTTGCCGACCTGTTCATGCGTCTGGATCGCCTGGGGCTGGCTGCGCACACGCTCGCGTGCCAGCTTGTCGCGGGTCTGCGTCATGCGGAACTGGTTGGCGGCCAATTCCGTGGCGTTCATGCGATCCAGCAGGTTGTCCTTGTCGGCGATGGCCTTTCGCTGTTTGATCGCGTCGCGGCCCAAACCGCCGTACAGCCCCTTGTAACCGGCATCGTGGAAGACGCCGAACATCTTGCCCTGCACACCCGCGTCCTGCGCCGCGCTGGACAGGGCCTTGAACTCCTCGGCGGTGTGCTTGCGCAGTTCGAGGCGCTCGACATCGGCGGCGGCTTGGTCGCTCAGCTCCTGGCGCCGTGCCTGGACGGCGAAGTACTTCTGCGCGTACGCGATCTCGGGCTTGCGCGGGTCGCCGTTCTGGGCGATGAGGTAGCAGGCGAAGCGCGACAGGTGGTAGTCATCGACGACTTGAACGGCACCCTTGCCTCCAGTGATCGGTTTGCCGGCGCCGGCAAAGTGATGCTCAGGGTTGTTTCCCGAGGTCGCGCATGAAGCCTTGGCGCGCTCGATGGCCTGTTGGAAGCGCCGCCACTGGCTGTAGCCCAGCAGCGGCTGCAGTTTCCGGGCGCTCCAGTACTCGGCGCCATGCTCGTTGCTCTGCTTGAGCGACTCGAACGACTCGCGCGCCGCCGGCAGATGGGTCTTGCTCATTGCAGCCTCCCCTGAGAGACCTTTACTGTATGGATTTCCACCTATTGCCGCAAGGTGTCATTCCAGGTTCCAGCGCAGGGCCAGCAGCTCCCGACGCCCGGTTTTCTGCTGCAGCTTGCCCTCGATGTTGCCGATCAGGTCCTCTCGCTGCCGATCCACCTGGTCCTGCGCATCGAAGAGCGAGCGGCGCCGCTGGTTGCGCTGGGCTTCCAACGCCTTGATCTGCTTTTGCCCTGCGAGTTTTTCTTCCAGCGTGAGCGCCGTGGTCGCCCCACGGCGGGCGTCGCGGATCTGCCGGTCGAGTTCCTTGATCTCGCGCTCCAGGCCGAGCTTCAGGTCGCCCGCCCAGCCTTCGAGCTTGTCGATTTCGGCCTCAAAGATGCGGGCATTGCGCTCGGAAATCCCGCGCTGGATCGCTTCCTGCCTGGCCGCGACGATTGCATCAAGCGGCGCGCCCGGCGAGGGGCTGGCTGGCTGACCAATCACGCGCCCGGGCAGCGTAAGCAGCCGTATCGCGACTTCGTGGTCCATCGCCGCGCCATCGTCGGTCACGACGGCGACGATCAGGTGGTCTTCCGCCTGATCCAGCGACTCGATACTCACCTGCCTTCCTCTTCGCGAATTGATAGGAGCAAATAACGATATCGGGCGCTTCGAACGGACGGAACTGTCCCTGCTTGATTGCCGCGTTGTACGACTTCGATTCCAGTATCCGGCAGGGCAGGAAAAACTTCTCAGTCCGCTCCTGGTACCACTGCTTTCGCAAATTTGACGGCGTGATGATGAGAATGCGGCGCCTGCGCTCCGCCCATTTCTGGGACAGCACGAGACCCGCTTCGATGGTCTTGCCAAGGCCGACTTCATCAGCGAGCAATGCGCCCATTGAAAGCGGCGACTTGAACGCGAACAGCGCCGTATCGACTTGGTGGGGATTCAGATCGACCTGTGCATCCGCGAGCGCCGCCGCCAGCTTCTCGACGCTGTCGGGCGCGCAGCGGCGCGTGAGCTCGTAGGCAAAGTACTTGGCGTGGTAGTCCGTCAGTACCACACAGCCCTTGCCAATTGTTGAGCACTACGCCGCTTGAAAATCTTCTGCACAATGTTCCCCTCGGTCCATTCTCCCATAGACCACCAAGCGCGCAGGCGTCTTGCTATGGCAGAATCGCCGCAGGGAGGCAGCATGCGCATAGGCATCATCGGCGGCGGTGTCATCGCCCGCATGGTCATGGAGCACATTCGGACTGGAGCGCTGGGAGACGTGCGGGTGGTGGCGATCGCCGGGCGCAGCGATCTGTCCCGCGCCAAGGCGCTTGCTGCAGAGTGCGGTGTACCTTTTGTCATGGGCCTCGAGGCGTTAGCCGCGGAGAAACCCGAAGCGGTGGTCGAAGCAGCCTCGCACGACGCGGTACGCGAATACGCGGAACCTCTGCTCGCACGAGGCGTTTCATTCGTCGCCCTTTCCGGCGGCGCACTGTGCGACGACGCGCTGCGCGCGCGGCTGGAGCGCACCGCGGCCGAGCACCGTGCGCTGCTGTACGTACCTTCGGGCGGCATCGGCGGGCTCGACTCGCTGAAGGCCGTGTGCCTCGCCGGCGCGGACGAAGTCAGCATCGCTGTGACTAAACCGCCGGCGGCGTGGAAAGGCATTCCCTACGTCGAGAAGCTCGGCCTTGACCTGGACCGGCTCAGCGCCGCCACGGTGCTTTTCGAAGGCTCCGCGCGCGAAGGCGTGCCGCACTTCCCGGCCAACGTGAACATCGCCGCGGTGCTCTCGATGGCGGGCATCGGTTTCGACCGGACGCGCCTGAAGGTGGTGGCGGACCCCGCGCTGAAATTCAACACGCACTTCATCGTCATCGAGGGCCGCACCGGGCGCGTGGACATCAAGTTCGAGTCGGTGGCGATGCCGGAGAACCCCAAGACCTCGATGCTCGCCTGTTTCAGCGCGCTCGCGGCGATCCGCGAGCTGGGTCGCAGCGCGCGCTATGGCACGTGATGCGATGAGAGCCGGCATCATCCCCGTCACTCCGTTCCAGCAGAATTGCTCGATCCTGTTCTGCGAGGAGACCAAGAAGGCTGCGATCGTCGACCCGGGCGGAGACCTCGACCAGATCGTCGCGGCATTGGACAAGCTCGGCGCGATACCGGAGAAGATCTTCCTCACCCACGGGCACATCGACCATTGCGGCGGCACCGTCGAATTGCGCAGGCAACTGGGCGTGCCGGTCGAGGGACCGCACGAGGAGGACCGCTTCTGGATCGATCAGTTACCGATGCAGGGGGCGCGTTTCGGTTTTCCGCACCTCGAGGCGTTTGTGCCGGACCGGTGGCTGGCGGGCGGGGACGCGGTGCGCTTCGGCAACCAGGAACTCGAGGTGCGCTTCTGTCCCGGACACACGCCGGGTCATGTGGTGTTCTTCCACCGCGGCGAGAAGCTCGCGATCGTCGGCGACGTGCTGTTCGCGGGTTCGATCGGCCGCACCGATTTCCCGCGCGGCGACCACGACACGCTGATCCGCTCGATCACCACGCAGCTCTGGCCGCTAGGTGACGACGTGACCTTCATTCCGGGTCACGGGCCGGTTTCGACCTTCGGCGAGGAGCGGGCGTCGAACCCGTTCGTGTCCGACCGCGCGCTCGCGGGCGCATCGCGTGCCGGGGGCGACCTGCGCTACATGTAGATTGAGATTGCAAACCTCCCGCAAGGGGCTTTCGCCGCGCCCCTTGCGCCGGCGGATCGGCGCCCCCATGTAGGCCGCTGGAAGGACCAGCGCAACCGCTGGAACCCCGGCGGATAGACGCAGTCAAACTGGGGTATTCTTCGCGCCCAGCGCACAAGGAGAGAAACAACATATGAAACGCGTTGTCCTGTTCCTGGCCACCAACATCGCCGTGATGCTGGTGCTGTCGGCCGCAGTGTCCGTGCTCGGTGTGGACAGGTATCTGACGGCCGAGGGTCTCGATCTCACTACACTGCTGTTCTTTTCGGCCGTGATCGGCTTCGGCGGCGCGATCATTTCGCTGCTGATTTCCAAGATGATGGCCAAGATGTCCACCGGCGCGCAGGTGATCGACGGTTCGGAGGGCAGCACGCAGTACTGGCTGGTCGAAACCGTGCGCCGCCTCGCGCAGACCGCCGGCGTCGGCATGCCGGAAGTGGCGATTTTCGAAGGCGCGCCCAACGCGTTTGCCACCGGCGCATTCCGCGACTCGGCGCTGGTGGCCGTGTCCTCCGGTCTGCTGCAAAGCATGAGCCGCGAGGAAATCGAAGCCGTGCTCGGCCACGAGCTCGCGCACGTCGCGAACGGAGACATGGTCACGCTCACGCTGATCCAGGGCGTGGTCAACACGTTCGTGGTGTTCCTGTCGCGTGTGGTCGGCTATATCGTGGACAGGACGATCTTCAAGACCGAGCGCGGGGTCGGGATGGGCTTTTACATCACCAGCTTCGTCTGCCAGATCGTGTTCGGCATCCTCGCCTCGATCATCGTCGCCTGGTTCTCGCGCCAGCGCGAGTTCCGCGCCGACGCGGGCTCGGCGAAGTACCTCGGCTCGCCCAAGCCGATGGTGAACGCGCTCACTCGCCTGGGCGGCCTCGAGCCCGCGGCCCTGCCGCCGGCATTCAAAGCCTCGGGCATCAGCGACGCGCCGGGGATCATGGCGTTGTTCTCGACGCACCCGCCGATCGAAGAACGCATCGCCGCGCTGCAGGCACGCTCGCCCGGCCGGGTCTGAGGCGCGACCTGCTACGATTCCGGTCATGCGGATCGGAATTGTAGGTGTCAGCGGATACGGCGGCAGCGAGCTGCTGCGGCTTTGCTTCGGGCATCCCGCGTTCGAGGTGGTCTACGTGGGAGGCGAATCGAGCGCCGGACAAACGCTGTCAAAACGCTTTCCGGCGCTTGCCGGCCGCGCCGGTGGCGATCTGGCCATCCAGCCCTTCGTCCCGGAGCAGATCCGCGGCGTGGATCTGCTGTTCGCCTCGCTGCCGACCGGCAAGTCGCGCGAGCCACTCGCGCGCGTGCCCGACGCAACGAAAATCGTCGACGTTGGCGGCGACCACCGCTTCGTAGAGGGCTGGACTTACGGCCTCACCGAGCTCCCTGGGCAGCGCGAACGCATCCGCAATTCAACGCGCATCGCCAACCCGGGGTGCTATCCGGCGGCGGCGCTGCTGGCCCTGGTCCCGCTGCTGCGCGAAGGCCTGGTCGAACCCGAGGGGATCGTGATCGACGCCAAGAGCGGCGTCACCGGCACCGGACGCGGCGGCGCGAGCGATTTCGGCTACGTCGAGACCAACGAGGATCTGTTTGCCTACGGCTTGGAAGCGCACCCGCACGTACGCGAGATGGAACTGGCGCTCGCGCAGGTAGCCGGCAGCAAGGCGAGCGTCGCCTTCACCCCGCACATCGTGCCGATGGCGCGCGGCATCCTTGCCACCTGCTACGCGCGGCCGAAGCGCGCGACGACCGCGGCGCGCCTGCTGGAAGCGGCGCAGTCGTGCTATCGCGACGAGCCCTTCATCAGGGTCATGCCGCTCGAACGCGGCCGCAGCCCGCACACCGGCTGGGCGACCGGCTCCAATCTCGCGTTCCTGTCCTATGCGGTGAACGCGCAGACGGGGCTCGTGGTCGCGCTTGGCGCAATCGACAATCTTGGCAAAGGCGCTGCGGCGCAGGCGGTGCAGAACGCAAACCTGATGACCGGGCAGCCCGAAACGGCCGGTCTCGCCGGGCTGCCGCTTTGGCCCTGAGTTGAGCGGCGCCGCGCCGCATCCCCGCCGCTGGATCGACGCGGCGCTCGCCTGGTATTTCGTGGCCGTCTGGGGCTCCGGCTACCTCGCCACCAAGATCGCGCTGCAGTACGCCCCTCCGTTCACCTTTCTCACGCTGCGCTATCTCTTCGGCCTTGCCTGTCTCGTTCCGGTTCTGCTATGGCTGCGCCCCGAGTGGCCCGCCTCGCGAACCGCGCTCGGTCACCTGATCGTCGCAGGGCTGCTGATGCACGTGGTGCAGCTCTCCGGCAGCCACTACGCGCAGTACCTCGGCATGTCGGCCGGCATCGCCGCGGTGATCATCTCCGTGCAGCCTTTGCTGACCGCACTGATCGCCTCGCGCTGGCTCGGCGAGTCGCTGGGCACGCGCCAGTGGGCCGGCGTGGCGATCGGACTGGCGGGCGTTGCGCTGGTCGTCTGGCACAAGATCGATATCCGCGAGGTGAGCACCGGCAGCCTGCTCGGCACGCTGGTCGCGCTGGTCGGGGTCACCGGGGGGACGCTCTACCAGCGGCACTTCTGCCCGCGCGCCAACCTGGTGAGCGCCGCGTTCATCCAGTTCGCCGCCAGCGTCGTCGTGCTCGCGCCGCTCGGCATCGCGGTCGAGGGTTTCGCGGTGCGCTGGGAATGGCCGCTGTTCGCGGCGGCTGCATTCCTGATGATCTTCGCGTCGATTCTGGCAGTCAACACGCTGCACGTGCTGATGCGCCACGGCGAGGCCACGCGCGTCACCTCGCTCATGTACCTGCCGCCGATCTTCGCGGTGGCGCTCGAGCTGGCGATGTTCAACGTGGTGCCGAGCGCGCTGACCCTGCTCGGCATCATGGTGACCTGCGGCGGCGTCGCGCTCGCGGTCTGGAAGGCCCGCGGCGAGCCTTCCCCGGCGGTGGACTGAGCGATGCCGGCGCTCGCATTCTTCATCTCGCTCATCGTCCTGACGCACGCATCTTTCGTCGGCAGCCGCATGGCGACGACGCTGTTCGCCATCGAACTGGGCGCCTCGCCGTTTACGGTGGGTGCGCTGATGGCGCTGTTCGCTGCATTGCCGATGCTGCTGTCGGTGAGCGCGGGGCGCATGGTGGACCGTACCGGCCCGCGCCGGCCGATCCTGCTCGCGCTCGCGGTGCAGACCGCCGGCGTCGCGCTGCCCTTCGCATGGCCGGCCCTGCCCGCGCTCTATATCGCAACCACGCTGATCGGGACCGCGTTCATGTACATGCACGTCGCGGTCAATGCCGTCGTCGGCGCGGTGGGCCGTCCCGAAGAGCGCGCAACGAATTTTTCCTGGCTGGCGCTTGGATTTTCCACCTCGGGATCGCTTGGCCCGCTACTCACCGGATTCGCCATCGACGGGATCGGCCACGCGCGCGCATTCGGCCTGCTCGCGCTGCTCCCCGCGCTTGCGTGCACGCTGCTGTGGATGCGGCGCGCACCCGTCCCCCAGCGCGCCAGCCGCGCCGCAACCGGCGAGCGCAAGGTGCTCGATCTGCTGCGCATCCCGGGCCTGCGCCATGCGTTCATCGTCAGCGGCGTGCTGGCGATGGGCTGGGACCTGTATACCTTCCTGATTCCGCTCTATGGCTCGCGCATTGGCCTGTCGGCCTCGACCATCGGCCTGATCATGTCGACTTTCGCGGTCGCGACCTTCGCGGTGCGCCTCGCGATGCCGAAACTCGCGCGGCGGCTGCGCGAATGGCAGGTGATCACCGCGTCGCTGGCGATCACCGGTGCGGGCTACCTGGCGTTTCCGTTCTTCACCGGCGTCGCAATGCTGGTGGCCCTGTCGTTCGTGCTGGGCATCGGGCTGGGCTGCGCCCAGCCGATGATCATGGCGATCCTCTACAACACCTCGCCCGAAGGCCGGCAGGGCGAAGTCGTGGGCGTGCGCACCTTCATGCTGAATGCAAGCAGCACCGTGATCCCGCTCGCCTCGGGCGCCCTGTCGGCCGCCCTCGGCATGACCCCCGTGTTCCTGCTGCTCGCGGCCGGCATGTTCGCCGGCGGCTGGTTCGCGCGACAGAAGATCTGAACTCCCGCATCGGAATACCCGCGCCTATTTGGCGGATCCAAGGATTTTATCGACCTTGTTCAGCCGCAGGCGGTAGGCGTCCGGCATGCCGGAGCCCAGCAAGGGACGCAAATACATTCGAAACGCGTCGGTGACGTCGGTGCCGTTGGCAGCAATGAACTCGTCTTCCATGACGCGCGTTTTCCCCGCCACGGACTCTAGCGGAACCAGCTGGTAATCGACCGAGTAAAAGCCGGTGCGCTTGATGGCGACGGAACCGTCGCGATCGCCCCACATGGCGTATTGCACGGCTTTTTCGCCAACCTCGCGGGCCTCGCGCTGATCGACATCCGAGACGCACCCCATGAATGAACGCTGGAGGTAGCCGAATGTGTCGCCCCGTACGCGCTTGATGGCGAGATTTTTCTTGATCTCGCGGCAGAGCAGATCGGCCAGGGCTCCGGTACCCGAAAGCTGCACATTGCCATGGGCATCGCGCTCAACCTGACTCGCCGGCTGAGTGATGATGGGGGTGCCCTGGCTGTCATGAATGCCTTCCGAAGCCGCGATCACACAGCGGCCGTACTTGTCATAGGTGGCCTTCACGTCCGCCAGAAATTCTTCGACGCTGAAGGTGCATTCCGGAAGATAGATCAGGTGCGGGCCATCGTCGGGAAATTTCTTCCCAAGCGCCGCCGCCGCCGTCAGAAAGCCGGCATGCCGGCCCATCACCACGGCCAAGTAGACCCCTGTCAGTGCGGCGTTGTCCAGGTTGGCCCCCATAAAAGCCTGGGCGACAAAGCGGGCCGCCGATGGGAAGCCTGGCGTGTGGTCGTTGCCGACCAGGTCATTGTCAATGGTTTTCGGAATGTGGATACAGCGCAACGGATAGGCGGCCCGGTGCGCTTCTTCACTGACGATCCGCACCGTGTCGGAAGAGTCATTGCCGCCAATGTAGAAGAAGTAGCCGATGCCGTGCGCCTTGAGAACCTTGAATATCTGCTGGCAATACTTCAGGTCCGGTTTGTCGCGTGTCGAACCGAGCGCGGAGGATGGCGTGTTGGCCACCATTTCAATGTTGTGGCTGGTTTCCTGAGTGAGGTCGAGGAACTCTTCGTCGATGATGCCGGATACCCCGTGATAGGCGCCATAGACCAATTCAACGTTGCGAAACTTGCGGGCTTCCAGGACGACGCCTGCCATCGATTGATTGATGACGGCGGTCGGTCCTCCGCCCTGAGCGATTAAAACCTTCCCTTGCCGCATGATCTGGCCTTCCTTTCAGTTGATCGGATTAGATGAGCAATAGGAAAAAGCAATAGGCAAACTCATTCGCCCGCTGCGCGCTCTTGGCCATCCCTCGCGCGCGCCGATGCGGCGCTGTACCGCGCAAAGAACGCGGGCCGCGACCGCGTGGTGTCGGCCGAGGCATGAAGCTGAAGAATTGAGGGGAAAACCTGCCGGAGGCTGACCGCCCCCGGCAGCCAGGGCGGTTACTTGAGGTGCTTGCTGACCAGCTTGGTCATCTCGAACATCGAGACCTGCGACTTGCCGCCAAACACGGCCTTCAGCTTGTCGTCGGCGTTGATCATGCGGCGGTTCTTCTTGTCCTGCAGCGAGTTCTTCTTGATATAGCCCCAGATCTTCTTGGTGACCTCGGTGCGCGGCATCGCGTTCGAACCGATCACCGCTCCGAGCGCAGCGCTCGGAGTCATGGGCTTCATGAAAGCTGCATTCGGCTTGCGCTTCGCGCCGGACTTTTTCTTGGGTGCGGACTTCTTCGCGGCTTTTTTCTTCGCCATCTTCATTTCTCCTCTGAACGAACCTAGGGGGTTCCGGATCTTTGTACATCGACCCGCTGTCATGCAGCGGATGCGACAAGATGCCGAATCTCTCTGTGCATGTCAACGCCCACGAGAGAGAAAACGACAAATCCTCCGCGCGGCGCTGCAAACGGACAACAGCCGGAGCGCAGCAGATCACGCCCGCTGCGTGTCGAGCCAGACGCCGAGGCCCTGGGCATTGACCTCGAAATCCTCTCTGAAAACCGCGAGCAGCCGCTCGGGTGAGAGTCGCCATCCCTGGCGGCGCGCCTCCGCCAGCACCAGCGACTGCAATCCATCCTTCAGACGCTGGTGGCGGCCGGCCCCTGCCTGACGGTGCTCGAGTGCGATTCGAACATGCTCGTCGATCAACCGGTGCAGGTCTGCAGCCATGCGCTGCGGCTGGTCTACCCTGCCGAAGTGCATGACGTAAATGGCTTTCGGCTCCAGCGCGAGCATCCGGTCGACCGAGCGGTGCAGCGCCGGCGGATCGAAGTGCACCGGAGTGGTGGTCGGAAACGCGAACTGCCGGCCGTCCACATCCAGTTCGCGGTAGGACAGCCCGAAGGCATCGCCGGCGAAGATATGGCCGCTTGCGGAATCGCGCACCACCACATGGTGCCGCGCATGGCCCGGAGCGTCGTAAAAGCTGAGCTCGCGTCCCGCGAGCCGGATCGATCCGCCGTCCTGCGCCGTTTCGATCCGCTCGGCGGGTACCGGCAGGATATCCCCGTACATCCGGCGGGTCTCAGCTTCGCCGTACACGCCGATCGTCCCGTCGATCAGCTTCGCTGGATCGACCATGTGCCTGGCACCGAGAGGGTGCACGGTGAGCCGGGCATTGGGGCAGCGGCGCATGAATTCCCCCGCGCCGCCAGCGTGGTCGAGGTGGATGTGGGTCAAAACGATCCAGTCGACATGCTCCGGCGGGACGCCTTTCGCGGCGAGGGCATCGAGCACGCGCGGCACGCAATGACTTGCGGCGGTGTCGATAATCGCCGCGCGGCCCTGCTCGACCACGACATGCACCGCGCTCTGCAGCGGCCGGAGCAGGAGCGAATCGACGGCGCTGATGCCGTGGGTGTAGTCGATGACGCCTTGCATATCAAGGGCGATTCTAGCGACAGCGGTAGAATCGCGCCTGCCATGAACATCGCCGATCTGCGCAGGGAATACGTCCTCGCCGGGCTCACGGAGTCCGACGCCGACACCGATCCGCTCCGCCAGTTCGAGCGTTGGTTCCACGAGGCGGTGGCCGCAGAGCTGGCGCTGCCCAATGCAATGACGCTGGCCACCACCGGCGAGGACGGGCGGCCGGACGCGCGCATCGTTCTGCTCAAGGGGCTCGAACAGGGCGGATTCGTGTTCTTCACCAATTATGCAAGCCGCAAGGGGCGCGAGCTGGCGCGCGACGCGCGCGCCTGCCTGCTGTTCCTCTGGCACCAGCTCGAGCGCCAGGTGCGCATCGAAGGCCGTGTCGAGAGGGTGGACGCGGCCGAGTCCGACACCTACTTCGCCAGTCGCCCGCTCGGCGCGCGCCTGTCGGCCTGGGCCTCGGCGCAGAGCGCGCCGGTGGATGATCGCGCCACGCTTGAGAAATCGCTCGAGACGATGCGCGCGCGCCACGGCAACGCGCCGCCGCGCCCGCCGCACTGGGGCGGCTACCGCGTGCTTCCCGAGGCGATCGAGTTCTGGCAGGGCCGCGAGAACCGCCTGCACGACCGCTTGCTGTACCGGCGCGCAGGCGGAGGCTGGACGCGTTCCCGGCTCGCACCGTGAGCGCGGCGCCTCAGGCCGCGGACGACGCCTTCGCGCCGGTCCTCGCTTTCCTGAGGCGCGCGAATCTTGCGCAGATGCATCAGCGGCCGCGCGCTGAGCCGCTCACCGGCGGAGTTTCCTCGGACATCTGGAAGGTCGAACTGCGCGCGCAGACGCTCTGCGTCAAACGCGCGCTGCCGCGGCTGCGGGTGGCGCAGCTCTGGGAAGCGCCGGTCGAGCGCAACCGCTACGAACGCATCTGGCTGGAAACGGTTTGCGCGATCGTGCCGGGCGGTGCGCCGCGCGTGCTTGCGCACGACGACGCAGGCTACTTCGCAATGGAATACCTGGACCCTGCGCGCTACCCGCTGTGGAAAGCCGAGCTCGCCGCCGGGCGCGCCGAACCGTCCTTCGCGCGGCAGGTCGGCGAGCGTCTCGCCCGCATCCATTGCGCAACCGCGGGAGATTCGGCGATCGCACAGCAGTTCGCCACCGACGCAAGTTTCCATGCCATCCGCCTCGAGCCCTACCTGCTCGCCACGGCCCGGCGCCACCCGGATCTCGCCGCGCGGCTCTCCGCGCTGGCCGATCGGACGGCCGCGACCCGATTCTGCCTGGTGCATGGCGACGTGAGCCCCAAGAACCTGCTGGGCGGACCGCAAGGCCCGGTATTCCTCGACGCTGAATGCGCCTGGTATGGCGATCCGGCCTTCGACGCGGCGTTCTGCCTCAACCATCTGCTGCTCAAATGCCTGTGGGTCCCCGCGGCGCGCGCTGCCTTGCTCGCCTGCTTCGATGCGTTCGCGGCAAGTTATCTCGCAGGCGCGGGTTGGGAGCCGCGCGCGAACCTCGAGGCGCGTATTGCCTCTCTGCTGCCGGGACTGCTGCTCGCACGGGTGGATGGCAAGTCGCCGGTGGAGTACCTGACCGGTGACGACGACATCGATCGGGTGCGGGTCGCGGCGCGCACGCTGCTGCTCTCTCCACCCGCAACCCTCCGGGAGGTCCGCGACACGTGGCAGCGATCGTAGAGCTCCGCGGCAGGCGGGTGTGGGACTCGCGCGGCAGGCCCACCGTAGAGGCCGAGATCGCGCTCGACGACGGCGCGATCGGGCGCGCAATTGCGCCCGCCGGAGCGTCCACCGGCGCGGGCGAGGCGCACGACAAGCGCGACGGCGGCAAGTCGTTGCGCGGCCTGGACGTGCGGCACGCGGTGCACGCCGTGGACGGAGAGATCCGCATTGCGCTCCTCGGCAAGGACGCGGCGGCGCAACGCGAGATCGACGATACGCTGATCGCGCTCGACGGCACGCCCGACAAGAGCCGCCTGGGGGGCAACGCGCTGGTGGCTGTATCGCTTGCCTGCCTGCACGCGGCCGCCGCATCGGCACGCCAGCCGCTGTGGCGCCATCTCGCCGGCGACAGGCGCGTTGCGTTGCCGGTGCCCGAGATCCAGATCTACGGCGGCGGCGCGCACGCGCGCGGGCGAGTGGATATCCAGGATTACCTCGTGGTCTGTCCGGGCGCGGGCAGCTTTGCCGAGGCGCTGGAATGGACCGCCGAAGTGTATTACGCGGCCGGAGGCCGGCTGGCGAAGAAGGGCGCGCTTGGCGGCGTCGCCGATGAAGGCGGCTACTGGCCCGCGTTCAAGTCGAACGAGGAAGGCGTCGCGGAGCTGGTCGCTTCGATCGAGGATGCGGGCTTCAAGCCTGGCGAGGACGTCGCGATTGCGCTCGATGTCGCCGCGACGCAGTTCTACCGCGGCGGGCGCTACCACCTCGCCCTCGAGAACCGGAGCTTGAGCGCGGAGCAGCTTGCGCTGATGCTCGCGCGCTGGATCGATGCCTACCCGATCGTCTCGGTCGAGGACCCCTTCGCAGAGAACGACACGGCGGCGATGCAATCCTTCACCAGGCTGGTCGGCGACAAGGTGCAGGTGGTGGGCGACGATTTCCTCGTCACCAGCGCGGCCCGCGTGCGAGCGGCGGCAGCCCAGGGCGCATGCAACGCGGTGCTCATCAAACCCAACCAGGTCGGCACGGTGAGCGAAACCCACGATGCCGTGCTGGCGGCGCGGGCTGCGGGCTACGGCACCATCGTCTCGGCGCGTTCGGGCGAGTCGGAGGACACGTCCATCGTGCACCTGGCCGTTGGCTGGGGCGTGCCCGAGCTCAAGGTCGGCAGCTTCTCGCGCTCGGAACGCATGGCGAAATGGAATGAAGGCCTGCGCATCGAGCAATCGCTGGGTGCGGGTGCGCTGCCCTACCCTGCCCGCCGGCTGTTCAAGCGATACCGGCGTTGATGCGCATCCTGTTCCGTTTCGATGCCAGCCGCGCGCTGATCGACAAGGCGGTCAGGCTCGCATGGCCGTTCCAGTTGAGGGTCTGCCCGGAAAGCGAGGACGGCGATTTCGAACGCGAGCTGGTGGAGGCCCAGGCGCTCTGGCACGTCCTGAAGCCCGTGACCGCCGCGCAGATTGCGATTGCGCCGAACCTGAAGCTGATCCAGAAGATCGGCACCGGCGTGAACACCATCGACCTCGAAGCCGCGAAGGCGCGCGACATCGCAGTGTGCAACCTGCCCGGCGCCAACAGCCGCGCGGTGGCCGAGATGGCGCTGCTCCTGATGCTCGCCTGCCTGCGGCGGCTGCGCGAGCTCGACGCGAACGTGCGCCGCGAAGGCGGCTGGCTCGAGAGCTGGGCCATGCAGGACGGATTCGGCGAGCTCGGTGGAAGAACCGTCGGGCTGGTCGGCTTCGGCGCGGTGCCCCGCTTGCTCGCGCCATGGCTGGCCGCGCTCGGCGCCAAGGTCGTCTATGCGAGCCGCACGGCCAAGGCAGGCACCCCCTTCCGCCGCGTCGGCCTCGAGGAACTGCTCGCGCAGAGCGACATCGTTTCGCTGCACGTGCCGCTCACGCCGGAAACGAATTCGCTGTTCGATGCCAGGGCAATTCGCGCCATGAAACCCGGCGCGATCCTCGTCAACACCGCGCGCGGCGCGCTGCTGGACGAAACCGCGCTCGCCGCGGCGTTGCGCGAAGGCCGGCTCGCCGCCGCCGCGCTCGACGTCTTCGGCGAGGAACCGCCGCGTCCGGACCATCCTCTTCTTGCGCTGCCGAACGTGGTGGTCTCGCCGCATCTCGCATGGCTCACGCAGGAGATGTTCGAGCGCTGTCTCGCGCTGGCGCTCGAGAACTGCCGGCGGGTGAAGGAAGGCCTGCCGCTGCTCAATCGCGTGGCATAGGTTGGCGATGAGCGCGACGACCCCGGGCTTGCAGCGCGAGAGGTGGCGCAGGATCCTTTGGATACTGGCCGTAAGCGCCGCGATCGGCGCCTCATTCGGAATTTTTCTCGGACTCACTTTCGGCACGGTTGTTACGGGCCGGCTGCTGGGCAGCGCCCTGATCGGCGCGATCCAAGCATCGCTGACCGCGGGCGGCATCGTCGCGTTCGAGATTTTGCTGCTCGACTCGACCGCGCTCCGCTGGCTGAGAAGCGCACCTTTCCTGGTCATCGTGCCGGCGAAGACGATCGTCTACTCCGCGATCATTCTCGCCGTTCAGGAGGCCGAGTCGGGGCAGCACCTGGCAAGCGCGTTGTTCAGCGGCAGTTTCGCCCAGAGGGAACTGGCGTCGTCGGTGCCGACGATCACGATGACCTTTTCGCTGGCCGTAACGCTCGCGTTCGTCCTCACGCTCCAGTTGGCGCAACTGGTGGGCGGACGCACGCTGCGCAATCTCGTGCTGGGGCGGTACCGGCGGCCGCGCGAGGAACGCCGGTTCTTTCTGTTCGTCGATGTGGTCGGCTCGACCGCGCTCGCGGAGCGTCTCGGAGCGCTCGGGGCGCATCGTTTCCTGAGCCAAGTGTTCGCTGCCGTTGCGGAGCCGATCGCCGCATACCGCGGCGAGATCTATCAGTACGTCGGCGACGAAATCGTCGTCACCTGGGACGAGAGGGAGGGCATCGTGGACGGAAGGCCGCTGCGCTGTTTTTTCGCGATGCAGGCCGCGCTCGCTGGGCGTGCCGAGCTTCGCGGCGCGCTTCACTTGGGGCCGGTGATCGCGGGCGAAGTCGGCGTGCAGCGCCGCGCGATCGTCTATCACGGCGATGTGATGAACACCGCGTCGCGGCTCGAGCAGGCCACGCGCGAGCTCGGCCACCGCTTCATCGTCTCGGCCGAGGCGGTTTCCGCGCTCGGCGCTGTGCCGGGTGTAGCTTTTCAAGACCTCGGGGTACTCGCGTTGCGCGGCCGACAGAGCGAGATCCGCGCCTGGGCGGCGCAGCTGGCGTAGCCTTCGCCCCTAGTCGGTGCGCTAGGCTCCGGGCGTATTCACGGCCACGAACTTCAGCCCCGGTACATCCTTGAAATCCTTCGCGTTCGCGGTCAGCAGAGTGAACTTGCGCTCGACTGCCTGTGCGGCGAGCCACAGATCCTGGACGCGGAAGCCGTGACCCCGGCCGGCTTTCGCCAGTCCGGCGGCGAGCACACCGAAGACTTCGGCCGTTGCGCCGCTGATGCGCAGAAGCGGTTTGCGCCGCATGCGGCGGAGCATGGCACTGGCTTTCTGTTTCCGCCTCGCGTCAGTCATCAACTCGATGCCATAGCGGATCTCGGCTAGATTGATTGGCGAGAGATAGACCGGAGCCTGACGGGTGATGGCGTAAATGTCCGCGGAGCTCAGGCGGCCCCGCTCAACGTCGATCCAGAGGCTGGTATCGATCAGGAAGCCCACGGATCGCGCAACTCTCCGAGGGTTCCGCGCTTGCCCTTATGCGCCCCGGCAATCGCCGCAGCGAGCGCGTCTGCGGTCCCATCGTCGAGCGTACGGTAAAGGTCGCCGAGGACTTCGAGGGCGGTCTGTGCTGGCGGCTCCGGGACCAGGCGCGCGATCCGGCGGCGATTGCGGACCAGCACCACTTCCTCCTGCTCACGCTCGACACCATCGAGGACGGCACTGAAGTTGCGGGCCACTTCGGTCACGCTCAAGGTTTTCATCCGGGAATGATATCAGATCGTATCTGATTATGTGGATCCACGGGCGTCAGTCCGTCCGGCCGCAAACGGTAAATCCGGTCCGTCGTCGCGGCAGCCGCCTCGGAGTGCGTGACCAGAATCCCGGCCGCGCCGTGCTGTTTTACCTGGGCGCGCAGCAGCGCAAGGACATGGCGCGCGTTTTCCTGGTCGAGGTTGCCGGTCGGCTCGTCGGCCAGCACCAGACGCGGCTTGCCGACCAGAGCGCGCGCGATCGCCACGCGCTGCAACTCGCCGCCCGACAGTTCCCGCGGCATGCTCGCTTCGCGGCCCTTCAGTCCCACGGAATCAAGCGCTGCCGCGGCGAGCGGTTCCGAATCGGCAGGCGCCTGCCCGCGCAGCAAGAGGGGCAGGCTCACGTTCTGCAGCAGTGTCAGGTGCGCGAGCACGTGAAACGCCTGGAACACGAAGCCGAACCGGTCGCGGCGCAGCAGCGTGAGCGTGTCATCCGACAGTTGCGTGAGTTCCGCGTCATCGAACATGATGCTGCCCCCGTCGGCGGGCTCGAGGCCCGCGATCAGATTGAGCAAGGTGGACTTGCCGACGCCGGATTCGCCGATGATGGCGACGTACTCGCCCGCGTCCAGCGCAAGCGCGACATCGGCGAACACCTGGCGCGTGCCGAAACGCTTTCCTACTCCCGTCAGTCGAAGCATGGTCCGGCGCGGCCGACCTTACTCGGGAATTCCTGCCGCCCGCATGTCTTCCGCCATGCGATTCCTGTATGCCTTGTCCTTGTATGGAGACACACTGCGGATTCGCGCGATGGACATCCCCGGCGCAAGTTCCAGCAGGCGCGGGACCAGTTGCTTGGCTTCGTCGAGCCTGCCGAGAGACACCAGACTCCTGACGATCACCCCATAGCCCATCACGTAATCGGGGCTCTCGTGGGTCGCGCGCTGGCCCGCCGCAAGCGCTTCCTCGTACCTTCCTGCAACCAGGTGGGCCGAACCAATTCCTGAAATCAGGGCGCCCATTCCCGGCTCCCGCGGGCTGATACGCATGGCCCGTGTGTAGTGCTCGATTGCAGCATCCGCCTCGCCGACAAAGGTTCTGACCGCCCCCGCGGCAAACAGCACGATGAACAGGTTCGGGCCCAGGCTGAGCGCGCGTTCAATCGCGTGCAGTGCCTCGTCATAGCGAAATCCCAGCACGCGAAATCCCAGGGCTCGATATCCGAGCATGCCGAGCGTCAGTCCTGAAAGGGCCAGGATGCTGGGGTTGTCCTGGTGATTCGCGAGCGCCTGTTCCGCGCAGCGCAACCCTTCCTTGACATCGTCGGCATCACCGAAACCCTGCAGCACCCGCTGCGTACAGGCGAACGCGGCCAGCGCCTTGGCGAGCGAAAATGCGGGGTCCAGCTCGATCGCGCGGCGCAGAAATCCGAGCGCTTCGTCAAGTACCGGTCGGCTCGCACCTGGACGGAGGTTCTGCGTCGCGCGCAGGCACAGGTCGTACGCATCGAGGTTGTTGGTCGGCTTCAGGCGGGCGCGGTCGATCTCGGCACGCCTGATGCTCGGCTCGATCGCACCGACCACGCACTCGGTGATGCGGTCCTGCAGGTCGAAGATGTCATCAAGCGCGCCATCGAAGCGGTCCGCCCACACGTGGCTGCCGTTCTCCGCCTCGATCAGCTGGCCCGTGATGCGCACCCGGTTGCCCGCCTTGCGGACGCTGCCTTCGAGCACGTAGCGCACTCCAAGTTCGCGGCCCACCTGCTTGATGTCCACCGCCTTGCCCTTGTACGTAAAGCTCGAATTGCGTGCGATGACGAAAAACGACTGCATGCGCGAGAGCGCCGTGATGATGTCTTCGACGATACCGTCGGCGAAGTATTCCTGCTCCGGATCTCCGCTCATGTTGGCGAAGGGAAGTACCGCAATCGACGGAAGTGCCGCAATCGACGGTTTCGCCGGCGGCGCTGGCTCCGGTTGGCCGGCCGGTGTGCGGGGGGCAGACGTCTCCGTCTCGACGCGGAACGCGCGCACCGGGTGGGGGATGTTCTTCACCTGCTGTTCGCCCTGATCGATGAAGCTCGCAGTCACCTTGCCCCGCACGGCGCCCTGAACTGCGTCCGAGACCGTGATTCCGCCCGGCTCGGCCAGCCCCTCCAACCGGGCCGCGATATTGACGCCGTCGCCGTAAACCGTGCCGTCGGTTTTTTCCATGATGTCGCCGAGATGCACACCGATGCGAAACCGCATTCGGCGATCTTCGGATACGCCTTCGGCTATGGCAGCAAGGCCTTCCTGAACCGCAAGCGCAGCGGCCACCGCGCCGGTCGCAGTTTCGAATACTGCGAGCACCGAATCTCCCGCCATATCGATGACCCGGCCCTGGTGTGCATCGATGTGTTCCCGGAAAACAGCGCGCGCGGAATCGAGCGCAGCCACGGTCGCCCGCTCGTCCCCCGCCATCAGGCGCGAATAGCCGGCCACGTCGGCAGCAAGGATTGCTGCGAGCCGCTGTCTGACAGAAGACTCAGGCAATGAAGTCAGCCTCCCCGAAAGTGCGCCGCCTGCGGATGTTACCTTCGATCCATGGTCCGAAGCGGGCCAAGTCGGAAGTGCTTAACAGACTTGCAGGCGGATAACGATCCGCACGACCGCGCTGTCGCAATATCGACGTGTCGCGGTATCCTTCGCCGGTGGAATCGGGTTTCCGGTTCCTGACTAGCGCCATGAACCAGCCGACTCCGAACCCCACCCCCCCCGATTCCGGGTTGCTCGCGTTCCTGCGCTCCACGCCACCCTTCGACCAGCTGCCCGAGGCCGTCCTCGTCAAGCTCAACGACCGCTCGACGCGCGTGAAGCTTGCTGCCGGGCAGACGCTGTTCAATTCGGGAGAGATCGGTGACTCGATGTACCTGGTGATCCGCGGCCGGCTGCTGGGGAGCGAGCAAACCGAGGACGGAATACGCACGGCGGCGATGGAGTTCGGCGCCGGCAAGCTGGTCGGCGTGATGCAGATGCTGATTGGAGGCCGGCGCCCCGCGACGGTTCGTGCCGCGGCGGACACGGAGCTGGTGCGGCTGGAGAAATCCTCCTTCGAGCAACTGGCGAGGGAGACGCCGCAGCTCGTACTGGCGCTCGGCGATCTGGTGCGCAGGCGCCTGCGCGAGGAGCAGCTCGCGCGCGTGCTGTACAGCGTGTTCGGCGAGTTGAACGAAGCGTCGCTGCAGCGCATCGGGAGCGAGCTGGATTGGGTCGAGTTGCGACCCGGGAAAAGGCTGTTCGAGCAGGGCGATCCCGGCGACTGCATGTACTTCGTCGTCAGCGGCCGCCTGATCGGCGTGCGCGAAAACGGCGCGGACCGCCACGTCATCGCCGAGCTCGGGCGCGGCGAGAGCATCGGCGAAATGGGATTCTTCACCGGCGAGCCGAGGTCGCTCGGCATCTACGCGCGCCGCACCAGCTATCTGGTGCGCTTTCTGAAGCCGGTGTTCGACCGGCTCAGCGAGGTGCATCCCCGGGCGATGCTCTATATCACCCAGTTGCTGATCCGGCGGCTGCAGCGGGCGGCGGGCTATACCCGCGAATTGTTCGAACGCAGCAACATCGTGGTGGTGCCGATCAGCCCCGGCGTGCAAGCCACCGAGTTCACCGAACGCCTGGTCGAGGCGCTACAACTTCACGGCAACGCGCTCTACGTCAGCTCGGCGCGCCTGGACGAGTTCATCGGCGTGCCGGGCTTCGCGCAGACGCCGCCCGACAGCCCGCTCGATCTGGCGCTGGACGCCGGGCTTGACGACCGGGAATCGGGTTACCGCTACTCGGTGTACGAGTGCGATCTGGGCGACACGGCCTGGACGCGGCGCTGCATCGAGCGCGCCGACCGCGTTGTGCTGCTCGGCGACGCCACAGCCGATCCTGCCGTGTCGCCGATGGAGCGGGACCTGCTCGGCGCGCAACCGGATCTCAGCGCCGCTCGCAGGACGCTGGTCCTGCTGCATCCGGAATCGACCGAGCTCCCCGCGGGCACGCGTGATTGGCTCGCGCCGCGCATGCTCGAGGGGCATCACCACCTGCGCCGGGGCCGTCGCGCCGATTTCGCGCGGCTGGCGCGGTTTCTCACCGGCAATGCGGTCGGCGTGGTCCTGGGCGGAGGCGGCGCGCGCGGCTTCGCACATCTCGGCGTGATCCGCGCGTTGCGCGAGACCGGCATCCCGATCGACCTCATCGGCGGGACCTCGATGGGGGCGCTGATCGCGGCACAGCCCGCAATGGGCTGGGACGACGCGACCATGCGCACGGCCAACCGCAGCTCCTTCGTCGACAGAAAGCCGGTCATCCTGCGCGACTACACCATGCCGGTGTATTCGCTGGTCGACTCCCGCAGGCTCGACCAGAACCTGATCGCCTCCTACGGGGACACCCGTATCGAGGACTTCTGGATGCGGTACTTCTGCGTCTCGAGCAACCTGACCCGCGCCGAGTCGATGGTGCACCGGCAGGGTCCGGTATGGAAGGCGATCCGCGCCAGCATCGCGCTGCCGAGCGTATTCCATCCGGTGGTGGAGGGAACGGATCTGCTGGTGGACGGCGGCGTGCTCAATAACCTTCCCGGCGACGTGATGCGCGAGCTCGGTGGCGGCTGGGTGATCGCGGTGGACGTGAGCCCGGCCCGCGACCTCGAGGTCCGCGCGGCGCTGCCTTCCCCGTGGAAGGTGCTCCTCAACTGGATGAACCCGTTCGCCAAGCCGATCGATCTGCCCAACATCGTGATCCTGATGATGCGCACCACGCTGCTCGCCAGCGTGCAGAAGACAGAGGTGGTGAAGAAGCTGGTCGATCTCTACATCCAGCCGCCCGTCAGCCGCTTCGGGCTGATGCAGTTCAGGGCGCTCGACGCCATTGCCGAGGCGGGCTATCGGCACGCCAAGCCGATCCTCGAGGACTGGATCCGGCAGCGCCCCGAGCTGCAGTCTCAGACGCCGCAGCAGACCGGCACCGGGCGATAGGCACGATCAGGCCACCTTGCGCGCCGTCCCGGGCGCCGGCACGTCGTAGCCCGCCATCAGGTCGTCCACCACCTTGTGGAAGCGATCCCACGGCGCCTCGCGGAAGTTGTGGTTGCGAACGATGAACGACGCCCCGGCGTAGAACTTCTCGTACTGCAGGTGCCGGCCGGCGAACTCCGAGCCGATCAGGTCCCAGGCGAGCTTGTACAGCTTCATCCGGTCGAGCGCGCCCATCTGCGGCGTCTGCCAATAGGTCTCGAACTGCTCGCGCAGCACCGGGTCGTGCATCACAGTGACGTCGGCCGGCATCTGGAATACGCCGCCACCGCACAACTCCCTCAGCGCCTCGATGATCTGCGAGTGGTTCTCGGTGCACCAGTTCAGCGCGGCATACATGTAGCGGCGGTTGAAGGTCTTCCACCCTGCGGGCCAGTCTTCAGCGTCCTGGATCTGTCCGGCGATCATGCCGCCGAGGGTCGCCTCGAGCGCGGCAAAACGCCCCAGCACTTCGCGCACCGCCGGAATCTCGTTTGCGCCCGAGGCCTGCGCGATCCTGCTCGCCAGCCCCACGATCAACTGCATCTTGCAATGGAAGCGCACGTTCGACTGATGGTTGCCGTAGCAATGGCCGGGCGTCTTGATGTAGATGTCGCGCGCCAGCACCGCGTCCATGTGCACGAACACCTTCTCCCAGGGCACCTTGACGTTTTCGCACATCACCATCGAGTCGGTCTCATCGAAGCGCCAGGTGAGCGGGTTGTCGAATTCGTTCGGCGCGTAGCGCTCGAAAGGCTTGCGCGACCACAGCGTCAAGCCCGGCGCATTGACGGGAATGGCGCAGGTAATCGACTCGGGCAACTGGTTCGGCGCCAGCGGGATCAGGTTGCCGATCCATATTTCGTTGGCGAACACCGCGCCGGTGGCGAGCATCTTCATGCCCGTGACCACCACCCCGTCGTCGTCCTCGCGCACCACGCGCAGCGTCGGGATCGGGAGGTTCTGCTTGACGTAGAACTCGGGATTGCGCGCCGCCTGCGGCGGGATCACCGCGTACACGGCATAGACGTCCTCCTCGCGCATGTGCCGGTAGTAGCGCGCGAGGTTGCCGGCGTACTTGCCGAACACCGGCGCATCCATCGCCATGCCGGTGACGAAGCTCGAGACGTGGTCGGGCGAGCGGCCGAGCAGGCCGTGGCTCAGGTTCGCGATCGCGCGGTGGCAGTTCATGCGCTTGACCAGATCGTCCCTGGTCCTCGCGCGCAGGAAGTAGGCGCTGCAGCGCTCGCCGCCTTCCTCGAAGCTCATGTTCGGGTCGGCGCGCTTCATGTCGTAGATCACAGCCACCGTCTGCGCGGCATTCCTGAACGCGGGATGGCTGGTGACGTCCGAGACTCGCTCGGAGCCGATGTACACCGCCCGTCCGTCGCGCAGCGATTCGAGGTGCTCTGCCCCGGTCTTCAGCATGATCTTCCCATTCAGCGCTTGCCGCTGGTGTCGTAATAGTGGATCTCGTGAAGGATGCAGCCGCCGCGCGAGGTGAACGGCCCGTGGAGCACGCCCGGAGGCCGGCACGCGTAGGTCGGCGCAAAAGACTGCTGCCCGCCCTCGCCTTGCTGATCATTGCCGACCACCAGGTCGCCCTGCACGACGTAGACCTCCTCCCAGTGGTCGTGCACGAACGGCTCGGCGGAATACGCCCCCGGCTCGATCTTCAACAACCGCGTGCGGCTGCCGCGCTTGGCCGTCTCGTCGATGTCCGAGGCGAGGATCTTCTGGTAGAAGCCCGGCGGATACCCCGGCGGCGGCTCCCAGCCTGCGTTCAGGTCCACCTGCACGAACTCCAGATGCGATTTGGGTTTGGTCATGGACTCCTCCGCGCTGCCTGCCTGTGTTATTTTCCCTGAACCGGAGCGAATTTCATAGGAGAGCCTGGTGCTGAAACTCTACGGACAATACAGATCGCGCGCGTTTCGCGTCGCCTGGCTGTGCAAGGAATCGGACATTCCCTACGAACACGTCAACGTCACCATCAATGTCGATGGCGCGACATGCAAGGACCCTGCCTACGTACCGCAGCAGAACCAGGCGCGCAAGCTGCGTGAGTAGCGTCGACCTGCAGCGCGCCCTCGCCTTGCTCGAGCGGGGCGATTGGCGGGCGGCGCACGAGATCGTACAGTCGGACGAGGACTCGCCACTTGCCTGTTGGGCGCACGGCATCGTTCACGCGCAGGAAGGCGACCTGTCGAACGCGCGCTACTGGTACCGGGAGGCAACGCGCGCGTTTCCCGGCACCGATGCGCTGGCGGCCGAACTGCAGGCGTTACGCGACGCGCTGGAGAACGATTGAGTCTGGACACCCGGAAACGCTCCCTGCTAGACTGAATCCGATACCTATACAAAGGAGGAACACCATGCTACGCAAGTCCACCCGGATTCTCGTTGCCGGCGCGATCGGTGCGATGTTCGCCGCCGGGCCCGCAATCGCCCAGCAGAAGCTGAAAATCGGCTTCATCACCACGCTCTCCGGGCCCCAGGGCGTGATCGGCAAGCATATGAAGGATTCGGTCGAGATCGCGCTCGATCAGCTCGGCCGCAAAGTCGGCGGACTGGAAACCGAGGTGATTTACGGCGACGACCAGGCCAAGCCCGAAGTCGGCCTGCAGGTGGCCGAGGAGATGATGAAGAAGAACAACGTCGACATCATGTCCGGCATCATCTGGTCGAACGTGATGCTGGCGGTGGTGCCCGCAGTGACCGCCACCGGCCGGATCATGGTCGGCGCCAATGCCGGCGCCAGCCCGCTCGCGGGCAGCCAGTGCAACGAACTGTATTTCTCGACCTCCTGGAACAACGACGAGTCGCCGGAAGCGATGGGCAAGTTCATGCAGGAACAGAATATCAACGACGTCTACGTACTCGCGCCCAACTACCAGGCCGGCAAGGACATGGTGACCGGCTTCAAGCGCTACTACAAGGGGCGCATCGTCGACGAGGTCTACACGCGTTTCGGGCAGACCGACTACCAGGCGGAATTGAGCCAGATGCGCGCGAAGAACCCGAAAGCGGTGTTCGTGTTCTACCCGGGCGGCATGGGGATCCAGTTCCTGAAGCAGTACTCGGAAGCCGGCCTGCGCGGCCAGTTTCCGCTGTATTCGGTATTCACGGTGGACGAGACCACGATTCCGGCGATCAAGCACGCGGCCCTCGGGCAGTGGGAGGCCCGTTTCTGGAGCCAGGACATCAAGGTCCCCGCCAGCCAGAAATATGTCGCCGACATGAAGAAGAAGTTCGGCTACATCCCTTCGTTCTACGGCGCGCAGAGCTACGATGCGATCATGCTGATCGACTCGGCGGTGCGCGCGGTGAAGGGCAATGTCAAGGACACCAAGGGCATGGTCGCGGCGATGCGCAAGGCCAACTTCAACTCGGTGCGTGGCAAGTTCACCTATAACGTGAACCATCATCCGATCGAGAACTTCTACCTGCTCAGGGCGGTGGCGGGCCCCGTCGGACAGGATCCCGTGATGGAGATCCAGAGAACGATATTCGAGAACCACAAGGACTCGTACTACCAGGATTGCAAGATGAAGTGGTAGCGATCGGACATATCCGCATGCGCAAGGGGCGCGGCAACCGCCGCGCCCTTTTTGTTTCGCGCAACGATCTTTCATGAACCTGGCCCTCGTCTTCGAGCAATTGCTCAACGGCGTGCAGTTCGGCGTGATGCTGTTCCTGATGGCCGCCGGGTTGACGCTGGTGTTCGGGATCATGAACCTGGTGAATCTCGCGCACGGCTCGCTGTACATGGTCGGCGCCTACCTGGCAGTCAGCGCCATCCAGTGGACGGGAAACTACCTGCTGGGCGTGCTGCTCGGCCTTGCCGGCACGCTGCTGGTCGGAATGCTCGTCGAAGTCGTGGCGCTGAGGACGCTCTACGAGCGCGACCACCTCGACCAGGTGCTCGCCACGTTCGGCCTGATCCTGTTCTTCAACGAGCTGGTCGCGATGATCTGGGGCCGCACCGCGCTCTACACCGAGCTGCCCTCGTGGCTGGAGGGCCATATCGAGATCTTCAGCGGCTCGCGTTATCCGCTGTACCGCGCACTGGTGATCGCGGTCGGCCTGGGCGTGGCGCTCGGCCTCTGGTACGTGGTCACACGCACGCGGCTCGGCATGCTGATCCGCGCCGGGGCTTCCAACCGCACCATGGTGGCAGCGCTGGGCGTGAACATCCGGCTGTTGTACACGGTGGTGTTCGGCTTCGGCGCCGCACTTGCCGGACTCGCGGGCCTGATGAGCGGTCCGATCTACGCGGTCCAGCCGGGCATGGGCGAATTGATCCTGATCCAGGTCTTCGTGGTCATCGTGATCGGCGGCATCGGCTCGATCCGCGGCGCGTTCGTCGGCGCGCTGGTGGTCGGCATCGTCGACACGCTTGGACGCGCGTTTCTGAAGCCCCTGCTCGGCACGGTACTTTCGCCTACCGCCGCCGAAGCCGCGGGGCCGGCGCTCGCCTCGATGCTGATCTACCTGCTGATGGCGGTGGTTCTGGCGCTGCGGCCGGAAGGCCTGTTTCCGTCGCGGGGAACCTGATGCCCGGCCGCGCGCGCATCCTGTTGTGGTCGGCCGTGATCGCGCTGCTAATCCTGCTTCCTCCGGTGGCCGAGGCGCTGAAGCAGACGTTCTACATCGACCTGCTGCGCCGCGTGATGATCTTCGCGATCGCCGCGGCGAGCCTGAACCTGATCCTCGGCTACGGCGGCATGATCTCGTTCGGCCATGCCGCCTACCTCGGCATCGGCGCCTACGCGGTCGGCATTCTCGCCTTCCACGGGGTGGACAGCGGATGGATGCAGTGGGGCACCGCCATCGCGGCCTCCGCGGTGGTCGCGGCCGTGATCGGCGCAGTGTCGATCCGCACCAGCGGCATCTACTTCATCATGATCACGCTCGCGTTCACTCAGATGCTGTACTACCTCGGCATGTCCCTCGAGGTGTACGGCCGCGACGACGGTATGCGCATCAAGACGCACAGCCAGTTCTGGGGCCTGATCGACCTGGCCGACCCGGTGTCGTTCTACTACCTCGTGCTGGCACTGATGCTCGCGTCGCTGTACCTGGTGCACCGCCTGGCGAACTCGCGCTTCGGCATGGTGCTGCGTGCCGCGAAATCGAACGAGGCGCGCTCGCGCGCAATCGGCTTTTCTCCGTACCTGTACCGCCTGGCCGCGTTCGTCATCGCGGGGGCGCTGTGCGGGCTGGCCGGCGCGCTGCTCGCCAACCACACCGCTTACATCTCGCCGGACTTCATGCACTGGACACGCTCGGGCGAAATCATGTTCATGGTGATCCTCGGGGGCATCGCCACCACCGCCGGCCCGCTGTTCGGCGCGTTCACGCTGCTGGTGCTGGAAACCCTGCTCGCAGGCTGGACGGAGCATTGGCAGGTCTATCTGGGGCCGCTGCTGATCCTGTCGGTGATCTTCTTCCGGCGCGGACTCGCCGGCATCCTGCCCGGGGCGCGCGATGCCTAGCGCGCGCTTCATCAGGTGCGGTCCATGAGCGGCGCGCTCCTCGAAGCGCGCGGGCTGCGCAAGTCGTTCGGCGCGCTGCGCGCGAGCGATGGAATCGATTTCGACGTGCTCGAGGGCGAGACGCACGCGGTGATCGGGCCCAATGGCGCCGGCAAGACCACCTTCATCAGCCAGCTCTCCGGCGACCTGCGCCCGGACGCCGGCAGCATCCGCTTCTCCGGCGAAGACGTGACCGCGCTGCGGGCGCCCGCGCGCTCGCGCATGGGTTTTGCGCGCTCGTTCCAGATCACCAGCATTTACCGCGAGTTCACCGCGCTGGAGAACGTTGCGCTGGCGGTGCAGGCGCACGCCGGGCACAGCTTCCGTTTCTGGAAACCGGCCCGCTCGGAACGCGCGCTGCGCGACCCCGCGCGCGCGATCCTCGACGAAGTAGGGCTCGGTGCACGGGCGGAAGTGATCGCTGCCAACCTCGCGCACGGCGAGCAGCGCCAGCTCGAGGTGGCGATGGCGCTAGCGACGAAACCGCGCCTGCTGCTGCTCGACGAACCGGTTGCCGGCATGGGCAACGACGAGACGCAGCGCATGGTGACGTTCCTCGCCTCGCTGAAAGGACGGCAGACGATCATCCTCGTCGAGCACGACATGGACGCGGTGTTCTCGCTCGCCGATCGCATCTCGGTGCTGGTCTACGGCCGCATCATCGCCACCGGCTCGCCGCAGGAGATCCGCGTCAACGCCGAAGTGCGGCGTGCCTATCTCGGAGAGGACGCGTGATTCTCAAGGTCGAAGGGCTGGAGACCGCCTACGGCCTGTCGCAGGTGTTGTTCGGCGTGTCCTTTTCGATCGACGCCGGACAGGTCGTCACGCTGCTCGGCCGCAACGGCATGGGCAAGACCACGACCGTGCTCTCCGTCATGGGCGTGGTGGCTGCGCGCGCCGGAACGATCACGTTCGACGGCAAGCCGCTGCACGGCTTGCCGTCGTTTCGCGTCGCACAAGCCGGTCTCGGCCTGGTGCCTGAAGGCCGGCAGGTGTTTCCCAATCTGACCGTGCGCGAAAATCTCGTTGCCACCGCCGCCAACCGCAGCGGCGCGGCCAAGCCGTGGACGCTCGAGCGCGTGTTCGAGCTGTTCCCGAACCTCGCCGAGCGGCGGGGCAATTTCGGCAACCAGCTCTCCGGCGGCGAGCAGCAGATGCTCGCGATTGCGCGCGCGCTGATGACCAATCCGAAGCTGTTGATACTGGACGAGGCGACCGAAGGGCTCGCGCCGCTGATCCGCATCGAGATCTACCGGTCGCTCGAGCGGCTGAAGAGCGAAGGCCTCTCGATCCTGGTGATCGACAAGGACGTCAAGGCGCTCGCGCGCATCGCCGACCGGCACTACGTGCTGGAGAAAGGTCGCGTCGTCTGGAACGGCAGTTCCGCCCAGCTGACGGAGGACCAGGACGTGCAGCGCCGCTACCTGGGCGTCTGAAGTCAGAACAACTCGAAGTACTCGCGCTGCTCCCATTCGCTCACTTCAAGGTTGAAGCGCGCGATCTCGGCCTCCTTGATGCGGCAGAAATAATCCACGAACCCGCCGCCCAGGCCGTTGCGCAGGACATCGTCGCGGCGCAGGCAGTCGAGCGCTTCCTCGAGCGTGCGCGGCAATGCTTCTGCTGTAGCTTCGTAGGGCGTGTTCGATGACGGCCCCGGATCGAGCCCGCGCGCAAGGCCGTCAAGCCCGGCGTGGATCTGCGAGGCGAAGTACAAATATGGATTTGCCGCCGGTTCACCGACCCGGTTTTCGATGCGGCTGCCAGGGTCGCCCTGCCCACCCAACACGCGAAGCATTACGCCTCGATTATCCCGCCCCCAGCTTGCGCGGTCGGGCGCCAGCGAATAGGGACGATAGCGCTTGTAACCATTGAGGGTCGGCGTCGAGAGCGCGACCGAGCCGCGCGCATGCGCAAGCAACCCGCCCAGGAAGTGCATCCCCGTCTGCGACAGCGGCTCACCCGCCGCAGCGGACATGAAAACATTGACCCCATCGGCGGCGCTGCGCAGCGACTGGTGCAAATGCCACCCGCTCGACATGACGTTGGGGATGCGCGGCCGGCACATGAAGCTCGCGTGGTAGCCGTGGCGCCGCAGAATCTGCTTGGTCGCGCTGCGAAACAGCACCATCGCATCGGCCGAGCCGAGCCCCGCAAGCGCGCCGAGCGTCACCTCCATCTGGCTGGGTCCGTACTCGACCTCGAAGGAGCGCAGCGGCAGCCCGAGCGCGCCGAGGTCGCGGCGCAGCAGTTCCGCCACCGGATCGAGCAGGTCGTAGCGCTGCTCGGTAAGGTACTGGTAGCCTTGGGTGAGCAGTTCGACCTCGGGCGGCTCGCCGGGCTGACCGGCCTGTTCCGGCCGCATGCGCGGATCGAGGAGCCTGAAGACGTGGAACTCGACCTCGAGCCCTGCGACGTACTCGTAGCCCGCTTTCGCGAGTTCTGCGAGCGCCGCGCGCAACAGGCGGCGGGTATCGAAAGGCACCGGCGCGCCGTTCGGGAACCAGGTCTCGCACAGCAGCCATCCGGTGTTGGGCGCCCAGGGCAGCACGCGAAACGTCGCAGGATCGGCGACCATCAGCGCATCGGCGCCACCCTGCATCTCATCCAGGCCGAAACCGCCGCCCGGCGTGAAGACCGGGAACACCGTCCGGTGCGAGGTGTCCTTCGCGAACAGCGTTGTCGTGACGGTGACACCGTCTTCGAGCGTGCGTGCGAGATCGGCCGCGGCGATCGTCTTGCCGCGCAGGATGCCATGCTGGTCCGCAAACGAAAAACGCACCACTTCGAGGCCGCGCGCCCCGACTTCCCTCAACACGCCCTGTGCGGCGGCGCGCTGCGCGCCGCTCCAGAGACCGTACTTGTCTACAAAACTCATGCAGCGCGCTCGCGCGTCCACGGGCACGCGGCGCGGCGCTTCGCGTCGGCCTCCTCCCCGTACGCCGCCCAGCTTTCGGCCGGACCGATGCCGTCGATCGCCGCAGGGCCCGTCATTGCGCGGGCAGAGGCGGCGTCGAGCACCATCAGCGGCCGTTCGCCCGCCTGCTGTCTGCGAATCGCATCGATCAGCAGCCGCCGGTACAGCGCGATGCCCTTGTCGGTGCTGCCGAGGTTCTCGCGCGTGCGGTCCTGGATCGGCCCCATCGACTCGCATGCAAACTGGTCGTGAATGTTGATGTCGAAACCCATCCCGGTGAACGTCTGCCCGCGCTGCTCCGCCGGGTTGAAGCCCCAACCGTTGGAGCGGTCGTGAACCGGCCTGTAGTCCGGCGCCGGGTAGGTCTGCAGGCGCTGCGCGCGCATGGTCTGCTTGTCCACGGGCGCTCCGAAGCTGGTGAAGAACGAATACCAGTAGCACGAGGTGTCGTCGATCGGCACATGCCACTGCGAGATCGTCATCTCGGCGCTCATCGGAATCACGAACGCCTGCGGGAAAAGCACGTTGGTGATCCGCAGGTGAGTCTGCAATTCGCTGATCCGCCGCAGCGTCGCGAGGCGCATGCCGTAGTCGGTGCGCTCGACGCGGATCTCGGGCTGCGCGTGCTCGCGCAACAGCTTCGTCATCGGCAGCTCAGAACCCATCGACGAACTGCGGAACTGCCGGCCGTAACTCGCCGACGGGTCCTCGTCCTCGAAGAAGCGATGCAGGAAAGAGGCGTGCGCCGGATCGATGCCGACTTCGAGTGCCTGCAGCCAGTTGCAGGCCCACAACCCCTTGAAGGCGAACACGTGCGTGTCCGGCGCCACGAAACAGTCGAAGTTCGCGAATGCGGGCGGCTCGCCCGCACCGAGGTACGCGAACAGCGCCCCGCTTTTCTGCTGCACCGGGTAGGCGCGCTGGCGAACCTGCTCACATATGCGACTGCCCTCCAGCTCGGCGGGCGTATCGAGGCACTTCCCGTCCGTGTCGAACAGCCAGCCGTGGAACGCGCAGCGCAGCCCCCCGTCTTCGAGGCGGCCGTAGGCGAGGTCCGCGCCGCGATGCGGGCAGGCGCGATCGAGCATTCCATACCGGCCCCGTTCGTCGCGAAACAGCACGCAGTCCTGCCCGAGCACGCGCACTGCCTTCACCGGCCGCGGGTCCGCCAGTTCCTCGACCAGCGCCACCGGCTGCCAGTAGTTGCGCAACAGCGCACCGGCCGGCGTTCCGGGACCGACGCGCGTCATCAGTTCATTCTGCTCGGCGCTGATCATCGTAGGGCACGCTCCTGTCCGACGGAATGTAACCGGCGGCGGCGCACCCGGCAACCGCCGGAAAGGTAAGCAGACGGCTTATGGCTAGTTCGCGTCCGTCATGCCGGCACCGGCGCGGGCCCGCCGGCCGCGCGACGCACGGGCGGCGCGCGGTCGTCCATCAGCCACTGCAGCGTGAACGCGGCGAGCCCGATAACGATCAGCGCGCCCCAGCCGAAGTTGTACGACCCGGTCATGTCGAACACCAGGCCGCCCATCCAGGCGCCGAAGAACGAACCGACCTGGTGGCTCAGGAACACCACGCCGTAGAGCGTGTTGAAGTGCGTGAGGCCGAATACGCGGCCGATGATGCCCGTGACGAGCGGCGCGACGCCGAGCCACAGGAAGCCCATCGCGGCGGCGAACACCAGCGTGGATGCCGCGGTGATCGGCACGAGCAGGAAAATCGCAATGAACAGCGTGCGAAGCAGGTAGATCATTGCCAGCAGGTGCTTCTGGCTGTAGCGCGCGCCGAGCAAACCGAAGATGTAGGTGCCGACGGTATTGAACAGCCCGATCAGCGCCAGCGCGCTCGCGCCCACGCCCGGCGCTATGCCACACAACTGCAAGTAGGCCGGCAGGTGGGTGGTGATGAATACCAGCTGGAAGCCGCAGGCGAAGAACGCGAGCGCCATGAACAGGTAGCCGCGATGCCCCGCCGCGTCGCGCAGCGCTTCGCCGAGCGGCTGCTGCGCCGCCACCGCGGCCGCGGTCGGCAGCGCGCCCAGCGTGCTCGCGAGCCCCTTGATCGGCAGCGCGAGCAGCATCATCGAGGCGGCGATCGAGGCGAACACCGCCAGCGCGGGCTGCCAGCCGTAGCCGTTGATCAGCGCCTGGCCGAGCGGCGCCAGCGCCATCGTGCCGAGCGAGCCCGCGGCCGCCACCAAGCCGACCGTCTGGCTGCGCTTTTCCAGCGGCGTGGCGCGCGTGACCACGCCGATCAGCACCCCGAATCCCGTGCCGGCGGTGCCGATCCCCAGCAGGAAGCCCGCCACCTCGAGGCCGACCGAGCCGCGCGAATAGACCATGAGCAACAGGCCGAGCGCGTAGAGCAGCGCGGTGCCCATCAGCACCGGCCGCGGGCCGTGCTTGTCCGCGAGCGCGCCGACGAACGGCTGCGACAGTCCCCAGACGATGTTCTGCAGCGCGATCGCGAAGCCGAAGCTGGCCGCCGAAACGCCCAGGTCGAGCGTCACCGGGCGCATGAACAGGCCCAGGCTCTGGCGCAGCCCCATGCAGATCGAAATGATCGTGCCGCTCAGGATGAGCAGCAGGATAAAGGCGCGGCGGTGGGAGGTCATTTCAGGTATACCGGATGGTGCATCAACGGGCGTTTTTGCTTGATATTCTGCTGGCCAAAACAATACACGAACTGTGTAATCGCAGAATGCCGTTTCGCTCGCGGAGAGCGTCAGCAAGCGCACGCTGTACAACCATTACCCGTCCAAGAATGCGCTGATCGCCACCTACCCGTTCCGCACGAAAGGCGAAGAAACGCCTTACGCCTGAGCAGCGCGCTTCGCCGCCTCGCGCTTCTCAATCGCCGCATGCCGCTCGAGCAACCGCCGCGCCCGCACCACCACCGGCACGTCGATCATCTTGCCGTCGATGGCGAACGACGCGCGACCCACTGCCTCGGCCTTCGCGTTCTCCCCTACGACCCTATTTGCGTAGGCGACTTCTTCCGTCGAAGGCGTGTATCCCTGATTCACGATGGGCACCTGCCCCGGATGGATGCAGCTCGCGCCCAGGAAGCCGAACTGGCGCGAGCGCGTAACCATGGCGCGGAACGCATCCAGGTCGCCGAAGCTCGCCACGCTCGCGATGAAGCCGAGCGGCATGAGCCCAGCGCTGCGCGCAGCGAAAATCATCTGCTGCTTCGGCAGCAGCAGCGTCTCCTCCGTCGGCTCCATGCCGGTCTCCAGCGCGAAATCCTCGCCGCCGATATTCATCGCCGCGCTGCGCTCGACGGCCGCAGCGATTTCGGCCATCCGAAAATACGCCCGCGGTGTCTCGATCATCGCGAGGAAGCGCGTATGCCCGTGCGGCAGGCCGCGCTTTTCCTCCAGCTCCGAGACCAGTTCGTCGAGCAGGCGCAGATGCCCGGGCCCCTCGACCTTCGTTACTGCGAAGCCGTTCACGTCCGGCCCGACGGCGGCCTCGATGTCGCGCACCGCCATTGCGAGAGGCCGGTTGATGCGCACGATAACGTCCGCGCCGCCGCGCCGCACGCGCGCCGCGGCCGACGCCACCAGGGTTCGCGCCCGGTCTTTCTCGGAGGCAGGGACGCTGTCCTCGAGATCGAGCTGGATGCAGTCGGCGCCGCGCGTATGCGCGTTCGCCACATACTTCTCGACGTTGGCCGGGACGTACAACAGCGATCGCCAGACCGGCAGGCCGGGTTTCATTCCTGTTCCTCCGTCGCCGCGCTGACACCTTCGCACGCGACGCCGGCGGCGAGCAGCTTCGCATACGTGGCCGCGTCGACGCCGATCTCACCGAGCAACGCGCGATTGTGCTCGCCAAGGCGCGGCGCGGGCGTGCGTATCGAGCCGGGCGTCCCCGTAAGGCGCGGCACGACGTGGTGCATTGGAAATGCGCCCATGTCCGGGTCAGGGTAGTCGGCGATCAGCTCGCGCTCAAGTACGTGGGGATCCTCGACGATCTGGGAAATATCGTAGATCGGACCGATCGTCACTTCGGCAGCTTCGAAGAACGCGACATTCCCGGCCTGCGTGCGCTGCGCAATGAACTCGCCGATGATCGCGTCGAGCTCGTCGGCGTGCTTTACGCGTTGCGCATTCGTACGGTAGCGCGGGTCGTCGACCAGGTCGGGCCGGCCAATGGAGCGGAAGGTGCGTTCGGCCATTTTCTGCGTCGATGCGGACAGCCCGACATATTTTCCGTCCCGCGTGCGATACGCGTTGCGCGGGCCGGTGTTGGTCGAACGGCTGCCGCTGCGCGGTTTCACGTTTCCGGTGAGCCGGTATTTCGCGGCCTGGGGCCCGAGCACGGCGAACAGCGGATCGAGCAGCGGCAGGTCGATCACCTGCCCGCGCCCGCCGTTTTTCTCGACCTCGCGCAGCGCGATCATCACGCCTGCGGCGCCGTAGAGCCCGGCGACGGTATCGGCGAGGTACATGGGCGGCAGCACCGGCTCACGGTCCGCGAAGCCGTTCATCGCGGCGAATCCAGACATGCCCTCGATCAGGGTGCCGAACCCCGGGCGCTGCCGATAGGGCCCGTCCTGACCCCAGCCGGAGATGCGCACGATGATCAGTCCCGGATTGCGCGCGAACAGCGCTTCGGGCGCGAGCCCCATCTTCTCGAGCGTGCCGGGGCGGAAGCTCTCTGCGAAGATCGAGGCGGACGGCACGAGGTCCAGCAGCAGCCTGCGCGCCTCAGGATTGCGCAACTCGAGGCCGAGGCTCTTCTTGTTGCGTGCATAGAGCTTCCAGTCGATCTGCACGTCGCGGGTGTTCCAGGCGCGCAGCGTGTCGCCGGCAGGCGGCTCCACCTTGATCACCTCTGCGCCGAAGTCGCCCAGCACCTGCGTCAACGTATTGCCCGCGACGAGGCGCGACAGATCGAGCACCCGCACCCCGGAAAGCGTACCGCGCGCCTGCGGCGCGTAGTCAAGCTCTTTAATTGATGGGCTCAGGCCGCCTTCTGCCCGATCTTCCTGCGGCCGCGGTTGATCTCGCGCAGGTACTCGATGCCTTCGGCCGCGATCGCGTCGCCGATCATGAAGTCCTTCTCGGACTCCAGGCCCTCGACATCCAGCCACGCGGCGTAGGTGGCGCGCGTGCGCTCGGTGATGATTCCCGCGCCGAACAGCGTCTTCACCAGCACGCGGAAGATGTTGGTCTGCTGCTTTAGCCCTTCGCGCCGGTCGGCGGCCGTGAATATCTCCCGGCACGCATCACGCACCCACTGCCAGTCGAGCCCGAACTGCGCGTAGATCGACTGCCGCTGGCGGATGTTGTTGAGGTTGAACAGCAGCGTCTCGAAGCACTTCGCCGCCCAATCCTCCACCCGCGCATGTTCCTCCGCGGAAAGCTTCGGGATCGTCAGCGAGGCCCAGATCTTGCCGAACCGGTGGTGAAAGGCTTCGTCGGTCATCACCAGCTGCACCATGCGTTTCAGGAGCGGATCGCGCGCGTTGGCGTGCAACCCGGCGAACGCACCCATCGCGAGCCCCTCGACCAGCATCTGCATGCCGACCAGCTTCTTGTACACCTCGGGCGCCGCGACGAGTTCCGCAAGCAGTGCGCCGAGCGCTTCACCCACCGGCAGCGGCGAGCCCCAGCGCACCTGGATGTAGCGCGAAAACGCGGTCACGTGCCGCGCCTCCTCGCGCGCCTGGTTGGCGGCGTACTCCTGCGCGCCCGGGTCGAGCAGGATGTCGCACAGGCTCGCGGAAAGCGACAATGCGCCCTGTTCGCCGTGCAGCAGCGAACTCAGGTTCCAGCGCGCCACCTCGTTGGCCAGCGCGATCTTCTGGCCTTCGTCCAGCCGGTCGGCGACGGCGGTGCGCAGCTCGAATACCGCATCAAACGGCATGATGGTCTCGCGCTTCAGGTCGAACGGCTGCGCGAAGTCGAGGTAGGCGGGATCGAGCGGATCCCAGAAATGATCGTGCGTCGCCGAGATGATGGCGTCGAAGGCCGCGCTGCGCCGGCCGTAGCGCGGCACCTCGATCATCGCGGCGAAATCGTCCGCGGCGACGGTGTCGTACGCGGGGTCGTGCGTGATATGGTCGCTCATGCGCGAAAGTGTACGCTAACGCAGAGCAAGTTTGGGAGGGGCGCATGACCCGTCACAGCACGAAAATCCGCCGCATCGCCCTGACCACCGGCGGGGGCGATGCGCCCGGGCTGAACGCGGTGATCCGCGGCGTGGTGATGACGGCCCAGCACCATGGCTGGGAGTGCATCGGCATCCGCAACGGCTACGACGGCCTACTCGACGCGCGCCTGCGCAGGAACGGCCTGATGCCGCTCACGCCGGAGCGCGTCTCCGGCATCACCAACCTCGGCGGCACCATCCTGGGCACGACCAACGCGGGCAATCCGTTCAAATACCCCGTGCAAACGGCGAAGGGGCTGGAGGAACGCGATCTGAGCGGCAAGGTGCTGAGCGCGCTGGAGCGCGCGGGCGTCGACGCGCTGGTGGCTATCGGCGGCGACGGGTCGCTGCGCGTCGCCCGCAGGCTGGCGGACAAGGGCCTGCGCGTGGTGGGCGTGCCCAAGACCATCGACAACGACCTCGAGGAAACCGTCATCACCTTCGGCTTCGACTCGGCGGTGTCCTTCGCCACCGATTGCATCGACCGGCTGCACACCACCGCGGCCTCGCACCAGCGCGTGATGGTGGTTGAAGTGATGGGCCGGCATGCGGGCTGGATCGCGCTCAACTGCGGCGTCTCCGGCGACGCGCATGCCATCCTGATCCCCGAGATCCCGTACGACATCGGAAAGCTCGCCGCCGCGCTGCTGAAGCGCGAACGTGAAGGCGCGCAGCATTCGATCGTGGTGGCCGCCGAAGGCGCCGCGCCGAGCGGCGGCAAGGCTTCGACGATCGAAAAGCGCATCGGACGCCCGGAGCGCCTCGGCGGCATCGGCGAGCGCGTGGCCGGGGAACTCGCGGTGCTGACCGGCAAGGAAACCCGGCATGTCGTGCTCGGCCACCTGCTGCGCGGCGGAGCGCCGACGACGTTCGACCGGTTGCTGTCCTTGCGCTTCGGCGGCGCGGCGGTGCGCGCGCTCGCCGAGGGACACTCCGGCGTGATGGTCGCTCTCGACCCTCCGAGGGTGCGCTACGTGCCGCTCGCGAAAGCCACGCAACGCATGAAGTCGGTGCCGGTCGGCTGCGACACCATTCGCACAGCGCGCGACCTCGGCATCTGCTTCGGGGATTGAGATGAAGGCTACGGCAGAGATACGCCGCGCCACGCGCGCGGACATCCCGGTGGTGCTGGAACTGATCCACGCGCTCGCCGTCTACGAGAAACTCGATCACCTCGTGCGAGCCGATGAGGCCTTGCTCGCCGATGAGCTTTTTTCCGGCAAAGGCCCGGCGGAAACCCTGCTCTGCGTGGTCGAGGGCAAAGCGGTCGGATTCGCGGTGTACTTCCACAATTTCTCCACCTTCACGGGGCGCAAGGGACTCTATCTGGAAGACCTGTTCGTGCGTCCCGAGCACCGCGGCCGCGGCTACGGCAAGTCGCTGTTCCTGCACGTCGCTCGCATCGCTCACGGGCGCGGCTGCGGCCGCTTCGAGTGGATGGTGCTCGACTGGAACACGCCTTCGATCCGCTTCTACGAAAGCCTCGGAGCGCAACGCATGGAAGACTGGCGCCTGTTCAGGGTAACCGGCGACGCGCTGGCGGTGCTCGCCAGGGAAACCGGTTGAGCGGGCAGAGCAAAACCACCGCGGGCGTGGCCGCGCCGCGCGGGCAAACCATGCTCGAGCGCCGCACCCGGCTTGCAACCGGGTTGGTGCTGTTCACGTTCGTCCTCACCCATCTCCTCAATCACTCACTCGGGATGATCTCGCTCGAGGCGATGGAAGCCGGCCGCCGCGCGTTTCTCGCCCTGTGGCGCAGCACGCCCGGGACCGTGGCGCTCGCAGCATCGATCCTTCTGCATCTGGCCCTCGCGCTTCGCTCGATCTACCTGCGCCGGCACTTCCGCGTGCCCGCCTGGGAGGCGCTGCAACTCCTGTTCGGGCTGGCGATTCCGCTGCTGGTCATCAATCACGCTGTCGGCACGCGCCTCGCCAACGAGCGCTTCGGCTTCGAGGACTCGTACGCGGTGCTGGTGCTGCTGTTCTGGGAAACGCGCCCGGATCTGGGCCTTCAGCAGGCGCTGCTGCTGTCGATCGCCTGGATCCATGGCTGCATCGGCGTGCACTTCTGGCTGCGCATCCGTCCGTGGTACCCGCGCTGGGCGATGTCTCTCTATACCTTCGCGGTGCTGATCCCCGTGCTCGCGCTGCTCGGATTCGCGCAGGCGGGAAAGGAAGTGACTGCGCTTGCAATGCGCCTGGGCTGGATCAAGGACACTTTCGCCGCGGCCCGCTTTCCGGACGAACCGGCGCGCGCGGCGCTGCATGCAACCGGGCAGGCGATCCTCTATCTCCTGATCGCAGCGTTGGCGCTCACGCTGGCGCTGCGTGCGGTCCGCCTGTGGCGCGAGGGGCGCAGCGCGATCCGCGTGACCTACCCCGGCGACCGCCTGGTCACCGTTCCGCTCGGATTCAGCCTGCTCGAATGCAGCCGGTACGCGCGCATCCCCCACGCTTCGGTATGCGGCGGTCGCGGTCGCTGCTCGACGTGCCGCGTGCGGGTCGTCGCCGGCCTGGAAGCGCTGCCCGCACCTTCAGCCGAGGAAGCGCGCGTGTTGCGGCGCGTCGGGGCGGGCGCCGACGTGCGCCTGGCCTGCCAGTCGCGTCCGACCGGCCCCATTTCGATCATTCCGATGATGCCCGCCAACCTGATGGCGTCGCGGGCATTGTCGCAACAGGGCGCGATGACCGGCGAGGAGCGCGAGGTCTGTGTGCTGTTCGCCGACATCCGCGGATTCACGCTGCTCTCGGAGCGGCGCCTGCCCTATGACGTGGTGTTTTTCCTCAATCGGTATTTCGAGGTCGCCGGCCGCGCGGTCGAACAGGCGGGCGGCATCGCCAACCAGTTCACCGGCGACGGAGTGATGGCGCTGTTTGGCGTGCACACCACACCGGAAGTCGGCGCACTGCAGGCGCTTCAAGCGGCGCGCGCGTTGACGCACGCAATTGCGAGGCTGAGCGAAGACCTGCGCACGGAGCTGCCCGCGCCGCTGCGCATCGGCATCGGCATCCACTGCGGCCCGGCGGTCGTCGGCCATATGGGCCACGGCGCCGCGAGCTATCTTACGGCGGTCGGCGACACGGTCAACACCGCGAGCCGGCTGCAGGACCAGACCAAGCAGTTCGACTGCCAGGTCGTCATTTCCGAGCCGGTTGCGCAGCGCGCGGGCGTGGATGTCTCGTTCTTCCCGCGCCACGAGATCACGGTTCGCAACCGGGCCGCGCCGATCGCGATCAGGATCATCGCCGACGTCGAAGCGCTGCAGCTGCCCGTGCCGTGAGCTGCGGTCGAAACCAGTCGAGCTAGAGCCACAGTAGCACTGCCTTTCCGACCACGACCAGTGCGACGGGTCACGCCACCGTGAGTTCGAACAGCGTCGTCTGGTCCAGATCCGTGCCGAACCACGAATACAGCGCGGCGGTCCGCGCGCCGATATAGGTTGGCTCGCCCTGACTGAGCACCATGGGCACATCATGCCCGGGCACCAGGAGCGAGCCTGGCTTGCGGTTCCAGAGCGCCCAGATCCTGTCGATGGAGCGGCAGCTGACTGCCGGATCGTAGGTCATGTCGGCCGATCGCGAGAGGATCTCCGCCCGGTTCTTGGCCGCATCGCCGGTGAAGATCACATCGCCGTCCCGGCCTTCCAGCATGAAAATCAGATGGCCGGGCGTGTGCCCGGGCGTGTCATGGGCCGAGATGCCAGGCAGGATCGCCTCACCGGCACGGACGCGGCGCGTCTGCGCAGAGTTCGCCAGCTCCCGCACGTACAGCTCGGGAACCGGCGTGGTACCCCAGGGCTGCTGCAGCGACCAGGCCAGCTCGTCAGCGCCGATCACCACCCGCGCCGCCGGGAACATCACCCAGTTGACCGAGTGGTCCCAGTGCGAATGCGTCAGCAGCACATCGGTGACGTCGCCCGGTGTCAGCCCAAGCACCTTCAGCCGGTCCTGGATGGGCTGGCGCTGGCCGAAGGAGCCGACGTCGATCAGCAGCACTTTCCCGTGCCCGCGCAGCAGCGCGATGGTGCTCCAGCCCAGCCCGCCATGGCAGACCGACTTGCCGGGATAGCCCTGAACGATGATGTCGATGCGCCACCCGCCGACCTCGTTCAGCCCTCCAACCTGCTGCGTGGCCATCAGCGTCTCCCCCTCGCTTCAGCCGATGCCCATATAGACACGCTGCACCTCCGGGTTTTCCGCCAATTCGCCGGCCGGCCCGAACAGCACGCTGCGGCCGACCTGCAGCACATAGGCATAGTCGGCGAATTCCAGTGCGAGTTCCACCGACTGCTCGGCCAACAGGATGGTCAGACCGGCCTTGTGCAGACGGCCGAACGTCTCGTACATCGACTCGACGATGGCCGGCGCCAGCCCCAGGCTCGGTTCGTCCAGCATCAGCAGCTTCGGGTCGCTCATCAGCGCGCGGCCAACCGCCAGCATCTGGCGTTCCCCGCCCGACATCGTGCTGGTCCGCTGTAGGCGGCGTTCAGCGAGGTGTGGGAACAGGGCATATACGCGATCGAGCACCTCCGCCAGCCGGCGGCGGTCGGCCAGCGGCGTGGCGCCGAGGTGCAGGTTGCTCTCGACGGTCTGCTGGGCGAACAGCCGCCAGCCCTCCGGCGACAGCGCCAGGCCCTTGCGGACGATGGCATAGGCGGGTTGGCCGGTGATTGCCTCGCCGTCGAAGCTGATCGCGCCGGCGGAGGCGGGGATGAGGCCGGCGATCGCATTCAGCGTGGTGGTCTTGCCGGCGCCGTTCGAGCCGAGCAGCGCGACCACGCCGCCCTCCGGCACGTCCAGCGAGACATCGGCGACACCGATCAGATCGCCGTAGCGCACTTCCAGGTTCCGCACGCGCAGCAGCGGCACGGTCATGGCGTGGCCCCGTGCGCGGCCTTCGCGGCGCGTTTGCCAAGATAGGCCTCGATCACCTGTGATTCGCGGGTCACTACGGCGGGCGATCCGTTGGCGATCTCGCGGCCCTGGTGGAACACCACCACACGCTCGGCCAGCGTGATGATGACCTCCATGATGTGCTCCACGATCACCAGGGTGATGCCGGAGGCATGGATACTGCGGACCAGATCGATCGCTTGGCGCACCTCAGTCGGCGTCAGCCCGGCCATTGCCTCGTCCAGAAGCAGCACGCGCGGCTCGGTGGCCAGCGCCCGGGCGATCTCCAGCCGCTTGCGGCCAGGCGTGCCCAGGCTGCTGGCCGACACGTCCGCAAACGGGCCGAGTCCGACACGCTCGATCACCCGGCGCGCCCGGTCGCGCGCCTCGGCGGTGCTGGCGGTACGCAGGAAGGCGCCGATCATCACGTTGTCGAGCACACTCATGCCCTCGAACGTCAGCGGCACCTGGAAGCTGCGGGCGATACCAAGTGCCGCACGGGCCTCCGGCGGCAGACCCGTCACGTCCTGGCCGCGGAAATGGACACTGCCGAGGGTGGGCGTCAGGTCGCCAGTCAGGCAGTTGAAGAACGTGGACTTGCCCGCGCCGTTGGGGCCGATCAGGCCGAGGATCTCGCCCTCGCGCACCGCGATGGTGGCGTCGTCGACCGCCTTGAAGCTGCCAAACGCCATGCTGACGCCCCTGGCTTCAAGCAGCACGGCGCGCTCCGGCGGCCGGCGGACGCGGGCGCAGGCGGCGTTGCAGCAGGTCCAGCAATCCACCGGGCTGGAAGCGCGCCAGCAGCATGATGATCGCGCCGTAGATGACGAAGGTGAGGCCCCGGCCGCCGCTGCCGAACATGTTGTTCGAGATCTCCTCCAGCGGCACCAGGATGGCCGCACCCACCAGCGGGCCGAACAGGTACCCCGCACCTCCCAGCGCCGCCATGATCAGCATCTTGACCGAGATCAGAATGCCGAGTCCAGAATCCGGGTCGATGAAGCCGAACATGATCGCATAGAGCGAGCCGGCGACCGCGGTCAGCGCGGCGCTGAGCATGTACGCCCACAATTTGTAGCGTCCGGCCGCGACCCCCAGGGAGCGGGCGGCGCGTTCGCTGCCCTTGATGGCGCGCAGGTAATACCCCATGCGGCTGTTCTCCATCCGCCAGGTCAGCGCCAGAGTGCCGATCAGCACAGCCAGGAATAGGTAGTAGTGGGGCAGCGAGGAGGTGAACGACAGGTCCATTACGCTGCGCGGCACGGTGGGGCCGCTCAGCCCGACGGCCGCCCCGAGGAACTCGGTGTTGGTCACGATCAGGCGCACCAGCTCGGCCACCGCGATGGTGGCCATGCTGAAATAATGCCCGGACAGCCGCAGCGTGGGCACTCCCACGATCGCGGCGATCAGCACGCTGGCCAGCACCCCCAGCGGCAGCCCGGCAATCGGCGGCAGGCCCAGGTGCAGATAGGTCGCCAGCGCGCCATAGGCGCCGCAGCCGAAGAACACCACATGGCCGACCGACACCTGCCCGGCATAGCCGCCCACGATGTTCCACGCCGAAGCGGCCACCGCATACAGCAAGACGAGCGCCCCCAGCCGCTGCTGGAACGCGGTGTGCCAGACCAGCGGATAGGCCGCGATCAGGCCGAGCCAGGCGATCGGCCATAGCAAGCGGCGCATCACGTCTTCCCCATCAGGCCCTGCGGCCGCAGCCACAGCACCGCCACGAACAGCGAATAGACGACGATGTCCTTGTAGACCGGACCGATCCAGTAGGCCGACAGCGACTCGATCACCCCGATCAGCAGCCCGGCCACCAGCGCACCCGGCACGCTGCCGAAGCCCCCGAGCGAGACGGTGACGAAGGCCACGATCACCAGCGTCTCCCCCACGGTGGGCGAGATGTAGAAGAACGTCGCGATCAGCGCGCCGGCGATGCCGGTGGCGCCTGCCGCCAGGCCCCAGGCGACCGCCTGCATCTGTTGCGGCTTGATGCCCATTAACTGCGCTGCCACCTCATCCTCGGCCACCGCCAGCATGCGGCTGCCCAGCGCGGTGCGCGTCAGCAGCAGGTGCAGCCCCACCGTGACCAGCAGCGCCACCGCGCCGGCCAGCAGCCGCGCCGACGGGATGCGGATGCCGCCAAGGTCAAAAGTGCCGCCGACCAAATTGTCGGGCAGCGACAGGAAGTTGGCGCCGAAATACCAGAACACCGCATAGCGCAGGAACAGCGCCAGGCCGAATGTGCCCAGGATCTGCGCGATCATCGGGCCACGCATCACGTGACGCACCAGCGCGAAATAGACAACGATGCCCACCGTGGCCATCAACAAGGCGGTGATCGGCACCGACGCCGCCGGTCCCAGCCCCAGCGTCTTCCATAGCACGAAGGTCGTGTACATCGCCAGCATGACGAAGTCGCCATGGGCGAAGTTCACCACGTTCATCATGCCCCAGATCAAC
>JADGRQ010000006.1 GCA_017880775.1 Burkholderiales bacterium | reverse complement strand
GCGGCCTTCCTGTAATGCAGGACCGCGTTCTCGATCCAGAGCACGAATGATTCCCCGGTATCCGACAGCACCAGATTGACCTTGAAATCCTTGCCCTCGGCGGCCGGTCCATCGAGGCCGGCGGCCATGGCTTCCAGGAAGCGTTCGATCGGGGTCTGCGCCAGCAATTCGAGAAAGGAGCTTCGATCAACGCCCTTCTTCGGTGGGCCCTCGCGCAACTCGGCGGCGCCTGTGAGATACGCATTGCGCCAGGTCGCCGATTCCGCCATGTAGCCCATCTGTTCGTAGGTTCGGGCGAGCAATTCTTTGGCGGCCCGGTTGTTGCCCTGGGCGAATTCGACGTGGTTCAGCAATTCCGCCGTCCAGCGGTAGTCGCCCTTGTCGAAGGCGGTCTGTGCCGCCGCGACGGCTTTGTCGGCACCGCCGGACAACTCGACATAGCGCTTGGCCGATTCCTCGGGCGGAAGCGGATCAAGGTTCGCCGCGTTGCCGTCGTAAAAGCCCAGGTAAAAGTCGTAGACCGCCTTGACGTTGTGGCGCACGTCGCCATAGTAGCCGCGGTCGCTGAGGTAGGTCTGCAGCGACTTGGGCAGCTTGACCTTGTCGGCGATTTCGTAGGGCGTATAGCCGGCATTCATGAGGCGCACAGTCTGATCGTGGATATACCGATACGTGTCGCGGTGCTTGGCGATCATCTCGGCGATGCGGGCGTGGCCCCAGACGGGCCAGGTGTGCTGCGAGAAAAGAACCTCCGCATCCGCGCTGTACTCGAGAGCCTGGTCCAGATAGTTGGCCCAGCGCAGGGCATCGCGCACCTTGGAGCCGCGCAGAGGCAGCAGGTTGTGCATGGTCTGCACGACTATCTCGGCGCCGCAGAAGGCCTTCTTCTCCGGCAGCACAAAGGTCATCTCGGCCGGGGCTTCCGAGCCCGGAACGTTGTGGAACACGAAGCGCACGCCGTCGAGACTCATCTCCTGCGTCGGCTGCGAGACGATCTGGGTCGGCTTCAGAATGCCGAAGGTTCCGTAGGCCACACCCTTGCCGAGCCCGGTATCGACCATGCCCTTGGGCGAGCGTTCAAGGTCCTTGCCGAACTGGTACGCCGAGCGGCGACCCATGACGGGGCCCACCAAGACGTTCTCGCTCGTGGCTTCCTCCATGAAACCTGCCGGCGCGACAATCGCAATCTTGCGCTCAGCCGCTTCCTTGGCCGAGATCACGCCCAGGACGCCGCCGAAATGATCAATGTGGCTGTGGGTGAAAATGATCGCCGAGACGGGCTTGTCGCCCAAGTTCTTGCGGACAAAAGCAATGGCGGCCGCAGCGCTTTCCCGGGCGGTCAGCGGATCTACCACGATCCAGCCCGTCTTACCCTCGATCAAGTCCATGTTGGCGATGTCGAAGCCGCGCAGCTGGTAGATGCCATCGGTCACCTTGAACAGGCCGATTTGGGCGTTCAGCGCCGCGTGGCGCCAGAGGCTGGGGTTGACTGTCGGCGGCGCCTTGCCGTCAATGAATCCGAAGCCGTCGAAGTCGATCAGCACCGAGCCGTCGGCGCGGAGGATCTTCCCGCTGGGACGCGCAATCAGCCCGCGCTTCGCGTCCTCGAAATCCTGCTGATCGGAAAGGTTCAGCGACTGCGCGAACTGTTCGACGGCGGCAGCGTGATCATCACTTCCAGCATCGTCGGCGTGCGCGGCGACCCGGGCGTCTGCGCGTATGTCACAGCCAAGCACGCGCAGATCGGGCTGATGCGATCGGTCGCGAAGGAGGCGGCCGCACGCAATATCCGGGTGAACACGATTCATCCTGGGCCGGTCGACAACGCGTTCCAGCATGAAATCGAAGGTCGGCTGAGCAAGGTCCTGGGGCGCAACGCCACCGAGTTCTTCGACCAGATCATTCCGCTGCGACGGCACGCGAGCGAGGGAGAAATCGCGCGAGCGGTGCTGTTTCTCGCCTCCGCGCAAAGCAGATTCACCACCGGCACGACCCTGATGGTGGATGGAGGCATGAGCGCCTAGTCGTCCTGGACGGAGGAGGCGCCGCCCCCGCACCCTGAGCGTTTCGCGTAAACTCTGCCTGCGGGTGGCCAGACCATTCCCCGGCGCTGCGCTCCCCGGAAGGCCGCCCTGCTCGCGACGATGAGGAGCAATCTAGTTGCACGAAATCCTAAAGTACCTGAAAGAACATGGCGAGCAGCTCGACTCGGAGATCGCTGCGGGGACGGGAATGTCGCTTTCAAACGTGCGCCGCGGCGTGTCCGACCTGTCAGCCATGGGGGAGGTCATCACGTGCCACGTGGTTCGGTTCAATGCTGGAAAGAAGAGCGACGGGATGCTCTACCGCGCTGCGGGATATATTCCGCCTCCAGCCCCGGGCAGGAAATCAAAAGCGCAGGTGCGCGGCAGGGTCGGCGACCGGGACCCGGAATAGCGAAGCAACCTCATTACGTTGCCAGAAGCCGGTCCGCACCCATGAGGCCCGACCTCGCCGAACTCGCAGTGGTGCATACGTTGTCCGGCCTGTTCGCCTGGCGCGTCGCGCGCAGCCCGGATGCCGAGGCGTACCGGCAGTTCGATGCGAACACTGGCAAATGGGTGAGCATGAGCTGGGCCCGGGCGGGGATTCGCGTCGCGCAATGGCAGGCCGCGCTCAGCGGCATGCAGCTGCAGCGCGGAGCTCGCGTGGCGATATTGCTGCCCAATGGACTCGACGCAGTCTGCATCGATCAGGCCGCGCTCGCGCTCGCCCTGGTGCCGGTGCCTCTGCACTCGATCGACAATCCGGGGAGCATGGCCTACATCGTCGCGGATTCCGAGGCGTCGCTGCTGCTCATCGCATCCGGCCGGCAGTGGAGCAGCATTCTGTCCACCGGCGCGAAGCTTCCGGCGCTCAGGCAGGTGGTGGTTGCCGGCGACGATGCGCAATTGGATCGCGGCGCAAGTCCGATCCCCGTGACGCCGCTGGCCGACTGGCTGGCGGGCGGGGGTTCGAGTTCTGAAGTGAAGCCGCCCGAACCAGGCGATCTGGCCGCGATCGTTTACACCTCCGGCACCACCGGCCATCCCAAGGGCGTGATGCTGACGCACGCGAACGTGGTCTCGAACGTGAGGTCGACCCTGGCGCGCGTGTCGGCGGGAATGGACGATGTGTTCCTGTCGTTTCTGCCGTTGTCGCACACGTTTGAACGCACGGCGGGCTACTACCTGCCGATCGCCGTCGGATGCTGCGTCGCGTACGCGCGCTCGATCGCTCAGTTGGGCGAAGACCTGAAAACCGTGCGGCCGACGGTGCTGATCTCGGTTCCGCGCATCTACGAACGCATCTACGGCAAGCTGCAGGAACTGCTGTCGAGATCCCGCGTCAAGGCACAGCTCTTCGACTGGGCGCAGGCGGTCGGCTGGCGGCGCTTTTGCCGCGAACAGAAGCTGCCCTGCGAATCGAGTGCCTGGGCGGCATTCGACCACTTGGTGTGGCCGCTGTTGCAGCGCGCGGTAGCGCGGCCGCTGCTGGCGCAATTCGGCGGGCGCGTGCGCGTTGCAATCAGCGGCGGTGCGCCGCTCTCGCAGGTAATCGCGCGCTGCTTCCTCGGCCTCGGCCTGCCGCTGCTGCAGGGCTTCGGCATGACGGAGGCGTCGCCCGTCGTCGCAGTGAATGGGCTGGACGACAACGATCCGTCTACCGTAGGCCGCATGCTGGAGAACGTCGAAGTGCGGATCGCCGAGGACCGGGAACTGCAGGTGCGTGGCCCGAGCGTGATGAAGGGATACTGGAAACGGCCGGAGGACACCGCGCACGCGATGACGGCCGACGGCTGGCTGAAAAGCGGCGACCAGGCCGTGATCGAGGGCGGCCGAATTCGCATCATGGGCCGGATCAAGGAGATCATCGTCACCTCCACCGGCGAAAAGATCGCGCCCGCCGACCTGGAGCTCGCGATCACCTCGGACAACCTTTTCGAGCAGGCGTTCGTGGCGGGCGAGAACCACCCTTTCATTGCCGCAGTCTTGCTGTTGAACCGCGGGGAGTGGCGCAAGCTGGCCGCGAGCTTGAAAGTCGATTCCGCCGACGCGAAGAGCCTGACGGCGGCGCCGGTGCGCGAGGCGGTGCAGCGGCGCATCGAGCAGCTGACCCGGAATTTCCCGCGCTACGCCGTTCCGCGCCAGGCATGGCTCACGCTGGAGCCATGGACGATCGAGAACGAGCTGATGACGCCGGCGCTGAAGTTGAAGCGCAACAACCTGATGGCGCGCTACGCGAGCGAGATCGAGGGGCTATACAAGCCACGCGTAGCTTAGCGGCCGTTCCTTCGCATCACCGCCTCGCGCACCAGCGGCAGGCGGTCATTGCCGAAGTACATGTCGTCACCGTTGACGAACATCGTCGGCGAGCCGAAGCCGCCACGCCGGATCAACTCGTCGGTATTGGCTTTCAATTGCGCCTTGATCGCAGGCCGCGCGATGCCGGCGAAGAACGCATCCGCATCCACGCCCGCCTGTTGGCAGGCCTGCGCCAGCACGCTGTCCTGCGACACGTCTTCGTCGCGCCCCCAGTAGGCTTCGAACACCGCCGCCGCAAACGGCACCAGCTTGCCCAGCGGCTCGAGCAGCACGCAGCCGCGCATCGCCTTGACGCTGTTGACAGGAAACACTGTGGGTGGAAACACGATGCGCAGCCCGGTATGCCGCGCCCAGTCCTGCAGGTCCTTCGACAGGTATTTCTGTTTGGCCGGCACCGGGTTGTCGCGCGATGCGTACACGCTGGGATTCACGCTGTTGAAGACGCCACCCACGAGGATCGGCTGCCAGCGGATCGTCACGCCCAGTTCGGCCGCGAGCGGCTGGATGTTGTGAAACCCCAGATAGGTCCAGGGGCTCGAACAGTCGAAGAAGAACTCGATCATCGCTTGTGAACACCTTCGCTTACGCTCCGCGCGGTCTGGCCGAACAGCGCCTTGCGCGCTTCGTCGTCCATTTTTGGCGGGCGCAGTTCCTTGCCCAGATCGAGCCCGCGCGTTACGGCCGGACGCGTGAACAGCGCGTCGTACCAGCGCCGGATGTGCGGGAATTCGTCGAGCGCGATTTGCTGCGCCTTGTGGGTGCGGATCCACGGAAAGATCGCCATGTCGGCAATCGAATACTCCGCGCCTGCCACGTAGTGGCCGGTGCGGGCGAGCTGCGCGTCGAGCACGCCGTACAGCCGGTTGACCTCCTTGCCATAGCGCTCGATCGCGTAGGGCAGCTTTTCCGGCGCATACAGCAGGAAATGGCCGTTCTGCCCGGCCATGGGCCCCAGGCCGCCCATCTGCCACATGACCCACTGGATCACCGCATTCCGCCCCCGCAGGTCGGCCGGCAGAAAGCGGCCGGTCGTTTCGGCGAGATAGATCAGGATCGCGCCGCTTTCGAACACGGACACCGGCCCGCCCCCGCCGGCAGGGGCGTGATCGACGATCGCGGGCATGCGGTTGTTCGGGCTGATGGCGAGGAATTCGGGCTTGAACTGCTCGCCGCGGCCGATGTTCACCGGCACCAGCGTGTAGGGCAGGCCGCATTCCTCCAGCATGATGGAAATCTTCCAGCCGTTCGGGGTGGGCCAGTAGTGCAAATCGATCATCTCGTTTCCTTTGCGATCAGTGTACATTCCGGTAGCCTCCGAAGCGCGGCGCATGTGGCCTGAACTTCACGTTCGAGACTGGATTTCGCTGCACGGTTTGCTGGTAGCAGCCGGGCTGATGACTTACGTGGTGGCTTCGCACACTTTGCGCCAGCGCCGCCATCCCGCTGCAGCGATCGGGTGGGTAATCACGCTCGTCCTGGTCCCTTATCTCGGGTTGCCGCTCTACCTTCTGTTCGGCCAGCGCAAGCTGGTGCGCAAGCAACCAGGCATCGCCCGCGCGACAGGCTTCGCGGGTGCCGGCCCGGAGGCGCTTTGGCCGCAGCAGCTTGCGGCTTCCATGCGTCTGGCGCCGGCTGCAGCGTACCGCTCACTGCGCATCCACGAGGACGGCGGGCAGGCGCTTCGCGCGCTGCACGAGCTCATCGACTCGGCCACCCATACCCTCGACCTGTGCACCTTCGTTCTCGGACGGGATCCGATCGGCGATGCGCTGTCCGAGAAGCTGGCGCACCGGGCGCGCGATGGCGTGCAAGTACGGCTGCTGGTCGATGGCGTCGGGCGCATGCTGGGAGGTTATCGAAATCTCAGACCCTTGTCCGCGGCGGGCGTGAAAGTTGCGATCTTCGTGCCTCCGCTGCACTCGCCTTACCGCGGACGGATCAATCTGCGCAACCATCGCAAGATGGCGATTGCCGATGGTGCCTGGCTCTGGTGCGGCGGCCGCAATCTTGCGTCGGAATACTTCGATGGCGCGCATGGCGCGAAGCCGTGGAAGGATCTGACATTCGATCTCCACGGCGCTCTTGCGGGGCGTGCGCTCGAGTGCTTCGAGCGCGACTGGTGCTTTGCGACGTATGCGCCCGGTCCTGGACAGGACAAGCCGAAGGGCACGGGGCCCGGCCCCGTGGCGCAATTGATTCCGTCGGGCCCCGACCAGAGCGACGACACCGTGCATGCGCTCCTGGTGACGGCCTGTTTCAATTCGCGCGAGCGCATCGTGGCCGTGACCCCGTATTTCGTGCCTGATGACACACTGCTGATGGCCTTGACGTATGCGGCGTGGCGCAATGTTGCGGTTGATCTGGTGCTTCCGGAGCGTTCGAACCATCGCATGGCGGATTTCGCCCGGCACCGGGCGCTGCGCGAGCTTGCGAGCGCCGGCGCCCGCGTGTGGCTGGTGCCGCAAATGATCCATGCCAAGGCCGTTCTGGTCGACAATGCGATGGCTTTGGCGGGATCGGCCAACCTGGATGCGCGAAGCCTGTTTCTGAACTATGAACTGATGGTGGCGTTTTACGAAAGCGCCGATGTTCAGCGCTTCGCCGACTGGATCGACCGGCAGATGCATGGCGCAAGACCCTACGCCGCAAGTCCACCGGGCCTGGTACGGGACCTGGCCGAAGGGCTGGTGCTGTGGCTGGCTTTTCAGCTTTGAAACCAGTCCCCGTGTGCTATCGTCATCAACCGTGAAACTGCTGCTTGCCTGGATCATCAACACGGTCTCGCTGATCGCGGTGCCCTACCTGATGCCGTCGATCAGCGTGTCGGGCTTTACCACCGCGCTGGTGGCGGCACTGGTGCTCGGCCTGGTGAACACCTTCATCCGGCCGATCCTGGTGCTGCTCACGCTGCCGGTCACGATCGTCACGCTCGGGTTGTTCATCTTCGTGATCAATGGCCTGCTGTTCTGGTTCGTCGGCTCCTTCATCGAGGGCTTCGTGGTGGCGGGGTTCTGGGCCGGTGTATTCGGCGCGATCGTCTACAGCCTGATCTCCTGGCTGTTGTCTGCGCTGCTGCTGAGGTAGTCTTCGCGCAGCAATGGACGCGCAAAGGATTGCGCTGGTAATCGGCGCCGGTGATGCGACCGGAGGCGCGATCGCGCGCCGGTTCGCGCGCGAAGGCTACTGCGCGTGCGTCGTGCGAAGGACGGCCGACAAGCTGAAGCCGCTGGTCGAACAGATCGAGGGCGACGGGGGGACGGCGCGCGCGTTCGGATGCGATGCGCGGCGCGAAGAGCAGGTCGTCGCCCTTGTCGAGGGCATCGAGCGCGACCTCGGCCCGATCGAGGTGATGGTCTTCAACATCGGCGCCAACGTGCCGTCGAGCATCCTCGAGGAGACCGCGCGCAAGTACTTCAAGATCTGGGAGATGGCCTGCTTTGCCGGCTTCCTGACGGCGCGCGAAGTGGCCAGGCGCATGGTGGCGCGCGAGCGCGGCACCATGATCTTCACCGGTGCGACCGCCAGCCTGCGCGGCAGCGCGCGCTTTGCCGCGTTTGCCGGTGCCAAGCACGCGCTGCGCGCGCTGGCGCAGAGCATGGCGCGCGAGCTCGGACCGAAGAACATCCACGTGGCGCATTCGCTCATCGACGGCGCGATCGACACGGAGTTCATCCGGACGAACTTTCCGGACCGGTATGCACTGAAGGAACGCGACGGCATCGTCAATCCCGACCACATCGCAGACGCCTACTGGCTCATTCACGCCCAGCCTCGGGACGCGTGGACGTTCGAGTTCGATCTGAGGCCGTGGATCGAGCGATGGTGAGCCCGATTTCACCACCCTTCGGAGGACGACACGGCCCCGGTTGAATTTCATTTCGACTTTGGCAGCCCGAACGCCTATGACGTGCCGCGATAATATCCATCGTTGACCAACACAAGGAACGTCACATGACCAAGTTCGCGCTCGGCCAATCAGTCACCCGCATCGAAGATGCCGCGCTGGTGCGCGGAGCTGGCCGCTATGCCGATGATGTTGAGATCGCAGGTGCCGCGCACGCCTCGATCGTGCGCTCGCCGCACGCGCATGCGAAGATCATCGGCATCGATACCGGCGCTGCGGCCAAGGCGCCGGGTGTGCTCGCCATCCTGACCGGCGCGGACGTCGCGTCGGACCGGCTAGGCTACATCCCCTGCCTGGTCCCGGTCACGAATCTGGACGGCACCGCGCGCGGCGACACGCCGAGGCCGATACTTGCCAGAGGCCGCGTGCGCCACGTCGGCGATCCGGTCGCGGTGGTGGTGGCCGAAACGCTGGCCCAGGCGAGGGATGCGGCGGAACTCATCGCCATCGATTACGAGACGCTGCCGGCCGTGGTTGACACCCACGCCGCAACCCGGCCCGGGGCGCCGCTCGCCTGGGATGAGATCGCCGGCAACGTCTGCTTCGACGTCGGCGCAGGCCAGAGCAAGGCCGCGGTCGAGGCTGCCCTTGCTCGCGCCGCCCACGTCACGCGACTCGAACTGGTCAACAATCGCCTGGTTGCCAATCCGCTCGAGCCGCGCGCGGCGCTGGCCGAGTACGATCCGGCCACCGGCCGCTCCACGCTCTACACGCCCAGTCAGGGCCCGCACGTCATCCACGACCAGGTGGCAGACGCCATCCTGAAAATCGGCAAGGACAAGCTGCGCGTGATCTCCGGCAACGTCGGCGGCGCGTTCGGCATGAAGATATTCCTGCATCCGGAGCAGCCGATCGTAGTCTGGGCGTCGCGGCGGCTGAAGCGCGCGGTGCGCTGGACCGGAGATCGCAGCGAAAGCTTCGTCTCCGACGTGCAGGGCCGCGACAATTACTCCGTCGCGGAACTGGCGCTGGACGGCGATGGCCGCTTTCTCGCGCTGCGCGTGACAACCTGGGCCAACATGGGCGCCTATCTGTCGAACTACGCGCCGTTCATTCCGCAGCTCGCGGTGCCCATGCTGTCCGGCGTGTACCGCATCCCGGCGATCTACGCCAACATCAAGGGCGTCGTCACCAACACCGTGCCGGTGGACGCCTACCGCGGCGCCGGCCGGCCCGAGGCGATCTACCTGGTCGAGCGCATCGTCGATGCGGCCGCGCGCGAGCTCGGCATCGCGCCCGACGAATTGCGCCGGCGCAACTTCATCCGGCGAGCCGACATGCCTTACCAGACGCCGGTCGAAAGCCGCTACGATTCGGGCGACTTTGCCGGCGTGATGTCCCGCGCCATCGAAAAGGCGGATTGGAAGGGTTTCGCGGCACGCCGCGAGCAGGCAAGAGGCAATGGCAAGCTGCGCGGGATCGGCCTTGCCATGTACATCGAGCGCTGCGGCGGCGGCCCGGGCGACACGGTTGTGGTCAAGGTCGATCCGGCCGGCAGCGTGACGCTGTTCTCCGGCATGCAGGACAACGGCCAGGGGCATACCACCACCTTCGTGCAGCTGCTGTCGGAAAAGCTCGGGCTCGACGCGAGCCGGATACGCGTGGTGCAGGGCGATACCGATATCGTACCGGCCGGAATGACCGGCGGTTCCAGATTCCTCGCCATCGGCGGCATCGCGTCGATGAGCGCAGCCGACGAGGTCATCGGGAAAGGCAAGGAGGCTGCGGCCAGCCTGCTGGAGGCGGCGCCGTCGGACATCGAGTATGGCGACGGCGAATATCGAATCGCCGGGACTGACCGAAAGGTGTCGCTTTTCGATGTGGCGAAGAAAACCGGCGGCCTGCAGGCTCAGCATACGCGCACCCCGGAGGCCTACACCTATCCCAACGGCTGCCACGTGTGCGAGGTCGAAATCGACCGCGATACCGGCGAGACCCGTATCGTGCGCTACAGCGTCGTCGACGACTTCGGACGCGCCATCAATCCGCTGCTGCTCGAAGGCCAGGTGCACGGCGGCACGGTGCAGGGCATCGGCCAGGCGCTGCTCGAGCTCGGGATCTACGACCCGGAATCCGGCCAGCTGCTCACCGGCTCGTTCATGGACTACGCCATGCCGCGCGCGGACAACGTGCCTTCCTTCGATTGCGGCTTTCATCACTCGCCATGCGTCACCAATCCGCTCGGCGTGAAGGGCGCGGGCGAAGCCGGCGCGGTCGGCGCGCCGCCGGCGGTGATCAACGCGGTGGTCGATGCGCTCAATTCCGTTGCCGGCGTCAAGCACATCGACATGCCGGCCACCCATGAGAAGGTGTGGCGGGCGCTGGCCTCCGCCTGAGTCAAGCCCCGGCTTCGGCCGCGCTTTGAACTTCGAAGCGGCCCCGGTACGCCGTGTAATAGAGTACGGGAATCACCACCAGCGTCAGCAGCGTCGACACCAGGATCCCGAAGAGCAGCGAGATCGCGAGGCCGTTGAAGATCGGGTCGTCGAGAATGAAAGTCGCCCCGAGCATCGCGGCGAGCGCGGTGAGCGCGATCGGCTTGGCGCGCGCCGCCGCGGACTGCAGGATCGCCTCGCGGAACGGCACCCCCTCCGCGACCTTCAGGTTGACGAAATCCACCAGCAGGATGGAGTTGCGCACGATGATGCCGGCGAGCGCGATCATGCCGATCATCGAGGTGGCGGTGAAGTTGGCGCCGAGCAGCGCGTGCCCGGGCATCACGCCGATCACGGTGAGCGGGATCGGCGCCATGATGACGAGCGGCGTGAGGTAGGAGCGGAACTGCGCCACCACAAGCAGGTAGATCAGGACCAGGCCGACCGCGTAGGCGAGCCCCATGTCGCGGAAGGTTTCGTAGGTCACCTGCCACTCGCCGTCCCACTTCACCGCGTACTGGCGGTAGGGGTCCGAGGGCTGGCGAATGAAGTACTCCCCCAGCACGCCGCCCTCCTCGAGCGGCCGGCCGGCAAGTTTGCCGCGCGCGGCGAACATGCCGTAGAGCGGGCTGCTGATGCGCCCCGCCTGGTCGCCGACCACGTAGACCACGGGCAGCAGGTCCTTGTGGTAAATCGGCCGGTCGCGCTCGTTTTCCACCGGCTTGACCAGCTCGGAGAGCGGCACCAGCGCACCCGAAGGCGCGCGCAGCGTGAGCTTCAGGAACTCGGCCAGCTCGCCGCGGCGTTCCGCGGGCAGAGTCACGCGCACCGGCACTTCGTACTTGGAAACGCCATCGTGGATCGGCGTCACGTCCGCCCCCGACAGTCCCATGCGCATGGTCTCTACGACGTCGCGCCGCGAGATGCCGGCAAGCGCGGCCTTCGCCTGATCCACCCTGAGCTGGATCCGCGGCGCCGCGTCTTCCACCGAATCGTCGATGGCGACGATGTCCGGCGTCGCGGCGAACGCTTCGCGCACCCGCCTGGCCACGTGGATGCGGCCGGCTTCGTCCGGCCCGTAGACCTCGGCCACGATCGGCGAGAGCACCGGCGGCCCCGGCGGCACCTCGACTACCTTGACCTTCGCGCCCCAGCGCTGCGCGACCGCCTCCAATGAGGGCCGCACCGCCTGCGCGATGTCGTGGCTCTTGCGGTGGCGCGCGTCCTTGGGCAGCAGGTTCACCTGCAGGTCGCCGAGCTCGGAGGCCGCCCTCAGGTAGTACTGCCGCACCAGCCCGTTGAAATTGATCGGCGCCGCCAGCCCGGCGTACGCCTGGTAGTCGGTGACTTCCGGCACCGCGGCCAGCTGCGCGCCCATGTCGTGCAGCACCGCCGCGGTGATCTCGACCGGCGTGCCGGCGGGCATGTCCACCACCACCTGGAACTCCGACTTGTTGTCGAATGGCAGCATCTTCAGCACCACCAGCTTCACGCCGGCGAGCGCCACCGAGCCGAGGATCAGCACCAGGACGGCGTAGAGCAGCCTGCGGCGGTTGCGCGCCGAGGCGATGAATGGACCGAGAATCTTTCTGAAAATTTTCTCAAGTCCGCGACCCTCTTCCCTGTGCGGCGCCTTGCCGAGCAGCTTAAGCGCGAGCCAGGGCGTGACCGTGAACGCAATCGCGAGCGAGATCAGCATGCCCATGCTGGCGTTGATCGGGATCGGGCTCATGTACGGGCCCATCAGGCCGGACACGAATGCCATCGGCAGCAGTGCGGCGATGACCGTGAGCGTGGCGAGGATCGTCGGCCCTCCGACCTCGTCCACCGCGATCGGGATCACCTCGGCGAGGGGCCTGCGTTCCATGCCCATGCGGCGATGGATGTTCTCGACCACCACGATGGCGTCGTCGACCAGGATCCCGATCGAGAAAATGAGCGCGAACAGCGACACGCGGTTCAGCGTAAAACCCCAGGCCCAGGAGGCGAACAGGGTCGCGGCCAGCGTCAGCATCACCGCCATGCCGACGATCAGCGCCTCGCGCCAGCCGAGCGCGACGAGCACCAGCAGGACCACCAGCAGCGTGGCGAAGGCCAGCTTCTTGATCAGTTGCTGCGCCTTGTCATTGGCGGTGGCGCCGTAGTCGCGCGTCACGACGACGCGGACGTCGTGCGGGATCACGGTACCGCGCAGCTCGTCCACGCGTTGCGCGACGCGGCGTGCGATCTCGACCGCGTTTTCGCCGGCCTTCTTGGTGATCTGCAGCGTGACTGCCGGATGCTCTCCCTGTGCGGTTCCGATCCAGGCGTAGCGCACCGGCTGTTCCGGGCCGTCCACGACCTCGGCCACGTCGGCGACGAACACCGGCCGCTCGGCGAAGGTGCCGACCACGAGTTGGCGCACGTCCGCCGCCGATTCGAGGTAGTTGCCGGTCTCGACCACGATTTCGCGGTTCTCGCGCACCAGCTTGCCGGTGGGCAGCGCCACGTTGGCCAGTTGCAGCGCGTTCCTCACGTCGAGCGCCGAGACGCCGTGCGCGGCGAGCCGGTCGGGGTCCAGCAGCACGCGTACCGCGCGCCCCGGGCCGCCGAGCGTCTGCACCTCGCGCGTGCCGGGCACGCGCTTCAGCTCCACTTCGGCGGCGTGGGCGACGCGCTCGAGCTCGTAGGCGCCGTGCTGCGGGTCCTCGCTCCACAGCGTGAGCGTGACCACCGGAACGTCGTCGATGCCCTTGGGCTTGATGATCGGCTCGAGCGTGCCGAGCTCCGGCGAGACCCAGTCGCGATTCGTATTCACCGTGTCATGCAGACGCACCAACGCCTCCAGCCGCGGTACGCCGACCTTGAACTGCACCGTAAGCACCGCCATCCCGGGGCGCGACACCGAATACACGTGCTCGACGCCGTTCATCTGCGAGAGTACCTGCTCGGCGGGCGTCGCGACCAGCGCCTCCACGTCGCGTACCGAGGCGCCCGGAAACGGCACGAAGACGTTCGCCATCGTGACGTTAATCTGCGGTTCTTCCTCGCGTGGCGTGACCGCGACCGCGAACAGACCGAGCAGGAACGCAACCAGCGCCGCGAGCGGCGTGAGCTGCGAGTCCTGGAAGAATCGCGCGATGCGGCCGGAGACGCCCATCCTCAGCGCCCCGCGCCCATCCCGGCCTTGATCGGCTCGAGCGCGACGCGCTCGCCCGGCTTGAGCCCCGCGAGCACCTCGACCGCACGCTCGTCGCCCGCGCTCCCGAGCCTGATTTGACGCAGGCGCGGCGGCCCCTTTTCATCGATGACATAGGCCCCGGTGACCTCGCTGCGCTGGAACACCGCTTCACGCGGCACGAGCAGCCGCGGCGCGCGCCCGATCGCGAAATGCGCGCGCGCGAACACGCCCGGATAGATGCCGCGCGCGTCCTCCGGCAGCTCCAGCCGCACCTGGGTCGTATGCGTGCGCGGGTCGGCCGAGGGCACGACGGTGAGCTGGCGCACATCGAACCAGCGCCCGGTCGCGGGCACCTCGATGCGCGCGCGGCCGGAAGCCTGGATCGCCTCGACCTGCGCCTGCGGCACGTTCGCCACCGCGCGCAGCGTCGACGGATCGAACCCCGTCATGAGCGGCTTGCCGGGCACGGCCATTTCGCCCAGTTCGACGAGCCGCGCCGCAACCACGCCGCTGTACGGTGCGACGATGGTGGCGAAACTGCGCTCGGTGGCCGCCTGACCGGCGCCCGCGAGCATCGCGGAAAGGCGCGCCTGCGCCTGTTTGTAGTCGGCCTCGGCCTTTTCGAGCGCCGCCTGGCTGATGAATTTCTGCGCCAGCAACTGGCGCGAGCGTTCGAACTGCGCGCGCGCGTTGCGTGCCGCCGCGTCCGCCTCGCGCACCTGCGCCTCGCTTGCCGCAACCGCCTGGCCGGCGGCGCGCTCGTCGATGCGCACGATGACCTCGCCCTTCTTTACGTAGTCGCCGACATCGAAGCGTAGTTCCACGATCCGGCCGGAGATCTGCGAGGACACTGTCGACTGGCGCACCGCCTCGATCACGGCTTCGGCGGAGTAGGTCAGGTCGACCTCGCGGATCTCGACCGCTGCCGTCTTGAATTCCGCGGCGGCGGGGGCCCTGGGCGGCGGCGCATCGCCGCAGCCCGCCAGCGCGAGCGCCGAAAGCAGTGCCAACGCCGCGTGCCGCACCGGTCAGTCCTCGCTGAACCGGCCGATGGCGCAACGCACGAAGGACTTGCCCATCATGCGGCGGCGGCGGACTTCGCCCCCAGCCGGCGCAGGATCAGCTCCAGCGGGCAGAAGCGGGTGAAGCCGCTCTGGAACAGGTTCGCGCCGACGAAGGCGGTGAACCACAGGAATTGCTTGCTGACGAAAACGGGGCTCGCCTCCACCCCGAGCAGCAGCGAAGCCAGCACAAAGGCGCCGGCGAAGATGCGGATCAAGCGTTCGGTGGTCATGGAAAGTTCTCCTGGCTTGGATTCTTAGAATATACTATAGGGAGTATAGTATTGCAAGAGGCGATGCCTTTTGCCAGTACCCGCCGGCAGCAGGACCGCGCTTTGATTGGGATCAAACGGATACAGGGTATGGTATGGTCGCAAGCTGCGGAGGATTGGCTATGCCGGTGATCAAGGACGAGCGGCACAAGAAGGATCTGGTGGTGCGCCTGCGGCGCGTCGAGGGGCAGCTGCGCGGCATCCAGGCGATGATCGATGCCGGGGCGGACTGCGAGCAGGTCACGCAGCAGCTGTCGGCGGCGCGGCGTGCGCTCGACAAGGCGTTTTTCCAGGTGCTGGCCTGCGCGCTGCAGGCCGCGCCGGCGGCGGATGGCGCGCGCAGCAAGGCAACGACGGACGAGCGGCTCGCGCAGGCCGCGGCGCTGCTCGCGAAATTCGGTTAGCTTTAAGCGGCGTCACTCTGGCGCGTAGGCCCGCCAGCTCATTCAGTGAAGGCTTTCGGTCATGACCGATCGAGCTCCGGATAGTGGCGGAAGATGCCGTCCTGGTTGAAAGCGATGCGCCGCTTCGACGCGAGATACGCGGCGATGCGAGGGCGCGCCGCAACGCGCTCGTGCAGTGCGGCCACCCGCGGGTATCTGCGTTCCCGCTTCGCCATCGCCCGCGGAAACGCATAGCGCAGCCCGGCCGCCATCTGGAACAGCGACAGGTCTGCGTACGTTATCGATGATCCGGCGAGCCACCCTGAGCGCGCCGGATTGCATCTCAGCACCTCCTCGAAATAGCCGAGGAACTTCGGCAGGCGTTGGGTCACGAAATCGGCAGCGCGCCGCTTTGCTTCCCGCTTCTGCTCTTCGTAGTAAAGGCCCGCCGAGATCGGGTGATGGGTGTCGTGTACTTCGACCAGCCAATCGGCGATCGTGAGCTGCAACTGGTGGATCCAAAGCCGGCCTGCCTCGGTCCCCGGCGCTAGGCCGTGGCGGGCGCCGAGATAAAGCAGGATGTTCGCAGTCTGTCCGATGACGAGCTTGCCAGCCTTGAGAAAAGGCGGCGCGAAAGGCGGTTGTTTCGTCGAGCGGTCCTTGAGGAAGCGCTCGAGCGTTGCCATGCCTCCCGGCCGTCGCGCGACGTCCACGTAGTCCGCGCCGGCATGCTCCAGCGCGAGGCGGACGAATTCCCCGCGTCCCGGAATGGACGGCCAGTAATAGAGTTGGTAGCGCATGCGCCGATGCTGCTCGAGATTCGCGTTTTCCTCAAGGCGGCCCGAGTGTATTTCGCCCTATGTGCGCTGGCGTGCACAGCAAAGCGGCGCAACAGGCTATGATATCAAACTGGTCGTTCAGCATCTGCCAGTCCTAACCCATAAAGGAATCGCGGGATGAGTCAGGTCCTTTTTTCCGGGGTCTTCGACCTGCCCTGGTGGGGCTACGCGGCGGTGGCGCTGGGTTTGACGCACATCACCATCGTCGCCGTCACGTTGTTCCTGCACCGCCACCAGACGCACCACGCGCTGGACCTGCATCGGGCCATCAGCCACTTTTTCCGGTTGTGGCTGTGGTTGACCACGGGCATGCGAACGAGGGAATGGGTCGCCGTCCACCGCAAGCACCACGCCCGGTGCGAAACCGCCGAGGACCCGCACAGCCCGCAGGTGCTGGGCATCAACCGCGTTCTGTGGGGCGGGGTGCTCCTCTACGTCGAGGAGTCGGCCGATCGCAGCACGATCGAGCGTTACGGCCGGGGAACGCCGGATGACTGGCTCGAGCGCAACATTTATTCGAAGTACGTCGTGTCCGGGCTGACGCTCATGGGTCTGGCCGACGCGATCCTGTTCGGCATCGTCCCCGGCGTGCTGATCTTCATCACGCAGATCGTGTGGATCCCGTTCTGGGCGGCCGGAGTGATCAACGGCGTAGGGCACTATTTTGGCTATCGCAACTGGTCCACCGAAGACGCCAGCACCAACATGCTGCCGCTGGGCGCCCTCATCGGCGGCGAGGAACTGCACAACAACCACCATGCCCACGCCACGTCGGCCAGATTCTCGAGCAAGCCCTACGAGTTCGACCTGGGATGGTTCTACATCAGGGTGCTGGAGGCGCTCGGGCTTGCGCGGGTCAGGCATCTTGCGCCGGTCCCGCGTTTTGTCGCGGCCAGGCCGGTTGCGGACCTGCAGATGCTGCAAGCGGTGATCGAGCATCGCCATGATGTCATCGCGAGCTACCGCGAATCGCTGAAGCGCACTTATGCCGAGGAACTCGGCACGCTGCGGGAGTCCGCGCCCCACGATGCGCGGGTGCTGCGGAACCTGAAGCGCTGGCTGTTTCGCGACGAACGAAACCTCCCGGAATTCCAGCGCATCGAGGTCGAGAAAGGGTTGTTGATTTCCCTGCCGTTGCGCACGGCGTACGTCATGCGCCGCGAACTTGCCGCGCTGTGGATGCGCTCGATGGCCTCGCAGGAGCAACTTGTCAGGCAACTCCAGGACTGGTGCCAGCGCGCCGAGGCGAGCGGAATCCGGCCGCTGATGGAGTTCTCACATCGCTTGCGCTGCTACGCGTGAACTGCGAAAAACGCTGAGCCCCCGGTTTTTGCGCTACGGCGCGCGCCGGCCGATCAGCGAGAGGAATTCCTCCCGCGTCGGCAACGAGTCGCGAAATACTCCCAGCACGGACGAGGTCACCATCGTCGAGTTCTGCTTCTCCACTCCGCGCATCATCATGCAAAGGTGGCGCGCCTCGATCATCACACCGACGCCTCTGGCGTCGATCGACTCCATGACCACCCGGGAGATCTGTTCGGTCAGGCGCTCCTGCAATTGCAGCCGCCGCGCGTACATGTCCACCAGCCGCGCCAGCTTGCTCACGCCGAACACCCTGCCGCTCGGGATATAGCCGATATGGCAGCGGCCGAAGAACGGCAGCATGTGGTGCTCACACATGCTGTAGACCTCGATGTCCTTGACGATGACCATGCTGCTGGTCTCCTGGGTGAAACACGCGCCGTTGATCAACTGCTTGGCATCGGTGCGGTACCCGGAAGTAAGGAAGGTCAATGCCTTCGCGACGCGCTCGGGCGTCTTGAGCAGGCCTTCACGATCGGGATCTTCGCCGAGCTCGACCAGCAGTTCGCGCACCAGGCGCGCGATGTTCCCGCTGTTCGGTTCCATGCGCCTAGCCAGGCAGCAGCGCGGGCTGCCCGGCGTGCAGGAACCAGCGGTCGATGACCACGTTACGCGCAAACCACGTCGTCGCGAGCAGCCTCGCGGCCAGGGACTGCTTGAGTCCTTGTGGCAGCCATGCTGCGGCTTCCCGGTCCGGAATCCTCCTGCCGAAGCGCTGCGCCAGGCGGTCGGCGTAAGGCGCGAGTTTCGCGCGCGGGTATTGTCTCGCCGCAGCGAGCACGATCTCGGCTGCCAGCAGCGCGGATTCGATCGCAGGACGAATGCCTTCCCCGCTTCTCGGATATGCCAGGCCGGCCGCATCGCCGATCAGGATCACGCCATCGTCGAACAGCTTGCGGCGCGAATCCGGGTACAGCAGGTACGCGTGGCCATTGAATTTTCCCGGCAGGTCGCGCGGAATGCCGCCGCGCCGCCGCAGCCAGCCGCGGAACTGCTCGACGTGCTCGGGGAGTCCGCGGCTGTCTTCGCGTCCGAGGCCGACGTTGAGGTAATCGCCTTTCGCAAAGCACCAGCCGTACCCCTTGAGGTCCGCGCAGAAATACAACTGCACCACGTCCTGCTCGATGCCGCATTCGCTGCGCTCATGCTCCGGCAGCCGGAATTCCGTTTCCTGTGCCACCACCATGGATTGGCTGCCCCCGGGCTCCACGCCGAGCATGCGCGAGACCGGACAGAAATGCCCGCCGGCACCGACCACCAGCGGGGTCCTGATCCTGCCGTTGACCAGCCACGTGCCGCCCTCGCGCTCCATGCTTTTCACCGGCTCGCCGGTCTGCAGGCGCGCGCCTGAGCGGCGCAGCAGGTAATCGTCGAACTCGCAGCGCCGGATGCCGAAGCTCACGGGCCCCCCGTAGCGGGTTTCGGATTCCGCGCCGCCGATGGTGCCGATGCGAAAGCCGCGGATCGCCTGCATCACGCGCCCCTGCGCGTAGTCGTCCAGGTCGAGCTTGAGCGACTCGACCACCGCCGGGGTGATCCAGCCCGCGCACACCTTGTCGCGCGGAAACACCTGCTTGTCGATCACCAGCACGTCGAGGCCGGCGCGGCACAGCTGCCATGCGCAGGTGGAACCCGCGGGACCTCCGCCGACGATCAGGACGTCACAGGTTTCCGCCGCCATTGCCTCGTTCCGCCTGCCGGTCGTACAGGTGCGCCCGGGTCCACGGTACCTGGTTGCTGCGTCCCCGCGCGAACAGCACCTGGAACAACTGCATTTCGCCCGCCCTGAACGCGGCCTGCGCCCCGCACAGGTACAGCCGCCAAGCGCGCACGAAGCGCTCGTCGTACATTTCTTTCACGCGCTCGCGCGCATCGTCAAACCGCCGCAGCCAGTGCTCGAGGGTCAGCGCGTAATGCAGGCGCAGGTTCTCCACGTCGAGAACCGAGAAGCTGCAGGGTTCGAGAACTTCCAGCATCTCCCGCAGCGAAGGCGGGTAGGCCCCCGGGAAAATCCGTTTCTCTATCCATGCGTTCAACCGATCCGGGCGCAGGTGGCCGATGCTGTGGATCAGCCCGCGGCCGTCGCGCTCCAGTACCCGGTCGATGAGGCTGCCCAACTCGTGGTAGTTCTCGTGCCCGACGTGCTCGAGCATGCCGACTGAGACGAACGTGTCGAAGCGCCCGCGGATGTTGCGGTAATCGTCCTCGATGAACTCGACGCGCTCCCCGACACCAAGGGCGCGGGCGCGTTCGGTCGCGTAGGCGATCTGCTCGCGTGAAATGTTGAACGCCTTGACCCGGACGCCGAAGCGCGTGGCCATGTGCAGCGCCAGCGCGCCCCAGCCGCAGCCGGCTTCGACGACCGTTTCCTCCGGCCGCAGCCTGAGTTTGCGGCAGACGTGGTCCATCTTGGCGATCTGCGCCTGTTCGAGCGTGAAGTCCGGCGCCGGGAAATACGCGCAGGTGTACGACAGTTGCCGATCGAGCCAGAGCTTGTAGAACTCGTTGCCGAGATCGTAGTGGTGCCGGATGTTGCCGCGCGAGACCGTGGGGGTGTTGGCGCGGCGCCGCCGGAACCGCTCGATGACGCGGCGCGGCGTGGGGGCCGACGATGCAGTGTCGGACAGCGCGCGGATCAGGATTTCGAGCAACCTGACCAGGTCGCCTTCGACCTCGACCGAGCCGTCGCAGAAGCATTCGCCGAACTGGAACTCCGGGTCGGCAAGCAGCTTCAGCAGGCTCGCGCGGTTCGCGATCCGCACGAGTGCAATTGATTCGCCGGACCCGGGCGCAAGCGTCTCGCCGTTCCAGAGGCTGACGCGCACCGGCGGGTCGCCGAGCGACTGCAGCAGGTAGCGCAACAGCCGGCCGTCGATCGAGGCGGGTGCGGCGTCCGGCGTTGCGCCCGGCGCTGCGGGACGAAGCCCCGCATCGGCAAAGCCTTGGAGATCACGCGGCGTATCGGGATCGCCCTCTGATCGCCTCGGTGACCCCACTGTGTGCTGCACCAGAACCGTCCTCTCCGTGATCAAACGGAAGCAGGCAGAAGGGGAAAAGATTATCACCTCGGATGCGATCGTGTATAGCCTGCGGCGCTTGATCAAGGATTCAACCGGCCGAGGATCTCTCTGCCCATGCGAAAACTGCTGCAGATATTACGGTTGCCGGTATGCACCGTATGTGCGCAAGCGCACGGAACGGGTCCGTTGAGACCGGCACAATCACCCCCGAGGTCATTGAAACCACGCGAATTTTCAACCCTGCAACGGAATGCGGTTTCATCGTTGGAGGATGGATCATGAAACTCGGTCGCGAAGATGTGGAGAAAGCCGCCAGCCGCACGCTGGAGCATTACAACCGGAGCGCGGAAGACTTCTGGGAAGGCACGCGCGACCACAATGTCAGCCAGAACATCGGGGCGCTGTTGCAGCATATCGAGGGCGAGTTGCCGTTCGCGATCCTCGACTTCGGTTGCGGGCCGGGACGCGACCTCAAGGTGTTTGCCGAACTCGGTCATCGGGCGACAGGTCTGGAAGGCGCCTGGCGCTTCGCCATGATGGCGCGCGCGCACAGCGGCTGCGAAGTGTGGCAGCAGGATTTCCTCAAGCTCGATCTGCCCGATCAGCACTTCGATGGCGTGTTCGCCAACGCCGCCCTGTTTCACGTGCCGAGCCAGGAGTTGCCGCGCGTGTTGCTGGAGTTGCACGCAACCCTGAAACCGCGCGGCGTCCTGTTCGCGTCGAACCCGCACGGCCAAAACGAGGAAGGCTGGAACCGCGGCCGCTATGGCGCGTATTACGATCTCGAAACATGGCGCCGCTACATGTCGGCCGCCGGATTCGTCGAGCTCGATCACTATTACCGTCCCGCGGGCCTGGCGCGGGAACGGCAGCCCTGGCTGGCGAGCGCATGGCGCAGGTAGCGAACCTGCGTAGAATGGACCATTGCCGATTGAACGGGAAACCTGAGCAATGAAAAAAGCCGACCTGGAAAGAATCAAAGGCTCGAGCATCAATGACCGGATGAGGCTGGTTCCCACGCCCGCCCGCTTCGGCAAGGATTCGGCGGCCATTCCCGACCGGCGTGAGCGGCGCAAGCTCGACCAGGCCCAGGGCCTGGTGTCCTTCGCGGTCAAGCTGAACGGCGAACTGGTGAAACAGATCCACGCCCGGGCGCAGGAAAGCCGGACCGGACTGAACGAGGTCGTGGCGGAACTGCTGAAAAAGGGCCTGGCTGCTTGAGTCGCAGAGCCCATGGCACTCAAGGCAACGATCTTCAAGGCCGAACTGCAGATCGCCGACATGGACCGCAACTACTATCAGGATCACGCGCTCACGCTTGCGCGCCATCCTTCGGAGACCGACGAGCGCATGATGGTGCGGCTGCTGGCGTTTGCGCTGAACGCCGGCGAGACGCTGGCGTTCGGCAACGGGTTGAGTGCGGATGACGAACCCGATCTCTGGCAAAGGGATCTGACGGGCGCGATCGAACTGTGGATCGAAGTGGGTCTGCCGGACGAGAAATCCATCCGCAAAGCCTGCGGCCGCGCTGCAAAAGTGACTGTCTACAGCTATGGCGGTCAGCGCTCGCGACTCTGGTGGGACCAGGGGCGCGACAAACTCGATCGCGCTTCCAACCTCACCGTGGTGGACGTGCCGACGGAATCCAGCCGGAGAATGGCCGGGCTCGCCCAACGCAACATGCGACTGCAATGCACGATCCAGGACGGGCACGTCTGGCTCACCGACGGGAAGGATGTGGCTCAGGTCGAGCCGGTTTTGCTTAAAGCTCCGCGGATTTCCCGCGGTTCATGACGCTGTCGACGCCTCAGGAGAACTCGAATGCCGAAAGGTCAACAACGAAGCAACCGCGAAGCCAAGAAACCCAAGCAGCCGAAGAAGCCCGTTGCTCCACCCGCTTCCGCTATTCGCCCGCCGCCTGCGAAATCCCGCTGATCTGGCGAGCCAGCGTCACCTCGACGTTATGATCCCGGTGATCGTCGATCAGGAGAATCGCCGGATCCGCTTGCTCAATGCCATCCACGCTGACCGTCATCGCGGCCTCCGCGGCCCGCGTTTGCCGGACGGTGATGTGATAGGGGGTCTGCCGGAAGCGGTAGTGCAGCCGGAACGCAGGCCAGTCGGCCGGCAGGCAGGGGGCGAAATGCAGTTTGTCCACCGCCAGTTTCAGTCCCAGCAGTGATTCCACGATGAGCCGGTACATCCAGCCGGCCGAACCGGTGTACCAGGTCCAGCCGCCGCGGCCGGTATGCGGCTCGACTGCATAGACATCGGCTGCGACGACGTAGGGTTCCACCTTGTAGACGGCAGTCCGCTCGCGCGACGTGCCGTGGTTCACCGGATTGATCATTGCGAGCAGTTGCCAGGCGCGCGCCGCGTCGCCCAGGGCCGCGAACGCCATCGTCGCCCAGATCGCCGCATGCGTGTACTGCCCGCCGTTCTCGCGCACGCCCGGCACGTAACCGCGGATATAGCCGGGATTCATCGCGGACTTGTCGAAGGGCGGATCGAGCAGCTGGATCAGCGCGTGATCCCGTCGCACCAAGCGCTGGTCCAGCGCGTTCATGGCCAGCCGCGAGCGCTCGCCGGCGCCCGCTCCGGACAACACCGACCAGCTCTGCGCGATGGAATCGATCTGGCATTCGGGATTGGTGGACGAGCCGAGCGGCGTGCCGTCGTCAAAGTAGGCGCGGCGATACCACCCGCCATCCCAACCGTGCTTCTCGATGTTCACGCGCAGCCGGGCCGCCTCGGTTTCGCAGCGCTCGGCGAAGGGCGCATCGTCTTCGCGGCGCGCGAGCGTGCCGAACTGGGTCAGCACCTGGTACAGGAAGAACGCGAGCCAGATGCTCTCGCCCTTGCCGTGCATGCCCACCAGGTTCATGCCGTCGTTCCAGTCGCCGGTGCCCATCAGCGGCAAGCCATGCTCGCCGAACCTCAAGCCCATCAGAATCGCCCGCACGCAGTGCTCGTAAAGGCTCGCTGTTTCGCCCGAGCGCAGCGGCAGGTCGTAGTACGAATCCTCCTCGGGGCTCACCGCGCGGCCGTCCAGGAACTGAACCTGCTCCTTCAATACGGCGCGGTCGCCGGTGCACAGAACATAGCGGCAGGTCGCCAGCGGCAGCCAAAGGAAATCGTCCGAGCAGTGGGTGCGCACGCCGCGGCCCGAAGGCGGGTGCCACCAGTGCTGCACATCGCCTTCCAGAAACTGGCGCGACGCGCACAGCAGCAGGTGCTCGCGTATCAGCTTCGGATCGGCGTGCACGAGCGCCATGACATCCTGCAGCTGATCGCGAAAACCGAAGGCGCCGCCCGACTGGTAATAGCCGCTGCGGCCCCACAGGCGGCACGCCATCGTCTGGTAGATGAGCCAGCCGTTGCACAGCACGTTGAGCGACGGGTCCGGTGTCTCGACCTGGACGGCGCCGAGGGTATTGCGCCAGTATTGCCGGACCGCTTCGAGCGCTGCGCGGGCGGTGCCGGATCGGCGCAGGCGCAGCACCAGGTGGCTGGCGTCGTCGGTGCCGCGCCCGACGCCCATGCGGAAGATGATCCTTCGCGACTGCCCGTCGGGGAGTTCGAATGGAACCTGGATCGCCGCGCAGGGATCCATGGCCGCGCCCACCTTGCCCGAGAGCCGCACCCGCGCGAGCGCGGCCGGGCTGCGCAGCGTGCCGTTGCGCCCGATGAATTCCGTGCGATCGCCGCTGATGCTTCGCGTCACGTCGTCGACGTCGAAGAAGGCGACCTGCTCGGCGAACTCGGGATTGTAGGCGTTGCGCGCGAGCACCGCACCGCTGTTCGGATCGATTTCGGTGACCACGTGCATGCTCGATTTGGGCCGCAGATCGCCCAGCACCCATTCCACATAGCCGGTCGCGGAGAGCCGGCGCGAGCGGCCCGAGGCATTGCGCACCTCCAGGACCGCAAACTTGACCGGGAGGTCGAGGGCGACGTAGACCGACAGCTCGGTGCTGATGCCTTCCTCGCTGTGCTCGAACACGCTGTAGCCGAATCCGTGCCGGCTGGTGTAGGAGCCCGCGCCACGGCAGGGCAGCGGGCACGGGGACCAGAAGTACCCGGTCTCTTCGTCGCGCAGGTAGAAGGCCTCGCCGCTCGAATCGCTGACGGCGTCGTTGTGCCACGGCGTGAGGCGGAACTCGTGCGCGTTCTGGCTCCAGGTGTAGGCGGCGCCGCTCTCGGAAAGCACGCAGCCGAAATGCGGATTGGCGAGTACGTTCACCCACGGGGCCGGCGTTGCCTGCTCATGCGTGGTCGTGATCACATATTCGCGCCCGTCGGGCGTGAAGCCGCCGAGTCCGTTGAACAGGATCAGATCCCGCCGCGGCGGATCGCCAAACTGCGCCGCGACCGGTGCCGGTTCGGCGCTGCGCGTGCGGGTCGCAGTGAAGCGCGCAATGGCCGGTTCGGCCGGGGCGCGGCGCTTGATCTGTTCCGCTAGGGCTCCCTGGCTGTCGGTGAAGACTGCATGCGCCACCGATTGCAGCAGGATCCGGTCCTCGTTCGAGATCTGATCGGCCGATCGCACGTAGATTCCGCCCGGCCGGTCGATGACATGTGCTTCCACGCCGGCGGCGATCAGTCCCATGATCTGGTCATGCAGCAGTTGGCGGTAGCCGCCGCGCTCTTCGTTCCAGATCACCAGGTCGACCGCCAATCCCTTCAGGCGCCAGTAGGCATGGGCCTGGACCAGCTGGCGCACCAGTTCGATGTTCGCCGGGTCCTTGATTTGCACCAGCACGATCGGCAAGTCCCCCGAGATCGCGTATCCCCACAAACCGGATTGCCCGCGCCGGTTTTTCGCAATCACGCTCGCCTCGGCGCGCAGCGACGCATTCGCGTAGATGATCGAGCTGGCCAGCCGCCCGAACAGCTGCGCTTCGGCCTCGGTGACATTGATCTGCCGCAGCGCGACCTGGCTGTGCGTCCAGGCCATCTCGAACGCGCGATCGGCGAGCCGCCGATCCTGGTATTTCTCGGCCAGCTGGAGACAGGCGGCGCGGCTGTCGCCGATCCCGGTCACCAGATCGAGCGTGACCGTCTGTTCCGCGTCGAGCGCAATGCGCTGCCGGATCGCGACGATAGGATCGAGCACCGAGCCTTGGCTGCCCGAGAGCGGGGCGGAATCGCGCAGCGCCTGCGGCGCGGCCACGCTGTTGCCGCGGCCGATGAAGCGCGCGCGGTCCGTCTCATACGAAACCGCTTCCACGTGCGCGCCATGCACCGCCATCAGATGCAACATCCACGGCGTCGTCTCGCCGCGCGAGCGCGGCCGGCGCGTGCACAGGATGGCCTGCCGCGCGGAAACGATCTCGGTCTGCACGAACAGGTTGCTGAATGCCGGGTGCAGGGCGTCCGCGGACGGGGTGGCGAGCACCACCTCCGCATAGCTGGTCACTTCGATCGCCCGGCGCGCGCGGGCGCGGTTGGTGATGCGCACCCGGCGCAGTTCGATGTCATCCTCCGGCGACACCACGATCTCGGTATGCGTTTCGAAATCCCGGTCGCGGCGGCGAAACTCCACCCGCTGCTCGGCGAAAATCGCTTCGTAGCTGTCGGCGGGCTTCAGCGCCGGCTGAAACGCGCTCGACCAGTACTTGCCGCGGGTCACGTCGCGCAGGTAGCAAAACGTGCCCCAGTGGTCGCTGGTGCCGTCCTCGCGCCAGCGCGTGACGGCCAGGTCCTTCCACCGGCTGTAGCCGCCGCCGGCGTTGGTGATCATCACGTTATAGCGGCCGTTGGACAGCAGCTGCACGCCCGGTATGCGCGTATCGGGGGTGTTGAAGATGCGCATCGGCATCTCGGGAATCTCTGAAACGGCGCGAAAATCCACCCACTCGGGAATGTTCGAATACAACGCCCTGGCTCTCGGGATCCGTTCCTGCAGCAGCAGCAGGGTCGCCTGGAACAGCGGATCGGAGGCGAAGCGCTGCTGCATCGGCCGGTCGAGGAGCACATGGGCGAGAGCGAGCAGGCTCATCGCCTGGTGGTGGGCCATGAACGAGCGCACGACGGTGCTCGTTTCGGCGCGGCGCAGGCGCGACGGCGTGTAGTCGATCGCCTCGTAAAAGCCGTATCGTCCGAGGATGCCGTCGCGCGCGAGGCGTTGCAGGTTCTCGCACGCCTCTTCGGGCGCCACCATCAGCGCGAGCGCGGTGGCGTAGGGCGCAATCACCAGATCCTCGCTCAAGCCGCGTTTCAGGCCGAGGCCGGGCACGCCAAATGCGCGGTACTGGTAATTGAGCGCCGCATCGACCATGTTGTAACCGGACTCCGACATGCCCCAGGGCACGCCGCGCTGGGCGCCGTACTCGATCTGCCGCCGCACCGCGGCGCGACAACTGTCGTCGAGCAGCGTGTTCTCGTAGTTGGGCATCACCAGCAGCGGCATCAGATACTCGAAGATCGAGCCGCTCCAGGAAAGCAGCGTCGCCCCGCTGCCTGCGTTGGTCAGCAGTCGCCCCAGCGCGAACCAGCTTTGCTGCGGCAGTTGCCCCTGGGCGATCGCGACAAAATTGGCCAGGCGCGCTTCCGATGCGAGCAGGTCGTAGTAACTGACATCGCGCCGGCGCTCGGTCATGTTGTATCCGATCGCGAGCAGATGCCGGACATCGTCGTACAGGAAGTCGTACTCCATGCGCGCCATTTCGCTCACCTGCAGCGCAAGCTGGGTGAGTTCCGCCATCCGCTCGTTCGCGCGCGAACTGGCCTGGGCAAGGCAACTCTTCAGCGCGGCCAGCCAATCGCGCTCGGCAGGCGTTGCCGCGGCCTCGAAACGGCGATCGATCAGCGGCAGCAACTCGATTTCCAGTCCCGCCAGCTCGCGCAGCGTCGAAATCGCGTCGATGCGGGAAAGCCCGCCCAACTCCGGAGGCGCGTCCGGCAGCACTACCCACGGCGCAAGAAACGTCAACTCATCCACTGCATCCCGGCACTGCCGCTCGAGCGCGCCCGCCCAGGCATGGTCTTCGGTTCCGGGAGTGTTTTCCAGACCCTTCGCGACCTGTGCGGCGCGCGCCGCCAGCCGTTCCAGGACCCGGCGCGCGGCCGAGAGCGTGGACGGTCGGTCTGCCAGAGCCGATTCGAGATCCTGCTGGAAGCGCACCACGGCGAGCGGAGCGGTTTCCCGCGTCGCACCGAGGAAGGCCCTGAACGTATCGTCGAGCCCGTCGAAGCATTGCGCCGCGAGGATCTTGCGATCGGCCAGCGCGAGCAGACCCGGCCGCAGCGTCAGCAGATGACCGGCCAGGTTGCCGCTGTCTACGGTCGAAATGTAGATCGGCAGCAGCGGCTGCAGCGACTGCGTGTCGTACCAGTTGTAGAAGTGACCGCGGTGCCGTTCCAGCTTGTGCATCGTGGCCAGCGCATTGCGCGTGCGCTCGACGAGTCTTCCGGCCGAAACGTAGCCAAAATCATTGGCCGACAGGTTGGCAAGCAGCGCGAGCCCCATGTTGGTCGGGGACGTGCGGCGCGCGAGCGCCGGGGCGGGGCTCTCCTGGAAGTTGTCCGGCGGCAGCCAATTATTGTCCGGTCCGACGTAGGTCTCGAAGAACCCCCAGGTCTTGCGTGCAACCATGCGCAGAAACAAGGTCTGCTCCGGCTCGAGCCTGGCTTGCCGGCGCGCAAGCGGCCGGCCGAGCCACCAGACGATGACCGGAGACGCCAGCCACAGCGCGAGTATCGGCGCTGCCACCGCCAGCGCATCCGGACGCGAATGCAGCAGAAACGCCGCTGTAGCGATGGCCAGGGCCGGCGAGATCCACATTTCCCGGAAGGACGTGAGCAACTGCGTGTCGCTGCCGCGATCCAGCTGGCCCGATGGCGTCCACTCGAGCAGCCGCCGGCGTGTGACGAGCATCCGTACCACAGTGCGCAAAATCGCGTCGAGGCTGAAGTACGCCTCATAAGGCAGACACGCGAACATGAATGCCGCATGCGCGAGGTTCTCGCTGATCGAATGCGCGGCCGCAGCGAGGTGCTGGCTTAGCAGCACGTCGCCCGACTTCTGAAACAAGCCGACAATGGAAGCGCTCAAAGCCGGAATCAGGAACACCGCCAGCACCGCGGCAGTCCAGAACCACGCCGGCGACAGGACGGTCCAGCCGAGCAGCAACAGCAGAGTCAATGCCGACGGGACCAGGCTGCGGCGCAGGTTGTCGAAAATCTTCCACTGCGACAGACCCGAGAGCGGATTTTTCTCGGAGCGCCCGTCGCCCGCGGGTACGCGCCGGCGCAACCAGCCCACCAGTTGCCAGTCGCCGCGTATCCAGCGGTGCCGACGGCTGACATCGGCGCTGTAGCGCGCCGGGTACTCCTCGAACAACTGCGCGTCGCTCATCAGCCCCGAGCGCGCGTAACACCCTTCGAGCAGATCGTGACTGAGAATCCGGTTCTCGGGAAAGCGGCCTTTCAGCGCCTGCTCGAACGCGTCGACATCATAGATGCCCTTGCCGATGAACGAGCCTTCACCGAAGAGATCCTGGTAGACATCGGAAACCATGCGCGTATACGGGTCGATGCCGGCCTCTTCGCCATGAAACAGTGCAAAGCGCGTTCGGCTCGTGTCGGGCAGGCTCACCGCCACGCGCGGCTGCAGGATGCCGTAGCCTTCGGTAACGCATCGCCCGGCAGCGTCGAAGCGGGCGCGATTGAGCGGATGCGCCAGCGTTCCGACCAGTTGCCGCGCCGTGTCGCGCGGCAGCTGCGTGTCGGTGTCCAGCGTGATCACGTACTTGACGTCCTGCAACGCCGCGATCCGGCCGACGATGCGCGAGAACGCGCCGGTTGCGCCGCCGCGCAGCAGCGCATTCAAGTCGCCCAGCTTGCCGCGCTTGCGCTCGTAGCCCATCCAGATCCGCTCGCGCGGATTCCAGCGGCGCGGACGGTGGAAAAGAAAGAAGATGTCGTCGTTGCCGCCGCCGTTCATGCCGCGGTGCTTTTCGTTCAACTCCGCGATTCGCTGTTCGGCCAGACGCAACAGCGACTCGTCCTGCGGCAGAGTTTCCTCGCGCGCGTCCGGAAAGTCCGTCGCCAGGCCGAAGTGCAGACGGTCGTCCCGGTTGGCGAGGAAGCAGACTTCGAGCGATTCCACCAGATCCTCGACGTTCTCCGCGCTGAACAGCATCGTCGGGATCACGACCAGGGCGCGCGATCCCGATGCGATGCCTTTGGTGAAATCCATCCGCGGCAGCGGCTGCGGTGCGGCGAGCAAGGTCGCCAGCCAGTTCACCATGGCCACGGCAAGTTGACTGGCGCTCAGCAGCGCGACGACGCCGAAAGACACGAGCAGCCAGCCGCGCGCCCCGCTGGCGTAGGCTTGAGCGAGCAAGCCCGCGCCAAAGACAAGCGTCAACAGTGCGATCGGGCCGAGGTAGATGAACCGGCCGCGGATTCGCTGCAACGCGAGGGCGAGCGGAATGCGCGTCGCGGTCACCGATTCGAGCAGCGGCAATCCCCTGTCGACGAGGTAGTAGCCGACATGCGCTGCCCGATCGTCGCCGGCGTTGCGGGCCGCGGCTTCGCGCGCCAGTTCCACGCAGTGGCGCGCCACCTGCTCCTCGGCAAGCCCGCTGTGCCGGGCGATCCTCTCCAGCACGTGGCGATAGTGATCCCGGGTGGCAAAATCCATCCTGCCGTACACGCCGCCCGGGTCCTCGCGCAGCGTGCGTTCGGCGAAGCTCATCGTCTCGACGAACGCATGCCAGTCCGTCGCCGCCAGCAAACGCAGGCTGCCAATGCTGTTGCTGATCGATACCTGGTCGGCCGCCTGCTGCTGGTTTTCCGACTGCACCAGCTGCTCGACGGAAAGGCCCTGCTCGGACAGCCGCTGCTCGATCCAGTTGAGCGGCATCGCCAGCGCCGCGCTTTGCCCCTGCAAGCGGCGCGCGATTTCCGCCACGAATGCGCTGCTCATGGGCAGTTCGGACCGCGCCATGTCGGCGACCACCAGGATCAGGCTCTTCGGGTCGTTTTGCGCGGTCTCCGTCATCCGGTCGGCCCAGAAATCCGCCAGATCACGTCCGATGCGGTGGGCGATGATGCGGGTTCCGACGCGGCGCAGGTTCTCGATCAGCGCCAGACGCAGCATGATCGGCACGCCCCACAATTCGCCCAGCGTGAGCGGGGCGACGCTCTGGTAGGCCGCGATGAAACGATTGAAGCTCTTCGGGTCCACCTGCCCGTCGCCGTGCGAGATCGTCTCCAGCGCGATGTCGTAGACGCGCGGCAGTCCGGCCGACGGCCCGTTGCCGAGGCGCGGCAGCTCGCGGCTGTAATCCTTCGGCAAGTGCCGCTTGGCGGTGCGGATCTGCTCTTCGATCAGGTGGAAATTGTCGAGCAGCCATTCGCCGGCCGGCGTGCTCGGGCGGTTTTCCCTGATCGCCGCCGTGAGCAGGTCGCAGGCTTCGAGCAGCAGGGCCTGGTTCTCGGCGAGGCGCGCGAGCAGCACGTCGCGCGCGCGCTTCACCCCCAGCGAGTGCGAGGCCGCCAGCGCCTTGCCGTGCTGCTCCATGTGATCGGCGCTGAACAGCTCCGATCGCAGCGGCGGCTCTTCGCTCGCGCCGGTCGTCCAGCCGCTTCGCCGGAAAAACGCGAACGCCTGGAGCAATTCTCGAACCACCCTATTGCCGCTGATCTTCAATCCTGCAGCCTTCTTGTCTGTCGTGACCGACCGTCCGATGCTCTCACGATTTTGTCCGGCCTGCCCGCGCGGGCCGGTGCAGCATCGAACATAATGCGTCCGCGTGCCAGGCGGGTACACTGGGATTATGCAGCGAATCGGGATTCTTACGAGTGGAGGCGATGCGCCCGGGATGAATGCCGCGGTGCGCGCCGCGACGCGCGCAGCCCTTGCGCAGGGCTGGGAGGTTTACGGCGTGCGTAACGGCTTCGCCGGTTTGATCGCCGACAACATGGAGCCGCTGCGCGCACGCGACGTCGGCGGAATCATCCAGCGGGGGGGTACCGTACTCGGCACCGCGCGCTGCCCGGAGTTCCGCGAGGATGCGGGCCGTGCCAGGGCGCTGCGCAACCTCGCGCGGCGCGCAATCGACGCGCTGGTCGTGATCGGCGGCAACGGCTCCCAGACCGGATCGAGGCGGCTCGCCGGCGACGGCTTCCCGGTCGTTGGGATTGCCTCGACCATCGACAACGACGTGTACGGAACGGACGTCACGATCGGCGTTGACACCGCGGTGAACATCACGCTCGAGGCGATCGACCGCCTGCGCACCACCGGAGCGTCGCACCAGCGCGCGTTTCTGGTCGAAACCATGGGGCGCGATTGCGGTTACATCGCGCTGATTGCGGGCATCGCCGGCGGTGCCGAGGTGATCGCGATCCCGGAGCGCGAGGTCGAACCCCACGAGGTTGCCGAGCGCCTTCGCGCCGCGTACCAACGCGGCAAGACGCATGCGCTGGTCGTGGTCGCCGAAGGCGCGCGGCACGACGCGCGGGCACTGATGCGGCATTTCGCCGAGCACCGCGACGCCCTCGGCTTCGAACTGCGCGTCACCACGCTCGGGCACGTGGTGCGGGGCGGGGTTCCGTCGGCTTTCGATCGCGTGCTCGCCACCCGCCTTGGCGCAGCCTCGGTCGATCGGCTCGCGCGCGGCGAGCCGGGCGTGCTGGTCGGCCTGGTCGGCCACGACATCGTCGCCACGCCGCTCGCCGATGTCGCGGGCAGGACCAAGCCGATCGACATGGGCCTGCTCGACCTGGCCCGCGTTCTGGCGCAGTAACGCCGCCCGTCTCACCGCATCGCGCCGCAGGGAGCTGACCTGGATTTTTCAGCGTACCAGCACGCCCCAGGGTAACTCGCCGACCGGTATCTCGCGCAGCACGCTGGCGCGCGAAGTATCGATCACGGAAACCGAATTCGAGCGGCCGTTCGCGACATACAGTTTGGCGCCGTCCGGGGTGATCGCCATGTTCCAGGGCCGCTTGCCGACGGCAATCGTGGCGGTGACCTTGTCTTCGGGCACCGAGATCGCCATGACGGTGCCGTCGCCGCCGTTGGAGACGTACACCGAGCGGCCCGAAGGGTGCATGGTCACGCCGTTCACGCGCGTTCCGGCGCGAATCGTGGCAAGCACCTTGTGGCTCGAAACATCGATCGCGTATACGGTGTCGGCCAGCTCGCAGGCGACGTAGGCGCGCTTGCCGTCGGGCGTGAACGCCATGCCGCGCGGGCGCTTGCCGACCTTGATCGAGCGCACCTGCTTGCGCTGAGAGACGTCGATCACGTCGACCGAGTCGGCCTCTTCGGCACTCACGTACAGCCAACGGCCGTCGGGGCTGAACACGGCATGCTCGGGATTCTTGCCCTCGGTCTTGACGCTGAATGCCACCGTATTGGTGCGCGTATCGATGAAACTGATGCTGTTGCTCAGTTCGATCGCGACCACCGCCCATATCCCGTCCGGGGAGATGCCTACGCCCTCGGGGGATTCGCCGAGGTCGATGCGGCCGGTGGTGCGGCGCTGCGCAACATCGACGATCAGCAGAGCGTTGTTCGGCTGATCGCTTACGTAAAGCGTGCCGCCGTCTTTCGACGCGACCAGGCCGCGCGGCTTGGTTCCCGCGCGGATCTCGCCTGCAATCTGGTCGCTGGCGACGTCGATCAGCGTGAGCGTGCCGGATTAGCAGAGCTGGCGCTTCTACACGGCCGGCGGCGAGGAGGGCAACGGCGACGCACGCAACACCTGGCTCAACGATTCCTGGAAGACGGGCGGAGGCGGCGGATGGATGGCCGGCGGCTACGATCCGGAGACCAACAGTGTATGGTGGGGCACCGCCAATCCGGCGCCACTCTACGACTGGTCGGGCCCGGACTACAAGACCAAGGGCGCGCGCCCAGGCGACAACCTCTACACGACATCGGTCGTCCTTCTCGACCCGGACACCGGCAAGCTGAAAAGCTACCATCAGGAGCTGCCGCACGACGTGTGGGATTTCGACAGCGCCACGGGCGAATTCGTCATGCTCGAGCGCGATGGCAAGAAGTACACCGTGCATCCCAGCAAGAGCGGGTTCGTGTGGGTCTACGACCGCAGCGCCAAGGTGCAGAACGTCTGGCGGCTGATCAAGAACATCAACTTCGTGCAGGACATCAAGCCGGACGGAACGTTGGTAGGGCGGCGCGACATGACCGAGGGCAAGCACAAGAACCTGTGCCCGTACATCGGCGGCGGCATGAGCTGGAACATGGGCTCCTACAATCCGAAGACCGGGCTGCTCTACAAGGTGGGCAACGAGTGGTGCATGGACCTGGAGATCAAGAAGACGACGCCGGTGCTCGAGCCGATGGCGCAACTCAACATCGGCGCGGACTTCAACATCACGAATCCTGAGGGCGGCAAGGCGTATGGCCATGTCTCGGCGCGCGATCCGATCACGGGCGCGATGAAGTGGGAGATCAAGTTCCCCGAACCGCCGCTCGCGAGCCTGCTGTCCACCGGCGGGAACCTGCTGTTCGTACCCGATGCGCGCGGCTTCCTGCGTGCCTACGACGCGAGCACCGGCAAGGAGCTGTGGAGCCACAATGACGGCCAGGGCCACAACGGCGGAATCATCACCTACAAGGCCAAAGGCAAGCAGTACGTGGCCGTGATGACGGGCTGGGGCGGCCTCGCCGGCGATGACTACGGTTCGTTCTTCGGTGGCACATTTGTGCAGATGCCGAAGGACTCCGGCGTGATCAAGGTATTCGCGCTTCAGTAGTTCGCGCGTTCACGGACGCGGGCGGCGCCGCCCGCGTCCGCGCGCTCGCGCATCCGGTTGCAGCCAGCCCTGAAATGGCGAAGTCATCTACATTGCATTGGGCGGTGCTCGCTTCGATGCTCGCTTTTCCGCTCCACGCACAGGAAAAGTCCGGCCCGATGCAGTCGGGTACGCATACCGGGCCTCCGGCAGCCGCCGCTGGCGTTCCCGCGGTGCAAACCGGCGCCTCGGCGGAGGAATTCGATGTGGACAAACTCTTTGCCGGCACTTGCGGCTGGTGTCACTCCAAGGGCGGTCGCGAAGTGGGCAAGGGGCCTCGACTGATGAATTCCGAATCGAGCGACGAAGCACTCGCCAGTCGCATCCGCAACGGCAAGACCGGACAGATGCCTGCATTCGGTTCCGCATTTTCCGAAACACAGATCCGCGCAATCGTCGCCTACATCCGCGGCCTCCGCCCGGAGAACTGATCCGATGCTGCCCTTCGTATTGCGGCTGATCGTGCGCGCAGCTGCCGCTCTGTTCGCGGCGGCGCTGGCGTTCAACGCTGCGCAGGCGCGTCCGCTGGAGGAAGTCAAGCAGAAAGGCGAGGTCTCGGTGTGCGCCAATCCGAACGCGTTGCCGTACGCCAGCGATAAGCCCGGCGCACCCGGTTTCCAGATCGAGATCGCGCGGGCCATTGCCGCGAAAATGGGCGTGCGGCTGCGCGTTGACTGGATGGTGCCGACGATGCGTGCCTCGACGGTGGATTGCGACCTGCTGATGGACGCCATCGACGATCCGGCCGTGCGTCGGCCGGGAGTTGAGCTGTCCACGGCCCTACCAGTCGAGCGGCGTGTCGCTGGTGTTTGCCGCCGGCCAGGCGCCGGTCGCGGCCGATCGGGACTTGCGGGTCGGAATGCGCGTCGGCGTGCTGATGAACTCGCTCGCCAGCCTGATCGTGAGCAGGACGCCGGCCAGCATCTTTCCCTTCGGATTCGAGGACGATCTCGTCAACGCAGTATCGCGTGGCGAGGTGGATGCCGGAGCGGTCTCTCCGGCAACCATCGGTTACTACAATCTTACCCACCGTGATTCCGCATTGCGCTTTTCGCACGCCGAGGACAGCGAACCTGAGTTGCGCTGGCCGGTGGCGGTGGGCATGCGCCGAGCCGATGCCGCGATGGTAGAAGTGATCAACGGGGCGCTTCGCTCGCTTCTCGCCGAGGGCGCGCTCACGACCATCTATGCGCGCTACGGTGTGCCGCACCGCGCGCCCTGATGCCGCGATCCTGCCGGTATTCAGTTCCCCCAGCTTTTTTCAGGAACCTGTCCGGTGCAGCGCAAATTCGCGATCTTGCTGGTCACCGCAGCCGCGGCGATGTTCGGCCCGTCAGCTCAATGCCAGGACGTCGAGGCGGGGCGCAAGAAAGCCGAGATCTGCGTCGCCTGCCACGGGCCGAACGGAAATTCGTCCCAGCCGGCCTACCCGATCCTCGCCGGACAGACCGCGCGCTACCTGTATCTGCAGTTGAAGGACTTCAAGGAAGGCCGCAGAACGGACCCGCAGATGGTGCCTTTCGTCGGCAACCTGTCGCGTGAGGACATGCTCGACCTGTCGGCGTTTTTCGCGGCGCAGAAATCACGCGGCGGCAGCTTCAAGCCGGACCCCGCAAAGGTGGCCAAGGGAAGGGACAAGGCCGCCGAAGTGCTATGCACCATGTGCCATCTCGGCGGCTTCATGGGGCAGAACGAGATTCCGCGCGTCGCGGGACAGCATTACGAATACGTGGTCAAGCAACTCAAGGAATTCAAGACCGCACGGCGGACGAACGATGCGGGCAACATGGCGAGCGTATCGAAGATGCTCTCCGACGCGGACATAGACAATCTCGCGCACTACCTCGCGGACCTATATTAGGAACCACAGCACGCAGGTCGCCGCCAGCGCGATCGAGCCGGTTCGCCCATCGCCCGGCCGAGTCCAGAGCTGCGCTGCTCCGCATTTCCAAGGACCTCCCTCTCGGCGCACCGTACCCATCCCGGTCAGGCCCGGCAATCGAGCCAACGGCATGGGAAAATCCGCGTGTATGCTGCATGTTGTAAGCCTGCTAGCCTTGCGCCGACCAATGTGGCATGCCGGCATCGGAGGATAGAACCATGCAACGCCGTGAATTTCTTGGAACTCTCGCCGTCTCAGCGCTGTTTTCAGGCGCCACCGGACGCGTTTTCGCCAACCCACCGAAGGATGCCAAAGCCGTGGAAGCTCTCCAACAGAACTGGAAGGATCTGCTCGCAGCAGGTACCCAGGTTCCCTCACCGACTGAAACGCTCAAGCGCCCGAACCCGGAGTGGCGCAAGCTGCTCGACCCGCAGGCGTACAACGTGCTGCGCGAGGAGGGCACCGAGCGCGCGGGCGCGAGCCCGCTCGACAAGGAAAAGCGCGCCGGCGTGTTTGTCTGCGCCGGCTGCGGGCTGCCGCTGTTTACTTCAGCGATGAAATTCGACAGTGGCACCGGCTGGCCGAGTTTTTTCACGACCATCCCGGGCGCGTTCCAAACCAAGAAGGACTTCAAGATCATCCTGCCGCGCACCGAGTATCACTGCGCGCACTGCGGCGGCCATCACGGCCACCTGTTCGACGACGGGCCTGCGCCCACCGGGCTGCGCTACTGCAATAACGGGGCTGCGCTGCGCTTCATCCCTAAGGACGCCAAGGCCTAGCCGTACAATAGCCGCCTGCCTTGATGGGGGGTGGCATGCAGCGTTTCTTTTGCTTTGCGCTGGCCGCGATCGCGGCATGCGCGTCATCGAGCGCGCAGGCGCAGCCCGCTTCGACGGGCTCGGGTCAGGCGTACCCGGCGCGCGCGGTGCGCATCATCGTTCCGTTTGCAGCCGGCGGCCCGGCGGACGTCTACGCGCGTTTCGTCGGCCAGCGGCTGCAGGAGGCGCTCGGGCAACCGTTTGTCATCGAGGACCGGCCCGGCGGCGGTTCGTTGATCGGCACCGATGCAGTGGCAAAGTCGCCGGCCGACGGCTACACGTTGCTGATGATGTCGAATACGCATACCACCAACGAATCGTTGATTCCGAAAAAGCCGTTCGATCTGATGCGTGATTTCGTTCCGGTCGCGCCAGTGAACTATTCAGACCTGGTGCTGGTGGTGCACCCGAAGGTGCCCGCCAGCTCGCTTGCGGAGTTTATTGCCGTGGCGAAGGCGAAACCCAACGGCATGAACTACGCGTCCTCGGGTCCCGGCACCCCCTACCACATGGCCGGAGAGCTGTTCAAGGCGATGGCGGGCGTGGAGATCGTGCACGTGCCTTACAAGGGCAGCGCAGGCGCGCGCACCGACCTGCTCGGCGGGCAGGTCGAGATGATGTTCGACGCAATCACCACCATGGCGCCGAACGTGCGCGCCGGAAAATTGAAGGCGCTCGGCACCACGGGCAAGGCGCGCTCGTCGGTGCTGCCGGAAGTGCCGACGGTGGCCGAGGCCGGCGTTCCCGGTTATGAAGCGACCATCTGGCTCGGTCTGATGGCGCCTGCGGGAACCCCCGCGCCGGTCGTAAACCGGCTGAACGCCGAGATCGTGAAAATCGTCAACAGCGCGGACGTAAGGGAAGCCTGGGGGAAGCAGGGCGCGGTGCCGATGAGCATGACCCCCGAGGAGTTCGGCCAGTACCTGCGCCAGGACATCGAGAAATGGGCGAAGGTCGTCAAGCTCTCCGGCGCAAAGGTGGATTGACGCAGTGCTGCTGAACGTCAACGGCGCGCAGCATGCAGTCGAGGCCGCCGAGGACACTCCGCTCGTCTACGCGTTGCGCAATCAGCTCGGCCTTAAGGGCACGCGCTACGGCTGCGGCACCGACCAGTGCGGCGCCTGCTACATCCTGCTCGACGATCGCGCGGTGCCCGCGTGCGACACGCCGCTGTGGGCTGCGGCCGGCAAGCGCATCACCACCGTGGAGGGGCTTGGCACCCCGGAGCGCCCGCACGCGCTGCAACGCGCGTTCATCGTCGAGCAGGCCGCGCAATGTGGTTACTGTTCCTCCGGAATCCTCGTGACTTGCGCGGCGCTGCTTGCGCGCAACCCGGACCCCTCCGATGTCGAAGTGCGCGCGGCGCTCGACCGGCATCTGTGCCGCTGCGGCACGCACAACCGCATCGTGCGCGCCGTGTTGCGGGCCGCGCGGGAACTTCGTTCGGGACAGGCCGCGTGAACCTCGCGTACCGGGTCGGCTCGGACCAGGCGAGCGGCGCGCCGCGGCTCCCCGGGAGCCTGCACGTCAACCGGCGGCTGTCGCAGTGGCTGCGCATCGGCGCCGATGGCGTGGTGGAGGTGTCCGTCGGCAAGGTCGAGATCGGGCAGGGAATCGCCACGGCGCTTGCGCAGATCGCCGCGCAGGAACTCGACGTCGCGTTCGAGCGCGTTCGGATGATCCCGGCGAGTACCGCACGCAGCCCCGACGAAGCGGTCACCTCGGGCAGCCTTTCGATCCAGGAATCGGGCAGCGCGCTGCGTTACGCGTGCGCCGAGGCACGCTCGATCTACCTTGCAGCCGCCGCCGCGAAGCTCGGTGTTCCGGTGGAACTGTTGCGCATCGCAGACGGCGAAATCATTGCTGCGAGCGGAGCGCGCACCAGCTATTGGCAGATCGCCGATGACGGGCTGCTCGCGCGCAACGCGACCGGAACGGTGGCGCCCAAGCCCGCGGCGGCGCTTGACGTTGCCAGCGCCGCCGCACCTCGCCTCGATCTGCCGGACAAGATTTTCGGGCGGCCGCGTTTCGTGCACGACCTCGAACTGCCGGGAATGCTGCATGCTCGCGTGCTGCGGCCCGTTTCGCCGTTCGCCCGGCTCGAGTCGCTCGATGCCGGGCGCACGCAAGCCCTGGCCGGCGTAATCGGCGTGGTGCGCGACGGGAATTTCGCCGGCGTGCTGGCCGATCGCGAGGAAACGGCGGTCAAGGCGCTCGCGCGGCTTGCGGCCGACACGCGCTGGAGCGAGGCGGAGACCCTCCCGGATGCGGCCGGTCTCAAGGACTGGCTGATGGCGCAGCGGGCGGAAACGAAAGTCGTGGACGAGCGTGCGCCGGACGCGCAGGCGTGCGTAGCGAAGACCCTGCGCGCGAGCTACAGCCGGCCGTATCTGGCGCACGCATCGATTGCGCCCTCGTGCGCGCTCGCGCAGTGGCGTGGCGACGCGCTGCACGTCTGGACGCACAGCCAGGGCATCTACAACCTGCGCACCGATCTGGCGCTCGCTTTCGGGGTTCCGCCCCAGCGCATCACCGTCGAGCATGCGGAGGGCGCCGGCTGCTACGGGCACAACGGCGCGGACGATGTCGCGTTCGATGCTGCGTTGCTCGCCCGCGCTGCGAACGGCCGGCCGGTGCGCTTGCAGTGGTCGCGTGCGGACGAACTCGCCTGGTCGCCGTTTGGCGCGGCGATGGCAATCGAACTGCAAGCCGATCTCGATGCCGCCGGCGCGATCGTCGGCTGGCGCCACGAACTCTGGAGCAACGGCCATACCTCGCGCCCCGGCCGTGCGAAGTCGCCTGCGCTGCTGGCTGCCTGGCATAGGGAGAACCCGAGCGAGCGGCTGCTCGCGGTCAACCCGCCGCTCGCCAACGGCGGCGGCGCCGACCGCAACGCGGTTCCGCCGTACGAGTTCGCCGCGCGCCGCATCGTCAACCATCGCCTGCTCGACATGCCGCTGCGCACCTCGGCGCTGCGCTCGCTCGGTGCGTTCGCCAACGTATTCGCGATCGAGTCGTTTCTCGACGAAATCGCGGCCGAGCAGGGCGAGGATACGGTGAAGCTGCGCCTGCGATACCTGTCCGACCCGCGCGCGAAGGCGGTGATCGAGGCGGCCTCGGCACGCGCCGGCTGGCGCGGCTGGCAGCGCCGCGAGGGATGCGGGCACGGGATCGGCTATGCGCGCTACAAGAATTCGGGTGCGTACTGCGCGGTGGCGGCCGAAGTCGAGGCCGGAAGGGAGATACGCGTGCGGCGGCTGGTGATCGCCGTCGACGCGGGGCGGGTGGTGAATCCCGACGGCGTCGCGAACCAGATCGAGGGCGGGGCGGTGCAGGCCGCAAGCTGGACACTGAAGGAGGCGGTGCGCTTCGATCGCACGCGCGTGACGAGCGATGCGTGGGAAACCTACCCGATCCTGCGCTTCTCCGCGGTTCCGGCGGTGGAGGTCGAGATCCTGGACCGGCCGGAAGAGGCTTCGAGCGGCGCGGGCGAGGCGGCGCTGGGCCCTACCGCGGCCGCGATCGGCAACGCGGTGTTCGATGCGCTCGGCGTGCGCGTGCGCGATCTGCCGATCACTGCCGAGCGGATCGTCGCGGCGGCGGGCTGACGCGAATTGTCAACAATCATGCGCTTCTCGGCGAATGCATTGACTGGCGGCAGTCAGGGAGTAAAGTGAATGCGTGGCCGACCCATTCACGGTGCACCGAATCCACGCGGCAAGAGGAGACTCTATAGCGATGACCATGAGAAGCCAGTTGACGTGAAACGACACGCAAGTGTCCTGAGTCTGCCGTTACTACGGCACTGCCACGGATAGTGGCAAAAGAAAAGCCCCGCCTGACCGCGGGGCTTTTCAATTGGGAATCGCGTCCGCCTACATCGGCGCCTTCGTCTTCCTGCCGGGGGCGGCCGGCGGACTGAATCCCGCCACCCGGCAGAGCAATCCCTCGCTCTTCGTGCCGTTCTTGAATCGAGTCACACGGCACGTCATCACTTCCCCCCGGGCTGACAGGTCAGACACGCGAAGGCGCACCTCTGCAAGCGAGATTCTCGTCCCGGTGGCGATCTCCGAGTCGAGCTGCTCGCCGTGGTCTTTCAGGTATTGCAGGATTTCACGCAACTGAAATACTCCTCGTCCTAAGGTTTCAATGCCCCGTAGAGGAACGGCAGGCTCGTGTCCATCCGGTAGTCGACATCCGAGTGGTCGTCGTCGAATTCCACGTAGGTGTGCCGGATGCCGGCGGTCGCAAGGCGCTTGGACAGGATGCGCGCGCCGTAGTGGATGTGATACTGGTCGCGCCAGCCGCAATCGATGTAGATGCCGCGCAGCGACTTCAAGTTGTCGCGGTATTTCGCGACCAGGTTGATCGGGTCGTGCCCGCGCCACCTGTTCCAGCGCTGCTCGATGACTTCGCCCGATTCGAGGTTGAACGGAACGCGGAAACCCAGCGGCGCCTTCGGGTCCGGGTCGTAGGTGGCCGCCATGCACAGGTTCATCATGCAGTGTCCCTGCGCTGTCGTCAGCTTCTCCTTTTTCCACACCTGCGCGAGAAAGCGCCTGATGCGCCCGTCGTCGAACCCCTCGGCGAGGCCCTTGCGGTTCGCCTCGCGGCGCGCGTCGTAGGCGCCGGCTTTGCGCTTCGGCGCGCGATGTCTGGCGAGATCGTTCAACGTGTTCGGCCAGTCGTGCCAGTAGATGAAATCGAAATACGCGTCGCCGGAATGGTCGGCGACCGCTCCCCAGTATTTCGCGTACTTCATGCCGTGAACGATCGCGCCGTAGCCGCCGGATGACTTGCCGAAGCAGCCGCGATGCTCGCGGCCTGCCAGCGTGCGGAACTCTCGGTCGACGAAGGCAATGATCTCGCGCGTGAGATAGTCCGCGTAGTTGCCGATCGCGGACGAGTTCACGTACTGGTTGCCGCCGAGCGCGGTGAAGCAGTCCGGAAACACGACAATCGCCGGACCCATCTTCTGCTCGCGGATCAGCCGCGCCGCGCGTTCCGGGACGTTGTCGCCGAACGGCTTCCAGTTGGTGTGCGCGAGGCCGGAGCCGGTGAAGCCGACTAGGTCATAGAGCACCGGGAAGCGGCGCCTGCCCGGGCCTTCGTCGTATTGCGGCGGCAGCCACACCGCGAGCTTGCGCAGGTGCGGATCGCCGAGCGGATTGTCCTTGAGTATCTTCGACGCATGCTCGAGCACGACCAGTGTGCCGGAGGCGCCTTTCGGACGTTTGAGTGCCATGGGGGGTTGTCGCGTCTTCCAATCTGTCTGCGATTCGGCGAAGCTTACGCCTCCCGCTTGATAACATCGCGACATGTCCTCCATTTCCTGCTCCGGCATCCTTGCCGGCCGGGCACCGGCCGATGCGCCCGTCACCGTCCGCGGCTGGGTGCGCACCCGGCGCGATTCGAAGGCGGGCATCTCGTTCGTGCACGTCTCGGACGGCTCGTCGCTTCATCCGGTCCAGGTGGTGGTCCCCAGCACGCTCACCAACTATGCGGATGAAGTGCTGCGTCTGACCGCAGGTTGTGCGGTCGAAGCTACCGGCAGCATCGTCGCGTCGCCCGCCAATGGACAGCCGTTCGAGATGCAGGCCATTGCGCTCAGGGTCGTCGGCTGGGTGGAGGATCCGGACTCCTACCCGATCCAGCCGAAGCCGCACACGCTCGAATTCCTGCGCGAGGTTGCACACCTGCGGCCGCGCACCAACGTGATCGGCGCGGCGACGCGGGTGCGGCACACGATCGCGCAGGCGATTCATCGCTTTTTTCACGACCACGGTTTCCTCTGGGTCAACACGCCGATCATCACCGCATCGGATGCGGAAGGAGCGGGGGCGCTGTTTCGCGTTTCCACACTTGACCTCGCGAACCTGCCGCGCACCGCGGATGGAAAGGTCGACTTCGCGCAGGACTTCTTCGGGCGCGAGACCTTCCTCACCGTGTCGGGGCAGTTGAACGTGGAAACCTACTGCCTCGCGCTCTCGAAGGTCTATACCTTCGGTCCGACCTTCCGCGCCGAGAATTCCAACACCAGCCGGCACCTGGCCGAGTTCTGGATGGTCGAACCGGAGATCGCGTTCGCGGATCTGTCGGACAACGCGAGCCTCGCCGAGGCGTTGCTGAAAAACGTCTTCGAGACTTTGTTGAGCGAACGTCCGGAGGACATGGCCTTCTTCGACGAGCGGATCGAGAAGGGGCTGATCGCCAAGCTGCAGGGGATCGTCGACTCCGAGTTCGTCCGGATGGACTACGGCGAGGCGATTGCCGTGCTCGGGCGCTCGAAGGAGAAGTTCGAGTTTCCGGTGAAGTGGGGGATCGATCTTCAGTCCGAGCATGAACGCTATTTGACCGAGCGGCATGCGAAGAAGCCGGTGATCGTCATGAACTACCCGAAGGGCATCAAGGCGTTCTATATGCGCTTGAACGACGACGACAAGACCGTTGCGGCCATGGACGTGCTCGCGCCGGGGATCGGCGAGATCATCGGCGGGAGCCAGCGCGAGGAGCGGCTCGAGGTTCTGGATGCGCGGATGGAGCAGAGCGGACTCGACCAGTCGAACTATGGGTGGTATCGCGATCTGCGCCGCTACGGCACGGTGCCGCATGCGGGGTTCGGGCTGGGGTTCGAGCGGACGGTGGCCTACGTCACGGGGCTGTCGAATGTGCGGGATGTGATTCCGTTTCCGAGGACGCCGGGGAACGCGAGGTATTAGAGGCGCATTGCCCTCGCACGATTGATCGCATCATCATCACTGATGCGGTATTTGGCAATTTGGTAAGACCGTAATCGGGAAGGGAAGGCAGTTCACCGTGCCGCCGCGGGTTTCAACCGGTAGCCCTTCGCGCGCATGCATTCCTGGGTCGCCTGGAACTCGCGCATCTGGCGCTCCGAGTTCAGCTCCTGCGAGGACTGCATCGTGACCAACCCGTTCCTCGCGGCCGCCGGCCGCACGATACTGTTCAGCGCAGGGTCCCTTCCCACGGTTACTTGGGCGCTCTGACGGCAGGCCAGCAGGTCGCTTTCCGCGCTGGCCGCATCCGCGCCGGGCTTCTCCCAATGCGCTGCTGCGCACCCTGTGGCAAGCAGAACGATGGCCATCTGGAAAGCGCGGGATGTGCTCATAACCTGGACATTGCAAACCGCCAACTGGTAGCGCTAAAGCGGGCAGGTCGGTGATCAAGACGCCCGACTGGCTGAATCATAGGTTGCAGTAACAATCCTCGATATGTGTGCTATCGCACAGAACGACCTCGCTTCGAAGTAGAAAATTATAATCTGGATCGTGGCGTTTTGGTGGTGCGGTCTTACGCTTCCGCGAGCCGTTGCGGAATGTCGCCGCAGACTTTTTCGCCTCCGGCTGTTTGAACTGTTTCGCGGCGCATTCCTATGTCAAGCATCCCCATGCAAATGCCAACTTCCCGCCCACGGCTTTGGGTCTTGCTAGCCGGCATCGCCGTGTTCGCCCTGAGCGGCTGGGCCGCGGCGGACCCGCCATCGCGCGCTGCGCGTCTCGGCTATGTGTCGGGGGCGGTCAGTTTTTCGCCCGCCGGTGAAGACGATTGGGTGCAGGCGCCGCTGAATCGGCCGCTGACCACCGGCGACCGCCTTTGGGCTGATGTCGATTCGCGCGCCGAAGTGCAAGTCGGTGGAGCGGCTTTGCGCATGGGTGCCAGCACCAGCGTAACCCTGCTCAATCTCGACGACCACATCGCGCAGGTGCAGTTGGCGCAGGGTACGCTGAAAGTCCGGGTGCGCCGCCTCGACCCCGGCCAGGCCTTTGAGGTCGACACGCCGAACCTCGCGTTCACGCTGCGCCAGCCCGGCGAATACCGCATCGAGGTGGATCCTGCAGGTAACGCAACGGCGGTGATGGTGCAAAGCGGGCAGGGCGAGGTGTATGGCGACGGCGCGTCATACGTGATCGATTCCGGTAAAGGCTATCGATTCGCGGGCACCGGCCTGCGCGACTATCAGCCCGTTGAAGCGCTGCGTAATGACGATTTCGACCGCTGGGCAAGCGACCGTGATCGCCTCAGCGACAATTCGGCATCCGCGCGTTACGTATCGAGCGACGTGGTCGGCTATGAAGACCTCGATACCAACGGCACCTGGCGCACCGACCCGGGTTACGGCAACGTCTGGGTGCCGAATCGCGTGGCCGCCGGCTGGACGCCGTACCACGAGGGACATTGGGCGTGGGTCGACCCGTGGGGCTGGACGTGGGTGGACGACGCGCCCTGGGGCTTTGCCGTGTCGCATTACGGCCGCTGGGCCAATCTCCGCGGCACCTGGGGCTGGGTGCCTGGTCCGCTCGCTGCGCGGGCGGTCTATGCACCCGCGCTGGTCGCCTTTGTCGGCGGCAGCAATTTTCAGTTATCGATTTCCCTCGGCAGCGGCGGCGCTGTCGCCTGGTTTCCGCTTGCGCCGCGCGACGTCTACCGGCCGTCCTATGCCGCGAGCCGCGGCTATTTCGACAAGATAAACCGCAGCAACACGAGGATCAACACTGCCACGATCACCAACGTCTACAACACCACCAACGTGGCCAAGATCGTATATGGCAACCGGCAGGTGCCCGGCGCGGTTGTCGCCGTGCCGACGACCGCGTTCGCGCACGCGCAGTCGGTGGCGAAGGCAGCGGTGCCGGTGTCCAAAGACGCGATCGTCAGCGCCCTGGTCTCGGCGGTCGCCCCCGTGGCGCCGGTACCGCAAAGTTTGCATGGCGCCGCGGCCCCCGGCGCCAAGCCGCCCAACCGCGAGCGTGCCATCGTCGCTCGCAGCGCACCCCCGGCGGCGCCCGTCGGCTTGGCCGCGCAGCAACAGCAACTGGCGGCAAAGCCGGGCACGCCGCTTGAAGAAGCGGCGCGCAAGGCATTGAAACCGGTTACGCCGGTGCCGGCACCCAAAGTCACCGTTGTCGCCACCGCGCAAGCAAAGCCGCCGACCGCACCCCCGCCGCCGGCCGGCAGATCCAAAGATGGGCGCGGACGACCCGATCAGGTAATGACACCAGCGGCGCCACCCCGGGTCGAGCAACCACCGGTGACGTCGCCGCCAATATCGCCACCGCCCGCTGGTCCGTCCGCAGCGGTTACGCAACCACCGCAGCAAGCGGCCAGGCCCGCGCAGCGCGATCAAGTCGTGACACCCGCGACGCCACCCCGGGTCGAGCGGCCGCCGGTGACGTCGCCGCCAATCGCGTCACCGCCTGCTGGTCCGTCTGCAGCAGTTACGCAACCACCGCAGCAAGTGGCCAGGCCCGCGCAGCGCGATCGAATCGTGACACCTGCGGTGCCACCCCGGGTCGAGCGACCGCCGGTGACATCGCCGCCAATCGCGTCAGCGCCGGTACGTCCGCCCGTACCGATTGCGCAAGCACCGCAACGGGCAAGGCCCGAGCCGCCTGTGCGAGCGATCGCACGGCCGGCGCCGCCCCTGGTCGTACCGCCACAGGTCAGGCCACCGCCAATCGCGTCGCCGCCAGTACTTCCGCCCGTACCGATCGCGCAAGCACCACAACGTGCGAGGCCCGAGCCGCGTGTGCAACCCGTGGCACCGGCAGCGGCGCCGCAAGTCGCGCCACCGCCCGTCCGGCCGCCGGCACCGGCCGCGCGACCAACGCCGCCGCCGCAACCGCCGCCCGCAGCACAGCCGCCCGCTCCGAAGCTGGCGCCTGCGGCGCCTAAATCGGCCGAGCGGAAAAAAGCCGAGGAAGAAGATCAGAAACGAAAACCGTAGCCCCGCCCGGAATTGCCAGTCGGTCGAAACGCCAGTGCTTACCCCAGGATGGAGACAATTTATGAAACGAAGCAGCGATCAGTCCACGTATGCAGTTGCCCACGCTGTTGCGTCGGCGGTGCTGTTCGCCGTCATCGCCTTCGGTCCCGGTGTCGTATTCGCTGCAAAGGTTACTGGCGAGCCCCGCGTCGAAGCACGTATTGCCGATATGCACGCCAAGCTCAAAATCACACCGGCACAGGAAGACCAGTGGACCAAGGTCGCTGAGGTGATGCGCGAAAATGCAAAATCGATGGATGCACTTACGCGCAGCCGGTTTGAACATGCCAAGACAATGACTGCTGTCGACGATCTCAAGTCCTACGGTGAGATAACCGATGCCCACGCAGACGGAATCAAGCGACTTACGCCGGTTTTCGCGGCTCTCTATGCCGGCATGTCGGACGTGCAGAAGAAGGAAGCCGACGCCATTTTCCGCCGTGGTGGCCAAAGGACGTCGAAGCGCAAGTGATCCAGAACTGAACGCAAACAACCTATCGAGCCCGCGCATGTGGACCGCGTCACGCCGTGATGGCGCGCGGTCGACGCGCCCGAGCGCGACAAGGCGCCGGCCGCGCTTCCCGCGATGACGCTGCCGAAGTCGATGCCATGGCCGTTTGACTGAAACGCCGTCCAGACTACTCGACGGTGATGTCGCCCTGCATGCCGTCCCAGTCGTGATCCGCGCAGATCAACGCGTAATGGCCGGGCTTGGGCGCGACGAAATAGAGGTCCTTGCGCTCATTCGGGTGCAGCAACACTTCATTTTGTTCCCGCTCCAGGACCTCGGGATTCTTCACGACGATCGCCTTGAAGAATTCGGGTGCCGTGAATTCGTGCATTTCACTGCCGTTGTTTTCCAGATGCAGACGATAGGGAACGCCATGCCGAAAGAGGAACTGATTCGGAATGAAGCGATCCTCCACCATTTGAACGGTCACAAGCTCGGCGCGGGACCAGTCGACCGACGGCGCCGGCGGGTCCGCTGCCGCTAGATCTCCCCTGAATGCGCCAAGCGCGATTCCGAGAGCGGCGACGCCCGCAGGAAGAACCCGTTTGCCCGTGCGCTTGAATGTTGCGATCAAGTGGTAAGTGTATACAACCTGCGCCTTCGACGCCGAGGAAACCCGCCGTGATCCCCGACTCGCTGGTGCGGCGCTGACGGTAAGCGTCGAGGCCGGCGGCCGTGCGAATCAAGTTAAAGCGGCCTAGCGCAGTGTGTCAGCGCACTGGCCGCGCCCTGGTGGTATTCTGAACAGGTTTGGCACCATGACCATCGAACATTTCGACGTGCTGATCGTCGGCGCGGGCCTTTCCGGCATCGGCGCTGGCTACCACCTGCAGGCCCGTTGCCCCGACCGAAGCTACGCCATCCTCGAGGGCCGCGAGCGCATCGGCGGCACTTGGGACCTGTTCCGCTACCCGGGCGTTCGCTCCGATTCGGACATGTACACGCTCGGCTACTCGTTCCGGCCGTGGGAAGAGGCGAAGGCCATCGCCGACGGGCCGTCGATCCTGAAGTACGTGCAGGACACGGCAAGAGACCATGGCATCGACCGCAAAATCCGCTTCGGCCACCAGGTCAAGCGCGCATCCTGGTCAACACAGGACGCGAAGTGGACAGTCGAGGCCGAGCGCGGCAGCGCGAATGAGTTGGTGCGCATCAGCTGCAATTTCCTCTTCGTGTGCGGCGGCTACTACAGCTACGCTGAAGGCTATACGCCTGAATTTCCCGGCACCGAGCGCTTTGCAGGCCGCATCGTGCACCCGCAGAAGTGGACCGACGACATCGACTACGCCGGCAAGCGCGTGGTGGTGATCGGCAGCGGCGCCACGGCCGTGACGCTGGTGCCGGAGCTGGCAAAAAAGGCCGCGCACGTGACCATGCTGCAGCGTTCGCCCACCTACGTCGTCGCGCGGCCCGCAGAAGACGGCATGGCGAACTGGCTGCGCCGCTACCTGCCGTCCAGGCTCGCCTACGGCATCACGCGCTGGAAGCGGGTGTTGCTCGGCATGTACTTCTTCAACCTGTGCCGGCGCAACCCGGCGCGCGCGAAGCAGTTGATTCTGGGCGGCGTGCGTATGGCGCTGGGGCCCGACTACGACGTCGACAGGCATTTCACGCCGCGCTACAACCCTTGGGAGCAGCGGCTGTGCCTGGTGCCGAACGGCGATCTCTTCCAGGCCATCAAGACCAAGCGTGCGTCCGTGGTCACCGACCAGATCGAGACCTTCACCGAGAAGGGCCTGAAGCTGCGGTCGGGCGCCGAACTCGAGGCCGACCTGATCGTGACCGCGACCGGCCTGAACCTGCAGGTTCTGAGCGGCCTGCAGATCACGGTCGACGGCGAACGCGTCGACCTTGCCAGGACGCTGAACTACAAGGGCATGATGTACAGCGACATGCCCAACCTGGCGTCGGCGTTCGGGTACACGAATGCGTCGTGGACGCTGAAGTGCGATCTGACCTGCGAGTACGTCTGCCGGCTTCTGAACCACATGAAGAAGCGCGGGCTTCGGCAGTGCACCCCGCGAAATACCGACCCCTCCATCACCGAAGAGCCGTGGATCGATTTTTCCTCCGGCTATTTCCAGCGTTCGCTGCACAAGTTCCCGAAGCAAGGGTCCAGGGTGCCGTGGAAGCTGCACCAGAACTACGCGCGCGACCTCATGATGCTCAGGTTCGGGAAGGTTGAGGACGGCGTGATGGAATTTTCCGGCCCGCCATCGGCGGCACTTGCCCTGCGCGCGTGACGAGTCGTCAGCGCAGCGCATCCGCCGCGCCCGACGCGGCGGCTCACGCTGGTCACGAGAACCGCGTCAGCCATTGCTCAGTCGACCTTGGCGCCCGAAGCCTTCACGATCGGGCCCCAGCGCTTGATTTCGTCCTGGATCATCGCGGCCATCTGTTCGGGCGTGCCGCCGACGATGTCGTAGCCGAGGTCGCTCATGCGCTTGATGAACTCGGGCGCCTTGGTGGCCTTCTGGCCCTCGGCATTCATCTTGGCGATGATCTCCTTCGGCGTGCCTGCGGGCATCGCGAGGCCGAACCACGCGGTGGACTCGTAGCCGGGCACGCCGGCCTCGGCCATGGTCGGCAGGTCCGGCAGCGACGCCGCGCGCTGTGCGCCCGTGGTGGCGAGCGCGCGCAGCTTGCCGGAGCGGATGTGCGATATGGACGACGGAATATTGTCGAACATCATGTCCACCTGCCCGCCCATCAGGTCGGTGACCGCCGGTCCGCTGCCCTTGTAGGGAATGTGCGTGATGTCCAGGCCGAGCATGTGCTTGAACATCTCGCACGACATGTGGATCGTGGAGCCGCTGCCGCTCGATGCGCAGGTAAGCTTGCCCGGCTGCGCCTTCGCGAGCGCGATGAGCTCTTTCACCGAATTCGCCTTCACTCCCTGATTTACCACCAGCACGTTGGCAAACGAGGCCAGCACGATGACCGGGACGAGGTCCTTGTTCGGGTCGTAGTTCAGTTTCGTGTACAGAAACGGGGTGATGCCGTGCAGGCTGCTGGCGGAGGTCACCATCGTGTAGCCGTCGGGTGCGGACCGCGCGGCTATCTCCGAGCCGAGGTTGCCGCCCGCACCCGGACGGTTGTCCACCGTGACCGACTGGCCGAGCGTCTTGGTCAGTTCGATGGCTGCCGCGCGGGAAATGATGTCGGTCGCGCCGCCCGGGGCGTACGGGACGATCAGGCGCACCGGTTTGGCCGGATACGTTTGTGCGTGGACATTCTGCGGTGCGAGGACCGCGAGCGCGAGCGTTGCGGCCAGCGCGAGAGGAGCGAATGCTTTCATGATGTATTGCCTCCTTGTCTGATGAATCGATACTGGTGTGCAAGAGCGATGTTGCCATATCATCGCAGCGACCATTCCAGGGGGATGCCATGAGCGAGCCGAGTTTCCGCGAGATCCAGGCCAACGGCATCAGGATGCGCGTGGCCGAGCAGGGCAGCGGCCCGCTGGTGCTGTTCTGTCACGGCTGGCCTGAATCCTGGTACTCGTGGCGGCACCAGCTGAAGGCGCTGGCGGCCGCCGGATACCGCGCCGTGGCCCCCGACATGCGCGGCTATGGCGGCACCGAGGCGCCGCAGGAGATCGAGCAATACACGCTGCTGCACCTGGTCGGCGACATGGTCGAGCTGGTCAAGACGCTGGGCGAAAACCAGGCGGTGATCGTCGGTCACGATTGGGGCGGGCCGGTGGCTTGGAACTCGGCGATGCTGCGGCCCGATATTTTCCGCGCGGTGGTCGGCATGAGCGTGCCCTTTTCGCCCCCCGGCCACGTCGATTTTCTGGGCGCGCTGCAAAAACTCGGCATCAAGACTTTCTACATGCAGTATTTCCAGCAGCCGGGCGTTGCGGAAAGCGAGTTCGAGCGCGATGTCGAGGCTACGCTGCGCCGCATCTATTTCAGCGGCTCGGGCGATGCGCCCGAGCGATCCAGCTTCGGCCTGCTTGCGCCGGGCAAGGGATTCCTCGACAACACCATCGACCCCGAGGCGCTGCCGCCCTGGCTGAGCCGGGACGATCTCGCCTATTACGCCGGCGAGTTCCGGCGCGCCGGATTTCGCGGCGGGCTGAACTGGTATCGCAATCTGCGGCGCTCGTGGGAACTGCTCGGGCCGTGGCGCGGGTGCATCATCCGGCAGCCTTCGATGTTCATTGCCGGCGCGCGCGATGGCGTGCTGAAATTTCCCGCCTCGAAGGCGCAGATCGAGAATTTTCCCGGCACGCTGCCGGGCATTCGCGGCTGCCACATTCTCGAACGGGCCGGCCACTGGATCCAGCGCGAGCGCGCCGCGGCGGTCAATGAATTGCTGCTGGGTTTTCTCAAGACCCTGTAATGCGGGGACGACGAAATATGAAGTTCCTTAGTACACTGCGCAGATGGACAAGAATGCCGCTCAACTCGTCGGCGCCGATCAGTTCCGGCTCGGCATGCGCAGCCTCGCTGCGGCGGTCACGCTCATCACCACCGCGCACGCGGGGCACCGCTACGGGATGACCGCGACGGCCGTGACGTCCGTTTCGGCCGAACCGCCCGCGCTGCTGGTATGCGTGAACCGCAAGGCCTCGACGCACGACGCGATCGGCAAGAGCCGGATGTTCTGCATCAACGTGCTGCGCGCCGAGCATGTCGAGCTCTCGCGCGCGTTCAGCGGGACGCAAAGCGGCGAGGACCGCTTCAGATCCGAGGACTGGACGCGCCTGGCCACCGGTGCGCCGGTGCTGGTCGATGCGCTGGTGTCGTTTGATTGCCGCGTCGAGAAGGAATTCGCTCACGGCACGCACACGCTTTTCATCGGCAGCGTCGAGCACATCGTCGCCGGCAAGAAAGGGCGGTCGCTGCTCTATACCGACGGGCAGTACGGCAAGCTCGCCACGCTTGGCGAGCGGGTATTGCCGGGCGAGCTGCCGGATTCGCTCGACTGGATCTGATGGATCCGCCAACGCCGGCGGGCCCGCAACCCCCTGCGGGGCTGGGCGAGCTGTTCCTCGGTTTCCTGTCGATTGGCGCACGCGCGTTCGGCGGCGTGCTGCCTTGGGCGCATCGCGTGATGGTCGAAGAGCGCCGCTGGCTCTCGCCCGAGGACTTCTCCGAGGTGCTGACGCTATGCCAGTTCCTCCCGGGGCCCAACATCGGAAACTGCGCGGTGGTGCTCGGCCGGCGCTGGTTCGGCCTCGCGGGCTCGGTGGTCGCGTTCCTCGGCCTGTTCGCGCTGCCCTTCGTCTGGGTGCTGATGCTCGCGTCGCTATATGCCGAATGGGTATCGCACCCGATGGTGAAGGCGGTGGTGACCGGCGTGGGAACCGCGGGTGCGGGGCTGTTCATCGGAACCGCGCTCAAGCTGTGCCGGCCGATTGCGCGCCTGCCAGTCGCGCTCGCACTCGTTGCCGCGTGCTTCGTCGCGGTGGGCATCGCGCGCGTTTCGCTGATGTTCGTGCTGCCGATCGCGTTGCCACTGGCGTTCCTCGCGGCGCGGCGAGGCTGGGCGTAGGCGCGTGCTTGAACTCATGCTCTATTTCGCGCTGCTCTCGCTGATCTCCGTCGGCGGGATCAGCTCGATCCTGCCGGAGATGCAGCGCATCGTGGTCGACGTGAAGGGATGGGTCACGCCTTCGGAATTCACCCAGCTGTTCGCGCTCTCGCAGGCCGCGCCCGGGCCGAACATTCTGTTCACCAGCCTGATCGGCTGGAAGATGGCGGGTATCGGCGGTGCGCTGCTCGCGCTCGCCTCATTTTGCTTCCCGGCAGCGGTGCTGGCGTACTGGGTCGGCGGCCTGTGGGAGAAATTCCGCGAGGCGACATGGGTCAAGCTGACCAAACGCGCTCTGTTGCCGATGACCGTCGGGCTGGCGCTCGCGGGCGGCTACGTGCTGGCCACGCCAGTCGGACTCGACTGGCGCTATGCCGGGATCGCCGCAGCGAGCACCGCCACGATCTACCTGACGAGGCTCAATCCGCTCTGGATCCTCGCCGCGGGCGGCGTGCTGGGCGCGCTGCTGCTCGGCTGACGCTACATCATCTCCGGCGCGGCGGCGCGCTCCGGCTGCGGTATCTGCGCGATCATGCAATCCGTGGTGAGGATCAGGCCCGCGATCGATGCCGCGTTCTGCAGCGCCGCCCGCACGACCTTGCACGGATCGAGCACGCCCATCTTCACGAGGTCGCCGTACTCGCCGCTCGCGGCGTTGTAGCCGTAGTCGCCGGCGCCGTCAGCTACGCGCTGCACCACCACTGCCGGCTCGCCGCCTGAATTGCGCACGATCTGGCGCAGCGGGTCTTCGAGCGCCCGCAGCACGATCTGGATCCCCGCATCCTGGTCCTGGTTGGCGCCGCGCAGCGCTGCGAGCCGCGCCTGCGCGCGCAGCAGCGCGACGCCGCCTCCCGGGAGTATCCCTTCCTCGACCGCGGCGCGGGTCGCATGCAGCGCGTCATCGGTGCGGCTTTTGCGTTCCTTCATTTCGGTTTCGGTGGCCGCCCCGACCTTGATTACCGCGACGCCGCCGCCGAGCTTGGCGGCGCGCTCCTTGAGCTTTTCCTTGTCGTAGTCGCTGGTTGCCTCGTCGTGCTGCTGGTTGATCTGGGCCACGCGCGCCGCGATGCGCTGCGGATCGCCGGCACCGCCGATGATAGTGGAGTCCTCGCGGTCGATCTCGACGCGCTTTGCGCGCCCGAGCGCTTCCGGCTTGGCCTTCTCGAGCGTCAGGCCGGCCTCCTCGGAGATCACCATCCCGCCGGTGAGGATCGCGATGTCCTCGAGCATCGCCTTGCGCCGGTCGCCGAATCCCGGCGCCTTGACCGCGCAGGCCTTGATCACGCCGCGCAAGGTGTTCACCACCAGCGTCGCGAGCGCCTCGCCGTCGACCTCCTCGGCGATGATCAGCAGCGGTTTGCCGCTCTTCGCCACGTGCTCGAGGATCGGCAGCAGTTCGCGGATGCCCGAAATTTTCTTGTCGTGCAGCAGCAGGTAAACATCCTCGAGGACGACGGTCTGCTTTTCCGGGTTGTTGATGAAATACGGCGAAAGATAGCCGCGGTCGAACTGCATTCCCTCGACCACCTCCAGTTCGCTGGCGAGCCCCTTGCCGTCTTCGACCGTGATGACGCCTTCCTTGCCCACTTTCTCCATCGCCTGCGCGATCATCTCGCCGATCGACGCATCGTTGTTGGCCGAGATCGCGGCCACCTGCGCGATCTCGGTGCGCGTGGCGCAGGGCCGCGCGGTCCGCTTCAGTTCTTCGACGACCTTCTCCACCGCGTGGTCGATGCCGCGCTTGAGGTCGATGGGATTCATGCCGGCCGCGACGTATTTCATGCCCTCGGTCACGATCCCCGCGGCGAGGACCGTCGCGGTGGTGGTGCCGTCGCCGGCGACCTCCGAGGTCTTGGCGGCGACTTCGCGCACCATCTGCGCGCCCATGTTCTCGAACCGGTCCTCGAGCTCGATTTCCTTGGCCACGATGACGCCGGAATTGATGACCGTAGGCGGGCCGTACGAGCGCTCCAGCATCACCGTGCGCGCCTTGGGGCCGAGCGTCACGCGCACCGCGTCGGCGAGCGTGTTCATCCCCGCCAGCAGCTTCGCGTGCGCGGCGTTGCCGAACAGCAGTTGTTTTGCAGGCATCGGACCCTCTTGTTCGGCCGCGCGCGGCGATCGCGCGCGAGAACACCATACGACTGCGCGCCGCGGTTGGTTTGACGCAGATCAAACGGCGCGATCGCGTCGCGGCGTGTCGACGGATGCAACCGGCCTAATCGGGCAGCCTCCCCGGCAGGCTGAAGCGCTGGCGCGTCGTGCAGTAGCGGTTCGCGTACAGGCGGCCGACCGGGCGGTAAGCGTCGCTCACGCGCTTGGTCTGCGGGTCGATCAGGCCATCGCGCACGTGCAGGCGCCGCACCTCCCCAAACACGAAGTCGCGGCCGGGCACCAGCTCGATGTGCTTCAGTGTGCGGCACTCGAAGCTCGCGGGCGCCTCGGCAATCCGCGGGTGCTTTACTTCCACGCAGGGTGCGGGCGTAAAGCCGGCCGTGTCGAACTCGCTTTCCGACTCCGCAATTTCGTCGGCGGAAATGTGCATCCCGTTGGCGATCGCCTCGTCCACCAGGTTCACGACGAACTCGCCGGTGCGCAGGATGTTCTTGATCGTGTGCTTGGGCGTGCCGTCGCCGCGCGGGCCGAAACTCACGATCACCACCGGCGGGTCCTCCGACAGCACGTTGAAGAACGAGAACGGCGCGCAGTTGTTGACGCCGTTTTCAGAGCGCGTCGAGATCAGCGCGATCGGCCGCGGGAACACCAGGCCGATGAACAGTTTGTAGCGTTCCAGCGAGGAAAGTGTCGCGAAATCGAGCAGCATCAGGGCACGGCGCGGCTGTAGATCTGCCGCCCTTCCGGTTTGATGCGGATATGGACGACCAGTACGAAACTCATGCAGCACCTCCGTGAAAACGCGGGATTCCGGGGAGCGGGGGATTATGCGATGAAGGCCGGGCGCGGAACGACAGAATTTCGATTCAGCTATAATCCGCCCCCTCGCGCCCGTAGCTCAGCTGGATAGAGTACCTGGCTACGAACCAGGGGGTCAGGGGTTCGAATCCCTTCGGGCGCGCCAGACAATCCAAAGGCTTACAGACGTGTAGGCCCTTTTCATTTCTGCGCCCGTAGCTGATTCGTAGCCACGCCCTCTGTTGCAACCAATCTCAAGCTCGATGCGCGGTCAACGTACTCGGCCAGGTGAACCGAGGATAGATGCGCGTACTTCCGCACCATCTCCACGCACTCCCAGCCGCCGAGCTCCTGCAGCACGTGTAAAGGCGTTCCTGCTTGCACGTGCCAGCTTGCCCAGGTATGCCGCAGGTCGTGCCATCGGAAGTTTTCGATGCCCACCCGCTGCAGAACCAGCCGCCAGGTTTTCGTATTCACCTGACGCACCGGCTTTCCCCGAAAGCAAAACACGCGCGTTAAGTGTTTGCCGATCTGCTCCCGTATCACCACCACGGCAGCCGCACTCAACGGAACCGCAATCGCCTTACGCGCCTTCGCCTGGTCCGGGTGAATCCACGCAGTGCGCCGCGCCAAATCCACCTGCGACCATTCCAGGCCCGTCACGTTGGACCGTCGCAACCCGGTTTCCAACGAGAACCGCACCATCACTGCAAGATGCTCCGGTAGCGCCGCTATGAGTCGGTCGGCCTCTTCCCGAGTGAGCCAGCGCACGCGCCGCTTAGGTTCAGGCAGCATCCGCACACGTGGCACCCGGTCAAGCCATTCCCACTCATGCGCAGCCCTGCGCAGCACCGCCCGGATAACCTCCATCGTCCGATTGACCGTGCTATTCGCTACTCCGTCAGCCTGACGCGCCGCAAGAATCCGGTCCACCACATCGCGGTTGATGCTCTTTAGCTCCGCGCCGCCCAGGAACCTATCGACCCAACGAAGATGCGCCTTATCGTCGGAGTGCGAGGCCTTGTGCGACATCTCGGCCAAATAGCGGACAACCGCTTCATTCCAGGAATGGCTTGGCTTAATCCCGAGCCGCTCCTGATCCCACAAGGACGCCTTCAGCTTGTCGTGATACTCCCGCGCTCTTTTCTCGTCGGAAGTCCCAGTACTTTGCTGTATTCGTCGTCCGTTGTGGTTGAGTTTGACCCACCAATTCGGTGAGTCTGAACGTTTGAAGAGTGACATTGCTTTACCTCCGCATGTTCACTCTGCAACGCCCGCCGCCCGTATTGTGAGCGGATGTATTCGAGGAGGTCAATCTCCACGAATACCCATGCCCGCCCGATCTTCGCTCCGGGGATTTCCTCGCTACGGGCTTTCGCCTGAAGCGTGACCGGATGAATCTTCAAGAGGGCGGCGGCTTGTTGCAGGGTGAGCGTGCACACGGGATTACTTCCAGGAACAGGCCCAGCCCATTAAGCCGCTCTCATCCTCCCAGACAAAGCCCAACGATCCGGCATGCACCCGCAACACTTCCTGGGCGTATTCAGATACATCGTCGGCATACTCGGGCAGAAGTTCGATGCTTTGGCAAGGCACCTGGATGCCAAGGGAAGCCCGGTACCGATGTCCGTTGAGTACCCGGTTTCCGTCCTCGAATCCCTTGGCGAGATATTTGCCCAGGTACTTGACGAGAGCAAGCCGCCTGTTTGCCGTGCGACTCTTCGGCTTCTGCACATCGATGTTCCCGTCGCCGACCACGTGCCGCCAGGAGGCCCTTAGAAGGTCCACATCCTGCCGACCGATCACCGCCAGGTGCCAGTGCCAGGCGCCGCGCTGTTGACGCTCAGGCACCCCGATATAGACCCAGTCCGGCAGATATAACTTAACCCGCCGAATGAAGCGGGCTAAGTCCGCGCTGGCCTGCTCGAAATCGGTGACGTTGGCCCGGTAAGTCAGGGTCAGCAGATGATCGGCATTGGCTGAAAGCACTAGCCGGCGAAGGTGCGAGCGTGCGCGACGGACGGCCCGCATTTCATGAACGTCCCGATCCTCCGATTCTCCCCGCTCTGCCTTGTTGACTCCAATTCCGCGGACAAGCGACCATCCAATTTCGCAGAGGCCATCCCCATAGTCATATCCATTGATGCTCCATCGCCTCTGTATTCCGTCGAGATATGTCCTCTTGTCAAGTCTAAGGGCGGCTTCGCTGCCCCCGCCCCCCGGGCGCTGCGCGCCTCGGGAGGTGGGGGCAGCGGTCCCCGGCTCTTTGCCGGCGTCCTGATGGTTCGCCTCGTTAGCGCTTGCCCTGCCTGGGCCAGGTTGATTCTGCGACATGACTCACCTCGAATCCATGGCAGGCATGCCAATGTGGCTTCCTGCAACGGATACCGAAGCTATGCGCCATCGAGGCCGGTGGCGACCACCTTAAATCGCCATTTCAGGTGGAGCTAAGAAATCAAAGGGTTTTCATCTTTCCCGACTCGTAGAACTGCCTTCGCAAGTTCTTACGTGCCGCCGAGGATTTCGGATACACCTTCAGCACGTCCACAAGCAAATGCTCTAGCTCGGCGTCCGACATGGCATCGAAGCCAAGTTCTCGGAGGACCGCCAGCGAATAGCGCAAATTGCCGTAGCCCTCCCAATGTTTCTTCGACGGTCCCTTGAGCGCTTTCCTCAGACTGTCGAAGAAGTGCCTTTCATTGCGAATTTCTGCCTTGGAAATGCGAAGCGCAATGGTCGGGCATGTCAGTGCAGACCGATCAATCCGCACTGCGTCGAACAGGGACTTATCATTTCCTTTCCGTACTTCTTCCACCAGTGCGGACATCGATCGCTTGTAAAGCATGATGCTTAAAATCGAGCGTTGAAACGACGCTACGACAGCCAGTGCGGCGGCGAGGCTCAACTCCTGCCCGTCAGGACCCTTGCCATCGAGTTCTTCACCACTGTCCAGGAACCGCAGCATGGCCTCTTGAGGGTCCTCTAGGTTCGTCATCTCAATAAGCCAGTCCTTCTGCCCCAACACGAACATTCCGAGCGCCACGTGCTGCGCAAAGGGTAGCTCGTAGAACCCCGCCCAATAAATCCCTTCATCCAATGCGGCCCGAAGCTTCTCTGACGTGGACGAGCGCAAGAGGTCCGGTAGTTCCTTTGTCCCGGCCCTAACTTCGGGCAATTTCCGAATCAGGCGCCGGAACTGATCGGCGGAGAGTTTTCCGTATTCCTTAGTGGCCATGTCAAGCTCTCAATACAGGGTTGCCCCGCCCACGGGAGTATGCTGGTACCGCCGTCAATTGATCTGGGAAAATGAGGCTCTTATGAAATCGATTCTGGCAATGTTTTTTGCCGCGCTTCTAAGCTTTTCTAATCAAGTGCAGGCTCAAGCCACTACTGGAAACCAATTGCTTGGATACTGCAAAGAATATCTCAAGGACGTACCAGCCGATTTGTTTAATGCGGGCCTATGCGGCGGCCTGATCGATGGCACTCGAGGTGGTGTCGATGGCGGATTGTTGCTGGCCGGCAAACGCTTGGATGAGATGAATAAATTTCGCCAGTATTGCGTGCCTGACAATGCGACGAGAGGACAGCTCGCCCGAGTGGTCGTCAAGCATCTTGAAAGTGTTCCAGAGAATCTGCACCTTAATGCACAGGTATTGATTTTCAATGCCCTTAAAGCCGGCTTCCCTTGCAATTGAACGCAACTTAGAACAGTCTGACTATGTGCACCTTAACAGCATTGGCTTCATGCTCCGCCGGTACAGTTTGCTTCGAACTTATCAAGGGCATCCCCGCAGCCGTTGTAGCTCTACTAGTGGGTGTTCTCGCCTCTTGGATTGGTTATCAGCAATATCGCGTTGGACGGGCGAAGCTTAATCTTGATCTATTCGACAAGAGGTACCTGGTATTTCAGAAGACGTGGGAATTCTTGTCCTCTCCGCCTCCCGGTATGTTTGGTAGTGGCCCATTTGATAATCTCATTCCGCAAGCATCTTTTCTCTTTGGCCCCGAAGTAGCGGAATACATGAGAACAGCGTCTCGCCACGCAACTGAATTGGCAACCATTGGTGCGCGCGCACGTGGACGGGGCGACGTAATTGCACCCGAAGACATCCCGCGCGACACAGAGCTTCACAATTGGTTTTTTCAAGAAGCTTCCGTGGGAGTGAAAAGTATTTTCGGCCGATACCTGGATTTTGCTGAATGGCGTTGATGCCCATCTGTAGAACGTGACGTAAAGCTTCACAATAGTTGTGCTCATGCAAACTCACTTCAAATCGGCGAGAGCCGTGATTCGGGGGACATCCAAGTGTTGATTGTTAATGTTTACGCGAAGTTCACAACATAATCGCGCTTAGAAAGCATGTGAAATCGAACCCTTCGTCAAGTCAACGGCCGCGCGGGCGTGGCAACACGGGAAATTAGCCATGAAATTGCAGAATATTGTTGGAATTGTTCTTATTGGCGCAGGGCTTTTTCTCATCTTCTTCGTTCTTGCTCAGGGTGGTGTTGCTAGTGCTGGTGGAGGAAATAAGGTAGACGCGCTGCTACAGGCTACCGGAACGAAAACTCTTTTTTTGGGCTTCGGTCTCTTGATCTATGGCATTTGGTTAAATGTTCGAGGCGTATTTGCAACGCCCGCTCAGACTGAAGCGCCAGCTTCGCCGCGCGATCTTCCGCAGGTACTCTCCTGGAAAAAGCGGTTTTATGTAGGATTGATCATGTCAGCGCTGATCTTCTTCTTTTTTTGGAAGGCGGTAGAGTGGCCAGTTCCAATTGCGGGGCCGGCGGCGCTGATTTTGGGTCTTATTTTTACGGTGCTAGGAACGCGCAGCCCAGTTGGTAAGAGCGCTAATAGGAAAGATTAAGCGAATCGGGTACCCCAGCGCCCAATTTCGCCAAGTCAGGGAGCCGCTAACTGACCGGCACCGCAAATTCCCACGAGTGCCCAAATTTGCTCTCGTCCGAGAGCCAGTCAACCATCGGAACCTGACGCGCAGTGCGTAGCCGCAGCGTAGCTGCGCAACACTGTTTTTGACTTGCTCAGGCTTTGCGTAGCTGCGATTGCAGGGTGGCGGGCATCGCAGAGCATTGATTTACAAGACCACGTAAATTACCGGTCCAACTACGAACCAGGGGGTCAGGGGTTCGAATCCCTTCGGGCGCGCCAGACAATCCAAGGGCTTACGAAGATGTAGGCCTTTTTCGTTTCTGTGCCCGCATGGGAAGAGTCGTCAGCACGACTCGCAGCTTCTGCGGATCTCAAAATATCCGCATGAAGCGGCGTCAGGGCGTAAGGCTGGCAAGCGGAGGCAACGACCGACGCATCGACACAAAGCGGTCGATGACTTCACCGACGTCTGGCTTTGCGGATGATTGATAGCCGGACGTGGCTGGGATTGCAGGCGCAGCAAGCCAAGCCGTCCGCTACCGTTTCCCCTTTCCGGGGCGATTCCACTTCTTGGCGTTCTCGGCAAACTGCGCACGCTTGGCGTAGACGCCGCCCTTCGATTTCTCCTTCGCGATGTCGGCCTCAGTGATCTTGGCCCCAGGTGGCTTGCCGACGTCCCTGTGAAGTTGATTTTTCTTCACGTGCAGTTTCATCGGCGCGCGTGCCATTGCACCTTCCTCACTGGTTGTCTGATCGCTGCGGCGATCGGCGACGCGCCTCTAGACTAACTCTTGTTGAAATCCTTAACAGACTGCTTGACGTCGCCGACGCCCTTTTGCACCTTCCCGGAAATCTGTTTTGAAAGCCCCTTGACCTGTTGATCCTTGCTTCCAACCAGCTTGCCCGTTTTTTCCTGGACTTTGCCGGCAACGTCCTTCGCCACGCCCTTTACTTGGTCTTTGTTCATGTTCGATTGCTCCTGTTGTAAGCGCTACATTTCAGCGCGATGGAAAATAACGGCTATATCTTGCCCAGCACGAATAGAATCAACACGATCAGCAGTATCAAGCCAACTCCGCCACTGGGGCCATAACCCCATCCCCTGCTGTGAGGCCACGTTGGAATCACGCCCACCAGCGCCAGTACCAGGATGATCAGAAGTATTGTTCCTATACCCATTTTGTTCTCCTCTCTTTCCGTTGCCGGAATGCTCTCAGAACACGGTTCTACCAAGGCAATCGTAAACACTCGCAAAACGCGCCTCTGTACGGTGTCGCACATTGGCGCATTTATTTTTTCCAACAAATCGAATAGCACCTCGCGCCAGTGCCCATTAGTTTTGACCGGGTTGGGGAGGCAATTCGGAATCGCTCGGAGTTATTTCCCGGGGGGCGTGAACCCCCCTAGAAGGCGCCGCCAGAGCCGGTTGAGCCATCGGTGGATTCGCCCGGCGCCGTCTCGCGCCGGGAAAGGACCACCGCGAAATTGCGCCGGAGCGTTTCCCGACGAAACGGCACCGAAGCGTTTCTGAAGACAGTCAGCAAATTGGGCGGCTCGCTCGCTCGCTCTCCTTTCGAATAGGCTATTGACGATCGGTTTGAGCTGCCCCTCACCCTTTACGTCGAACAGACCGAGTAACTCGGTCCCTGATTCTGTTGCCTGCAACGTGACATCGATCGCCATGGTCAAATGTTGAGCCCTTGCGGTGGCATGAAGCCTGTGCGGCGGCTCCTCTGAATCGATCTGCGCCGTCAGAGTCAGAATCAAAGGCACGACACCGACTCTTTCCTTCACCGTCAACTCGGCGGTCCTGTGGTCCACCAGGCGGATGCGCTCCACTCCGGGAATGCATGTGCACAAGGATTGAAAGTCGCGAATGAATCTCCACAGTTCATCGGGCTTGGCGTTCACAGTGAACTTCGCCTCGCGTTGAGGCATCAGTCCCACCACTTCTTCAGCTTGAAATCTTCCACGATCGCGGCGGCAGCGTTATGTCCTGCCCCCGCATGCACGCCTCCGCCTGGATGGCAGTAACCGCCGCACATGTAGAGCCCCTCAACAGGCGTTCGGTAGCTGGACCAGCCGGCGAAGGGCCTGAAATATCCCATCTGGTCAGGAGTCATGTCTCCCACAACATCGACTCCATTCACGAGGTTGTCGTTATGCCGCTCCGTATCGGTTGGATCCTGAATCGCCACGGCCAGGATCTTGTCCCTCGACATGTTCGGAGCGTAGGACCTCCACAGATCCAGGAGATGCGCGGCATATTCCTCTCTCAGATTCCTCCATCCTTCCGGTCCCCCAGGCTCTACGCTGTACGGTGCATACTGCCAAACGACCGCTGTGTGCTTGCCTGCGGGAGCCTGGGAACGATCGAACAGCGTGGGCAGGGTTATCTGCAGCATCTCTTTCCGGGGGGGCCTGCCCATCGCGATTTCTTGATAGGCGCGAACCTGCTCCTCTACGCTTCCCCCGAACATTTCCTGGCTGAACGCCACGTTCACCGGCGGGTTATGCGCGCCGGCCCGGTACTGCGGCGGCTCTGAAAGTGCCAGGTGCAGAACGAAGAGCGACCGCCCGTGCGAATGATAGTTCTTGACTCGAGTGGCAAAGGACGGCGGCAAGAACTCTTCTCCAACCATCCGCAGGAAGCTCTTCTTCGGTTCGACGTTGGTTACCACAGCCTTCGCGGCTTCGGCACGCGTCCCATCCTTAAGTTCTATCCCTATGGCCTTGTTGCCGCGCAAGAGGATTCGCTTCACCTCCATGTCGGTCTGAACGACGCCTCCGTGTGCCTCTACGACGCTTCTCAGTCCCAGGGCAAGCTGCTGAGAGCCTCCCACACAGATGGGAGCCTCGGCTTTCAGGATGCGGAAGAGGCAGATCCATCCCTGTCCGAATTGATCGGGGGCAAATCCGAGTACGGTCAGCCTCGAGAGGAAGTGAACTTTCACCTCCTCGCTCTCGAACAGTTCGTCGAGCAGTTGCACCGGCGTGCTCGCCTGCCACTGGAGAAGCGTCCTGCCTTCCTCGGATTTCTCCAATTCGGCGCTCTGCAGCGAAGGCGGTAACGGTGGCGAATACATCAACGGCAGGTAGGTCGATTCGATGAATTCGCCGTAGTCCTCATACAGCTTCGTGAAGGTTCGGGCATCCCTGGCCGAAAACTTGCTCAGTTCAGTGGCCATTCTCTCCGGCTCCCGGTACATCACGATGCTCTTATGGTCGGGGAAGATGGTGCCGCGAAGATACTCCGGGTAAACGTACCTCACGCCATGACGTTCAAGCTCCAGGTCGCGGTAGACCGGGCTGGTGGGGATGTGGGTGTGAACGACGGAGCAAATATTGTGTTTGAATCCTGGCAGCGTTGCTTCCGCGGTGCTGCATCCGCCGCCCACATGCATGCTGCGCTCCAGAACCAGGACTTTAGCGCCTGCCTTCGCAAGATAGGCGGCGCAGGCGAGTCCATTGTGGCCGGCGCCGATGATGATGAAATCATAGGACATGGCGAACTCCTCCAGTCAATCGGGTAATCGAGCCGCAAGTTCGTCCGCTGCCTGACGGAGACGACGTGTCAGATCGTCGAGGCCTGCCGGGGTCAGGGAGGGAGTTTATAGGGCAGCAAGCGGTCGTACTCCTTCTTCACCACTGCGTAGCACTCGCATACCCGGCTTTCCAGCTTCGGACGGTCTAGTACCGTGATGTGGCCGCGGCTGTAGTGAATCAGCCCTTCGGCCTGCAGCTTGCCTGCGGCCTCGGTCACGCCCTCCCGGCGCACCCCAAGCATGTTCGCGATCAGCTCCTGCGTCATCAGCAGTTCGTTTCCGGGCAGGCGGTCCAGGCTCAAGAGCAGCCACCGGCATAGCTGCTGTTCCAGCGCGTGGTGCCGGTTGCACACCGCGGTCTGCGCCATCTGGGTAATCAGCGCCTGCGTGTAGCGCAGCGCCAGATGCTGCAACTCGCCGCCGAGCGCGAATTCCTTTTTCACAACGTTCGCCTTGAGGCGGTAGCCGTTGCCCGCGCTTTGCACCACCGCCCGGCTCGGCGTGCTTTCGCCGCTCATGAACAAGGAAATGCCGACCAGACCCTCGTTGCCGGTGACCGCGATTTCGGCCGATGCACCGCCTTCCATGACGTAGAGCAGCGAGACGATGCTGGTGGTCGGAAAATACAGGTAGCTCATGCGACCGCCGGATTCGTATACCGCCCATCCGAGCGGCATCGGGATGAGTTCCAGATCGGGCAGCAGGCGCGCGTAATCCTCCGCGGGCAGGGCATCAAGAAGATGGTTTTGCTTCGGGGTATGCGGTGAAGACATGGCGGCCATCTCCCTCCGTCGCGGGCGTATTACCGATGGGATCAAAGTCAAGAACGCGGCGCAACGCGGTTTTGTCTGCCCGTCCCGGCGGACAGACTTTCTGCGGTCTATTTGAAATGCAACGCCGAAATAGATGTGAGTGTGCCGCCATACTTGCTCAGCAGTTTGATACTGGAAGGAGAAATGATCAGGAGGCTGGCGCGATTATCGTTCGCATGTTTGCGCCGGATTACGATTCCTTGCTCAATAAGCCTGGCTAATTTGCGGCGTACCGTCGTGCGCGAAGTGATATTCAGCAGAAGGAGCTGTTTCAGCGTCAGCGGTTGCCGCTGCTCTTCCGCATATCCGATCTCGATGACAATATCGAAATCGACGACGGACTTGAGGAAAGGAAGTTGCAGCCTTTCAAACTCCCTGATTTTTTTCAATCCGGTGAATAACTTCATGGTTTATATCGTTTTCATTATTGTTAGCAGGGGTATGGTGTGGCTCAATCATGACGCTGGCAAGCACAATTGGGTTCCTTTTTGGCACACATAACATGGCTCCGGTCACGTCGAATACATTACTCCTGTACGTTGCAGGAAACACACATTCCAATTGCGGCGCTGATGGGCGACAATCCCCCCGAATGAAGCGTGTCGACGACTTCCGCCTGAGACTCGGCAGCAAGGACCTGGTGCCGATCATGACCGGCGGAATGGGCGTGGACATTTCCACCGCCGAGCTGGCGCTGGTCTCCGCGCGCCTCGGCGGCATCGGCCACATTTCGGACGCGATGGTCCCCACGGTTTCGGACCGGCGTTTCAAGACCGGCTTCATGAGGGAAAAGCAGAAGAAGTACAAGTACAACGTCTTCAACACCGACAAGTCGGTGGTGCAGTTCGACCTCGAGCGGCTGGCCGAGGCGACCAAGCTGCATGTGGGTCGCACCATGGAGGCAAAGCGCGGCGACGGCCTGATCTTCGTCAACTGCATGGAAAAGCTCACGATGGGCAGCCCGCGCGACACGCTGCGCGTGCGCCTGTCGGCAGCGATGGACGGAGGCATCGACGGCATCACCCTGAGCGCCGGGCTGCACCTGGGGTCGCTCGCGCTGGTGCACGATCATCCGCGCTTTCGCGACGTGAAATTCGGCATCATCGTCTCGTCGTTGCGCGCGCTGCTGCTGTTCCTGCGCAAGAGCGCCCGGCTCGACCGTCTGCCCGATTACATCATTGTCGAAGGGCCGCTGGCCGGCGGGCACCTCGGCTTCGGCATGGACTGGGCGCAGTACGATCTCAAGACCATCGTCGAAGAAATTCATCGCTATCTCAGGCAGGAGGGACTGACCATCCCTTTGATTCCGGCGGGCGGGATCTTCACCGGCAGCGATGCGGTGGAATTCCTCGACGCGGGCGCAGCAGCCATCCAGGTCGCGACGCGCTTCACCGGCACCATCGAATGCGGCCTGCCGGACAAGATCAAGCAGGAGTACTTCAAGGCCGAAGAACAGGACGTCGAGGTCAACCTGATTTCGCCGACGGGCTACCCGATGCGCATGCTGAAGGGCAGCCCGGCAATAGGTGCGGGCATCCGGCCCAACTGCGAAGCCTATGGCTATCTGCTCGACGCTTCAGGCCACTGCGCGTACATCGACGCCTTCAACCGCGCGCTCGAACTGAATCCGGATGAAAAGACCCTGTCGGTGCCCGACAAGACCTGCCTGTGCACCGCGATGCGCAATTTCGACTGCTGGACCTGCGGCCACAAGGTCTACCGGCTCAAGGATACGACGCACCGGTTGCCCGACGGCAGCTACCAATTGCTGACGGCCGAGCATGTGTTCCGGGATTATCTGTACAGCACCGACCACCGGATTGCACTACCCGAGATGCAACAAGCGTCCGTCGGGGTGTGAACAGCTTCACTTGGCAGCTCATGTTGACAATGCGATCGGCGGTCGTTGTGATCCCGACGACCGGCCTCGAGTTAATGAAACAGGCCGTCGAGAGCGTGCTCGGCCAGACCCATGCGGACACGACATGCATGGTCGTCATCGACGGCAGGCAATTCGAAGACCGGGCACGCCAGCTGCTCGCCGGCATCGCGGATTCGCGTTTGCAGGTATTGACCCTCGCTTCGAATTCCGGCGGCGGCGGTTACTGCGGCCATCGGATCTATGCGGCCTTTTCTCACCTGGTCGAAGAGGAGTACGTTCTTTACCTGGACGAGGACAATTGGCTCGACCCGGCGCACGTCCAGTCGCTTGTGGAATCGATCGAACGCGGCAAGCTGCAGTGGGCCTACTGCCTGCGGAAGATCTTCGACCGCAGCGGACGCCACCTGTTCAACGACGATTGCCAGAGCCTCGGACGCTGGCCGAGTTGGACCGGTCCCGACCAGTGGCTGGTCGACACGAGCTGTTATTGCATTCGCAGGGACGTTGCGGTCCAGATCGCCGCGGCGTGGCATAACAAATTCGGCGCTGACCGGGTAGTGCTCAGAACGCTGCAACAACGCTTTCCGGCGTACGACACGACAGGTCTTTACACGCTCAACTACCGCCTTGGCAGCAGGCAGGCTTCGGTTCCGCAAGAGTTCCTGGAACACGGTAATCGGGTCATGCGGCAGCTTTATCCGGGCGGATTCCCGTGGAGCAAGTGAGTATCGAGCCGCTCGAGGCGGTGACAGCCGCCTTGAAAGCAGCTTCCGTGGCGCGTAGCATGCTTCGAGCACCTCGATCAACAGCGCGGGCAGGACGGGCGTGTCAACCGGAAAGGAGACTTGCCATGTGTGACGACTGGTGGGAAGAAGGACTGCTTGCGGAGCGCTTCAGATTGTCCATAGAGGAAGCCGACAAGCTGAAGCGGTCGACTGAAAACCTGGTTCCGCCCGGGAAATCGAATCCGGAGCAGCAACCGGAGCGGCAACCGCACACGCAACCGGACGCAGTTCCCGTCTGAGCGGGAAGGCCCCGCCAGAGCGGGGCTTTTGCTCTCTGGGCGCGTTCAAGTCAGTGCCTTGCTCAGGAGGTCGATGATGCCAAAACTGGTCAAGCAGTCGGTCACGCTTACCTCTGCCGCACCGATCACCAGATTGCTCTGCCGCCGGTGCAATCGGCTGCCTGAGTTTCTCTGAGACAGCCGCTTCTGACGGGAGTGGAAAAGTTTCATGAGAATTCTCCATTCACTATTGCTCCTGCCTGCGCTTCTTGTTTGCGGCTGCCACCAGGGCGGCTCAATCGATTACAGCGGCCCCGTGGCCGGCTGGGATGAGGCGACGGGAACAAAAGGCGGCGGACAATTTTCGCCGCTGACGCAGATCGACAAGAGCAACGTCCATCGTCTGCACGTCGCCTGGACGTATCAGGCGCCGGATCCCGCCGGTGGACGCGATCCATCGAAGGGAGCATCGAGTCAGTCCGGTTTCGCACACGCGTCTGCGATCGTGGAGAACACCCCGATCATTGCCGGGGGCAGGATGCTGCTATGCACGCCGCGGCACCGGGTCATCGCGCTCGACCCGATGAGCGGCAGGGAGCTGTGGAATTTCGATCCGAAAATTGATCCGGCGATTCCCATCAATGTCTGTCGCGGCGTTGCCGGTTGGCGCGGGCCGGAGCCGGACAAGAGCACGGTTTGCCGGGATCGCGTCTTCTCCACCACTGGCGATGGTCGCCTGATTGCGCTTGATCTGGAGAGCGGCCGGCCTTGCCAGGATTTCGGCAACAACGGTGAAGTGGACATGAAGCAGGGCCTGGGGCCGATCAAGCCGACGGAGTACTTCCAGTCCGCACCGCCTCTGGTCATCAACGATCTGGTGCTCGCGGGGTCGGGCGTGCGTGACGACTTCCGCAAGGACATCGCGGGTGGCGTGGTGCGGGCCTGGGATGTCCGGTCCGGCAAGCTGGTCTGGGCCTGGGACCCCGTGGGGCCGGGAATGCAGCCGGTCACGGCGGAAGACGCGGCGGCAGGCAAGACTTTCACGCGCGGCACGCCGAACGTCTGGTCGTTCATGTCGGCCGATCTCGAACGCGGGCTGATCTACCTGCCGACCGGCAACGCCCCTCTGGATTATTTCAAAGGTGCGCGACGGGACATCGATACCTACGGCTCATCGGTGGTTGCGCTGGACGCCGCCAGCGGCAAGGTGGTATGGAGCTTCCAGACGGTGCACCACGATCTCTGGGACTATGACGTCGGCGGCCAACCGGTACTGTACGAGCACGAGGGCAATGTCCCCGCGTTGGCGGTCGCAACCAAGCCAGGCCATATTTTTCTGCTCAATCGGTTGACCGGAAAGCCGATATTTCCAGTCGAGGAAAGACCGGTGCCCGCCACCGATGTGCCGGGTGAATGGAATTCACCGACCCAGCCGTTCCCTACGTTGCCGAATCCCGTTCTCGCGGATCGTTTGACGGAGAAGGATCTCCACGACTATCCGTTCGTCTCGAAGGGTTGCAGTGAGAAATTGCACTCGCTGCGCAACGAAGGCATGTTCACGCCGCCTTCGCTGAAAGGCACGCTGTCGAGCCCGGGCCCGATGGGCGGCTTCAACTGGGGAAGCGGGTCGATCAATCCCCAGGCCGGAACGCTGGTGACGACCTACCTCAACCTGCCTTTTGTCATCAAGCTGATTCCGCGCACGGATGGCAGGACTGCCGAGGCTGACGACAGTTCTCTATCTCTGTTTGATTCACCCCAGTACGGCACCCCTTACAAGCTGCATCGCGAAATGTTTTTTTCCGAGAAAAAATTTCCGTGCATCAAGCTGCCCTGGGGATCGATCATGGCCATCGACCTCAAGACCGGCCGCGAACTCTGGCGCAAGCCGCTGGGTTCGATGAATGCGCTCATCCCGCTGGTCGGCTCCTGGCTCGATGTAGGCATGCCGGTCATCGGCGGCACCATGCAGACTGCATCCGGACTGGCCTTCGTTGGCGCCAGCGCGGACGAGACGTTCCGCGCCTTCGACACGCAGTCGGGAAAGGAACTGTGGAGCACCAGGCTGCCCTTCAGTGCGCACGCGACGCCGATGACCTATCGCCTGAGCAAAACCGGCAAGCAGTTTGTCGTGATCGCGACCGGCGGGGCGCCGGGCATGGACACGAGGCTGGGCAATACCGTGGTTGCGTTCACGCTGCCCGATTGAGCGGGATATCGCGATCCATACGTGAGTACGCGCGACGATGAAGCGCATCGACTTCCACAGTCACGTCATCCCCGAAAGCATTATCGCGGCGATGTGCGACGATCCGGACCTGTATGCGACGCGCATCGAGGAGCAGGCGGGCAAGCGCTTCTTCGTGCGCGGCAAGGTGAGGCTCGAGTTGACGCCGGAATTCTGGAGCGCCGAAGGCAAGCTCGAATCGATGGACCGCAAGAAGATCGACGTTTCGGTAATCTCGCCCGGACCGCAGATTTTCTTCCATAGCCTTGCGCCGGCCGACGGCGCGCGCGCGGTGCGCCTGGTCAACGAAGGCATCGCGAAGATGGTCGCGGAACAGCCCGGCCGCCTGCGCGGCATGGCCGGCCTGCCGATGCAGGACGCGGACGCGGCGGTCGCCGAAATGGAGCGCGTGGCGCGCGACTTCGGCTTCAAGGCGGTGGAGATCGCCACCGCGGTGCCGAGCGGCGAAATCGCGGACGCGAAGTTCCGGCCGCTGCTGCGGCGCGCGCAGGAACTCAACATGACCGTGTTCGCGCACCCGAATACCGTGGGCGCAGTCGCAGCGCGGCTCGACTGCTACTACCTCGGCAACATCATCGGCAACCCGCTCGAGACGGCGATCATGGCGGCGAAGCTGATGTACTCGGGGGCGCTCGATGAACTCCCGCAACTGAAGATGTTGCTCGCGCACGGCGGCGGGTTTCTGCCCTACCAGATCGGGCGGCTTGCGCACGGTCACGCAGCGCGCCCAGAGACGCGCGCGGACTCCGGCATGTCGCCAAGGGCGTTGCTCGGGCGCTTTTACTTTGACACCATCACGCATGAACCGCAGGCATTGCGCTTCCTGATCGACCTGGTGGGATCGGCGCGCATCGTGCTCGGATCGGATTCGCCGTTCGACATGGGCGACGCCGGCCCGGCGGAAACTCTCGAAGAGGTGCCGCGCTTGAGCGATCCCGAGCGCGCCGACATCTGCCATCGCACCGCGCTGCGCCTGCTCGGCGAATGACGGCGGGAGAAAGCATGGAATCGGGCGCAACGAAGCTCGCGCGACTCGTGCTGGGCATCGCGCTTGCCGCGTGCAGCGCAGCTGCCTTCGCGCAGGCCGGCTTCCCGCGCAAGCCCATCCTGATGCTGGTGCCGCTGCAGGCAGCCAGCGCTGTGGACAACGCGGCACGCGTGGTCGCGCAACGCATGTCAGAGAACATGGGCCAGACGATCGTGATCGAGAACCAGCCGGGGGCCGCGGGCCTGATCGGCGCGGAGAAGGTCGCGAGGGCCGCGCCTGACGGCTACACCATCGGCGGCTTCAACGACAGCATCATGACCATGCTGCCCAACCTGCGCGCGAAGATGCCCTGGGACATCCTCAAGGACTTCGAGCCGGTGTCGCTGGTGTCGACGATGGAGTGGGCGCTGGTGGTGCCGCCGTCTTCGCCGTTGAGGAATGCGGGCGACGTGATCGCCGCAGCCAAGGCGAAGCCCGGTGCGCTCAACTACTCCTCGGGGGGCAACGGCAGTCCGCAGCACATCGCGATGGAAGTGTTCAAGTCGGGCGCGGGCGTGCACATGACGCACATTCCGTATCGCGGCGCGACCGCGGCCGCGCTGGACGCGGCTTCGGGGCAGGTGGAGGTGCATTTCTCCGGCCTGCCGACTGTGTTCTCGATGATCAAGGGCGGCAAGCTGAAACTGATAGGCATCGCGAGCAGCAGGCGCTCGCCGCTGTTTCCGGACACGCCGACGATCTCGGAATCCGGCCTGCCGGGATTCGAGTTCAACTCCTTTTTCGCCATCGTCGCGCCGGCGGGCACGCCGAAGGACATCGTCGCGCGGTTGAACGCCGAGGTGGCGAAGGCGGCGAATGCGCCCGACGTGCGCGAAAAGCTGGTGGCGCAGGGATTCACCGTGCGTGCCTCTTCGCCCGAAGAACTCGGAGAGGCGACGCGCGAGCAGCTCGCGCGCTACGGCAAGCTGTTCAAGCAGGCCGGCATCCGGATCGACTGATCGGCCGCTGCCGCGCAAACCTGAGGCCGCGGACGCGGATCGGGTTGCGCTAGACTGGTTGCATGACCCGCAAGCTCGTCTCGCGCATCACGGTCGAAGGTCTCGACCGTGCGCCGCATCGCGCGTTCCTGCGCGGCCTAGGCTTGACCGACGGCGACATCGGGAAGCCGTTCATCGGCGTCGTCACGACGCAGGGCAACGTCACACCGTGCAACGCGGGATTGGGTATTCAGGCGGCGCAGGCTGCAGCCTCCATCACTGAGGCGGGCGGAACGCCGTTCGAATTCACCTCGATTTCGGTGGCCGACTCGATGTCGATGAACCACGGCGGCATGCGCTTTTCGCTGGTGTCGCGCGAAATCATCGCCGATGGCGTCGAGGCGGTGGTGCGCGGTCACGCCTACGATGGGCTGGTGACTTTCGCCGGCTGCGACAAGACGCTGCCCGGAATGATGATGGCGATGGTGCGGCTGAATCTGCCGGCGGTGTTCGTATATGGCGGCGCAGCGTTGCCGGGGAGGTGGCGCGGCAAGGACGTGACGGTGTTGGACACCTACGAAGCGGTGGGTGCGGTGATGGCGGGCGACATGCAGCAGGCGGAGCTCGACGAACTGGAGCGCGCATGCCTTCCGACGATAGGGTCCTGCCCGGGCCAGTTCAGCGCGAACACCATGGCGATGGTCGGTGAGACGCTCGGGCTCGCGCCGCCCGGCAGCGCAACGCTGCCGGCGGTGGATCCCCAGCGCGCGCGCCTCGCGCAGGAGGCAGGCCGCAGCGTGATGCGCATCCTGGAGCGCGGCGGGCCGCTGCCGCGCGAACTGGTGACGCGCGCCAGCCTGGAGAACGCCTGCGCGGCGGTCGCCGCGACCGGAGGCTCGACTAACGCGGCGCTGCATATTCCGGCGATCGCGCACGAGGCGGGAATTGAATTCACGCTGGACGACTTCGCCCGCGTTGCCGGCCGCACGCCGCTGATTGCCGACATGAAGCCGGGCGGGCGCTTCCTGGCGCGCGACCTGCACGCGGCCGGCGGCGTGGCTGCGGTGCTCAAAGAGTTGCTGGCGCGCGGCGCACTGCATGGCGACTGCCTCACGTTGTCGGGGCAGACGATTGCAGACTGGCTTTCCTCCGCTCCCGCGGCGGACGGTGAAGTCGTGCGCCGCGAGCCGATCCTCGCAACCGGCGGCCTGGTGGTGTTGAAGGGCAACCTCGCGCCGCAGGGCGCGCTGATCAAGGTGGCCGGCCTGAAGGCGCTCCGGTTCGAAGGATCCGCGCGGGTGTTCGATTCCGAGGAAGCCTGCGCGGACGTGGTGCGCAAGCGCAACTACGCGGCGGGCGACGTGCTGGTGATCCGCTACGAAGGGCCCAGGGGCGGGCCGGGCATGCGCGAGATGCTCGGCATCACGGCGCTGCTGTATGGGCAGGGGATGGGCGAGAAGGTGGCGCTGCTGACCGACGGGCGCTTCTCGGGCGCGACGCGCGGCATGATGATCGGCTACTGCTGCCCCGAAGCCTGCGACGGCGGACCGATCGCGCTGGTGCGCGAAGGCGAACGCATCGTGATCGACGCGCAGGCGGGAACCATCGATCTCGACGTTTCGGATGAGGAACTCGCGCGGCGCAAGAGCGAGTGGCGGCCGCCGCAGCGCGCGCCGCTCACCGGCGTGCTGGAGAAATACGCAGCGCTGGTCGGTCCGGCAAACCGCGGTGCGGTGACGCACAGGGGAGGGGTTGCGACGTGAGCGGACGCGTTCGCAGATCCGAAGTTCACTTGGTCATCCGTCGTTCGGCTTCATCACGCAGCTTGTGCTTCTGGATCTTGGTCGCGTTCGCCCCGGGGGTGACCGGAAATTCGCCCACTGCGAATACGCGCGCCGGCACCTTGTACTTCGCGAGCCTCGCGGCGACGTACGCGAGAATTGCGGATTCATCGAGCGCGGCACCGGGCTTCAGGATCACGAACGCCACCGGTTTCAATCCTTCGGGACGCGGCACGCCGACCACCTGGCAGGCGGCAACGCCGGAGTGCTCCTGCACCACGCCTTCGATCTCGAGCGGGCTCACCAGAAATCCGCCGAGCCGCAGCGAGTCGTTGATGCGTGTGAGATAGACGAAGCGGCCGTCGCGGGTGGTGTAGCCGAGGTCTCCCGAGCGATAGTAGCCGTCGCCGGTGAACGCATCGCGCGTAGCTTCCGGATCTGCAAAGTAGCCCTGCATGCGGCTCGCAGCATGGAATTCGAGTTCCCCGGATTCGCCATGCGGCAGCACCTGGCCCGAGTCCGGGTCGCGCGCGCGCACCCGTGCCGCCGGGTTCACCGGCCTGCCGCCGGCGAGCGAGCGTCCCTCGATGCTGTCCGATTCGCTTTGCCTGGAGAACAGCGCCTGGACTTCACTCGCGCCGTACAGGCCGACGAGGCGCACGCCGCGCTTCGCGGCGCGCGCGACGATGTCGCCCAGCAACGGATTGAAGGCAGCGTAGCCGATGAAGGACAGGCTGCGGAACGGCATTTCATCCGCGCTCTGCGCCAGCAGCTGCTCCACGGCCTCGTCCGTCGCATTGATGTGCGTGACGCGATGCGCGTCGATCAGGCGTGCCGCGCCGGCTGCGTTCCACGCGGGCGACATCACCAGGGGCCGCCCGGCCGAGAGCGCCGCCATGAAAGAGCAGAAGCCGAAGATGCCGCACAGCGGCGGGGCGAGGAGCACCACGCTGTCTGCGCCGATGCGAAAAGCCTCGACCACATCCGCCCCGTGGCGCATCAGCGTCTGCTGGTCGTGCAACACGAATTTCGGCGCCCGGGTGGTGCCCGAGGTGGTGAAGATCACGCACCCGTCGCCCGGACGCGAGAAATCCTGTTCGAGCGGCGCGATCGCTGCGAGTTCGGCGTAAGCGACGCTGGGCTTGCCGAGCATGGCCGCGGGCTGGGCGGCACCATCCTCGCTATAGGCCACCATCTGCTCCAGCCGCGCGAGCGCCGCGGCGTCGCACGCGGCAAGGATGCCCGCGAAATCGATGCCCTTGAAGCCGGGCCAGAACACCAGCAGCCGAGCGCCCGAGCGCCCGACGATGTCGGCGACTTCATCGCTGCGAAAGCGGGTGTTGACCGAAACCGCGATCGCGCCGAGCCGCGCGCAGGCGAAAAAGCACGCGAGCCACGCGGGCACGTTCGGCAGCCACAATGCGACGCGGTCGCCGCGCCCCAGCCCCAAGCGAGCGAATCCCGCCGCGACGCGTTTGGCTTCTTCGGCGAGCGCGGCATAAGCGACCGGACGGTCGCGTTCGATCAGCGCTGGCGACGCGAGTTGGGCGCGGGCTGCAAGCAGGCGCGAAAGCGTGTTGGGCGCAGGCGACATGGACGAAGGGCGAAGCAAGAATGATTCTAGTTCCGGGCAAGCGGCGTGCCGATCCATGCGCTTCCACGATGTGCGCTGCAACGATGCAGCGCATTGAGAAAATGTTCACGCGGCATGCGCGCGCAGGATTGTATTCGCTTAACTGCGTCGCTATGATGCGCGTTCGCGTGGGAGCGCGGGATCAGGGAACAGAACATGTCAGTCATCACGAAGGCCGAGCTCATCGAGGCAGCGGCCAAGGCGGGGGGAATCAGCAAGTCGGCAGCGTCGGTCGCGGTGAACGCGGTGTTCGACACGATCGTGACCAGCGTGGCGCGCGGCAACCGGGTGGCCCTGGTCGGGTTCGGGGCGTTCGTGCCGCGCAAGCGCAACGGTCGCAATGGGCGCAATCCCGGCAACGGCTCTGAAATCCGCATACCCGCCAAGACGGTCCCGGCCTTCACGCCTGGACAGGCGTTTCGCGAGGCCGTCGATCGACGCCGTTAGCGGGCTCGCGCCGTTTCCTCAGGCGCAGCGTGAAGGCCCGTTGCCAAGTGTCTCCGGATTCGGCAGAATCGCACAGTGTGCACCGCACAACCTGATCTAAGCACCATATACATATGGAAAGTCCGCTGATCCTGTCGCTCGACCAGAACGGTGTGCCCCACCGCTGGATCAGCTGGCAGCAGGCCTGCTTTTACTACGCGAAGAACCTGGTCGCGTGGACCATGGGTGATCGCACGTTCACGTTCCGCGGCGGCATGTCGCGCCTCACCGGTGAGCGCTCGAGCATCACCGCACACTCGATCATCGCGGTGCGGGGCAAGGCGATGGCCGCGCGTGGATTCAACCAGACCCCGCCGCTCAGCAATCGCGAGTTGTTCCGCCGCGACCGCCAGATCTGCGCGTACTGCGGCGGCGAGTTCTCGTTTCTGCGCCTGACGCGCGACCACATCCGCCCGCTGTCGCGCGGCGGCCGCGACACCTGGATGAACGTGGTGACCGCGTGCCGGCACTGCAACGGCCACAAGCGCAACCGCACGCCCGAGGAATCGGGCATCGAGCTGCTGTACGCGCCGTATGTGCCGAACAAGGCGGAGTTCCTGATCCTGACGAACCGCCGGATCTTCGCCGACCAGATGGATTTCCTGAAGCAGCACGTCGCTTCGCATTCGCGCCTCATCCTCGCGCCTGCGTGATTTCTGGCGCAACAGCGGCTACCACTTGCTCGATAAGGACTCGTCGGGGCGGCTGGTGGTCACCGGCGATTTCCTGCGCGCGTACTGGCTGCGGCCCGAAATCCATCCGGTAGAGGAATCCTGCGACGCGGAGCGCGCGCTGCACGCGGCACTGATGGACGATCCGCGGCGCGCGGTCACCCCTGCCGAGCTCGATGCGTTGCGCGATCCCGATGCGCGCGACAACTATCGCGTCACGCTGCGTTTCCGCAACCGGCTGGCCGCCGCGGCCACGATCGAGGCCTGCTACGCCGGGCTGTTCGGCTCCGGCGACGTCGATACCCCGCCGCTGTTCATCGCGCAGCTCGTGCACGTGATCCTGCGCAACCTGCTCGAGGGCTGCGATGAGCCGCTGCGTCTGCGCTCGGCGGAACTGTTTTTCCGCGACCAGAAGGCGAGTCTGAAGGACGGGCAGATCCTGCTCGCGGACCAGGAAACCGTCGAAATGCATGCGACCGGCGATGCGTACGGCAGCCTCGGCAAACTGGTCGTCGAGGCGCAGGGTTCGCTGGGTCGCGTCGATCTCGACGTGCTCGACCGCGCGAATGCGGCGCTCTACTGGCAGCGCGATTCGCGCCACGACACCGTGATCGGATTCAATCATGGCCAGGCGCCGCTGGAAGAGTATTGCCGGGTGATCGAGCAATGGGTCGCGCATTTCACCGGCGTTCGGGTCAGCGTAACGTCGCTGGCGAAGATCGAAGAGCCGCGCTGGGCCTGGCACATCGGCCTGGACGCGGAATCGACGGCAATCCTCAACGATTTGTGGAACGCCGTGGGGGTCGAGACCGGGCGGATGCGCCGCGTGCTTGCGCTGTTCCGGATGGATTTCGCCGACGCGGCGGACATGCGCGCTGAAATCGCCGGGCGGCCGGTCTACCTCGGCCTGTCGGCGAACGCCGCAGAGCTCGTGCGCATGAAGCCGCAGAACCTGCTGGTCAACCTGCCGCTCGCGAGCCGATCGTAAACTGCGCGTGACGCCCGATTACTGGACAAAGGGCAAGCGCGCATTGGCGCGCAAGGATCCGATCATGGCGGCAATCGTGCGCGCCCATCCGAAGGTTGCGCTGACACGCCGTGGCGAACCGTTCTTTACGCTTGCGCGCGCGATCGTCGGCCAGCAGATCTCGGTGAAAGCGGCGCAAAGCGTCTGGGACCGGCTGGCCGCGGCGGCATCGGAGATGACTCCCGGCGCGGTACTCGCGCTCGAGCGCGCCACGCTGCGCGGCTGCGGTCTTTCGCATCGCAAGGTCGAGTACATTGCCGACCTCGCGGTGCATTTCGCGGACGGCACCGCCCAGGTGGCGCGCTGGCCGCAGATGGACGACGAGGCGGTGATCGCGGAGTTGGTGCGGGTGCGCGGCATCGGCCGCTGGACCGCGGAGATGTTCCTGATGTTCAACCTGCTGCGCCCCGACGTGTTTCCGCTCGACGACCTCGGCCTGCAGAAGGCATTGCGCCTGCACTATTTCGGGGGGCGCAAGGTCTCGCTCGCGCGCATGCGCAAGCTCGGCGCGACCTGGGCGCCGTACCGCTCGGTTGCGACGTGGTACCTGTGGCGCAGCCTCGATCCGGTGCCAGTCGAATACTAGGTTTAAAATCCTGCCGCCATGAAAACCACCTTCCTCGCTTTCGAGCAGCCGATCGCCGAACTCGAAGGCCGCATCGAGGAGCTGCGTTTTGCGCAGGACGACTCGGCGGTGGATATCTCGGGGGAGATCGCGCGCCTGCAGAAAAAGAGCCAGGCGCTCACCAAGGTCATCTACGCCAAACTGACGCCGTGGCAGGTGGCGCAGGTCGCGCGCCATCCGCAGCGGCCCTATACGCTCGACTACGTGGCAATGCTGTTCACGCATTTCGAGGAGCTGCACGGCGATCGCTTGTTTGCCGAGGACGCTTCGATCGTCGCGGGGCTGGCGCGCTTCAACGGCGAGGCGTGCGCGGTGATCGGCCACCAGAAGGGGCGCGATACCAAGGAGAAGATCCTGCGCAACTTCGGCATGCCGCGCCCGGAAGGCTACCGCAAGGCGCTGCGCGTGATGAAGCTGGCGGAGAAATTCGGCTTGCCGGTGTTTACCTTCGTCGACACGCCCGGCGCCTATCCGGGCATCGATGCCGAGGAGCGCGGGCAGTCGGAGGCGATCGGCCGCAATCTGTTCGAGATGGCGAGACTGCGCACCCCGATCATCAGCACGGTGATCGGCGAGGGCGGCTCGGGGGGCGCGCTTGCGATTGCGGTCGCCGACGTCGTGATCATGCTGCAGTACGCGACCTATTCGGTGATCTCCCCGGAAGGCTGCGCGGCGATCCTGTGGAAGGACGCCGCCAAGGCGCCCGAAGCCGCCGAGACGCTCGGCATCACCGCCGGCCGCCTGAAGACGCTCGAGCTGATCGACAAGATCGTCGGCGAACCGCTTGGCGGCGCGCACCGCGATCCGCAGGCCACTGCCCAGGCGCTCAAGAAGGCGCTGGCCGAGGCGTTCAAGCAGCTCTCAGGCATGAAGCCCGACCGGCTGGTCGAGCATCGGCTCGAGCGCCTGATGGGCTATGGCAGGTTCAAGGAAGCCGGCGAGCGCTAGGCACGATCCGCTGCATGCGGCCGTGCGCGCGGCGCTGGTGCGCGCGCGATTGCAGAACAGGCGCGTCGCAGTCGCGCTTTCCGGAGGCATCGATTCGGTGGTGCTGCTCGACGTGCTCCGCGCGCTTGCGCCGGGCATGGACATCGCGTTAAGTGCGATGCACGTCAATCATCGCATCAGCCCGAACGCGCACCGCTGGGAGAGGTTCTGCCGCGCGCTGTGCGCCCGCTTGCGCGTGCCGCTTACGGTGAGACGCGTCGCACTCGGTGCGCGGCGCGGCAAGGGCATCGAGGCCGCGGCGCGTGAGGCGCGATACGCGGCGCTCGCGCGCGCACAAACCGATTGCGTGGTGCTTGCGCACCAGTGCGATGACCAGGCCGAAACGGTGCTGCTCAACCTGCTGCGCGGCGCCGGAGCACGCGGCGCCGCGGCGATGCCCGAGACCGGCGCACTCCCCGGGAATTCCGCCGCCACGGTGATCGCGGTCCGGCCGCTGCTGGGTGTTTCGCGCGCCGACGTCGCTGCCTACGCGAAGCGGCGAGGCCTCGCGTGGATCGAGGATGAAACGAACGCCGATGAGCGCCTCGCGCGCAATTTCCTGCGGCACAGGATCGGACCGCTTCTGGACGAGCGCTGGCCGCGCTGGCGCGAGGCGTTGGCGCGCGCCGCCGGTCATTTCGGGCGCGTCGACGCAGGCGAACGAACCTTGCTGAGGGAGTTCCTCGCCGCGCGCGGCATGCGCGCGCCGAGCGAAGCGAAGCTGGTGGAGATGCTGCGTCAGCTCGGCGGCGCGCGTCCGGACGCGCGCACCGAGATCACGCACGACGGCGCAGTGTTGCGCGCATGGCGCGGTGCCGTGCAGGTGGCGGAAACAAAACCGGCTGCGGGATTCGAGTCTCTCGCGTGGCGCGGAGAGCGCGCGCTGCGTCTGGCTGCCCTCGGCGGTGAGCTGCGCTTCCACCGGTGTTCGGGCGCGGGGATCGATGCGGCGCGGATCGCTGCGCTCGGGCTTGAGGTGCGGCTGCGCGGCGGCGGCGAGCGCTTTCGCGTCGCCGCCGGCCGGCCGCGCCGGACGCTCAAGAATCTGTTCCAGGAGGCGGGAATCGCGCCATGGGAACGCGAGCGGCTGCCGATGGTCTATTGCGGCGAAGCGCTCGTGTGGGTGCCGGGGTTGGGCGTGAGTGCCGACTGGCAGGTGAGTGCGCGCGGCAAGGGCGTGCTGCCCGAGTGGATTCGCGCCTGACCAACGGGTAGTGGGTCAGTTTGACTGTTTCAAAGCTATTCACAAGCGCGGTGCGTGATAGCATGCACGTATGCCTAAACGCTCAAGCAAGCCAAAGCAGGACATAAACCAACTCGCTGCCTCGATCTTGGAAGCCGCTGTTGGAACGCCAGCGACATTGACCAAGAAGGGAATCAAGAACCCGGCTGCTGTGGCGCTAGGGCGCTTGGGTGGCCTCAAGGGGGGAAAGGCTAGGGCAGAGGCCCTAAGCCCGGCCAAACGCGCTCAGATCGCTAAGAAGGCGGCAACCGTGCGCTGGGAAAAACTTAAGTCTTAAACGCGGCAATCTTCTTTTTTTGCTCGTCAGTCCATTCCGTTGCGGTGCCGGCAATCGTAATCGTCTGGTCAGGTCACACCGGCCACCGCGCATAAAGTCGGTCAAGTAGTTCCATTGGAATCCCCCTGTTTTGACCATCATGGGCTGGACCCCGATGGATGGCTGAATCCGGCCTGATTTCCAAACTGACCCACCACCCAAGCCGTTGTTTTTACAAAGGTCAACCACCTGTCGTGGTATCATTTCCAGTTAAGTATTTTGCTTATGGAGAACGTTACAGATGGCGGTCGAACAAACCCTGTCCATCATCAAGCCGGACGCGGTAACGAAAAACGCGATCGGGAGCATCCTGGCGCGTTTTGAGGCCGCCGGGCTGAAGATCGTCGCCGCGCGGATGATGCACCTGTCGAACGCCCAGGCGGAAGGTTTCTACGCGGTGCACCGTGAGCGGCCATTCTTCCGGGACCTGTGCGATTTCATGACGTCGGGCCCAGTAATCGTGCAGGTGCTCGAAGGCGATGGCGCGATCGCGAAGAACCGCGAACTGATGGGCGCGACCGACCCGAAAAAGGCCGCCAAAGGCACCATCCGCGCGGATTTCGCGGATTCGATCGACGCCAACGCGGTGCATGGCTCGGACGGTGCGGACACGGCGCGCACCGAGATCGGCTATTTTTTCCCCGTCTGCGAGGTATTCGCGGGGCGATGAAACAGAATCTGCTCGACCTCGACGCCGTCGCGCTGGAGCGCTATTTCGCCGGGCTCGGCGAAAAACCGTTCCGCGCGCGACAGTTGCTGCGCTGGGTGCACCAGCGCGGCGCCGCCGAGTTCGCGCAGATGAGCGACCTCGCCAAGGGCCTGCGCGGCAAGCTCGAAGCCGACGCGCGCGTCGTGCCGCCGACGGTCGTCGGCGACTCGGTTTCTGCGGACGGCACGCGCAAGTGGCTGCTGAAGGTCGATGGCGCCAACGCCGTCGAGGCGGTGTTCATTCCCGAGCCGCGGCGGGGCACGCTGTGCGTCTCGAGCCAGGCGGGATGCACGCTGGATTGCGCGTTCTGCTCCACCGGCAAACAGGGGTTCAGCCGCAACCTCACGACCGCCGAGATCATCGGCCAGCTTTGGCTTGCGAACCGGATGCTCGGCGCGCCTGCCAAGCATGGGGCGGATCACCGGCACATTACGAACGTCGTGATGATGGGCATGGGCGAGCCCTGCCTCAATCTGGACAACGTCATTCCGGCGCTGCGCCTGATGCTCGATGACAATGCCTACGGGCTTTCACGCCGGCGCGTGACGGTTTCCACCTCCGGGGTGATTCCCGGCATCGACAGGCTGCGCGAGGAGTGTCCGGTGGCGCTCGCTGTGTCGCTGCACGCGCCGAGCGATGACCTGCGCGACCGGCTGGTGCCGGTCAACCGCCGCTACCCGTTGCGCGAGCTGATGAAGGCCTGCCGGCGCTACCTCGACGCGGCGCCGCGCGATTTCATCACGTTCGAGTACGTGATGCTCGACGGCGTGAACGATAGCGAGGCGCATGCGCGCGCGCTGCTCGGGATCGCCCGCCAGGTGAAGTGCAAATTCAATCTGATTCCGTTCAATCCGTTTCCGGGCGCGGAGTTCCGCCGCTCCGCCCCCGAGCGCATACGCCGCTTCGCCGAGGTGCTCGCGCGCGATGGCCTGACCGTGACGACGCGCCGCACGCGCGGCGACGACGTCGACGCCGCATGCGGCCAGCTCGCCGGCGATGTCACCGACCGCACGCGGCGCAGCGCGGCGCGGATGCCGAAGACCGTCGTGCTCACGGAGCAACGCGCATGAAACGCTTTTTTCTGGTCGCGCTCGCCCCATGCATCGCCATCGCCCTTGCCGCGGGATGCGCGGGCACGCAGCCGGCGAGCGAAAGTCCGGTCCTCGCGCAGGGCGGCACTCCGAGCGGCGAAGCCAGCGACCCGCGCAACCGCGCGCGTATCCGCACCGAGCTGGCATCGCTGTATTACGGCCGGGGCAACATGGGCGTCGCGCTCGAGGAGCTGCGCCTCGCGTTGCAGGCCGATTCGACCTATGCGCCGGCCTACAGCATGTTCGGGCTGGTGTACATGCAGTTGAAGGAGAAAGGGCTTGCTGAGCAGAACTTCGACCGCGCGCTGCAGCTCGCGCCGACCGATCCCGACATCAATCACAATTACGCCTGGTACCTGTGCCAGACCGGCCGCGAAAACGCGTCGATCCGGTATTTCCTGCAGGCGGTTCGCAACCCGCTGTATCCGACGCCGTGGAAGTCTTACGCCGCAGCGGGGCAATGCTCGCTGCAGAAGGACAATCTGAAAGATGCGCAAGGGTATTTCGAGAGCGCGCTTGCGCTCGAGCCCGACGAACCGGTGTCGCTGCTGAAACTCGGCCAGATCCACTACCGCAACGGACGCTACGAGGACGCGCGCAAGTTTGTCGCGCGCGCCAACCGGCTGGTTGAACCGAGCGCGGAATCGCTGTGGCTTGCGCTGCGCATCGAGCGCCGCCTCCGCGACAAGAACGCGGAGACGGTTTTCGCCAATCAGCTGCGGCGCCACTTCGCCGCGTCGAGCGAATACCAGTCCCTGCAGCGCGGCGAGTACGACTGAATGTCCGGCGAACAGGCGACCGACCGCAACTCCGAGCCGGACGCGCCGATGCCGGACGATCTGCGCGCGGCCGAGAGCCCGTTTGCGCAGTTCGCGCGCCAGCGACAGGTGCTCGGGCTCTCGGTGGAGGATGTCGCGCAGCAGCTCAAGCTCGCACCGCGCCAGATCGAGGCGCTCGAAGCCGGCGATTTCGCACGCCTGCCGCCCGGGACTTTTGCCCGCGGGATGCTGCGCAACTACGCGCGGCTGCTCAGGCTCGATGCGGCGCCGATGCTCGCCGCGCTGGGCGAGCGCTCAAGCGCGACGGCGATGCCCGAACAGGCGGTCGTGTTACCCGATCCGGTGCCCTTCGCCGACGGCGCGCGCAGGCTAAACCTCGCCTACCTGCTGATTTCCGTCGGGGTCCTCATCGCGGTGGGAGTGCTCGCGTTCGAATGGATGCGCGACAACGGGCGCGCGGCGAAGCTCGAATTCGTGCCCGCGGCGCAGACGCCGCCAGCTCCGCAGACGATGGTTTCCAGCATCGCGGCGACGCCGGTGATCGCGGCCGCCGAGACCGAGGCGCAGCCGAGCCCGAACCCGACGCCCGCGCGCGCGCAGCGCAGGATCAACCTCAGCTTCGGGCGGGAATCGTGGGTCGAGATCACCGACCGCGCCGGCCGCAGGCTGATTTCGCAGTTGAATCCCGCCGGCAGCGAACAGGCGATCGAGGGCGTGCCGCCGTTCGAAGTGGTGATCGGCAACGCGCAGCACGTGACGCTCACCTACGAGGACCGCCCGATCGACCTGATGCCGCACGTCAAGGTCGAGGTCGCGCGCTTCACCCTCGAATGATCCCGTGTCCGGCAACGCATTGAGGCGCAGGGGGTCGCGCCGGGTCAACGTCGGCGGGGTCGCGATCGGGGGCGGCGCGCCGATCGTGGTGCAGTCGATGACCAACACCGATACCGCGGATGCGCGCGCGACGGCCGAGCAGGTCCACGCCCTGTGGCGCGCGGGGTCGGAGCTGGTACGCGTCACCGTCAATACCCCCGAAGCGGCGGCGGCGGTCGCCCCGCTGCGCGAACGGCTCGACGCGCTGGGTTGCGGCGTTCCGCTGATCGGCGATTTTCATTACAACGGCCATCGCCTGCTGACGCAGTATCCGGACTGCGCACGCGCGCTGGCGAAATACCGCATCAACCCGGGCAATGTCGGCCAGGGCCGCAAGCGCGACGAACAGTTCGCCACCATGATCGAGGCTGCCTGCCGCAACGAAAAGCCGGTGCGCATCGGCGTCAACTGGGGCAGTCTCGATCCGGAGCTGCTTGCGCGCCTGATGAACGAGAACGGCCGCCGTCCGGCGCCGCTCGAGGCGGCCGAAGTGATGCGCGAGGCGCTGATCGCCTCCGCGCTGGAATCCGCGCAGCAGGCCGCGCAATGGGGCCTGCCGCCGGAGCGCATCGTCATCTCCTGCAAGGTGAGCGGCGTGCAGGACCTGATTGCGGTGTACCGCGAGCTGGCACAGCGCTGCGATTACGCGCTGCACCTGGGTCTCACCGAGGCGGGAATGGGGTCGAAGGGCATCGTCGCGTCGAGCGCGGCGATGGCGGTGCTGCTGCAGGAGGGCATTGGCGACACGATTCGCGTTTCGCTCACCCCCGAGCCGGGCGGCGAGCGCTCTCGCGAGGTGCTGGTGGCGCAGGAGCTGCTGCAGACGATGGGCCTGCGCAGTTTCGCGCCGATGGTGATCGCGTGCCCCGGGTGCGGGCGTACCACCAGCACGGTGTTCCAGGAACTGGCCGACAAGATCCAGACCTACCTGCGCGGGCAGATGCCGGTATGGCGCGAGCGCTATCCGGGCGTGGAGGAGATGCGGGTTGCCGTCATGGGTTGCGTGGTAAACGGGCCGGGCGAGTCCAAGCACGCCGACATCGGCATCAGCCTGCCGGGCACCAACGAAGTTCCTGTAGCGCCGGTGTACGTCGATGGCGCAAGAACGGTGACGCTGAAGGGCATGCGTATCGCGGAGGAGTTCCAGGCGATTGTCGAAAACTACGTCGCCAATCGCTATGGGAAACGCAAGAACATCTCTATCAAGTCTGCAGCATGAGCGCGCCGCTGCAGGCTGTGCGCGGCATGAACGACATCCTGCCGGCCGAGGCGTGCTGGTGGCTCGATTTCGAGGCCATCGTGCGGGGCTGGCTTGCGCGCCACGGCTACCGCAACATCCGCATGCCGCTGGTCGAGCCGACGCAGCTGTTCCGCCGCGCGGTCGGGGAATCGACCGACATCGTCGAAAAGGAAATGTATTCCTGGCGCGACGAGCTGAACGGCGAGGACCTCACGTTGCGCCCGGAGGCGACCGCGTCCTGCGTGCGCGCCGCGATCGAGCACCACCTGCTGCACGACGGTCCCAAGCGCCTGTGGTACGCCGGCCCGATGTACCGGCACGAACGCCCGCAGAAGGGCCGCTACCGCCAGTTCCATCAGTACGGCGTCGAGGCGCTCGGCTTCGCCGGGCCAGACGCGGACGCCGAACTGATAGTGATGTGCGCCGCGCTGTGGGACGAGCTGGGGCTGGGAGGCATCCGGCTCGAACTGAACACGATCGGCTCAAGCCTCGAGCGCATGCGTTACCGTGCCGCGTTGATCGCGCACCTCGAACGGCACGCCGACCAGCTCGACGCGGACGCGAAACGCCGCATGCATTCCAATCCGCTGCGCGTGCTCGACTCGAAAAATCCGCAGGTGCAGGCGGTGGTGCAGTCCGCGCCGCCGCTGATGGAATACCTCGGCGATGCGTCGCTCGGGCATTTCGCGGAACTGAAACGCCTGCTCGCGGCTGCGGGCGTGGGCTACAGCATTAGCCCGCGGCTGGTGCGCGGGCTCGATTACTACAACCTGACGGTTTTCGAATGGGTGTCCGACCGGCTCGGCGCGCAAGGCACGGTGTGCGGCGGCGGGCGCTACGACGGGCTGTTCGAGCAGCTCGGCGGAAAGCCCGCGCCGGCCGCCGGCTTCGCGATGGGCATCGAGCGCCTGATCGCACTGATGCAGGAGGCCGGGCGCGAGCCGCGCGATGCGCCGCCCGACGCCTATGTCGTGCACCAGGGTGAGGGCGCCGTGCAAGCGGCGCTGAAGATCGCGCGCGAGCTGCGGTGCGCGGGCTTCGCGGTGATCCAGCACTGCGGCGGCGGCAGCTTCAAGTCGCAGATGAAAAGGGCCGACGCAAGCGGCGCGAAGCTCGCGCTGATCGTCGGCGAAGACGAACTCAAGGCCGGTGAGGTGACCGTGAAGCCACTGCGCGAAGCACGCGCCCAGGCGCGGGTGCCGCTTGCGCGGCTGGCGGCCGAGTTTCCCCATTTGTGCAAACAGCGGACGTAACCCAAGGCAGTGACGCGGGAGCGTGAACATGAAGAACCTGGATCTCGAAGAGCAGGAGCAACTGGCCGAACTGAAGGCCTGGTGGAACCAGAACGGAACGCTGGTCGTTGCCGCACTGCTGGTCGCCGCGCTCGCAGTCCTCGGCTGGCAGGGCTGGAGCTACTGGCAATCCAGGCACGCCGCCGAGGCGAGCGACCTGTATGAGACGCTGGCAAAGGCAGTGCAGACCGGCGATGCCAAGGCGGTGCGCGATGCGAACGGTGCGCTGCTCGAGCGCTTCGGCGGCACGCGCTACGCCTCACTCGGCTCGCTGCTCGCGGCAAAGTACTACTTTGAACGCTCCGATCCGAAGGCTGCGCGCGCGCAGCTCGAGGCGGTCATCGAGCGCGCGGATGCGCCGGAACTGAAGGATCTTGCGCGCCTGCGGCTGGCCAACGTGCTGCTGGACGAAAAGGCCTACGACGAAGCGCTCAAGGTTCTCGACGCGGCGCCTGGCGCGGCCTTCGACGCGCAGTTCGCCGCGGCGCGCGGCGATGTGCTGTTTGCGAAGAACCAGCGCGCCGAAGCGAAAGCCGCATACCAGCTCGCGCTCGAGAAGTCCGACCCGAAGAGCGTCGCGTTCCGCGAGGCCGTGAACATGCGGCTCGACGCGCTGGGCGGCTAGCGTGAGGCGCATCGCGCTCGCGCTCACGGCGGGGCTGGCCGTCGCAGGCTGCTCGAGCCTGCCGAGCATGAATCCGATCGACTGGTTCTCCCCCGCGCCGAATGCTCCGAAGCCGGCGGAACTGCCGCCGCTGACCAATCCGCAGAACGCGCGCCTGGTGTGGCAGGCTGCGATCGGCGGTTCCGAGCCGTTCGTGTTCAACCCGGCGCTGGCAGGCGATTCGATTTACGTCGCCGCGCGCGACGGCAGCGTCGCGCGTCTCGATGCGCAGAGCGGCAAGGTCGTGTGGCGGGTTGCCACCGGCACGCGGCTCTCGGCTGGCGTCGGCAGCGATGGCGCGCTCACGGTGGTCGCGACCGATGTCGGCGAGGTGATCGCGCTCGACGCGCAGTCCGGCGCCGCGAAGTGGCGCGCGCGTGTGTCCTCCGAGGTTCTCGCCGCGCCGAAACTCGCCGCCGGGCTGGTGCTGGTGCGAAGCGCGGACAGCCGGATCTTTGCGTTTGACGCGGTCGACGGCAAGCGCCGCTGGGTCTACCAGCGGGCGGCCTCGGCGCTGGCGGTGCGCTCGCCGGCCGGCGTGACCGCGCACGAGGGGTCGGTCTATGCGGGCTTCTCGGGAGGCAAGCTGGTCGCGGTCGGGCTGGCCAACGGCGCGACGCGCTGGGAAGGAACGGTTTCTCTGCCCAAGGGCGCGACCGAGCTCGAGCGCGTGACCGATGTGGGCGGCGATCCGGCGATCCAGGGGCGCGAAGTGTGCGCCGCAGCCTATCAGGGCCGCATCGCGTGCTTCGACCTGGCCAACGGCAACCCGGTCTGGGCGCGCGATCTGTCCGCGTTGAACGGCGCAAGCCTCGATGCGCGTTTCGCCTTCGTGAGCGACGACCAGGGCTCGGTGCATGCGCTCGACCGCACGAGCGGCAAGAGCGTCTGGAAACAGGACCGGCTCGCACATCGGCGGCTCACGCTGCCGCTGCCGGTCGGCGGCGAAATCGTCGTCGGCGACCTGCAGGGTTACGTGCACCTGCTCGCTCGCGAATCCGGCGCTTTCGTCGGGCGCATGGCGACCGACGGCACCGCCATTGCGGCCCCGCCAGTGCGCCTGCTCACCGGTTTCCTGGTGCAAACGCGCGCGGGGAATCTGTACGCGTTTGCGCCGCAATGAAACCTGTCGTCGTCATCATCGGCCGGCCGAACGTCGGCAAGTCGACGCTGTTCAATCGCCTGACCAGGAGCCGCAACGCGATCGTCGTGGATGCGCCGGGGGTGACGCGCGACCGGCATTACGGCGAGGGCCGGCTCGGCGACCGGCCGTTCCTGGCGGTCGATACCGGCGGGCTCGAGCCGGACGCGAAGGAGGGCATCTACTTCGAGATGGCACGGCAGACCGAACAGGCGATCGCCGAGGCCGACGCGGTGGTGTGGGTGCTCGATGCGCGCAGCGGCATCGTGGCCGCCGACCGGACCATCGCGGAGAAATTGCGCAAGCTGGACCGCCGCGTCTGGCTCGCAGTCAACAAGTCCGAGGGGCTCGATCCGCATGCCGCGGTCGCGGAGTTCCACGAGCTGGCGCTCGGCGAGCCGCACCCGATTGCCGCTGCGCACGGCGACGGCGTTCGCTCGCTGCTCGAAGCGGTGCTCGAGCCGTTTTCGCAGGAGCGCGAGCCGGTCGACAGCGAGGACGCCGGCCCGCGCGTTGCGATCGTCGGGCGACCGAACGTCGGCAAGTCCACACTGGTGAACGCCCTGGTGGGCGAGAACCGGGTGATCGCTTTCGACCAGCCGGGCACGACGCGCGATCCGATCGAAGTGCCGTTCGAGATCGGCGACCGGAAGTACACGCTGATCGACACCGCGGGGTTGCGCCGGCGCGGCAAACAGGGCGAAGCCGAGGAGCATTTCTCGGTGATCAAGGCGCTTCAGGCGATCGAGGCGTCGAACGTGGCGGTGCTGGTGCTCGATGCCGCGAGCGGCATCACCGATCAGGATGCGCACGTCGCCGGCTACATATTGGAGCGCGGCCGCGCGGTGGTGGTGGCCGTGAACAAATGGGATGTTGCCGACAAGGAGGCGCGCGAGCGCGTGAAGCATGAACTGGCGTGGAAGCTGGTGTTTCTCGGCTATGCGCCGCCCGTGTATCTCTCGGCATTGGAACGCAAGGGTTTGAGCGAGTTGCTCGCTGCGATTGATCGCGCGTATGCCTCGGCGATGGCCAAGCTTCCGACGCCGAAGCTCACGCGCGCGCTGATCGCGGCGGTCGAGCGGCAACAACCGCCGCGGCGGGGAATGGGGCGGCCGAAGCTGCGTTACGCCCACCAGGGCGGGATGAACCCGCCGCGCATCGTAATTCACGGCAATGCGCTCGATGGGGTGCCGGACAGCTACCGGCGGTATCTCGAGGGGTATTTCCGCAAGCAGTTTGCGTTGGAAGGGACACCGCTGGCGATCGAATTTCGCACGGGGAGGAATCCATACGCGAAGCGCGGTTGACTCTGCTGTCACACCCAACACGCCGTCACGACGCGCTGCCAAACGTAATCCATCTGTAACCGCCGGAAACCAATCCTTACACCTCGGTAAGATCAAACGGGGCAACCTGTGGTCTGACTTTCATCGCAACCACGGAGGCCCCGCAATGAAAATCGCGACGCTCCTGATACTTGTTAGCACCAGTCTTGCCGGATGCGTAGTCGCCCCCTTGGGAGGGCCTCCGGGCGTGTACGTGGCTCCGTTTGCGCCAGCGATCGTGGTCCAACCCTATGGCTACGGCTACTACGGCGGCGCGCGGTATCGCCACTGGCGCTGAACTCAACTCCCCCAAACAGCATCAAGGAGAACCGATCATGTTCATGAAAAAACTTTGCCCCATAAAATACGGGAGATTACAGTGCTTAAGACTCAATCAAGTTCACTGGAAGAGAAAAGACCCAGAAACCTGCCCGAGGCAGTAACCTTAAGGCAAAGGTTAATGACGAAAATTGTTCATTTCGTCTTGGCCAGTCTAGAAAAAAGAAACGTCATAATAGGTTTTTCTGTCCGCGCTAATTACAACAGTAGATACCGAGTCATGGATGACGTCTGGGTCTATTACCACCCTGGCAAAAAAGAAAAAACCGAAGAAGACCTAGTTCTCCGGCTGAAGTGGAACGTCGATGACGAACTGGATATCGAATTCGGCGATTACAAGATCGAAACCTTCGACAGTGTTGGGGATTGGCGATTGGCATTGTTCAAATACAAGGTGGCCGAACCCATAGAGGAGAATGGGACAAGGAGATATCTGAACCTAGCTCTAGTAACCTGACCGCCGATCTGACTCGGCTACTATGCCGGCCCGCGGTATCGCGGCTGGCGCTGAGACCACTTATTCGAATCGCTTCAAGGAGAACCGATCATGTTCATGAAAAAAGCTTTGGTATCCATGTTGATCGCGGCCGGAACCATCGGCGCGGTGGCAACACCTGTCACGAGCGTGGCTGCAGTCGACATCCAGTTGAATTTCGGTCCGCCGCCGGTGCGGTACGAGGTTGTTCCCGCGCCGCGCCGGGGCTACGTCTGGGTGCCGGGATATTGGGACTGGCGAGGCCGTCAGCATGTTTGGGTGAGCGGCAGCTGGATTCGCGAGCGTCCGGGCTACGCCTACCAACCGCATCGCTGGATTGAGCGCGACGGGCGCTGGCAACTCGAGCGTGGACGCTGGGACCGTGCACGCGGCCGTGACAGCGACCGCGATGGCGTTCCCGACCGCTTTGACCGGCAGCCCAACAATCCGTATCGGCGCTGATTCCAGCGCCTTGCTCTTGCAACCCTGAGGGCGCAGAGTGACGCCCGGTCGACAATCAATGGCCACCCCATGAACCCACAGGAACGCGAACTCCTCACCACTTTCCTCCGGCAGATGAGCCAGGCGCAGGCCGGGCAGACGGACGCCGAAGCCGATGCGCTGATCCGGGAGGCCGTTGCGCGGCAGCCGGACGCAGCCTATCTCCTCGTTCAGCGCGCCATGGGACTGGAATACGCGCTGCAGGCCGCGCAGGCCCAGGCGGTGAAGCTACAGACAGAGCTGGATCAAGTGAGGTCGGCCACGCGCGGCGGTTTCATGGACGGTCCCAACGCGTGGGGGCGTTCGGCGCCGGCTGCCGCGCCCGCTCCCCAGGTTCCCCAGCAGAGCGCGGGTCAACCGGGGCTCGCTGCCGCCAAGCCGGCGAGTTCGTGGGGCTCGGGCGTGTTGGGGACGGTAGCGAGCACGGCGGCCGGCGTCGTGGCGGGCTCGTTTCTTTTTCAGGGAATCCAGGGCCTGATGGGCCATCGCGATGCCGCACAGCCGCCTGCCTCCAAGGAAGGGCTACTGGACAGCGACGAAGTTGGCCACGCGCTCGATGATGATTCGACCGATTCGGCCGCGTTGGATGGCGGGGATTTCGATGCCGGGGATTCGGTCTGAGATTGAAATCCGGATCCAGCTAGCCGTTTGACTTCCCGCAGCGTAAACCGGTTGCTGGTCGCGAAAGGCTTGCGCGCCTTCGGCGACGGCTTCGTCAGTCTGCTGCTGCCACTTTACCTGCTGGAGCTCGGCTTCGGTGCGCTCCAGGTCGGCATCATCGCGACGGTCACGCTGCTCGGTTCCGGCGTGATGACGCTGCTGGTCGGGCTGCACGCCTACCGCTATCACTATCGTACCCTGCTGCTCGCGGCAACGCTGCTGATGGTGGGTACCGGTTTCGGTTTCGCGCTGGTGTCCGATTTCTGGCCATTGCTGATGATTGCGATGGTCGGGACGCTCAATCCTTCCAGCGGGGATGTGAGCGTGTTTCTTCCGCTCGAACATGCGGTCCTGTCCCGCGTCGTCACTGACAGGGAACGCACCGCCGTGTTTGCGCGCTACAGCCTGGTGGGCTCTCTGATCGGCGCGATCGGATCGCTCGCCGCCGCGCTCCCCAGCGTCCTCGCATCGTTCACCGGTTTGTCGAGCAAAGCGTCGATGCAGGCGATGTTCGTTCTGTACGCGCTGCTCGGGATTTTCGCCGCGCTCGCCTATCTCGGCCTGCCCCGATCGCTCGAATCCGCAGCGCAAGCGCCGGCCGCGCCGCTGGATAAATCGAAGCGGACTGTTTACACGCTGGCCGCGTTGTTCAGCCTCGATGCGTTCGGCGGAGGGTTCGTGGTGCAGTCGATGGTCGCGCTATGGTTGTATCAACGATTCGAATTGTCGGTCATCACGGCGGGGACGATTTTTTTCTGGACCGGGCTGCTGACGGCGCTTTCCTACCTCGCGGCCGTGCGCATCGCCGATCGCTTCGGCCTGGTGAACACCATGGTATTCACGCACCTGCCCGCGAATCTATGCCTGGTCGCCATTCCGTTTGTGCCGGACCTGGGCTGGGTCATCGCGCTGCTGTTCATCCGCAGCGCGTTGTCGCAAATGGATGTACCGACCCGAAGTTCCTACGTCATGGCGATCGTGTCGCCTGCGGAGCGCCCGGCGGCGGCCAGCATCACTTCCGTTCCGCGCAGTATGGCCTCTGCGGCCGGCCCGTTGCTGGCGGGGTATCTGCTGGGCATTTCCACATTCGGCTGGCCGCTCGTTGCCGCGGGCGGTCTGAAGATCGTCTACGACTTTTTGTTGCTGGTCATGTTCAGACGGGTACGCCCGCCGGAGGAGGAGCGGCATCGATAGCCCCACTTACCGCCGCGCAACCCGCCCTGCCACCACGCGAATTTCCCGCGGCGCTGCCAGCCATATGCACACCGCCGAAAACAAGCTGCAGCCGATGGCGATGCAAAAAGCCAACGTATAGGTGCCGGTCGCGTCGTACAGCGCGCCGGTCATCCACGGGCCCATCGCGCCGCCCGCGATGCCGATCCCCATCAATGTTCCAAAAATCGCGCCGTAGTGCCGGCCCTGGAAAATCTCGGCTGGAATGGCGCCTACGACCGAAGTGACTCCGTAGCCGAGGATCCCTTGCGCAGCAACCATGAACCAGAGCAGCGCGGGACTCGGCGCATCGCGCATCAGCAGCAGGGCTGCGTAGCACAGCGCGAAGCCGGCGCAGCCTACGGTCCAGACCCACTCCCGCCCGATCCGGTCCGAGATGTGCCCTAGCGCAATCTGTCCCGGTATTCCGGCGAAGCTGACGAATCCGAGAGCCCAGGCTGCGTAGCGGCCCGAGAATCCGATCTCGACCAGGTACTTCGTCTGGTGCACCTGCACGGCGTACCAGGCGAACAGACCGCAAAAATAGCCGGCCGCGATCCACCAGAACCGCGCCGTGCGCATCGCGCGCGCAAGCGTCCAGTCGATCGCCGCCCAGGCTTTGTCGACGACGTTGTCGGCTTGGCCGGCAGTGGGCGAGGCAATCGGCGTTTGATCGCCATCGGGCCGGATGCCGAGATCCTCGGGCCGCCGCGCAAGCAATAGATTGAGCGGCGCCAACAGCACCAGCACCAGAATTCCCATCGCGGTACAGGCGGTCCGCCAGCCGGTGTGCTCGATGAGCAACTGCAGCCAAGGCAACAACACGAGGGAGCCGATGCCCACGCCCGAGAATGCGATGCTCAAGGCCAAACCGCGCCGGCGCACGAACCAGTTCGGAAGGAACAACCCATGACCGGTGAAGCCCAGGCACACGCTGCCCGCGCCGACCAGCACACCCAGCGTGACGTAAAGGTGCCAGGGCTGGTCGACCAACGCGGCGAGCAGCAGTCCGATCGCCATCAGGCCCACGCCCAGCTCCATCACGACCCGCGGGCCGTGGCGATCCATCAGGCGGCCGAGCAGGGGGCTCAAAACTGCCGAAACGAGGAAACCGAACGAGAACGCACCCGCCGTCACGCCGCGTTCCCAGCCGAACTCATCGAGGATCGGCGGGAACAGCAGCGAAAACGCGGTGCGCGCGCTGACACCCACGCCCATCGTCACGAAGGCGACGGCGACGATCACCCAGCCATAGAAGAACGGCAGGCGCCGGGAGATCATGGGGTCACTGGAACTCGTCCGCGCAATCCTCAGGCTCCGCGCGGCAGCGCAGCAGCCTGAAGGCCGGTCTCTCGGACGCGTCCGCAAGCTCCCCGGCATAAAAATCCCACACCTTCTTCGCCTCGCCGTTCGCCCCCGCGACCACGTACCCGGTCAGCGCCGCCAGCCACAGGTATTCGCGGCTCTCTTTGTTGATCCGCGACTGGTTCGCAAGCAGCACGCCGCCCAGCTCGGCCATGCGCACGGCGTTTCTCTCGCCGACGGCCCGGAATATTCCTATCCACTGTTTCTGAAAGTCGTACAGACCCGCAAAGCATGGCGCGCGCGCGATGCGCGCCCACACCAGATCGGCCTGCGCGGCGGGCAGGTACGGATTCACCGTCTGCGCTACAAAGAGCAGCGAGTGCAGCCAGACGTCCTGCTCGCGCGGATTGCGGCATTCGATCAGATGGAACTTGACCACCTCGAGGTCCTTTTGCAGTCGGGCGGAAATGCCCTTCGGCTCCGGCCCCGCATCGAGCAGGAAATCGCGCGCGTACGCGGCGAGCCGCGTGTTCTCGACCCGTTCGAACGCGCTCGCGCCCTTATAGAGCGGATTGACCGGCCGCCGGCTGTGCGCCGGCTCGAGCATCTCCAGCACCGGCACCGGCAGGTTGAGCAGCGCCACCACGTCCGTGGCGCTTTTCTCGGTGAAGCGATGCCGCGCGGCGTTCAGATCCAGCACCGGGAAGTAATCCGAGTTCGCAGCCATGCCGTAGCTCTCGAACAGCGGCTCGAGCGTCGTGCGTTCGCCGATGTAGCGCGCATCGAGATCACCTGGCGTCGGAATGTTCACCGTGAAAAGTTCGTTGGCGAGGCCGGGGTGCTCGTATACGCGCGCCTTCACCGGCAGCGGGATCGCCGACTCGGAAGCGACGATCAGCAGGTCGTGGTCGCTCGCCGCGAACACCACGTAATTGGGAAACACTTCGCCCAGCGCGCGCATCACCGATGCCACCAGCGAAGTGTCGATCTCGTAGAGCTGGAACCACTGCACCAGCAGCCCCTGCGGGTTCAGGTGGGTGCGGATGCGGCGGTAGAACTCGCGCGTGAACAGGCTCGACACGCCGCTCACCCACGGATTGGACGGCTCCGAAACGACGATGTCGTAGCGCCGGTTGTGGGTCGAGAAGAACGTCTTCGCGTCATCGATGTGAATGCTGCCGCGCGGGTCCGCGAACGCAGCCCGGTTGCGCGGCAGGAAACCGCGCGCGGCCTCGGCCATCGCCGATTCGATTTCCACCGTCTCGACCCGCTCGATCGACAGGCTCTGCAGCAGCGCGTGCATGGTCAGGCCGGTGCCGATGCCGATCACCGCGGCGCTGGTCGCATCGGGCTTGAGTGCCAGAGGCACTGCGGCGGTGAGCACCATCGTGATTTCGTCGGAACCGCGCGGGCCCTCGCGATTCATGTTGATCGAGCCGTCGGATTTGCCATTGGTGCGGATGCTGAGCGCGTCGCCGTACTTCACCAGGTGCACGGTTGCAGTCTTGCCGTCCTGGTTGAACAGAACTTGCGCATCGCGCGAGCCCGCAAGCTCGCCGTAGCGGAACACGCCCGCGGTCATCTTGTTGGGGTCGAGGTCGTAGGCGAGCGAAACCGGGGCAAACAGCGCGGCGCAGCCGATGCCGGTCGCGGCGAGCGCACGCCGCGAAGGCAGGAAGCGCCACAGCAGGACGAGGCCCAGCACGGCGTCGACCAGGCTGCCGAGCACCATCGCACCCTTCAGCCCGAGCAGCGGCAGGCCGACATGCACTGCGATCAGCACGCCCGCGATCGCACCGAGCGTGTTCGCGGCATACACCTTGCCGATCGCGCCTTCGCCGGCGCCGCGCCGGATCAGCGCCCCGGTAATGAGCGGCAGCGTCATGCCCGCGCAGAACGTCGCAGGCAGCATCACCAGCGCGCTGATCAACTCCCCCGTCAGGTTGAACATCGCGTAGCCGGTGTCGGTTCGCGCGAGCCCCTTCATCAGCGTTTCCATCAGCTCGAAAGTGTGGTCGTAGACCACCAGCGTCGCGAGCGCAAGCAAGCCCTTCACCACCTGGATCCAGCCGAGCAGCCGTTCCGGTGCGGCGCTCGCATCCACCCGCCGGCGCATCGCCAGGCCGCCGAGCGCCAGACCGAGGATGAAGGTCGAGAGCATCAGCTCGAAGGAATGCGTCGAGCTGCCGAGCACCAGCGACAGCATGCGGATCCAGCTGATTTCGTAGATGAACGATGCGAGCCCGGTCAGGAACGCAACTGCGAACAGCAACCGGGCGGACTCGCCGCCGCGCTCGGCGCCCGGTGCGAGCGCCGCTAGGTGCGCGGGACGTGCGAGCAGCCATACCGCCGCAGCCAGAGCCAGGTTGAGCGCGCCCGCGGTGCGCAGCGTACCGGGCAGTCCGACCCATTCGATCAGCACGAAACCGCTCGCCAGCACGCCGGCCACCGCGCCGAAGCTGTTGGTGAAGTACAGCATCGCGATCGACCGGCCCGACGACGACGGGAACGCGCGAACCAGACCGGCGCTCATCAGCGGGAAGGTCATGCCGAGCAGCACCGAGGGCGGCAGGATCAGCAGGCAGGAGACCGCGACCTTGGCACCGAGCGCGAGCCACTCCGTGCCGAGCGCCGGGAGGATCGCCGCGTAGGTGAAATCGGTCGCCGCGACGAAGGTCTCGTGAAACGCAAGCGCGAGCACCCCGATCACGGCCTCGACCAGCGCGTATCCGAGCAGCGGGTTGGCGATGTGCGTCGACCAGCGTCCGCACAACCCGCTGCCGAGCGCCATGCCGCCCATGAATACGACCAGCACCAGCGACTGCGCGTACGCGGCGTGGCCGAGAAACAGCTTCAGGTAATGCGTCCAGATCGATTCGTAGATCAGCCCGGCGAAGCCGGACACGGTGAACAGGACGTAAAAAACGGGACGCGGAAGCGCGCGCATGGGGCGCTCTTATACCACGCACCCTGCGCGCGTTACCCGCCGCGCCGCTCGATGCGGGCTTCGAGCGCGCGCAACAGCAGGTCGATCGCGAAGCCGACGATGCCGATCGCGATCATGCCGCTCATCACGGTGCTGGTGCTGAGGTTGCTCTGGCCCTTGACCATCAGGTAGCCGATGCCGCTCGAGGCGACGATCAGCTCCGCGCCGATCAGCGATTGCCAGCCGAGGCCAGCGCTGACGCGCAGACCCGCAACGATCGATGGTATCGAGCCGGGCAGCAGCACCTCGGTGATGATGCGCCAGTGGCCGGCGCCGAGTGTTTGCGCCGCCTCGATGTAGCGCACTTCGACGTACCTCGCGCCGCGGTAGGCGTTGATCACGCAGGGCGGAAAGGCGCCGCTGAATATGATCAGCACCGGCCCGCCGATCCCGGTGCCGAACCACAGCGCGGCGAACGGCACCCATGCGATCGGCGCGACGAAGCGCAGCGCATCGAACAGCGGCGTCACGATACGGTCGAGCCAGCGGAACCATCCCATCAGCAGGCCCAGCGGAATCCCGATCACGACCGCGAGGCCGAAGCCCATCGCGAAGCGCCCGAAGCTCGACAGCAGGTGCTGCTGCAAGGTGTAGCCGACGAACGGCTTTTGCGTCAGCTCGAAAAACTTCCCGGCCACCTCGAGCGGAGACGGCAGGAAGAGCGTCTGCACCAGGCCGCTCGCGGCGAGAACCGCCCACACGCCGAAAAAGCCGAGGAAGCCCGCAGCCGTCAGGCGGAAGAACTCGCGGCGCGACAGAACGGCTTGCGTCATTCGGTCACGACGTGCGCCACGGCATCGAGCGCTTCTCGGCCCATGCGAGCAGCGCCGTCATCAGCCCCCCGGCGAGCGCTACCGCGACCATGCCCACCACGATCATTGCCGGATAGAGATCCAGCCCTGCCTGGTAGAGCAGGTGGCCGAGCCCGGTGATCGCGCCGATCAGCTCGCCCGCGATCAGCGTGGTCCAGCACGCCTGCAGCGACAGGCGCAGTCCGGTGAAAACGAGCGGCAGAGCCCCGGGAATCAGCACTTCGCGCACCATCATCCCGCGCGTTGCGCCGAGCGAGCGCGCCGCTTCGATGAGATACGGTTCTATCGAACGCACCCCCGCATAGCTGTTGATCACGGCAGGCACGAAGGCCGCGAACCAGATGACCAGCACCTTGGCCGCGTCGCCGAGTCCGAGCCAGACGATGGCGAGCGGGATCCACGCGAGCGGCGGGATCGGCCGCAGCAGCAGGAAGGCCGGATTGACGAGCGCCTCCGCACGGCGGCTCCAGCCCATCAGCATGCCGAGCGGCACGCCGACGGACACCGCGGCCGCGAAACCGTACAGCACCAGCTTGCAGCTCTGCAGGAAGTGCTCGTGCAGCCTGCCGTCCGCGTAGCCCTGCAGGACGATCTGGCGCAAAGCGTTGCCCACTTCCTGCGGCGTCGGGAAGTAGACCGGAGCGATCCACTGCTCGAGCGTGGTCGCCGCGGTCCACAGCGCGGCCAGCGCGGCAAGCGTCGCCGCGCCGACCGCGATCCGGATGCCGCGATCGGAACCCTCCCGCACGCCGCGGGCTCAGTCAGCCCGGTTGGCGAAGGCCTTCAGCTTCGGGTCCTTGTCCACCAGCGTCATGTACTCGTCGGTGATGTAGCGCGACGCCGCCGGCACCTCCGGCAGCGTACCCGCGCCCTTCATGAAGCCCCCGATCTGGGTCATCCACTTGTCCACTTCCGAGTTGCCGCCCGCGCGGTTCATGATTTTCAGCTGGGCGGCGAGGTCGAACACCGGTCGCGTGTCGAATTCCTTGCGCATCGAAGCCTCCGAAATCGTCACGCCGCCGATTTCGTAGAACTTCTTCATCATCGCGATCGCCTCGTTGCGGTGCCCGTTCATCCACTTCAAGGCGCGCAGGTAGACCGCCAGGAATTTCGCGACGTTCTGCGGCTGCTCCTTGGCGTAGTCGGCGCGCACCACGATGGCGCCCGGCACGATGGCGCCGGCGTCCTTGCCCGAGCAGATCACCTTCGCCCCGATCTTCTCTTCGACCGTATAGATGTTCGGCGCCCACAGTCCGCCGAGGTCGGCGTTGTTCGAGGACATCGCCGACATGATCTCGGCCTGTCCCATGCTCTTGATCGTCACGTCGGTCTTCTTCAGGCCCCACTTGGCGAGGCAGGACTGCACCGAGTAGTCGCCGGTCGAGTTGGCCGTCAGCACGATGGTCTGGCCCTTGATCGACTGCGGGTTCTTCAGGAAACCGTCGGCCTTGGCGCCGGTTGCGAGCAGCGCGTTGCCGACCGACTCGTCATTCGTGATGCCGATGGTGAGCAGGCTGTAGCGCGCCGCGCCCAGCACCGCGGGCACGGAACCCGTGCCTCCGACATCCCATGACTTGGATGCGGACGCGGCGATCTGCGGCACGCCGGCGGGAAAGGTGCTGAACACGGGTTTCAGGCCGGCCTCCGCCCAGAAGCCCTTTTCGGTCGCGACGTAGAACGGCAGCGCCCAGTACACAGCGGGCTGGAAGCTCACCTTGATCTCCGTCAGTTGCTGTGCGCCGGCGCCGATGCCGGCAGCCGCAATTGCGATGCCAACCGCGATCGATCTCAGACGTGCATGCATGATTTCTCCTCCTCCCTGTGAATGGACATCAAAGCCGGGCCGGCTGCTGCTGCTCGCGCAGCAGCCTCCAGATCCCGGTACGCAGATGAACGAACGATGGCTGCTCCATCACTTCCTCGATGCGCTCGTGTCGGTCCCAGTTCTCGGTCCTGCGCACGGCGGCGACATCGACGATTTCCCTGATGCGGCCCGGCCGCCGCGTCAACACCACCACCCGGTCGGCGAGGTAGACCGCTTCGTCCACCGCATGCGTGATGAACAGCACCGTGCGCGGGTTGACGCGCGACAGCCGGATCAGCTCTTCCTGCATCACCGTGCGCGTCTGCGCGTCGAGCGCGCCGAACGGTTCATCCATCAGCAGCACGCCCGGGTCCAGCACGTAGCTGCGCGCGATCGCCACGCGCTGCTGCATCCCGCCGGAGAGCTGGTGCGGGTACGCGGAGTCGTAGCCCTGCAGGCCCATCAGCTCGATGTGGCGCGTGACGCGTTCGCGCCGCTGTGCCTGCGCCATGCCCTTGCCGCGCAGCCCGAACTCGATGTTCTGGTACACCGTCTTCCACGGAAACAGCGCGAACTGCTGGAACACCACCGAGCGATCCGGTCCGGGCCGCGTCACCGTCTGGCCTGCGACGCGGACGTTGCCATTGCTGGGAAACTCCAGGCCCGCGGCCATGCGCAGGCAGGTAGTCTTGCCGCAGCCCGAGGGCCCGACGATGGCGACGAATTCCCGGTCGCGCACCTCGAAGCTCACGTCCTCCAGCGCGGGGAACTGCAGGCCGTCGCGCTGGAACTGGCGGCTCACGCGCTCGAAGACGATGTTGCTCATGCCGGGATGCCCGTGATCCGCCGCATTACGGCCGCAACAGGATCTTCGCTGCTGCGCTGCGCCCTGCATGCAGGTCTGCGAACGCCCGCGCGCCCTCGGCGAGCGGCCGCTCTTCGACCCAGGCCAGGTCGCCGAACGCGCCTGCGTGCAGACCCTGCGCGGCTGCACGCAGATCGGCGGTCGTGTACGTATAAGTGCCGAGCAGCGTGATTTCGGCGAGCGTGAGCTTGCGCATGTCGATCTCGCTCACCCAGTCGGCGAGCCCGATGTGCATGATAACGCTGCCGGGCTTCGCCGCCGCGAACGCGCTGTTGCGCGTCGCCGCGCTCCCGACCGCGTCGATTACCAGGTCCATCGAGCTCTCGGCCGGCCCGCTCTCGTGAAGCGGATCGTATGTGGCGAAACTTCCCGCGTTCGTGGCCGACGCGCGGCGCAGCGGATTGGTTTCGGCGATGCGCAGGTCGCGGCAGCCATAGGCGCACAACAGCAGCGCGGCCAGCAGGCCGATCGCCCCTGCGCCGAGCACCAGCACCCTGCACTCCGCGGGCGGGCGCAGCATCGCGCGCATCGACAGGTTGAGCGCATGCAGCGCAGTGGCGGCCGGTTCGGTGAGAGCGGCCGCCCGCGCCGGCATGTCCTGCGGGATATCGATCACGCTCGAAGCCGCCGTGGACATCAGTTCGGCGAATCCCCCGGGTCGCGTCATGCCGATCATGCTGCGGTTCGCGCACAGGTTGTTGCGCCCCTGCACGCAGTACTCGCAATGCCCGCAGGTGATGAGCGGATTGACGGTGACCCGCCGGCCCTTGCCGGGCCCGGCGAGGATCACGCCGGCCAGTTCGTGGCCGAGGACGAGCGGCGGCACGCGGCGCGGGTCATGGCCGTGGTAGGCGTGCATGTCGGAGCCGCAGATGCCGACCGCGTCGATGCGGATCAGCACCTCGCCATCGGCCAGCCGCGGTTCCGGCTCCTCGCGGTAGGTCACTTGTTCCCTGCCGGTATAGACCAGCGCCTTCACCGTCAGCCTCCTGCGGACATGCCGCCGTCGACGAAAATCGTCTGGCCCGTGACGTAATCGGAGGCGCGGCTGGCGAGGAAGATCGCGGCGCCGGCCAGGTCCGCCAGCTCGCCGGTGCGGCCGATCAGCGTGCGCTCGGCCATCTGCTTCCAGCGCACCGGATCGCTCTGCACCGGCGCGGTGAGCGGGGTCGCGAAGAAGCCGGGTGCGATCGCGTTGGCGTTGACGCCGTGCTTCGACCACGCCTCGGCCTGCGCGCGCGTGAGCTGGAGGATCGCTCCCTTGGACGCGCCGTAAGCGCCGCTGTTGCCGAACGCGCGCACCGATTGCATCGAGCCGATGTTCACGATGCGCCCCCAGCCCTTCGCGATCATCGCAGGCGCGAGCCGCTGCGGCAGGAAGAACGATGCATCGAGGTTGATGCGCATCGTCGCGTCCCAGTCGGCGTCGGTGACCTCGAGCATCGCCCGCCGGATGTTCACGCCTGCTGCATTGACGACGATGTCGGGCGCGCCGAAGAACTCAGGCGCACGCTCGGCGCAGGCGTACAGTGCCTGGCGGTCGGCGAGGTCGCAGGCGAGCGCGGCGGCGCGTCCGCCGCGCGCGTTGATTTCCGCTTGCGCCTCTGCGAGTTCGCGCGCGCGCCGCGCGACCAGAACCACCGCAGCGCCCGCCGCAGCGTACGACCGCGCGATCGATTTGCCGATGCCAGAATTCGCGCCGGTGACGAGCGCGACCTTGCCGGCGAGGCTGAACAGTTTCGCGACGTCCATGGGCAGTTGCCGAATTACCGCGAGACCGGCCTGCCGCGCTCGAAGCGCTCGCCCGGGAAGAACTTCTCCAGCCGGTCATCCGCGGTGCGGGCGTGCGCCTCCATGCCTTCCAGCCGCGAGATGCGCGCAGTGACCTGCGCGATCTGCCGGTTTGCCTCGCGCGTCATGCGCTGCCAGGTCACCGTCTTGATGAACTTGTGCACCGACAGCCCGCCCGAGTAGCGCGCGGCGCCCTTGGTCGGCAGGATGTGGTTCGGGCCGCTCGCCTTGTCGCCGAACGCGACCGTGGTTTCCTCGCCGAGGAACAGCGACCCGTAACAGGTCAGCCGCGCGAGCCACCAGTCGAGGTCGCGCGCGTGCACCTCGAGGTGCTCCGAAGCGTGTTGGTCGGAAACCCGCGCGGCTTCCTCGGGCGTGTCGCACAGGATCACCTCGCCATAGTCGCGCCAGGCCGCACCGGCCGCGTCGCGCGCGCTCGGCGGCAGTTGCTCGATCAGTCGCGGAACCCGCGCCATCACGTCTTCAGCGAGCTCGCGCGACGTACTGAACAGCCAGGCCGGAGATTCGTGGCCGTGCTCGGCCTGGCCGACCAGGTCGGAAGCGACGATGGCCGGGTCGGCGGTGTCATCGGCGATGACGGCGACCTCCGAGGGTCCCGCGAACACGTCGATGCCGACCGTGCCGAACAGCATGCGCTTGGCTTCGGCCACGAATTTGTTGCCGGGCCCGACGATGATGTCGGCAGGCTTGCCGCTGAACAGGCCGTAGGCGAGGGCGGCGATCGCCTGCACGCCACCGAGCGTCATCACGATGTCGGCGCCGGCGACTTTCATCGCGTACAGCACGTGAGGGTGGATACCTTCCTCGCGAAACGGCGTCGAGCAGGCGACGACGGTCGGTACGCCGGCGGCTTTCGCGGTGGCGATCGCCATGTAGGCCGACGCGATGTGCGCATAGCGGCCGGTGGGTACGTAACAGCCGGCGACGTTGACCGGGATCAGGCGCTGCCCCGCGATCAGGCCGGGGTGGATCTCGACCGAGAACTCCCGCGCAGAGTCGCGTTGCGCGAGCGCAAACCGCCGCACCTGCGCGGTCGCGAACTCGATGTCCTGTTTGACGCCCGACGTAATGTCGCGCGTGCGCCGCTCGATTTCGGCCGGACTGACGACGATCTCGCCGGTCCACTGGTCCAGTTTCGCGGCATAGTCGCGCACCGCCTGCTCGCCGCGCCGCTCGATTTCTGCGAGCATTTCGGCAACGACTTTCTGCGCGCCTGCGGATTCCGTCTCCGGGGTCTTGTGCGCGTGCTTCAGGTGGTGGACGGCCATGGCATCATCCTCTGCGATGAGCGATGCCAGCGTCAAGCCCGCCGTTCGAGTCCCCGCGCGACCCGCGATGCGATTCGCCGCGTTCTATTTCGCCTACTTCGCCTACATCGGTGCGTATTCCCCTTACATCGCGTTGTACTTCGACGCGCGCGGTTTCACGGCGCCGCAGATCGCACTGATCCTCGCGCTGCCGCATATCGCTCGCATTTTCGTTCCCGCGTTCTGGGGCTGGCTTGCCGACCGTACTGGTTGGCGCCGTGCCATCGTGGTCGCGTCGTGCGTCTCGAGCGTGGCGGGCTTCGCGCTGCTTGCCGTCGCGCGGGATATTCCGGAGGTTCTGGCGGTATTCGGTCTGATGGGCCTGTTTTCCGCAGGCGCGCTGCCGATCGTGGAGGCGATGACCCTCGCGTCCGTCGCGGGCCAGCCCGGGCGTTACGGGCCGATCCGTCTGTGGGGATCGCTCGGCTTCGTCGTGGCGGTTCTCGGCACCGGAGCGCTGCTCGATGCGAGCCCGGCAGCCATGCTGATCCCGGTGATCGTGGTGCTCGCGTTCGGCGCGCTCGCATGCGCGGTTGCATTGCCTGTCCCCCGGGTCCGCGCGCCCGAAGGAAAATCAGCGCCGTTGCTTGGCTTGTTGCTGCGCGCCGACATCGTCGGTTTGTTCACGGCGTGCTTTTGCATGACCGTGGCCCACGGTGCCTTGTACACCTTCTACACGCTGTATCTGGTCGAGCACGGGTATTCCAAGAGCCTTGCAGGCCTGCTGTGGACGCTCGGCGTGCTGGCCGAGATCGCGGTATTCGCCTGGCTGCCTGTGCTGATGCGGCGCTTCGCACTGCGCGAAATCCTGATCGCGAGCTTTCTCGCCGCCGGCCTGCGTTTCGTCGCGATCGGCTGGGGTATCGAGTCGCTTGCCGTGCTGGCCGGAGCGCAACTGCTGCACGGCGCGACGTTCGGCACCTTCCACGCCGCATCGGTGGCCGCCGTGAACCGCGTGTTCGTCGGGGCATCGCAGGTGCGCGGTCAGGCGATCTATACCAGCTTCGCCTACGGCCTCGGCGGTTCGGCCGGGGCGCTGCTTGCCGGCCTTGCCTGGGAACCACTGGGCGCGGCCTGGACGTTCACGATCTCGAGCGGCTTCGGGCTTGCGGGCGCCGTACTGGTGTGGCGCTGCGTGAAACTCTGACGCCGAACGCTCGCCTGCCTCTTGCGGCGGTGCGCAAATCCGGGTGCTCGCTATGCGATAATTAACCGTTTCGTAGCGACTTTTTGCTTCCGCTGAACGAAAATGGGACGCACGCTTTACGACAAGCTCTGGGACGATCACGTGGTCCACGTCGGGGACGACGGCACGACGCTGCTCTACGTCGATCGCCACCTGGTGCACGAGGTCACCAGCCCGCAGGCCTTCGAGGGTCTGAAGCTTGCCGGGCGCAAGCCGTGGCGCATGGATTCGGTGGTCGCGACCGCCGATCACAACACGCCGACCACGGACTGGGGGCGCGGCATCGCTGGTATCGTCGATCCCGTTTCCCGCCTGCAGGTCGAGACGCTGGACGCCAACATGCGTGAATTCCGCGCCAAGGCCTACTTCCCGTTTCTCGACAAGCGCCAGGGCATCGTTCACGTGATCGGACCGGAAACCGGCGCGACGCTGCCCGGAATGACGGTGGTGTGCGGCGATTCGCACACCAGCACGCACGGGGCGTTCGCGTGCCTGGCGTTCGGCATCGGCACCTCCGAGGTCGAGCACGTGCTCGCCACGCAATGCGTCAACACGAAGAAGATGAAGAACCTGCGCGTCACGGTCGACGGGCTGCTCGAGCGCGGCGTGACCGCGAAGGACGTCGCGCTGGCAGTGATCGGCAGCATCGGCACCGCGGGCGGTACGGGGTACGCGATCGAGTTCGCCGGCGGCACGATACGCGCGCTGTCGATGGAATCGCGCATGACGCTCTGCAACATGGCGATCGAGGCCGGCGCTCGCTCGGGCATGGTCGCCGTGGACGAGAACACGATCGGGTATTTGAAGGGACGGCCGTTCGCGCCGACCGGCGAGGCGTGGAACCGGGCGGCCGCCTACTGGCGCACGCTCGCTTCCGACCCGGATGCCCGGTTCGAGCGCGAGGTGCGCCTGGATGCGCGCGCGCTGAAGCCGCAGGTCACGTGGGGAACGTCACCCGAGATGGTGGCTTCGATCGAGGACCGCGTGCCCGATCCGGACAAGGAAAAAGATGCAGCTCGCCGCGAAGGCATGGAGCGCGCGCTGCAGTACATGGGACTGAAGCCCAATACGCCGATCGGCGAGATCCGCATCGACAAGGTGTTCATCGGTTCGTGCACGAATTCGCGCATCGAGGATCTGCGCGCCGCGGCGGCGGTGGTGAAAGGGCGCCATGTGGCCGCCAGCGTAAGGCTCGCGCTGGTCGTGCCGGGCTCCGGCGTGGTGAAGGCGCAGGCCGAGCGGGAAGGGCTCGACCGCGTGTTTCGCGACGCGGGCTTCGAATGGCGCGAGCCGGGCTGCTCGATGTGCCTCGCGATGAACGCCGACCGGCTCGAGCCGGGCGAGCGTTGCGCCTCGACCTCCAACCGCAATTTCGAAGGGCGCCAGGGTGCCGGCGGCCGCACCCATCTGGTGAGCCCGGAGATGGCGGCAGGAGCGGCGATCGCCGGACACTTCGTCGACGTGCGCAGGCTCGGCTGACGGCGATGGAAAAATTCACCGTGCTGAACGGCCTGGTCGCGCCGCTGGACCGCGCCAACGTCGACACCGACGCGATCATCCCGAAGCAGTTCCTCAAATCGATCAAGCGCTCGGGTTTCGGCCCTAACCTGTTCGACGCGTGGCGCTATCTCGACCACGGCGAGCCGGGCATGGACCACGCGCGGCGAGCGCTCAACCCGGACTTCGTACTGAACCAGCCTCGCTTCAAGGGCGCATCGATCCTGATCGCGCGCAAGAACTTCGGCTGCGGATCGAGCCGCGAGCACGCGCCCTGGGCGCTGCTCGAGTATGGTTTTCGCTGCGTGATCGCCCCATCCTTCGCCGATATCTTCTACAACAACTGCTACAAGAACGGCCTGCTGCCGGTGGTGCTGCCCGAGACGGAAGTCGACCGGCTGTTCTACGACGTGGCGTCCTTCCCCGGGTTTCGCCTGATCGTCGATCTGGGCAAGCAGGAGGTCTCGATCCTGGATGCATCGCGCAGCGCGCATTTCGAGATCGACGCTTACCGCAAGCACTGCCTGTTGAACGGACTCGACGAGATCGGGCTGACACTGACGCATGCCGACAAGATCCGCAGCTTCGAGGCCCGGCGCCGCGAACGGCAACCGTGGCTCTTCTCATGAAGGTCGCGGTCCTTCCGGGAGACGGCATCGGCGGCGAGATCATGGCCCAGGCGGTCAAGGTGCTCAACAAGCTTGCGCTGCCGCTCGAACTCGAGCACGCGCCGGTCGGGGGTGCGGGCTACGACGCGTCCGGGGATCCGCTGCCCGCCGCGACGCTCGCGCTCGCGCGCGAGGCCGACGCGATCCTGTTCGGAGCGGTGGGCGGGTCGAAGTACGACGCGCTGCCGCGCGTGAAGCGCCCCGAGCAGGCGATTCTCGGGCTGCGCAAGTCGCTCGGCCTGTTCGCCAATCTGCGCCCGGCACAGGTCCACGACGAGCTCGCGGGGGCGTCGACGCTCAAGCCCGAGGTGGTTGCCGGGCTCGACGTGCTGATTATTCGCGAACTCACCGGAGATATCTATTTCGGCGAGCCGCGCGGCATCAGCATGCGCGCCGACGGCGAGCGCGAGGGCGTGAATACGATGCGCTACCGCGAGAGCGAGATCCGGCGCATTGCCCATGTCGCGTTCAACGCGGCACGCAAGCGCCGCCGCAAGCTGTGCTCGGTGGACAAGGCCAACGTGCTGGAGACCACCGAGCTGTGGAGGCAGGTGGTGAGCGAAACCGGAAAAGAGTACGCCGACGTCGAGCTGTCGCACATGTACGTGGACAACTGCGCCATGCAGCTGGTGCGCAACCCGAAGCAGTTCGACGTGATCGTCACCGGCAACATGTTCGGCGACATCCTGTCGGACGAGGCGTCGATGCTCACCGGGTCGATCGGCATGCTGCCGTCGGCCTCGCTGGATGCGCACGGCAAGGGTTTGTACGAGCCGATCCACGGTTCGGCGCCCGACATTGCGGGCATGGACCTCGCAAATCCGCTCGCCACGATACTTTCCGCCGCAATGATGCTGCGTTACTCTCTCAATCATGGTGTGGTCGCAGACCGTATCGAGGCCGCGGTCAGGCAGGTGCTGAAGCAAGGCTACCGTACTGTCGATATCCAAGAAGCGGGCAGGAAGAAGGTCGGAACGCAGGAGATGGGCGCAGCGGTGGTCGCGGCGCTTTGAATATTCGGGGATGCGCGTGTTGAGAGTCGGTATCGTCGGTTGGCGCGGAATGGTCGGTTCGGTCCTGGTGCAGCGCATGCGCGAGGAACGCGACTTCGACCTCGTCGAGCCGGTGTTCTTTTCGACTTCGCAGGCAGGCGGCAAGGCGCCGTCGATCGGCAAGGATTGCGCGCCCGTCAAGGATGCGATGAGCGTCGCCGAACTCAGGCAGCTGCCGGTCATCGTCTCGTGCCAGGGAGGCGACTACACCGATGACGTGTACCCGAAGCTGCGTGCGGCGGGCTGGGACGGCTACTGGATCGACGCGGCGCGCACGCTGCGCATGCAGGACGACGCAGTGATCATTCTCGATCCGGTGAACCTGCCGGTGATTGAAGGCGCGCTCGGCCGCGGCGTGCAGAACTACATCGGCGGCAACTGCACGGTGAGCCTGATGCTGATGGGTATCGACGGGTTGTTCAAGCACGACCTGGTCGAGTGGATGACCTGCATGACCTATCAGGCCGCATCGGGCGCCGGCGCCGCGAGCATGAAGGAGCTGATGGCGCAGATGCTCGAACTGGGCGCGGCGGCGAAGCCACAGCTGGCCGACCCGGCGGCAACTGCGCTCGAGCTCGATCGAACGGTGACCGACCGGCTGCGCAGCGAGCGCATGCCGCGCGAGCAATTCGGCCATCCGCTTGCGGCGAGCCTGTTGCCGTGGATCGACGCGGACCTCGGCGACGGCCAGAGCCGCGAGGAATGGAAGGGGCAGGCGGAAACTAACAAGATCCTCGGCCGCAGCGAACGGCCGATCCCGGTGGACGGCATCTGTGTGCGGGTCGGGGCGATGCGCTGCCATTCGCAGGCGCTCACCATCAAGCTGAAAAAAGACGTGCCGCTCGACGAGATCGAGGGCATGATCGCGGAAGCGAACGACTGGGTGAAAGTCGTCCCGAACAGGCGCGAAACGTCGCTTGCGGAACTGACCCCGGCGGCGGTGACCGGAAAGCTGTCGGTTCCAGTGGGCCGTTTGCGCAAGCTTCCGATGGGGCGCGAGTACCTGACCGCGTTTACAGTCGGGGATCAGTTGCTTTGGGGGGCTGCCGAGCCGCTTCGGCGCATGCTGCGCCTCCTGGTCGAACGCGGCGTACCGCATTGAAGTTTATGAACTGGTTCCGGGCCGAACCGGGAAAAAGCGAGAACATTTCTCAGCTTGCCAGCCTAACACTATGATGTTAAGTTAGTTGATCCCGGAAAAACACGACTAGGGTGGCATAGTGGGTAAATCCCTGACCGGAATGCGCGTTGCGGCAATGCTTGCGTTGTCATTGCCGCTGCTCGCCAGTGCGGCGGGCCTCGGCAAGCTCACTGTATTGTCCGCCTTGGGGCAGCCGTTGAACGCCGAGATCGAGATCATTTCGCTTCAGCCCGGCGAAGAGGAATCGCTCGCAGCACGTCTGGCGCCCATCGAGGCGTTCCGCCAGGCCAACATCGACTTCAACTCCGCGCTCGTCAGCGTGCGCTTTGGGATCGAAAAGCGCGCGGGTCGGCCGGTGGTGCGCTTGACCTCTGCGCAGCCGGTCCAGGAGCCATTCCTCAACCTGCTGGTGGAACTGTCGTGGGGCGCCGGGCGCCTGGTGCGCGAATACACCTTCCTGCTCGACCCGCCTGAATACAAGATTCCGCAACCGATTGCGGCGGCCCCCGCCGCAGCCAGTCCGACGCCGACCACGCCGGCGCCGCGCATCGAGGAGCGCCCGATTGCGCCGGCAGCGGCGGCAAAGCCCATGGCGGCTGGAACCGTTGAAGTGAGAAAAGGCGACACGCTTGGCAAGATCGCGGCGGCGAACAAACCCGATGGCGTGACGCTGCAGCAGATGCTGATCGCGTTGTACCGCGCGAATCGCGAGGCGTTCATCCGCGACAACATCAACCTGGTTCGCGCGGGCCGGATCCTCAGCGTTCCCGATCGCGATGCGGCCGCGTCAGTCGACAACCAGGAGGCGCGCCGCCTGGTGATCTCGCACAACGCCGGGTGGAACGAGTACCGGCGTTCGCTCGGCGTTGCGGTTGCCGCGACGCCCGCGAGCGCGGCACCGGGCCAAGAGGCTGCCCGCGGTCGTATCACGGCTCAACCCGACGCGCCCGCGCCGCGCGAACCGCGCGACCAGCTCAAGCTCTCGCAGGCAGAGCCGTCGGCGAAACCCGGAGCGTCCGCCCGCGCAGCCCGCGAGGACGACAAGGTCGCGCGCGCGAAGTCGCTCAAGGAAGCGGAGTCGAGGGTCGCGGATCTGGAAAAGAACGTCACCGACTTGAACAAGCTGGTCGAACTGAAGAATCAGCAACTGGCGCAACTCGAAAAACAGGGTGGAAAGCCCTCTGTCGGAATTCCCGTAGCGAAGGCTCCCGAACCTGCCCAACCTGCTCTCGAGCCGGCAAAACCTGCCCCGGACGCCGCTCCCAAGGCGTCCGAGCCGGCGAAACCAATGGCCGAACCCGCCAAGTCTGCGCCCGATACCAAGAGCGCAGAACCCGCCAAACTCAAACCGCTCCCGGCAGCTCCGCCCCCGCCGCCGCCGAGTCTGATGGACGAATTTCTCGATAATCCGGCCGCCTTGGGCGGGCTCGCCGCCATCGTCGTGCTGCTTGGGGGATATGGCGCATGGGCGTGGCGGCGCAAAAAGAAGGCGGATGAATCCCGCTTCGCCGACAGCATCCTCGGCGGCGCAGGCAACCTCGGCACGCCGTCGGTGTTCAGCGAGCCAGGTCCAGAACCTTCGATCGTAAGCACGGCCGGCGTGCCGCTCGCCGCTGCACAGCCCGCCGCCGCCCGGGTCGAGGACGACAGCGACAACGTGGATCCGATTGCCGAAGCCGATGTGTACATGGCTTACGGCCGCGAGGCGCAGGCAGAAGAAATCCTGAAGGAAGCCCTGGCGAAAAACCCGGGGCGCAGCGCGCTGCAACTGAAGTTGCTGGAGGTCTACGCAGCCCGCAAGGACGCCAGGTCCTTCGAACAGCTGTTCATGAAACTCAAGGACGCCACCGGCGCTCAGGGCCCCGAGTGGAAAAAGGCGACGTCGCTCGGCCACGGTTTCGACCCGCGGAACCCGGCATACGGCGGCGGCGCCGGGATGGGCGCCGACAATACCCAGAGAATACAGGCGGTGACGACGCCTTCGGTCGATTTCGAGATTGGCGGCGGTGCGGCGGAACCTGCCGCGACGCTCGACATGGCGCTCGATTCGGTATCCACCGTGCCCGGTTCTCCGGCGGCTTCCGTGGATTTCGACCTGGGCGGAGGGGACGCTGCAGCGCCAGTGGAAAAGTCCGATTTCGGCCCGACCGGAACAGTGATCCTCGATGCGAAGGAAGCCGAGGGTGCTTCTTCGGGGCTCGATTTCGATCTCGGCGAAGCTGATCTCACACAACCGTTACCCACGGCTGCGGCGCCCGCGCCCGTGGCGGAATCCTCCGGCGGCCTCGATTTCGACCTGAACCTCGATCTGCCCGGCGAATCCACGCCGGAGCGCGCCGCTCAAGCTCAAGCTGCGCCGGATATCGATCTCGATTCGCTCAATCTCGACCTTGGCACCCCCGGCGCGGGCGGCGCAGTGCCCGATGCGAAGTGGCAGGAGGTCGCGACCAAGCTCGACCTCGCTAAGGCCTACGAGGAGATGGGCGACAAGGACGGCGCGCGCGCTTTGTTGGAGGAGGTGGCCAGGGACGGCGACGCGGCGCAGAAGAAGCAGGCCGAACAGATGATCTTCGGCCTCGGCTGAAAGCCGCGGCGCACTCCACACTGAAGCCACGGCCGCGGCGAGCGGACCGTGGCTTCGTTTTTTCAAGCATGCGCAAAGCACTCGGACTCGAATACGACGGAAGCGGCTTTTTCGGCTGGCAAACCCAGCCGGGCGGGCGCACCGTTCAGGATGCGCTCGAAGCCGCGCTCGGTGCAATCGCGGGCGCGCCCGTCGCGACCGTTTGCGCCGGCCGCACCGACCGCGGCGTCCATGCCACCGCACAGGTGGTCCATTTCGATGCGCCGGTGGAGCGGCCCGAGAGCGCCTGGGTGAGGGGCGTGAACGCACGACTGCCCGAGACCGTCGCCGTGCTCTGGGCGAAGACGCTCAGCCCGGAGTTCCACGCGCGCTATTCGGCACGCTCGCGAACCTACCGCTACGTCCTGGTCAACCGCCCGGTGCGCCCGGCGCTCGCGGCGCGCCACGCGGGGTGGTTTCATGCGCCGCTCGACCTGGCTGCAATGCGCGCCGCGGCCCTGGTGTTGATCGGCGAGCACGATTTCTCGGCGTTCCGCTCCTCGGAGTGCCAAGCGAAGAGCCCGGTGCGCACGCTGCATTGCCTGACGATCGAGCAGCGCGACGCGACGTTCGTATTCTCGCTGCGCGCCAACGCATTCCTGCATCACATGGTGCGCAACATCGTCGGCGCGCTGGTCTGCGTGGGCAAGGGCAAGCGCGCGCCGCAATGGCTGCAGGAGGTGCGCGAATCGCGCGACCGCGCGCGCAGCGCGCCGACGTTTGCGCCCGAAGGCCTGTACCTGACCGCGGTCGAGTATGGCGCCGAATGGCAGCTGCCGGTCGAAGGCGAAGCATCGCGCGTCGCGCTTCTGCACGCATGAGGACGCGCGTCAAGATTTGCGGCATCACGCGGCCGGCCGATGCAGAAAGCGCGGCGCGCGCTGGCGCCGATGCGATCGGTCTGGTGTTCTATCCTCCCAGCCCGCGGTTCCTCTCCGTCGAGCGCGCGATCGAGGTGCGCAACGCGCTGCCGCCGTTCGTTCAGAGCGTGGCGCTGTTCGTCAATCCAGACGCGGCACAGGTCGCGCAGGTGCTGGGACGGGTGCGGCCGTCGCTGCTGCAGTTCCACGGCGAGGAAACGCGGGAATTCTGCGCGCAGTTCGGCGTGTCGTATCTCAAGGCCTGCCGGGTCGCCGACGCGGTCGATTTGCTAGAATACCTGCGCGCTTTTCCCGACGCGAGCGGGTGGCTGCTGGACGCCTACGTGGATGGCTACGGCGGCAAGGGTAAGAGCTTCGACTGGTCACGGGTTCCCGCCGAGCGCGACCGGCCGCTGGTTCTTTCAGGCGGCCTCGCGCGCGACAACGTCAGGGAAGCGATCCGGCGCGTGCGGCCCTGGGGCGTGGATGTTTCGAGCGGGGTCGAATCTGCGAAGGGCGTCAAGGATCCCGCCATGATCGCCGCTTTCATTGAAGAGGTCCGGCATGAAGATGGTTGACCTGCCCGACGCGCACGGCCATTTCGGCCCGTACGGCGGGGTATTCGTTTCCGAAACGCTGTCGCAGGCGATCGATGAACTGAACGCGGCCTACCAGCGCTACCGCATCGATCCGGATTTCATCGCCGAGTTCCGCTACGAACTGAAGCATTACGTCGGGCGTCCGAGCCCGGTGTACCACGCGAAGCGCTGGTCCAAGCTGATCGGCGGAGCGCAGATCTATCTGAAGCGTGAAGACCTCAACCACACCGGCGCGCACAAGATCAACAACGCCGTCGGCCAGGCGCTGCTCGCGCGGCGCATGGGCAAGCGGCGCGTGATCGCCGAGACCGGCGCCGGAATGCACGGCGTCGCCGCCGCAACGGTGGCCGCGCGCTACGACATGCAGTGCGTGGTGTACATGGGTTCGGAGGATATCCAGCGGCAGTCGGCGAACGTATACCGCATGAAGCTGCTGGGCGCGACTGTCGTGCCGGTGGAATCGGGATCGAAGACGCTCAAGGATGCGCTGAACGAAGCGATGCGCGACTGGGTGACCCACGTCGATGATACGTTCTATATCCTCGGCACCGTCGCCGGCCCTCATCCGTACCCGATGATGGTGCGCGATTTCCAGTCGGTAATCGGCGAGGAGTGCCTGACGCAGATGCCGGAGCTCGCGGGCCGCCAGCCCGACGCCGTGATCGCCTGCGTCGGCGGCGGCTCGAACGCGATGGGAATTTTCTACCCGTACATCGCGCTCGACGGCGTGCGCCTGATCGGCGTCGAGGCGGCCGGCGAGGGGATCGCCACGGGTCGGCACGCGGCGTCCCTGTGCGCCGGCAAGCCGGGCGTGCTGCATGGCAATCGCACCTATCTGCTGCAGGACACGAACGGCCAGATCCTCGAGACCCATTCGGTCTCCGCGGGCCTCGACTATCCGGGCGTGGGGCCCGAGCATGCGTGGCTGAAGGACACCGGCCGCGCCGAGTATGTCTCGATCACCGACGACGAGGCGATCCAGGCGTTCCACGACTTGTGCCGTTACGAAGGGATCATTCCGGCGCTCGAATCGGCGCACGCCGTCGCCTACGCGGTGAAGCTCGCGCGCGAGCTCGACGCCGACCGGATACTTCTCGTCAATCTCTCCGGGCGCGGCGACAAGGACATGCATACGGTCGCGCGCAGGTCCGGCCTGGCCCTGTAGCGCGATGTCGAGAATACGGGCGCGCTTCGATGAGCTGCGAAGGACAGGCCGCAGAGCGCTGATTCCGTACATCATGGCCGGCGATCCGGAGCCGGCGCTCACCGTTCCTCTCGCGCATGCGCTGGTCGAGGCGGGCGCGGACATCGTCGAGCTGGGCGTGCCGTTCTCCGACCCGATGGCCGACGGCCCCGTGAACCAGCGCTCTGCGGAGCGCGCGCTCAAGCACGGTGTCGGTCTCGCCGACGTGCTCGGCATGGTGCGCGAATTTCGCGCGACGGACGGCGCGACGCCGCTGGTGCTGATGGGGTACGCGAACCCGATCGAGGCGATGGGAGTCGCGCGCTTCGTCACCCTTGCCGGGGCTGCCGGAGTGGACGGCCTGATCGTGGTCGATGCGCCGCCCGAGGAGTGCGTCGAGCTGGTCCGGCTCGCCGCGGCGAACGGCATCGACATGATCTTTCTGCTCGCGCCAACGTCGACCGACGCTCGCATTCGCGAAGTCGCCCGGGTCGCGAGCGGCTACCTGTACTACGTCTCGCTCAAGGGCATCACCGGCGCCGGCAACATCGATATCGCCGATGTCGCCGCGCACCTGCCGAAGCTGCGCGCGGCTTCCGATCTGCCGATCGGAGTCGGCTTTGGCATCCGCGACGCGGAATCGGCGCGCCGCATCGGTGAATTCGCCGACGCGGTCGTGATCGGCAGCCGCTTGATCGAGGTGATCGAGGCGGCCGGGCCGCAGCGCGCCGTCGCGGAGCTCAAGGCCTTCCTCGCGCCGGTGCGCGCGGCGCTCGATTCGCTTTCGCCGCAGGTACGGACATGAGCTGGCTGCAGAAACTCCTCCCGCCGAAGATCCAGCGCAGTTACGGGCCGAAAAAAACGGTACCCGAAGGGCTCTGGGCCAAGTGCCCGGCCTGCGATGCGGTGCTCTACAGCACCGACCTGGAGAAGAATCAGAACGTCTGCCCGAAGTGCAACCACCATCAGCGCATCAGCGCGCGCGTGCGGCTCGATGCGCTGCTCGACCCCGATGGGCGCTACGAGATCGGCGCCGAGGTGCTGCCGGTCGACAGCCTCAAGTTCAAGGACTCGCGCAAATACGCCGAGCGTCTCGCCGAGGCGCAGGAGCAGACGGCCGAAACGGATGCGATGGTGGTGATGCAGGGCGCAATCAAGTCGATCGGCGTGGTGTGCGCGGTGTTCGAGTTCGAGTTCCTCGGCGGATCGATGGGGTCGGTGGTCGGCGAGCGCTTCGTGCGCGGCGTGCGAGTGTCGATCGAGCACCAGCTGCCGCTGGTGTGCTTCACCTCGAGCGGCGGCGCGCGAATGCAGGAAGGGCTGTTCTCGCTGATGCAGATGGCCAAGACGACCGCCGCGCTCACGGATCTCGCCGAGCGGCGCCTGCCGTTCATCTCGGTGCTGACCGATCCGACCATGGGCGGGGTCTCCGCGAGCTTCGCGATGCTCGGCGACGTGGTCATCGCCGAACCGAAGGCGCTGATCGGCTTCGCCGGTCCGCGGGTGATCGAGCAGACCGTGCGCCAGAAGCTTCCCGAGGGATTCCAGCACGCCGAGTTCCTGCTCGAGAAGGGCGCGATCGACATGATCGTGGACCGGCGCGCGCTGCGCGACAAGCTCGCGACCCTGTTCGCGTTGCTGCGTCGCCTGCCTTCCGATCCGCAGGCGTCCTGATCCACCCAGTGAATCTCGCCGGCTGGCTCGAGTTCATCGAGCGCCAGCACCCGCAATCGATCGCGCTCGGCCTCGCGCGCGTGCGCGAGGTGCTCGCGCGTCTCGATCTGCCGCCGCTGCCGCCGGCGATCACGGTGGGCGGGACCAACGGCAAGGGATCGACCTGCGCGATGCTCGAGGCGATCCTCGGCGCGGCCGGCCATCGCGTCGGCTGCTACGTTTCGCCGCACTTGCTGCGTTACAACGAGCGCGTGCGCGTCTGCGGCCGGGACGCGGCTGACGCGGCGCTTTGCGACGCGTTCGCCGCGGTCGAAGGCGCGCGACGCGGCGTCCCGCTGACCTATTTCGAGTTCGGCACGCTTGCCGCGCTGTGGCTGTTCGCGCGCGAACAGCTCGAAGCTCTGGTGCTCGAGGTCGGCCTGGGCGGCCGGCTCGACGCGGTGAACGCTGTAGACGCCGCCTGCGCGGTGATCACCAGCGTGGATATCGATCACGTCGAATATCTTGGCAGCACGCGCGAGGCAATAGGGCGCGAGAAGGCCGGGATATTGCGCGCCGGGCGCGCGGCGGTGCTCGCCGATCCGAGTCCCCCGCAATCGATCCTCGACGAGGCCCGGCGTATCGGCGCGCACCTGCTCGTGATCGGCGAGCAGTTCGGCTACACCACGTCGAACGCCGGCCAATGGAGCTATTGGGGTCCGGGCGGAAACCGCCACGGCCTAGCGTATCCGGCGCTGCGCGGCGCGATGCAACTCGCAAATGCGTCCGCGGCCATCGCCGCACTCGATGCGCTGCGCGAAGCCCTGCCGGTCGCGGCCAACGACATACGCCGCGGGCTCGCCGAGGCGTTGCTTCCTGCGCGATTTCAGGTGCTGCCCGGACGTCCCGCGGTGGTGCTCGATGCCGCCCACAACCCGCAGGCGGCGCGTGTACTGGCGCAGCATCTTTCGGCAAGCGGATACGCACCGCACACGCATGGCGTGTTTGGCATTCTTCGCGACAAGGATGCGGCCGGGGTGGTCGGCGAGCTCGCCGGGGTCGTCACGGATTGGCACTTGGCGACGCTGTCGGGCTCACGCGGGCGCAGCGCTGCCGAACTCGCCGAGGTCGTCAGGCGGGTGGCGCCCGGGGCAAACATCGCGATGTACGCGACACCGGCGCAGGCTTTCGCTGCGGCGCGAAGCGCGGCGGCGGAGAATGATAAAATCATCGTTTTCGGATCGTTCCTGACCGTCGCCGGGGTGCTAGAGCATCTCGGACGCGCCAAGCCGCCCAGCAATGCCTGAATCTCCCGATGTAAACGCGCTCAAGCGGCGCGGCCGCAGGCGCCTGGTCGGTGCGATCGCGCTGGTGCTGGTCGCGGTGATCGTGCTGCCGATGGTTTTCGATTCGGAGCCGAAACCGCCGGGGCCGCCGGTCAGCGTGCGTATCCCGGGCGAAGACGAGAGCGGCTTTTCGCCCAAGGTCACGCCGCGCGGCGAGCCGTTGGCGAAAGCGTTGGCCAAGCCCGCCGCCGCACCCGAGTCACCGAAAGCGGCTCCGCCTGCATCGCAGCCTGCGGTGGAGAAGCGCGCGGAAAAGCCGGCGGAGAAGCCGGCGGACAAGTCCGTGGCAACGCCTGCCCCGCCGCCTGCGCCTGCGCAAACGAAGGGCGCGGAGAACGCGCTCGCCGACGCCGGTTTCGTGATCGCGCTCGGCGCCTATGCCGATGAGAAGAACGTACGCGCGCTGATGTCGAAGCTGAAGTCGGAGAAGATCCCCGCGTACACCGAGCCTCTCGAAACGGCCAAGGGCCCGCGCACCCGCGTTCGTGCCGGGCCGTTCGCGACCGAAGAGGCGGCGGAAAAAGCCCGCGCCAGGTTACTGCGCATCGGCGTGCAGCCGGGCCCGGTGGCGCCCAAGGCTGGATGAATTGGCTCGATTACGCCGTGCTGGCCGTGCTCGGCGTATCGTTGGTATGGAGCGCGCTGCGCGGCGTGGTGCGCGAGATCATGTCGCTCGCCGGCTGGGTGATGGCCTTCCTCGCTGCAAGCCTTTTCGCCGGTCCCCTCGCGCTGGCGCTTCCGGCTGGCATTCCGGGTGAGCCGCTGCGCGTGCTGGTGGCTTACGTCGCGATCTTCATGGTGGTGCTGGTCATTTCCGGGCTGACCGGATCGCTGCTCGCGAAACTGGTCAAGGTGGCGGGCCTCGGGGCGGCCGACCGCCTGTTCGGCGCGCTGTTCGGGCTGGCGCGCGGGGCCGTGCTGGTGCTCGTCCTCGTGCTGATGGCCGGGCTCACCAGCGCTCCGCGCCAGCCGATCTGGCGCGATTCGGTGGCCGGTGCGCCGCTCGCCGCGGTGGCGTTGGCCCTGAAACCATGGCTGCCGGAAACCTTTGCCGGCCGGTTGCGTTATGATTAGCTTTACGTCGCGAGAGTAGGGCACATGTGCGGAATTCTCGGCATCGTCGCACGCTCACCGGTCAACCAACTGCTCTATGACGGCTTGCTGCTGCTGCAGCACCGCGGCCAGAACGCGGCGGGCATCGTCACCAGCACCCACAACTCGCTGCACATGCAGAAGGGCAACGGCATGGTGCACGACGTATTCCGCACCCGCAACATGCGCTCGCTGCCCGGCAACATCGGCATCGCGCACTGCCGCTACCCGACCGCGGGATCGGCGTTCAATTCGGCTGAAGCGCAACCCTTCTACGTCAATTCGCCGTTCGGCATCGTGCTCGGCCACAACGGCAACCTGACCAATTCCGAGCGGTTGAAGGAGGAGATGTTCCGCACCGACCTGCGGCATATCAACACCAACTCGGACTCCGAAGTGCTGTTGAACGTGCTCGCGCACGAGCTGGAGCGCGCTCAGGTGAAGCTGCGCCTCGATCCGCCGACGATCTTCGCGGCGGTGGCGAACGTGCACAAGCGGGTGCGCGGCGCATACGCGGTGATCGCGATGATCGCGGGTCACGGCGTGCTCGCCTTCCGCGACCCCTACGGCATCCGCCCTGCGGTGATCGGTTACAACGAGACCGAGCAGGGCACCGAGTACATGGTGGCCTCCGAGAGCGTGGCGATCGACGCGCTGGGCTTTCGCGTGCTGCGCGACGTGGGCCCCGGCGAGGCGGTGTTCATCGACGAGGACGGCAACTTCCACGCCCAGCAGTGCGCCGAGAAGGCGAGCCTCAATCCGTGCATCTTCGAGTACGTTTACCTGGCGCGCCCGGATTCGGTGATCGACGGCGCGTCGGTGTACGAGGCGCGGCTCAACATGGGCGATGCGCTCGCCGCGAAGATCCGCCGCCAGCACCCGGGCCTGGCGATCGACGTGGTGATTCCGATCCCCGATTCGAGCCGGCCCTCCGCGCTTCAGCTCGCGCAAGGGTTGGGCGTTCCGTACCGCGAGGGTTTCGTCAAGAACCGCTACATCGGCCGCACCTTCATCATGTCCGGCCACGCCGTGCGCCGCAAGTCGGTGCGCGCGAAGTTGAATGCGATCGGCCTGGAGTTCCGCGGCAAGAACGTGCTGCTGGTGGACGACTCGATCGTGCGCGGGACCACCAGCCGCGAGATCGTGCAGATGGCGCGCGAGGCGGGCGCGCGGCGGGTGTACTTCGCCTCCGCGGCGCCGCCGGTGCGCTTTCCGAACGTCTACGGCATCGACATGCCCACCCGCGCCGAGCTGATCGGCGCGCACCGCAGCGAGGAGGAGGTGGCGCGCGAGATCGGCGCGGACGCGCTCATCTACCAGGACCTCGATGCGTTGAGGGATGCGGTGCGCAAGGTCAACCCGCGCCTCGCCAGCTTCGAAACCTCGTGCTTCGACGGGCATTACATCACCGGCGACGTGACCAGCGACTACCTGGCCTCGATCGCGGTGCGGCGCGACGCCTCGCGCGACTTCGATGGCGAGGACGCCGACGCCGCCCAGCTCGATCTGAATCTGGTCACCGCGCAATAAATTTGCTATAGTCCCTTGCATCGCGCCGATTTGAGCCACAGCTTGCGGGCGCGTTACAAATCCAGCTAAAGCGTGCCGTGAAGACCCGGTCCGCTGCCAGTGCCGGGTTTTTCATTTTCTGGGCAAGCTGTGGGGGAAGGGAACATGGAAGACACCTACAAGCTTGCCACCCTCGCGGTGCGCGCCGGCCAGAAGCGCAGCCAGTTCAACGAGCATTCCGAGGCGCTCTACCTCACTTCGAGCTTCGTGTTCGAGTCGGCCGCGCAGGCCGCGGGCCGCTTCACCGGCGGCGACGACGGCAACGTCTACTCGCGCTTCACCAATCCGACCGTGACAATGTTCCAGGAGCGCCTGGCCGCGCTCGAGGGTGCCGAGAGCTGCCTCGCCACCGCTTCGGGCATGTCGGCAATCCTGATGACGGCGATGTCGCTGCTGAAAGCGGGCGACCATGTGGTGTGTTCCAGCGCCGTATTCGGCTCCACGGTGACGCTGTTCGGCACCATCCTCGCGCGCTTCGGCGTCGAGACCACGTTCGTTCCGGCGACCGATGTTACGGCATGGAAAGCGGCGGTCCGCCCGAACACGAAACTCCTGTTCCTCGAGACGCCCTCCAACCCGCTCACCGCTCTCTCCGACATCGCCGCGATTGCGAACATCGCGCACGACGCGGGTGCCTTGCTGGTGGTGGACAACTGCTTCTGCACACCCGTGCTGCAGCGGCCGCTCGAATTCGGCGCAGACCTGGTCGTGCATTCGGCGACCAAATATCTCGATGGGCAGGGCAGGGTGCTCGGCGGCGCGGTGTGCGGGTCGAAAAAGCTCGTGATGGAGTCCATGCTGCCGTTCCTGCGCACCGCCGGCCCTACGCTATCTCCGTTCAACGCCTGGGTGATCCTGAAGGGCCTCGAGACGCTTGGCATCCGCATGCAGGCGCAATCCGCGAACGCGCTCGAGCTTGCACAGTGGCTCGAAGCGCATCCGAAGGTGGCGCGCGTGTACTACCCCGGCTTGCCTTCCCACCCGCAGCATGCCCTGGCGAAGAAACAGCAGAAATCCGGCGGCGCGATCGTCTCGTTCGAGGTGAAGGGCGGGCGTGAAGAAGCTTGGAAAGTGGTGGATTCGACGCGCCTGATCTCGATCACTGGAAACCTCGGCGACACCAAGACCACCATCACCCATCCGGCGAGCACCACGCACGGGCGCATTTCGCCCGAGGCGCGCGCCGCGGCCGGTATCACGGAGGGGCTGCTGCGCGTGGCGGTCGGACTGGAAGCGCAGGAGGATTTGCGCAAGGACCTTGCGCGTGGGTTGGGATGAGATTGTCGTTCCCGCGCAGGCGGGGACCCGGTAGCGGACGCTTGAACGGTGCCGATGCCTCCTGGCGCCCTCCGCGATTTGGGTGCCTATCCCTGTTGACGCAGTTGAGGAATCAATGGCCGGGGCGTACTCTGCCCGAGGTCGGCCTCGCTTCTGGAGTCTTGCAAAGTCCGCGTGTAGAGGGCGATTTTTGTTGGTCATTCCTGGAACCACATGAGTACTGCAAAGATTTCTGCCCCGATCTCCGGCGACAAACTGTATCAGGAGCGTGCCCGAGCAGCGCTTCCTCTCCTGGTTCGCCAAGCAAAGGCGGGCATGCCGATTTTCTATTCCGATCTTGCCGGTGAACTGGGGATGCCGAACCCGCGCAACCTCAACTATGTTCTCGGGAGCATTGGTCAATCGATGGAACTTCTGTCCAAATCGTGGAAGGCGAAAGTGCCTCCGATTCAGTGCCTAGTCGTCAATAGAGCTACCGGTCTCCCTGGAGAGGGCATAGGCTGGTTCCTCGTCAAGAAGGACGACTTCAAGTCGCTACCACTTCGCCAAAAAAGAGCCATCGTTGACGCTGAGTTGCGGCATATCTTCGCTTATCCTCGATGGGCTGAAGTTCTTGAGTTCTTCTCTTTGGCTGAAGTGAGATATGACTTTTCAGCACTCGTATCGAGCGCATCGGGCGGTTTCGGTGGCGGTGAGGGCGAAGGGCACAAAGCGCTGAAGCTTTTTGTCGCTAAGCATCCTGAAATTGTTGGTCTGCCAGCGGCATCTGAAGTCGGAGTCAACGAAGATCCATTGCCGTCGGGCGACAGTCTCGACGTCTCATTTCAGCACAGGAAACTATGGGTGGCGGCTGAAGTGAAGTCTGCAAGTTCTTCGGAGGCTGATATTGCCCGAGGGCTATTCCAATGCGTTAAATACAGAGCCGTAATGGAGGCTGTGCAGATTGCAACTGTGCGCCCTCAGAATGCTCGCGCTGTACTGGTACTTGAAGGAGTACTTCCTCAGTCTCTCGTTTCTCTTAGGAATCTCCTCGGGGTCGAAGTCGTCGAAGGCGTAGTGCCGCAGAATGGCTAACCCCTCCACCGAGCTGACGTTCAAAAGGCTATGCCTTTGGCCGGGCGCTCATGTCGAACGATAGAGCCTATCCACAAGGGGAAGCCATGGGGAAGTACGGAAAAGCGGCTGAGATCGCTGTAGACATAGTCGCGAAGAGTAAATTCACTGCGCCAAGAGACGCTTGGAATCGCGCGGTCGCAAGAGTGTTTCCGAAAAGTCCCTCGTCTCAAGCAAAGAGTTGCCCGCGGGATTCGTTTCTGGTTTTGTGCGAGCTGGGGGTCGTGAAGAACGTGGCAGCCGGAAGGTATACGCGATCCGTTAAGAACAAGACCTACGTTGCTCGCGCGCTAGCCGCCTTGCGTTCTAATTCCGCATTGTCGGACGATGAGAAACGTCTGTGGCATATCGCAACCGGTGGCGCCGACACCGTCGCAAACTGCCAAATGGAAGTACTAGCTGCTCTTTGGCGTAGGCGTCTCATCAAAAATGGGCTCTAGCAGCGTCGAACCAGAGCTTGTAGCGGACCGGGCCCTGCTGGAGCGCGGCCCAGCCGCGGAAGCGCGGCGTTATGTGTATGAAAATCGGTCGATATGATTTCGAGCGAGTCTGCGAGATCGAGCCGGAAAGGAATCCCGATGGCTCGATCAGAGAGTTCATGCCCCAGTCCAGATACAAAAACGCCGACAACCTCTCTCTGAACCGCTATGGACGAGGACCGTTCTTAAAGTTCAAGATCCAGAATCGCCACAGCTTCAGCGGCGTCTACGCCGTGGTGACCGACGGCGTCGTGAGGTACATCGGGGAGTGCCAGAACCTTTCTTCTCGGTACAACATGGGTTACGGAAACATCTCTCCGCGGAACTGTTTCGTTGGAGGGCAGGAAACGAATTGCAGACTCAATAACCTCATCCTCTGCGCGGCGAAGGAGGGCGCTGCTATGTCCCTCTGGTTCCTGCGGACCGAGGATTACAAAGCCATTGAGCGGGAACTACGCTATTCAGAATGCCCCGGGTGGAACCGGCATTGAAATACATGCATTTCCGGATTGGCAACCTCAAAGACGGCAATGTCCTGTACGGTATTCCCGACGAGCTCGAAATGAAGGGAACCAGCGCAGCAGAGGGTTTGGCGGTGGACGCGATGGGCAACGTGTACGGCGCGGAAGGCGACCCCAGGCAATTGGTGAAACATATCAAGTAGCGGTCAGGGAAGCCGAGCGCGCGTTCCGTGACCTGCTTGCGACGGACATCATCCGGGCTTCCACGGATTGAAGCACGGCGCACCGCACCGCTCGAAGTCCCCAACGTCGCGAGTCGCAATAGTAAGATCGTGCGCAAGCCCGGTCGCGGCGATCAAGCCGTCGATGACCGGAAACGGCTCTCCGCGCGTTTCGGCTTCACCCGCGAGCTTGCCCCAGGTCGCGGCGACCGTGCTGTCGATCGCGAGCAGGCGCTCGCGGAATCGATCTGCGAGATCGCTTCTCACCCAGGATTCAAGCTCGGTGCGTCGCGATGACACGGGCAGCTTGGCGATGCCCTTTTCCAGTTCGCCGATGGTGAGCACACTCAGGTAGAGCGATGTCTCGTCTGCGTGCTTCATCCACTCCACCACGTTGCCGTCAGGCGAAGGCTTGACGAGTTCGGAGATCACACTGGTGTCGAGGAGGAAGCTCACAGGTTGACGGGCCTGCCGGTGTCAGTGCTGCGGGCAAGATCCAGATTCACGCGCGCGAGAGGCGACTTGCGGAAGAAGTCGACCAGGCTGCCGCGAGGCCGCGATAGCTTTCCGTATTCGGTTGCGGACACCACAACCACCGCGTCGCGGCCGCGCAGCGTTATCACCTGCGGCCCTTCCGCGCGAGCCTTGCGCACCAGCTCGGATAGGCGGTTCTTCGCTTCCTGTAATTGCCATCGAATCATGATATTAATTGCCGTAACTAGCTAGAATAGCCAGATTGTATCATGTAATCGAACAGGTGCGCACGGGTGGGAAAGTGCAGCGCCTTGGCCTCGATTGTCACTTGCCCACGCGTACGCGCCCGGCGCGTAGTGCGTCAGTTTTCGAGTACACCCTCCTGCATCCGGCAAAAATCTCGGCAGCGCCGAGAGATGTTCACGCTGGCGCGGTCGGCAGTGTCCTCGAGGACTTCAAATTGACTTGCTGGGCCGGTCAAAACTCTCGGCATTGCTGAGAGAAGTGCCATGATGTTCGTCGAGACCGAATCGTGCCGGCGCTTTGTCCGCGATATGGTGTATGCAATCACGAGCCAATAAAAGGAGCTGACCTCGATGGCACCCGCAAACCGATTGAAGATGTTGCTTCTCATCACAGTCGCCGCAATGACGCTTTCCACCCCCGCCTCATCCGCCGAAAGCGACATACAGCCCACCAATGACCTGCCCAATCCCTACCGGAGCATCGCGCCATGGGGAAACCTCCCGGAGGGACGGACGTGGGGGGCGCTGAACGCGGTCGCAATCGACAACGATGGTGAATCCGTCTGGGTGGTAAACCGATGCGGCGCGAATCCGGACGTCCCGCCCGGAGTATCCCCTTTTACGTACGACAGTTGCGCGGGTTCGACTCTCCCGCCGGTCCTCAAGTTCGATTCATCGGGCAAGCTTCTGAAGAGCTTTGGCGCCGGCATGTTCATTTTCCCTCACAAGATTTATGTGGATCGGGAAGGCAATGTTTGGGTGGTCGACGCACGCGGTGCAAACGAGCGGGAACTGTCGAAGCACCCGCAGGAAAAAGGCAAAGGTCACATCGTCGTGAAGTTTGATCGTGATGGAAAGGTCCTGCTCACCCTCGGAAAGACGGGGGTCGCCGGAAATCCGCCGGACGCGTTGACCGAACCGACCAGTGTCTTGGTGGCACCGAACGGCGACATCTTCATCACCGAGGGCCATTCAGGGCAGGCCATCGACGCCCCACCGAATACCGTCGCGCGCGTCTCCAGGTTCGCCAGGGACGGCACGTTCATAGGATCCTTTGGCCAATTGGGATCGGGACCGGGCGAATTCAGGACGCCTCACGATATCGCCATGGATTCACTCGGATGGCTTTACGTCGCTGACCGGGGAAACATGCGGATCCAGATCCTCTATCAGGACGGCGGGTTCATCACGGAGTGGAAGCAGTTCGGCCGCCCGAGCGGCGTTTACATACGGAACGACATGCTCTACGTGGCCGACTCCGAATCCAACGGAGTAGCGTCTCACCCGGGATGGAAGAGGGGTATCCGGATTGGAAGCCTCAAAGACGGCAATGTCCTGTACCGTATTCCTGACCCGCTCGAAATGAAGGGAACCAGCGCGGCGGAGGGTTTGGCGGTGGACGCGATGGGCAACGTGTACGGCGCGGAAGTCGGCCCGAGGCAATTGGTGAAACACATCAAGTAGCGCCCCGGAGAACCCCGCTCGAATGTACGAATCCCGCAAGCACGCACCACTGTCCCGAGCCCGCTTCGCCCGGCGGCTCTTGAACCACTTCGCCGCCGCCGCGGGCCTGTTGCTGGGCTCGCTGCTGATCGGGATGGCCGGATATATGTATTTCGAGAACCTTCCCTGGCGCGATGCGTTCCTGAACTCCGCCATGCTGCTGGGCGGCATGGGACCTGTTGACATGCCGAAGACGGATGTCGGAAAACTGTTCGCGGGCCTGTACGCGCTATACGCCGGCTTGGTATTCTTGGTTTCCGTCGCCGTCGTGCTCTCGCCGGTGCTGCACCGCATATTGCACAAGTTTCATTGGGACGCGGATCGCTAAGGAGGAAACCAACTTCGCTCGCGCTCTGACTATAGCGTTTCAAGCTACGCGTCGCTGTTTTCCGCGAGCCAGGCCCACGCTGCGTCCTCATGCCCGAGCTCGAAGTGCTTCACCTCCGCGTGGACGAAATGGTTTGCGATGGACGGCATCATCGCCGTGATACCGCCGTCGACGACGACGGCGACCTTCTCGATTTGCCGGTGATGGTCCTTGACGAACTTCAGGTGAGCGACCAGCGCGGCGAAATCCTTCCAGCCGGGAAACCCCCGGTTTGCGTGGATCAATACGCCGTGCAGCATTCCATCCTTCGCCAGATAAGCGTCGACGAGGTTCTGCACTATCGCAAAATCGGATCCTTCGAGCGGCCCGTCCGGCCTCAATACGAGGATCCCTTCGTCGAGTCGCAATTCGTGGTTGAGCATTGGATGTCCTCCATCACGTTGACCGCTACAGCATTTCGAGTTTCAGGCCGGCTGATTCGGCGACCAGATATCCGCCGCGTCCATACCACTCCGGCAGCACCCAGCGATCGCACGCCTTCCCGTTCACTTCCAGCATGTGATGCGCCGGCCGATGGGTGTGGCCGTGGATCAGCAGGTTCACGTCGTGCGCGCGCATCGCGTCGCGCACCGCACCGTCATTGACATCCATGATTTCCGCCGGCTTGGCCTGAATCACTTCCTTGCTCTTCTCGCGCAGCGCGAGGATGCGCTTGCGACGCTCGCTCGCCGATGCGGCGAGGAAATCGCGCTGCCATTCGCTCGCGCGCGCAGTGCGGCGCCAGCTCTGGTAGTCGTGGTCGTCCGTGCACAGCGTGTCTCCGTGCATCAGGATCGCATCGCGTCCCAGCAGCCCGATTCGATGCGGATCCTCGAGATGCGTCATGCGCGCGGCCCGGCAGAAATCCCTGCCGATCAGAAAGTCGCGGTTGCCGTGCATGTAGAACAGCTTCACGCCGCGCGCCGCGGTGCGCGCAAGCGCCTGCGCAACCGAGGTGTTGAACGGATCGCCGAGATCGTCGTCCCCGATCCAGTACTCGAACAGGTCGCCGAGGATGTAGATCGCCTGTGCTTGTGCGGCTTCGCGTGCGAGGAAGGCGAAAAACGCCGCAGTGGCCGCGGGCCGCTCGGCTGCGAGGTGCAGGTCGGAGATGAACAGCGTCCGGGGCATGGACCCGAGCGCCCCGGGGCTACTTCTTCGCGTCTTCGACTACGGTGGCCGACTCGATGGTCACCATCTCCTGCGGCGCGTCGGTAGGCAAGGGACCGCCCGGACCGGTTTTCAGTTTGGCGATCTTCATCACCACGTCCATCCCCGAGACCACCTTGCCGAATACCGCATAACCGTAGCCGCGCTGGTCCGGCGAGGTGTAGTTGAGGAAGTCGTTGTTCTTCAGGTTGATGAAGAACTGCGAGGAGGCCGAGTGCGGCGCCGAGGTGCGCGCCATGGCCACGGTGCCGAGGTCGTTCTTCAAACCATTGGCGGCCTCGTTCTCGATCGAATCGCGCGTCTTTTTCTGCTGGTAGGCCTTGTCGAAGCCGCCGCCCTGGATCATGAAGCCGTCGATCACGCGGTGGAAAATTGTGCCGTTGAAGTGCCCGTCGCGGACATACTGCAGGAAGTTAGCCACGGTCTTCGGCGCCTTGCCCGCGTTCAGTTCCAGGCGGATGGTGCCATGGCTGGTCTTGATGTCCACCTGGGGGTCGGCAGCGGCGGCGCCGGTGGCGGCAGCGATGGCGGAGAGCATGACGAGCGGTTTGAACAGCCGGGAAAGATTCATGGGACGGCCTCGGTAGGGAAAAAAGTGGATGCGGGCGGGGGATCAGGCCGCGCCTTCGGAGAGGATCTTCCAGCGCGCGCCGTCCTTGATCCAGTACTGGCGCTTCTTCATCGCGTTCGACAGGTTGCTCGAGCGGTAATCCTGCGCGAAGGTGACCACGACGAAGTCGCCTTCGCCCGGGTAGCGGAACATGCTCACCTGCGACAGGCCGACCTTGATCCACGACTTGCCGGCATTGACCTTGTGCTTGTGCTCGGACCACTCGGCGAGCGACTGGCCGTCGGACTCGAAGCTTGCGGCGTAATGCTTCAGGTAACGCGCGGTATCCAGGCTTTCCCAGTCGGTGCGCCAGGCCTCGAGCGCGCCTGCGAGCGCCTTGCGCTCGGCTTGCTGCGCCCCGGCATCCACCCATTCGATCTGGTCCGCGATGATCACCGGGGTGAGGCCGATCTGCAGGTCCTGTCCGAGCCGGTCGAGGTCGGCATTGGCGAGGACGATGCAGCCGTCGCTCGCCCGCGGCGGGCGGCTATAGGTGTTGGAGGGCGTGCCGTGCAGCCAGATGCCGTGACCGTTGCGCCCCTGGCGGCGGTCCCATTCATTGGGGTAGTTGATCGGCCAGGCGCCCGAGCCGTAGAAGTCGGTGAGCTTCTGGCGCGGCAGGCTGGAGGTGACGTGGTAGACGCCGACCGGGGTCTTCTGGTCGCCCTCGCGCGCCTTCTCTATCCCGTTCTTGCCGAGCGTGACGTAGTAATCCGTGACATAGCGGCCCCGTCCGTCGAGGTTCTCGTAGACGTACAGCCGCGAGCGCTTGGAATCCACTACCAGCGCCTGCTTCTGTTGTGGTTGGAGCTGCAGCAGGTAGCGCGGCACGCGGTCGCCCGGGCGATCGCGCCATGCGCTGATGCGCGCAAGTGCCTCCGCGCGCAGTTCCTCGACGCGCTCGCGCGGCAGGTGCTTGGCATTGCCGAAGGTGGCGAGCGGGCGCGTGCGCGCCATCAGCAGGTCGCCGCGGATCAGGTGTGCGAGGCGGAAATTCGGATTCGCCGCGATCAGCGCTTCGACGCGCTGCATCGCGAGCTCGCGCTTGTTGGCATCGAGCGCCTCGAACACGCTCGCCAGTTCGCGCTCGGTCTGCGCACCCGCCGCCAGAGCGGGGCCTGCGAGAGCCGGGGCGAACAACACAACTGCGACCAGGGCGCGCAGGAACGCGGAGGCGCTCATCAATTGGCGACCTTCTCCTGCTGGATCAGCCAGCGGCCGTTGGCCTTCGTCAGCACCAGCGTCTTGGTGCTGGTGCGCGCGGGGAGCACATCGGAGCGGTATCCCTGGCGGAAGGTGACGCTCGCCTTGTCGCCCTGCAGGCTTACCTTGGGCGCCTGCATCGTGACGGCGATGGTTTTCGGCGTGGCTATGCGGTGGCGGCGCGATTTCTCCCAGTCCTCGCGCGATTCGCCCTTCGGTGTCCTGAAGTCGCTGGCATAGAACGCGAGGTAACCGTCGACATCCTTCTTCGACCAGGCTTGCGCCCAGGCATTCACGACTTGCAAGATGTCGTCGCCGCGGGCGGCAGGCTTCGCGGCCTCGACCGCGGGTTTGGGTTCGGGCTTTTTCTCCACCGCCGGCGTGGCCGCGACTGCCGCAACCGCCGCAGGCGCCGGTTTGGCCGTGCTCGGGGCGCCGACCAGCTCGCGCACCAGCGCGAGCTTGCTCTGTGCGCCCGCGTTCGACGAATCGATCTGCAGCGCCTTGTCGTAGGCCTGGCTCGCGAGCTTGGCATACACGTCGCCGAGATTTTCGTAGGCGGTTGCGTAGCTCGGATGGGTCCGGATCGAGTGCTCGAGCGCGGCGCGCGCCTTGTCGTACTGACCCTGCGAAGCGTAAATCACCGCGATGTTGTTGTACGGCTCGGGCAGCTCGGGATAGTCCTCGGTCAGCTTCTGGAAAATCGCGATGGATTCCTTGGCATTGCCCTGCTCGGTGAGGATCAGGCCCTTCAAGAAGCGCAACTGCGCGTCGCGCGGCTTTGCGAGCAGGAGATCGTTCACCTTGTCGAGGGCCTGCTGATGCTGGCCTGCTTTGAGGAGCTTGGTCGCCTCCTGGAACTCGTCGGCAAGCGCTGCAGGGGGCGCGCATGCCCACCCGACAAAAATCGCCGCCAGCGCGCCTCGCAGGAGCTTCAGTCCGAGGGTGTCTGAATCAGCCATTGTGTTATAATTTTCAAGGCTCTACGAAAGTTTGCTCATTCTAGACTAAGCCCCGCCCGTTCACAACCCGCACTCTGTCTCTCGGCGGGTCTGCAAGGGATGCGGGCGGCGAGATTCCACCCCGGCACCGCGGCATGCTCAGGATCCACAACTCGCTCGCGCGCGAAAAGCAGGTCTTCAACCCGATCCGGCCCGGCGAGGTGCGCATGTACGTCTGCGGCATGACCGTATACGACTACTGCCATCTCGGGCACGCGAGGATGCTGGTGGCCTTCGATATCGTGCGCCGATGGCTGCGCGCGTCCGGTTACCGCGTGACCTACGTTCGCAACATCACCGACATCGACGACAAGATCATCAAACGCGCGGCCGAGAACGGGGAGACGATTGCAGCGTTGACCGCGCGCTTCATCGGTTACATGGACGAGGACCTCGCGGCGCTCGGCGTGGAAAAGCCCGACCACGAGCCGCGCGCGACGCAGTATGTCCCGCAGATGCTCGACATGATCGGCAGGCTGGTAAAGAACGGGCTCGCCTACGTCGCCGCCGATGGCGACGTGAATTTCGCGGTGCGCAGGTTTCCCGGCTACGGCAAGCTCTCGGGCAAGACGCTCGACGAATTGCGCGCGGGCGACCGTGTAGAGGTGGTTGCTGCCAAGCAGGACCCGCTCGATTTCGTGCTGTGGAAGCGCTCCAAGCCCGACGAGCCGAAGTGGGCTTCGCCGTGGGGCGACGGGCGCCCCGGGTGGCACATCGAGTGCTCGGCGATGGGCTGCACGCTGCTCGGTGAGCATTTCGACATCCACGGCGGCGGTCAGGACCTGCAGTTTCCGCACCACGAGAACGAGATCGCGCAATCGGAAGGTGCAAGCGGCCAACCGTTCGTCAACCTGTGGATGCACAACGGATTCGTGCGCGTGGACGAAGAAAAGATGTCCAAGTCGCTCGGCAATTTCTTCACCATCCGCGAGATCCTCAAGTCGTTCGATCCCGAGGTGGTGCGTTTTTTCATCGCACGTTCGCACTATCGCAGCGCGCTCAATTACACCGATGCGCACATGGAGGATGCGCGCCAGGCGCTGATGCGGCTCTACACGGCACTCAGAAACGCACCGGCGGGCGAGGCGGCCGTGGACTGGAGCGAAGCCCATGCGCAGCGCTTCAAGGCGGCGATGGACGATGATTTCAACACTTCGGTGGCGGTCGCCGAACTGTTCGAGCTCGCCAACGCGGTGAATCGCGGTCAGAGCGCGCTCGTCGGACAGCTGCAGGCGCTCGGCGTCGTGCTGGGCTTGTTGCAGCGCGACCCCGAAGAGTTCCTCAAGGCGGGGCCGGGCGGAGCGCTCACCGAAGAGCAGGTCGCGGAGAGGATTCACGAGCGCGCGGCGGCCAAGCAGCAGAAGGACTTTGCGCGCGCCGACCGGGTGCGCGACGAGCTGCTCGGGCAGGGCATCGTCCTCGAGGACGGGCCGAAAGGCACCACTTGGCGGCGGGCGTAGCCGGGATGTATCTTAGGCTTGCCTCAAGCCTCCCATGCGCATCCTCGTCTGTCTCATGTTGTCGTTGTTCCTGGCCGCCCCGCTCGCCGCGCAGGAAGACGCCGTCCGCGCGCTCGCGATCAAGGCGCGCGAAGGCGATGCGGAGGCGATCGCCGCGCTCGAAAAAGCGGCCGAGAGCGGCGACGCGGACGCAGCATTTTACGCCGGCGATCTCTATCTGCGGGGACGCGCCAGGGCGCCGAGCCCGGAGCGGGCAATCGACTGGTTCAAGCGCGCGGCGGAAAAAGGTCACGTCGCCGCGATGCACGCCCTCGGGGTCGTGTACGAGCGCGCGCCCGCGCCCTTGCGCGATCCCGTCCAGGCGCTCGAATGGTATCGCAGGGGCGCGGAGCGAAATTTCGCGCGCTCGCAGACCAACCTTGGTTTCTTCCTGCAGCAGGGCCGTGCGGTCACCGCGGACCTGAAGGCGGCGCGCGAATGGTACGAGAAGGCCGCGGCGCAGGGCGAGCCGCGCGCGAAGTTCCTGCTCGGCATGCTCTATCTCGACGGACTCGGCGTCGAGCGCGACGACGCCCACGCGGTTGAGCTCATCAAGGATGCGGCAGAGCACGGCGACCCGGATGCGCAGTACCGGCTCGCGGTCCTGACGGGAACCGGCCGCGGGGTCGCGCGCGATGAAGTCGCGGCCATCGAGCTGGCGCGCAAGGCGGCGTTGCAGGGTCAGGCCGATGCGCAGTACTACCTCGCGGAGGCGTTCGCGAGCGGATCGGCGGGCTTGCCGAAGGACGAGCGCGAGGCCTTGCGCTGGCTGTTGAGGGCCGCCGAACAGGAGCATGCCGAAGCGCAGTTCGCACTGGTGGTCGTCTACGGCGAAGGCCGTGGCGTGCGCCGCAACCCGACGGAGGCGCTCAATTGGCTGCAACGCGCCGCCGGCAACGGCCACGCGCAGGCGATCGACCTGCTGGCGGGCTTGCGCTCGCGGCCGGCACCGGCACCCCAATAGGCGCGAGGCTGATCGACGCGACCCGCGACCTGATCGTGTTACGCTGATCCGATTCGACCGGAGGAACGACATGAGACGATTTTTCGCGCTTGCCGCATTGCTGATGGCGACGCTGGGCCTCGGCGGCTGCGGCTATAACACGCTGCAATCCGCAGACGAGCAGATCAAGGCGGGCTGGGCCGAGGTGCTCAACCAGTACCAGCGCCGCGCCGACCTGGTGCCGAACCTGGTCAACACGGTCAAGGGGTTCGCGGCCCAGGAACAGCAGGTGCTGCTCGGCGTGACCAACGCACGCGCGCGGGTCGGGGCGATCCAGGCGACGCCGGAGCTGATCAACGATCCGGCGGCGTTCCAGAAGTTCGTCGCCGCGCAGGGACAGCTCACGTCCGCATTGTCGCGGCTGCTGGTGGTGGCCGAGAACTATCCGCAGCTGAAATCGGACGCCATTTTCCGCGACCTGGTCGCGCAACTCGAGGGGACCGAGAACCGCATCACGGTGGCGCGCAACCGCTATATCAAGGCGGTGCAGGAATACAACGTGGTGGTGCGCTCGTTCCCGAGCAACCTGACCGCCATGCTGTTCGGCTTCAAGGAGAAGCCGCAATTCACCGTCGAGAACGAGAAGGAAATCTCGAGCGCGCCGAAAGTCGATTTCAGCGCTCCCAAGTAGGCGTGGGCATGTCGCGCGTCCTGCTCGCGGCCGCAGCGCTGCTCGCGTTCGCGCTCACGGCGGCTGCGCAAGTCGCGGTTCCGCCTCTGAAGGCGCGTGTCACCGACCTCACGTCGACCCTGAACGATGCCGAGCGCAGCGCGCTCGAGCAGACGCTGGCCGCGTTTGAAGCGCGCAAGGGCAGCCAGGTGGCGGTCCTGATCGTGCCGACGACCCGGCCCGAGACCGTCGAGCAGTACGCGGTGCGCGTCGAGGAAAGCTGGAAGCTGGGCCGTAAGGGGGTGGATGACGGCGTGCTGCTGCTGGTCGCCAAGGACGACCGGGGCTTGCGCATCGAGGTCGGCTACGGGCTCGAGGGCGCGCTCAACGACGCGACCGCCAAGCGCATCATCGACGAGGAGATCACGCCGCGTTTCAAGCAGGGCGATTTCTACGCCGGCATCAGCGCCGGGGTGGATCGCGTGATCCGGGTGATCGACGGCGAGCCTCTGCCGCCGCCGCGCCGGCGCGATGGCGGGAACGGCCTGTTCGAGCATACCGATTGGTTCGTTCCGGGGCTGATCTTCCTGCTGTTCGTGCAGGGTATTGCGCGCGCGGCATTCGGGCGGCTTCCCGGGTCCACCCTCACCAGCGCCATCGCCGGGTTCCTGATCTGGCTGATTGCCGGATCGATCGTCGCGGCCGTGATCCTTGGCGCGCTGGCGTTCTTCTTCAGCATGTTTGCCGGCACCCTTCCTTCCGGACGCGGCAGCGGCTGGAGCGGCGGTTTGGGCGGCGGCTGGTCCTCCGGCGGGGGCGGCGGGGGATTCGGCGGCGGGGGCGGCAGCTCGGGCGGCGGCGGCGCGAGCGGGAGTTGGTGACATGGGCTTCGGACGCATCCTCAAGCACCTGTTGATGCCGCACTGGATGGTCGCGCGCGCGTTTCCACGCCGCACGCTTGCCGCAATCGAGCGCTCGATCGGTGCATCGGAAAAAACCCACGACGGCGAACTGCGCTTCGCGGTCGAGGGCAGCCTGCACCCGTTGCCGCTGCTGCGCGGGCAAAGCGCGCGCCAGCGCGCGCTCGAGGTGTTCTCCGCCTTGCGCGTCTGGGATACCGAGCACAACAGCGGGGTGCTGATCTATGTGCAATTCGCGGACCGGCGCATCGAGGTGGTCGCCGACCGCGGCATCAGCGTCCGCGTAGGGCAGGCCGAGTGGGATGCGATCTGCCGTGGCATGGAGGCGGCGTTCCGAAGCCGCGCCTACGAAGCCGGCGCGCTGGAAGCGATCGAACGCGCCACGCGGCTGCTCTCGCGGCATTTCCCGGTGCGCGAGAGCAACCGCAACGAGCTGCCGGACAAACCCGCAATGCTGTAGGCGATCGCCCGCCGCCTACTGCTCGAAAAACGCCTTCACCTTCTCCAGCCAGGACCGGGCGCGCGGATTGTGGCGCGCAGAGTCCTTCTGGCTGATCGATTCGAACTCGCGCAGCAGTTCGCGCTGGCGCTCGGTGAGATTGACCGGCGTTTCCACCACCACCTGGCAGAACAGCTCGCCGTGCGACTGGCTGCGCACGCCCTTGATGCCCTTGCTGCGCAGCCGAAAGGTCTTGCCGGACTGCGTTTCCGCGGGCACTTTGATGCGCGCCGAGCCGTCGAGCGTCGGGATGTCGATCTCTCCGCCCAGCGCAGCGATCGAAAAACTCACCGGCATTTCGCAGTGCAGGTCGTCGTGGTCGCGCTGGAACACCGCGTGCGGTTTGATGTGCACCTGAACGTACAGGTCGCCCGCGGGGCCACCGTTCACGCCTGATTCGCCCTCCCCGGACAGGCGCACGCGGTCGCCTTCGTCGACGCCCGCGGGAATTTTTACCGACAGGGTCTTCTGATGCTTCACGCGCCCGGCGCCGTTGCACGCCGCGCAGGGGTTGGGAACGATCTTCCCGGTGCCATGACAGCGCGGGCAGGCCTGCTGGATGGAGAAAAATCCCTGCGTCATCCGGACCTGTCCCGCGCCGTTGCAGGTCGGGCAGGTTTGCGGCTTCGATCCGGGTTTTGCTCCGCTGCCCTTGCAGGTGGCGCACTCGGCCATCGTCGGGATGCGGATCTTGGTCTCGAAGCCGTGCGCGGCCTGCTCGAGCGTGATCTCCAGGTTGTAGCGAAGATCGGCGCCGCGGAACACCTGCGAGCGGGCGCCGCGCGCGCCGCCGAAGATGTCGCCGAAGATGTCGCCGAACGCGTCGGAGAAGCTCGAGAATCCCGCCCCTGCGCCGGCGCCTGCCGCGGCGCTGTGATCGACGCCCGCGTGGCCGTAGTTGTCGTAGGCGGTGCGCTTCTTTGCGTCGGCCAGCACTTCGTAGGCTTCCTTCGCCTCCTTGAACTGCTCCTCGGCTTTCGGGTTGTCCGGATTGCGGTCGGGATGGAACTTCATCGCGAGCTTGCGATAGGACTTCTTGATGTCCTCGTCACTCGCGTCGCGATTGACGCCCAGAACCTCGTAATAGTCGCGCTTCGCCATATTCCCCGTGACACGCCAAAAAGACATAAGGGCGGGGCCTGTACAGCACCGCCCTTACGCTTTCACATCTTCACGCCGTTACTTCTTGCCGTCCTTGACCTCGGTGAACTCAGCATCGACCACGTCGCCGTCGTTCTTCTTCGCCGAATCCTCCTTCGCCGCGCCCGCTCCGGGTGCAGCGCCCGCCCCCGCAGCCTGCTGCGGGGCTTGCGCGTCGGCGTACACCTTCTCGCCGAGCTTCTGCGCGGCCTGCGCGAGCGCCTGCGACGTGGCGTCGATCGCCCCCTTGTCTTCGCCCTTCAGCGCTTGCTCGGCATCTTTCAACGCGGCCTCGATCTTCTCCTTTTCGCCGGCCTCCAGCTTGTCGCCGTAATCCTTGAGGGACTTGCGCACCGAGTGCACCGTCGCCTCGCACTGGTTGCGCGCGTTGACCAGTTCCAGCGCCGTCTTGTCCTCGGCCGCGTGCGTCTCGGCGTCCGAAACCATGCGCTGGATCTCGGCTTCCGTCAGGCCGGAATTCGCCTGGATCTTGATCTTGGCTTCCTTGCCGGTGGATTTGTCCTTGGCCGAGACATGCAGGATGCCGTTGGCGTCGATATCGAAGGTCACGTCAATCTGCGGCATGCCGCGCTGCGCCGGCGCGATATCGGCCAGGTTGAACTGTCCGAGCGACTTGTTGCCCGAGGCCACGTCGCGCTCGCCCTGCAGCACGTGGATCGTCACCGCGGTCTGGTTGTCGTCAGCGGTCGAAAAGACCTGGTTCGCCTTGGTCGGGATGGTGGTGTTCTTGTTGATCAGCTTGGTGAACACCCCGCCCAGCGTCTCGATACCGAGCGACAGCGGCGTAACGTCGAGCAACAGGACGTCCTTTCGCTCGCCCGCGAGCACGGAGGCCTGGATCGCTGCGCCCACCGCGACCGCCTCGTCCGGGTTCACGTCCTTCCTCGGCTCCTTGCCGAAGAATTCGCGCACCTTCTCCTGCACCTTCGGCATGCGCGTCATGCCGCCGACCAGGATCACGTCGTGGATGTCCGAGACCTTCACGCCCGAATCCTTGATGGCGATCCGGCAGGGCTCGATGGTCCGCTCGATCAGTTCGTCCACCAGGCTTTCGAACTTGGCGCGGGTGAGCTTCATCGTGAGGTGCGACGGACCGGTTTTGCCCATCGCAATGTAAGGCTCATTGATCTCGGTCTGCTGCGACGACGAAAGTTCGATCTTGGCGCGCTCGGCCGCTGCCTTGACGCGTTGCAGCGCGATCGGGTCATTGCGCAGGTCGATGCCGCTGTCGCGTTTGAACTCGTCGCAGACGTAGTCGATCACGCGCTGGTCGAAGTCTTCGCCGCCCAGGAAGGTATCGCCATTGGTGGAGAGCACCTCGAACTGCTTATCGCCGTCGACGTCGGCAATCTCGATGATCGAGATGTCAAAGGTCCCGCCGCCGAGGTCGTATACCGCGATCTTGCTGTCGCCCTTGCCTTGCTTGTCCAGGCCGTACGCAAGCGCCGCCGCCGTCGGCTCGTTGATGATGCGCTTGACTTCCAACCCCGCGATCCGGCCGGCATCCTTGGTGGCCTGGCGCTGCGAGTCGTTGAAGTACGCCGGAACGGTGATCACCGCCTCGGTGACTTCCTCGCCAAGGTAGTCCTCGGCGGTTTTTTTCATCTTGCGCAGGATCTCCGCCGAAACCTGCTGCGGCGCGATCTTCTTGCCGCGCACCTCGACCCAGGCATCGCCGTTGTCCGCCTTCGCGATGACGTAGGGCATCAGGTCGATGTCCTTCTGCACTTCCTTTTCCTCGAAGCGCCGGCCGATCAGGCGCTTCACCGCATACACCGTGTTTTTCGCGTTGGTGACCGCCTGGCGCTTGGCCGGCGCGCCGACCAGGATTTCGTCGTCGGTATAGGCGACGACCGAAGGCGTGGTGCGGGCGCCTTCGGAGTTCTCGATCACTTTGGGCTTGCCGCCCTCCATGATCGCCACGCACGAATTGGTCGTGCCCAGGTCGATGCCGATGATTTTTGCCATGTTGCTTCCCCTCAATGAGCTAAGTTCATGTCAGACATGGGGTTTCCGATGGGCATTTTCAAGCGCTGCGCGTTACCCGCCGCGCGCCTTCGCGACGCTGACGAGGGCCGGACGCAGCACCCGATCGTGCAGGGCGTAGCCCTTTTGCATTACGGCGACGACCGTATTGGGGTCCGCATCGGCTTCCACGGCCGCCATGGCCTGGTGGCGGTGGGGGTCGAATTTTTCACCGCCGGACGGGTTGATCTCGGTGACGCTGGTTTTCTCGAACATGCCCTTCAACTGCTTGAGCGTCAGTTCGACGCCGCTGCGCAGCGACTCTGCGCTCGCCACCTGGGAGGCCAGTGCGGCTTCGAGGCTGTCCATCACCGGCAGCAGCATCCCGACCAGCCGCTCGGCGCCGAACCGGTGCGCGCTGGCGACGTCGCTTTCGGCGCGCTTGCGCACGTTCTCGGTGTCGGCCAGCGCACGCAGCCAGGCGTCGCGCTGGGCCTGGACCCGGGCCTCGGCCTCGGCGAGCAACTGCTCGGTCGTCGGCGTGCCGGGGGCTGCGGCCGCCGGCGCGGTTTCGGGGCTGGCTGAAGGTGTCTCGGCGGGCGCCCCGGCGGGTGCGCGGGGCTGGGCGGTTTCGCTCATTTCATGCAGGCCACATATCAATCCCGGGCAATTGGGGATGGTTTTTACCGATTCAAGCCCGTCGTGCCAGAATGCGCTCTCATGGGATACGCATCGACGATCACCTGCCGGGTTCTGTGGGGCCTGCTGTTTGCGTTTGCGCAGCAGGCGGCGCTTGCCGGTTGCGGGGATCCGCCGCGGCCCGGCGTGGACTGGAACAAGTGCGATAAGCGGCGCCTGATCCTGAAGGACATCGATTTGAGCAAGGGGCGGTTTGCCGGCACCGATTTCGGCCGCAGCGACCTGTCCGGCACGAAGCTGGTCGAGGCCGATATGATCGAAGCGAGCATCGACCGCACCGCGCTGCGCACCGCCGACCTGAGCCGCGCGAAGCTCGCCCGCAGCAACGCCTATCGCGCCGACTTCACCGGAGCAAAACTGATCGGCGCGGACCTGAGCAAGGCGGAATTGGCGCGCACGGTCTTCAGGTGGGCCGACCTTTCGGGTGCAATCCTCGAGAAGGCGGAACTGCCGCGGGCGCTGCTGCAGGGTGCGGTGTTGTCGCGCGCAAAACTGGTCGGCGCGGACCTGTCCCGCGCGATCCTCGGCGACGCCGTCCTGAGCGGCGCCGATTTCACCGGCACGGAGATCTACCGGACGCGCATCGAAGGCGTCGACCTGTCCAGCGTGGTCGGCCTGACCCAGCCCCAGCTCGATTCCGCCTGCGGAAACCCGGGCACCAAGCTGCCAAAAGGCCTCAATCATCCCGCCGCATGGCCGTGCCGCAAGGACGAATAGGCCGATTGCGTACTGCACCGGGCAGCGTAGACTAAGCTTTTCGTTCCGGCCCTTCCAGGAGGCGACATGCCGGTAGTTGCGATCACGCGCGAAATGGGCTCGCTCGGCAAGGACGTCGCCGCGGGGCTCGGCGAAGCGCTCGGCGTGCCCGTGCTCTACCATGAGGTGATCGAGCACCTTGCCGACCGCATGCGGATGCGCAAGAGCCACGTTGTCAGGCTGCTCGACGGCACGGCAGGCTTGCTCGAGCGCCTCAGCGCGGACCAGACCAGCATGTCGATTTATACGGCCGACGAGATCATCGGCCTCGCGCTGCATGAACGGGGCGCCGTCATCCGGGGCTGGGGCGCCACCCACCTGCTGCGCGACGTTCCGCATGTGGTCTGTGTGCGTGTCTGTGCGCCGCTCGAGGTGCGCAAGCAGCGCATGATGGAGCGGCTCGACACTGAGGACGCCGCACTGGTGAGCGAGGAGATCCGCATCAACGACGAGGCGCATACCGCGATCATGCGGCGGCACTTCGGGGTGCAATGGACCGAGCCGGAGCACTACGATCTGGTGCTCAACACCAAACGCGTGCGGACCGAGGAGTGCATCGACGAAATTCTCGGCCTGGTGCGCTCGCCGAAATTCGCCGAGACCGAAGAGTCCCGGCAGCGGGTCAGGGACCTCGCGACCTCCGCGCGCGTGCGGGCCGCATTGCGGGCTGCGACGGAAACCCGCGAAATCAAGGTATCCGTAGCCACTGAATCCGGCCGCGTGACCGTAGACGGCGGCCGGCGCAGCGCCGACGAACGCATTTCGATCGTCGCCATTGCCGGCGCCGTGCCCGGGGTGCTCCATGTCGAGTATCGCTCGCAGGATCCGGAGGCCGGGCCGGGCGGAATCCGCACGTGAACCCGGCGGTGGTGGCGGCGCTCGCGCTGTGCGTGCTCGCAGTGGGCTGCGCCTCGATCGACGGCCGCGGCCTGGTTCCGGGCGCCTCCACGTCGTCCGATGTCGAGGCGCTGATGGGCAAGCCCTCGCTCCGGCTGGAGCGCGAGGACGGAGGATCGGTCTGGTACTTTTCGCGGTTGCCGTACGGCCGCGAAATGTACGCCGCCACTTTCGGGCCAGACCAGGTGATGAGGACCCTGGAGCCGCGCCTCACGCGCGCGAACATCGCCCGGCTCGAGTTGAACGCCACCACGCGTGACCAGGTGCGCGAACTGATCGGGCCGCCCTACCGCAGTGCGCGCGCCGCGCTCAAACCGCTCGACGTATGGGAATACCCATGGCTCGAGATCACCGACAAGCGGATCCTCTGGATCAGCTTCTCGGACGATGGCGTCGCGCGCGAAATCATCGAAATGCACGACTTCTCGACCGACCCGGGTGGCAAGGCCAGACGTCGCTAGCGCCGGACATGGACAACCCCGTACTCGGCCGCTACCTGATCGAATCCGAACTCGGGCGCGGTGCCATGGGCGTCGTCTACAAGGCGACCGACCCGATGCTCGAGCGCACGCTGGCCATCAAGACCGTCAACATGGACCCCGGCGGCGAGGGCAGCAGGCACTATGAAGCGCGTTTCAACCAGGAAGCGCGGGCTGCGGCGGGCCTGAACCATCCGAACATCGTCATCATCTACGACGTCGGCAAGAGCGGCGACGTTGCCTACATGGCCATGGAGTTCATCGCGGGCGTGGAGTTGCGCGTGCTGCTGGAATTCGGCCAACCGCTGTCTCCGGCCCGGGCATTGTCGATCGCCGTGCAGGTCGCCGAAGGACTCGCGTACGCGCACGAGCATGGGGTGGTGCACCGTGACATCAAGCCCTCGAACATCATGGTCGTGGCCGACGGCCCCGTGAAGATCACCGATTTCGGCCTTGCGCGCAGGCGCGTTTCGGCCGATGTGACGCTGTCCGGAACCATGCTGGGCTCCCCCAGGTACATGTCGCCCGAGCAGGCGCTCGGCAAGCGTGCCGACCATCGCTCCGACATTTTTTCGCTCGGCGTTGTGCTGTACGAGATGCTGACGGGGGTTGCGCCGTTCGGCGGCGAAAACGAGTTCGCGCTGGCCCAACAAATCATGAACTTCGCGCCGCCCGCGCCCAGCGCAGTAATTTCAGAAGTACCGAAAGGCGTCGACAGCGTGGTTGCCAGGATGATCGCGAAGCTGCCCGACGAGCGCTACCAGAGCGCGCGGGAGCTCGCGCGCGACCTCGCGCAATGTGTACAGCAGCTCCGCCTGCCGGAAGCCGCGGACGCGCGGCCGGCGGTCGTGGATCTCGCCAAGACCGTCGCGCTGGAACCGGGCGGCGAGCGCACGCGGCGTTCCGACGGATAAAATGCCGGGGAGCGCGATGATCAGGCTCCATCAATAAATAGGGTCAGAGTCACATTTCCGCGTCCCGAGATGTCCGCCGGACGGAAATGTGACTCTGACCCTATTTATGACCCTATTTATTGAACCCGGCAAGACCCGCCAACGCTTCGATCCACTCCCGTGATTCGTTGAGGCAGGGCATCAGCCGCAGATCACGTCCGCCGGCGGCGAGAAACGCCTTGCGGGCGCCGATGCCGATTTCCTCGAGCGTTTCGAGGCAATCCGAGACGAATCCCGGGCACAGCACATCGACCCGCCCGAGGCCCTGTCTGGCGAGTTCAACCAACGTCGGTTCGGTGTACGGTTGCAGCCATTTGGCCGCGCCGAAGCGCGACTGGAAGGTCACGACGCAATCGGCCTCGTTGAGCGCGAGCCGCTGCGCCAGGCCGCGCGCGGTGGCGTAGCATTGGCGCTGGTACGGATCACCGCGATCGACCACGCGCTGCGGCAGGCCGTGAAAGCTGATCACCAGCTTCGCGCCGCGGTCCTGCGTTTTCCAGAAACGGCGCACCAGCGCCTCAAGCGCCGCAAGGTAGCCGGCATCTTCGTGGAACTGTTCGATGACGCGCAGCGCCGGAGCGCTGCCTGTTCGCCACGCATCCACAGCGTCTTTTACGCTCGCCGTGGCGCTGGCCGCGTATTGCGGATACAGCGGCAGCACGGTGATTGAATCGCATCCGGCGGCGCGCAGCCGGTCGAGCGCTTCGCCGACCGAAGGCCTGCCGTAGCGCATCGCGAACTCGACCGGCGGGGCGGGTTTGCGGTACTCGCCGAGAAATCCGCGCAACAGCTTCGCCTGGCGCACGGTGTGCACCATCAGCGGCGAGCCTTCACTGGTCCAGATCTTCGCGTACTTCTCTGCAGATTTCTTCGGCCGCACGTTCAAAATCACGCCGTACAGAATCGGCAGCCAGAGCAGGCGCGGCAGTTCCACGACGCGCGGATCGGAAAGGAACTCGGCCAGGTAGCTGCGCACCGCCGGCGCGGTCGGCGCTTCGGGCGTGCCCAGGTTGACCAGCAGCACGCCGACGCGCGGCGGCCCCGCGGTCATGCCTGGTTCAGCGAGAGCGCCGATGAAAGCAGCTTGGCCGTGACGTCGACGATCGGAATCACCTGGTCATAGGCCATGCGCGTAGGACCGATGACGCCCACCGTGCCCACGACTTCTCCGTCGACCTTGTACGGCGCGGTGACCACCGCCACGTCATCGGGGGCGGATACGCCCGATTCGCCGCCGATGAAAATCTGCACCCCCTGGCCGCGCAGGCTGAAATCCAGGATCTGGATCAGCGACGTCTTGCGCTCGAACAGCTCGAACAGCTGGCGCAGGCGGGTCATGTCCGAGGACAGGTCGCGCACCGACAGGAGGTTTCGCTCGCCGGTGATCACGTACTGCTCGCCGGTCTCCGCGACTGCGCGGGTGCCGACCTCGAGCGCGGCGCTCATCAGCCCGATCATGTCGTGGCGGATGTCGTGCAGCTCGGCGTGCAGGCGGCCGCGCACTTCCTCGATGCTCTGGCCGGAGTAGTTCTGGTTGATGTAGTTCGCCGCCTCGACCAGTTCCGCCGGAGAATATTCACGTTCGGTGAACAGGATGCGGTTCTGCACGTCGCCGTCGGGGGTCACCACGATCAACAGCACGCGCCGCTCGGAGAGCTTGAGGAATTCGATCGCACGGAAGGCGAGCGAGCGCCGCCGCGGCGCCATCACCACGCCGGCGAAGCGCGTCAGGTCCGCCAGCAGCGTGGAGGCCGCCTGCACTGCGCGCTGCGGGTTGTCCGGCTGCAGGCTGTCCTCGAGATGGTGCATCTGCGCGCTGCCGAGCGGCTTGACCACCAGCAGGGAGTCGACGAAGAAACGGTAGCCGGCGGGGGTCGGGACCCTGCCCGCGGAGGTGTGCGGGCTGGCGATGAATCCCATGTCCTCCAGATCGGACATCACGTTGCGGATGGTCGCGGGCGAGAGGTCCAGCCCGGAGGACTTCGACAGCGTGCGCGAGCCGACCGGTTCCCCGTCCGCGATGTAGCGCTCGATCAGGGTCTTCAGCAGCATCCGGGCACGCTTGTCGAGCATGCGGGTCATTCTACACAAGCCGCTGCCGGCCGATCTGAGCGCCGCGCGAGCGTGGCGGGACCTTTTTGCGCGCGGCGGCGCCTTGTTTGGCGCGCCGCGGCGCGTGTGTTTTAATTGGCCGATGCCCACCGCTTTCCGCCGGGTCGTCCTGATCGGCAAGTCCCCCAGTTCCGAAGTCTCGGATTCGATCGTTGCGCTGGCCGGGTTTGTGCGCGGGGAGGGCTGCGAAGTACTTGCTGAAGCCGACAGCGCGCAGGCCGACCTCGCCGTCGTGATCGGCGGCGACGGCACCATGCTGGCTGCAGCGCGCAATCTGGTGCGCCACAAGGTGCCGGTGGTCGGCATCAACCAGGGGCGGCTGGGGTTCATGACGGACATCGCGCTGAAAGACATGCGCGCGTCGATCGGCGCCATCCTGGCCGGGCGTTATTCCACCGAGGAGCGCACGCTGATCGACGCCGAAATCGTGCGTGACGGCAAGACGCTGCTCGCGACGCTCGCGCTCAACGACGCGGTGGTCAACAAGGGCGCCCAGGGACGCCTGACCGAATTCGAGGTCTACATCGACGGCGAGTTCGTGTATCGGCTGCGCTCCGACGGCGTGATCGTGGCCACGCCGACCGGCTCGACCGCGTACGCGCTGTCGGCGCAGGGGCCGATCCTGCACCCGAGCCTGCCGGCGTTCACGCTGGTGCCGCTCAATCCGCACACGCTCACGGCGCGGCCGGTGAGCATCAGCGACCGCAGCACCATCGAAATCGTCCTGCGGCAATCGGGCGACGCGCGCGCGCATTTCGATGGCCAGGCGCTTGCCGATCTCGCCGAGGGCGACCGGCTGCGCCTCAAGCGTTCGAGCGACCCGATCCGCTTCATCCATCCGCCCGGCTACAGCTATTTCGTGATGCTGCGCGAGAAGCTCCGCTGGTCCGAGGCGGTGGAGCGAAACTGAAAACGTACTGCGGGCCGTGCTTCGCCAACTGAGCATCCGCGATTTCGTCATCGTCGAGGCGCTCGAACTCGAGTTCCACCCGGGGTTCACGGTGCTCACCGGGGAAACCGGCGCGGGCAAGTCGATCCTGGTCGATGCGCTCGAACTGGCTGTGGGCGGGCGCGCCGATGCGTCGGTGATCCGGGACGGCGCGGAGCGCGCAGAAGTCGCCGCGGAATTCGATGTCCCCGCGCGCGGAGCGCTTGCAGCGTGGGTGGATGGGCAAGCGTTGGGCGGCGATCCGGGCGTGCTGCTGCTGCGCCGCATGCTCGATCGCAGCGGTCGCGGGCGCGCGTTCGTCAACGGGCATGCCGCGACGGTTGCGCAACTGCGTGAAGCGGGCGAATTCCTTCTCGACATCCACGGGCAACACGCGCACCAATCGCTGCTGCGCGGCGCAGCGCAACGCGCATTGCTGGACGCGCATGCCGGGCTGGAGCCGCTCGCGCAAGAGGTGACCGAAGCGTTCCGCGGCTGGCGGCGGCTCGAGCAGCTCGCGGCCGAGGCGGAAGCCCAGTTCGCGCAGCGCGAGGCGGAGCGCGCGGATCTCGAGGACCGGGTGAAGGGGCTGAAGAAGCTTGCGCCGGCCGAAGGCGAGTGGGACGCGCTCGCTGCGGAGCATTCGCGCCTCGCGCACGGCTCGAGCCTGCTCGCCGGCGCGCAGTCGTCGCTCGAAGCGCTCTCGGAAGCCGAGGGCGCGTGTGTCGCGCAACTCGCTGCAGTGGCGCAGCGTCTGCGCGAGTTGTCGGAACACGACCAGGCGCTCGCCCCGATCGTCGAGATGCTGGCCGGCGCAGAAGCCCAGGCGGGAGAGGCGGTGCGCGAACTGCGCCACTACGCCGCGCGCATCGAGCTCGATCCGGAGGCGCTGCGCTCCACGGAGGCTCGCATCGAGGCGCTGCACGCGGCTGCGCGCAAGCACCGCGTGCGGCCGGAGCAGCTTTGGCAGCTGGCGAGAGACCTCGCTACGCGGCTTGCGGACCTTGAGTTGGCCGGAAATCCGGAAGCGTTGCGCAAGCACGTCGAGGCGGCGGGGGCGCTCTATGACAAGAATGCGTCTGCGCTTTCGCAGAAGCGGCGCGCCGCGGCACAGGCGTTGGGCAAGGCGGTGAGCGCGAAGATGCAGCAGTTGGCGATGGCTGGAGGGAAATTCGCTGTCGTGCTCGATCCGCTCGATGAGCCTGCGTCGCACGGCCGCGAAGATGTCGAGTTCCAGGTTTCGGCTCACCCGAGCCTGCCGTTGCGCCCGCTCGCCAAGGTCGCCTCCGGGGGCGAGTTGTCCCGAATCAGCCTCGCGATCCAGATGGTCGCCGCAAAATCCTCGCCCGTGGGCACGCTGATTTTCGACGAAGTGGACGCGGGGATCGGCGGTGCGGTAGCGGAAGTCGTCGGCCGCTCGCTGCAGGCCTTGGGTACCGAGCGCCAAGTGTTGTGCGTCACCCATCTGCCGCAGGTCGCGGCGCAGGGCGATGAGCAGTGGTCTGTGACGAAGACCGGCAGCACGAAGAAAGGCGCGCGGATTTCGACCGGCGTGACGCGGCTCGATCGCGCTGCACGCATCGAGGAGCTGGCGCGGATGCTGGGCGGGACCGAGATCACTGCTACTACGCGCAAGCACGCGACGGAATTGCTGGGCCGGTATCCGTAGGCTCCGTTCAATTACGTGCGGTTCTCTGCCCGACATCGCATGCTGCTCAGTGCATGGGCCCCATCAGCTTGTCCGGAAGCCAGGTGGCGATCTCCGGAAACACGCAGAGGATGACGATCTGCAGCATCATGCACGCGACGTAGGGAATGGTGCCCCACATGATGCGCGTGATCGGCACGTCCGGCGCGATCGAGCTGACGATGTAGATGTTCAGGCCCACCGGCGGATGGATCAGGCCGATCTCCATGTTGATGGTGAGGATCACGCCGAACCAGACCGGATCGAAGCCGGCCGCCTTGATGATCGGATACAGGATCGGGGCGGTCATCAGGATCACCGCCGCGGGCGGAATGAAGAACCCGCAGATCAGCAGGAACACATTGATCATCCCCATCAGCACCCAGCGGTTCACGTGCATCTCGGCAATCGCCGTCGCCAGCGTCTGCGTGAGGTACAGGGAGGTGAGCATGTACCCGAACAGCACCGCGGCCGCGATGATCATGAGGATCATCACCGATTCGCGCGTGGTATCGCGCAGGATCGCCCACCAGGCCTGCGGGCTCCACATCCTGTAGATCACCACGGCCATCACGACGCACAACGCCGCGCCCACGCCCGCAGCTTCGGAGGGCGTCGCGACGCCGCCGTAGAGGACGTACATGACGCCCGCGATGATCGCGAGGAACGGCGCGATCTTCGGGATCGACTGGAATTTCTCTTTCCAGGTGTAGCGGAAATCCGCCGCGTGCGAGCGGAACCCGCGCTTCCAGATGATGAACAGCGTCCACAGGATGAACAGCCCGGTGAGCATCAGGCCGGGCAGCACACCGGCCAGGAACAGGCGCCCGATCGAGGTCTCGGTGGCGATCCCGTACAGGATGAAGGTGATCGACGGCGGGATCAGGATGCCGAGCGTGCCGCCGGCGCAGATCGAGCCGGTGGCGATGTCGTCCGGATAGCCGCGCCGGCGCATCTCGGGGATGCCCATCTTGCCGATGGCCGCGCAGCACGCGGGCGAAGAGCCGGTGAGCGCCGCGAACAGCGCGCAGGCGCCGAGGTTGGAGATCACCAGGCCGCCGGGCAAGCGGTAGAGCCAGCGGTCGAGCGCCTCATAGAGGTCCTTGCCGGCCGGCGAGGAACCGATCGCGGCGCCCATCATCACGAACATCGGGATCGACACCAGCGTGAAATCGTTGAGCCCCGCATAGAAGGTTTCGGCCACCACGTGCAGCGCGTCGAAGCCCTGGAAGATGACGATGAACATGACCGAGATCGCGCCCAGGCCGAAGGCGACCGGCGCGCCCGAGAGCAGCATCGCAAGCGTGAGGAAGAGGACGAGGGCGCCCTGCTGGGTCGGCGTCATGCGCCGTGGCCCTTGACGATGCCGAAAGGCGGCTCGCGCCCGCTCGCGAGGCCGATCAGGTCGGCGAGCGATTGCAGGCTTGACAGGCAGAGCCCGATCGGCATGCCCGCATAGGGAATCCACAGCCGCGCCCGCCACATGGTGTCGGACACCCAGCGCTGATCCCAGGCTTCCTTCCAGAACAGGAACGTGAGCACGGCCATGACGACGCAGAAGGCGAGCGTCACGCCGGAGGCGAACAGCGCCAGCCAGAGGCGCAGGCGAGGGCCGGCGTACAGCGGCATGATGTCGACGTTCACGTGGCCGCGCATCATCAGCACGTAGGGGCTGCCGATAAAGGTCGCAGCGACCAGGCTGTAGGTGACGAAATCCGTCTGCCAGATGGTGTTCTGGTTGAGCACGTAGCGTACGAACACCATGTGGCAGACGACCAGGACGGCGAAGCCGATCAGCCCCGCGGCGAGGTAGCCGCAGACCCGCGAGATCTGCCGGACGGCGCGGACGAAGCGATCCACGGCCCCGCGCCTGCCGCCCGCGCTATGCGACGCTGCTATAGGGCACCGCTATTTGACACTGAGCGCGGCGTCGATCAGCTGTTTGCCGTCGGGCACTTCCTTGGCGAACTCCGCGTAGGAGCTGCCCTGGGCGACCTTGACCCAGGCGTCGTATTCGGCCGCAGTGAGCGTGACGACTTCGACGTTGTGGTCCTTGAAGGTCTTGACCATCGCGTCGTCGAGGCCCTTGGCTTCCTTGGCGAAGAATTCCTGCGCCTTCCTGCCGGCTTTCATAAGCGCGTCCTGCTGCGGCTGCGAAAGGCGGCTGAAGCTCTTCTTCGACATCAGCACCGGCTCGTACATGAACCACAGCGCGTTGTCGCCGGGCGCGGTGATGCACTTGACCTGCTCGTAGATGCGAAACGAGACGAAGCTGCCCGTGCTGGTGTCGGTCGCCTCCGCCACGCCGGTCTGCAGTGCGTTGTACACCTCGTTGCTGGGGACCGACACGATCGATGCGCCGGCCGCCTGCCACATCGAGGCGAACGTCGGTCCGGCCGAGCGGATCTTCACGCCCTTGATGTCGGCCGGGCTGCGCACGCAGGACTTTTTCGACGCGACCGCGCCAGCCAGCCACGCATCGGAGAGCACCACCACGCCGGCCTTGTCTATCTTCGCCTTGATCTCCTGCATGAACTTCGAATCGTTCAGGCGCGCGGCGCGCTCGTGGCTGCGCACGAGGCCGGGCATCAGCGTCGCGCCGAAGGCGCGCACCTTGCCGCTCGCGTAGTCGAGCGGGAACGAGGCGATGTCGAGCTGGCCGTTGACCAGTGCATTCCACTGCTCGTTGGGCTTGAACAGCGAAGCGCCCGGAAACACCTGCACGTCGAGCTCGACGTTCGCCGCCTTGGCCTCGCGCGCGATGATCTGCACCATTTCGTCGCGCACATCGCCCTTGCCGCCCGGGAACTGGTGCGACGCGCGCAACGTGACCGGCGCGGCCAGCGCCGAACCGGCCATGGCCGCCGCGGCCAGCGCCGCGAGTATCCTGATTTGCCTGTATTGCCTCATGGGTGTCTGCTCCAGGTGTCTTGTATTGGTGGTCCCGTGGCGGCCGTCCCTGTAGCCGGGATCGTGCCGTCATGGCGGTTCACGCAATCCCCATCCTAGGCCGCTTGCGGCCACGCGGCAAATGCTGCCCTGCAGCGTAGTCGGTGGTCGCGGGAGGCACCGCGCGGTGCGAAGGCCACGAGTTGCCCGGCTCGCCCCTCGCGCCCTATAGTTGCGATTTGTAGAGGGAGGCGTAAATGGTTGATGCCAAGGTAGCCTCATTGAAGAACCGGAACTGGGCGCTGTACGGCGCCTATCTGGGGTTCGGCTTAGCGGTCGTGGCGTTGGTGCTGCTCGCCATATCGCCACTTGGCTGGTATGCCGGCTGGTGGCATTTCCGCTTTGCGTTCTTCTGGCTGATGACTTATTCCGCCTACGTCGCATTGGCGGCTGGTGTCGTCTGCGTACTGGCGCTCGCGGTCGGGCGGTCCGGGCTAGGCGGCCGGGGAATCACGATGGCAGGGATCGGCGTCGTGTTGAGCGCGGTGCTCGTTTACGTGCCGTGGCAGTACAACCACAGGCTGAACTCGGTGCCGCGCATCCACGACATCACGACCGACACCGACAATCCGCCGGCGTACGTTGCAGCGCTGCCGGCGCGCGCGGCCGAGAAGGCGAATACGGTGATCTATGAAGGACCCGAACTCGCCAAGCAGCAGAAGGCGGCGTATCCGGACATCGTGCCGCTCAAGATCGGGCTGCCACCGAACGAAGCATTCAAGCGCTCGCTCGATGCGGCCAAGGCGATGCCCGGGTGGACGGTCGTCGATTCAGATCCGTCGACGGGCCGTATCGAGGCGAACGAGACGAGCCGCTGGTTCCGCTTCGGCGATGACGTCGTCATCCGGGTGGCTGCCGATGGCGCAGGGAGCCGCATCGACATCCGCTCGGTCAGCCGGCAGGGGCGCAGCGACTTCGGCGTCAACGCGCGCCGCATCCGGGCCTACTTGGAACGATTGAAGCGGTGACTGACCCCGAGCAGTTCAGCTAAATCCAGCCCGCCAGCGTAGCGACTCCGGTCAACGCAAACAGTAGTGCCGCAAGCCGCCGCGCCCACGCCAAGGGCAGGCGCTTCGCCAGCCGTTCGCCCGCATACACCACCGGCGCATTCGCAACCATCATGCCGACCGTGGAGCCGAGGACGACGACCACCACCGTAGAATATTTTGCCGCGAGCGCCACCGTTGCGAGTTGCGTCTTGTCGCCCATCTCCGCGACAAAAAACGCAACTACCGTGATCAGGAACACACCGAGGCGACCGCGCTCCAACCCGGTCGGAGCGGAAAGCGTATCGGCAAACAGCGCCCACACCGCGCACCCCAGAAACGCGATTCCGAGGATCCAGCGCAGCATATCGGGCGAAACCAGCGTCGCAACCCATGCTCCAAGCGCCCCGGCGAGCGCGTGATTGGCGAGCGTGGAGACCGCAATTCCGGCGACGATCGCGCCGGGGCTGCGATAACGCGCCGCCAGGTAAAGCGAAAGCAGTTGGGTCTTGTCGCCGATCTCGGCGACGGCGACAAGCAGTACTGAAGCGGCGAACGCCTCCACGCAGGCGTTGCTGGCGGCGCTTCAGCGACTGCTGTCGGCTGCAACGGCGCGAGCAGTCTCGCGGTGCGGGCAGTCGGGCTTGGTGCAATGGGCGTACAACGCGAGCGAATGCCCGTGTATGGTGAATCCTTGGCGGCGCGCGACTTCGTTCTGCCGCGCCTCGATTTCGGCGTCGAAGAATTCCTCGACCCGCCCGCACTCCAGGCACACCAGGTGATCGTGATGGCCGCCCTGGTTCAACTCGAATACCGCCTTGCCGGTCTCGAAGTGCTGCCGCGACAGCAGTCCAGCCTGCTCGAACTGCGTCAGCACCCGGTAAACGGTGGCGAGGCCGACGTCGATGCCCTCGCCGATCAGCGCGCGGTAGACGTCTTCAGCGGAAAGATGGCGGACCTTGCTCGACTCGAACAGCTCGAGAATCTTGCGCCGCGGCAGGGTGGCCTTGAGCCCGATGTCCTTGAGGCTTTGGGCGGGATTCATGGGCGTCGGCAAACGGAAGGGTTCAGCTATCATATAGTGATTCCGCCCTGTTGAGAATTTGACCCGCCGTGCGCCGGTATTTCTCCCTGCTCTGCGTCATGCCGCTCGCCGCGTGTTCCTCGGTGGTGCCTGACATCACGAGCGTCATCAAGCCTTATCGCATCGAGATCCAGCAGGGCAACTACGTCAGCCAGCAAATGCTCGCGCAGCTCAAGCTCGGCATGACCCGCGAGCAGGTGCGCTACGTGCTCGGCACGCCGCTGGTGAGCGATATCTTCCATGCCGACCGCTGGGACTACATCTACTACCGGGAACACCCCGGCAAGTTCGAACAGCGCAAGATCTCGGTGCATTTCGACAAGGAAGGGCGACTCGCGCGCATCGGCGGCGATGTCATCCCGGCTGGCGAGACACCGCCGGTGGAACAGCCGGTGGAACAGCCGGTGGATAAGCCGGTGGATAAGCCGGTGGATAAGCCGGCGGAGAAACCATAGGGAGTTCGGATGCGAGTGGCGGTGGCCGGAGCGAGCGGCAAGATGGGCAGGGCCCTGATCGAGGAAGTGCTGAAGGACCGCGAGTTGGCACTCGCCGCAGCCCTCGACATCGCATCCGGCCCTGCGGTCGGGGGTGTCAGCGTCACCGCCGACGTGGACGCGGCAGTCGCCACCGCGGACGCGCTGATCGATTTCACGCGCCCGGCCGGCACGCTCGCGCACCTCGAGGCCTGCGCGCGCCTAGGCAAGGCAATGGTGATCGGCACCACGGGCTTTGCCGAAACCGAGAAACAGCGTATCGCACAGGCGGCCAGGAAGATTCCGATCGTCATGGCGCCGAATTTCGCGGTCGGCGTGAACGTGATCTTCAAGCTGGCCGAGGTTGCCGCGCGCGCGCTCGGTGATGCCTATGACGTCGAGATCATCGAGGCGCACCACCGGCACAAGGTCGACGCGCCCTCGGGCACCGCGCTCGAACTCGGCGGGATCGTCGCGGCGGCGCTCGGCCGGGACCTCGCAGCGGTTGCGGTTCACGGCCGCGAGGGCGATACCGGCGAGCGTCCCGCAAAGGCAATCGGATTCCATGCCATCCGCGGCGGCGACCTCGTCGGCGAGCACACGGTGCTGTTTGCGGGAACCGGCGAGCGGGTCGAGGTGACCGTGCGCAGCACCAGCCGCGCCACCTACGCGCTCGGCGCGTTGCGTGCGGCCAAGTTCCTGAAAGGACGCAGCAACGGGCTGTACGACATGCAGGACGTGCTGGGCCTGCGCTGAATGAATCCGAATGTGCTCGGCGGCGCGATGTTGCCGCATGCGCCGCAGTTCTTCACTCAGCCCGAGACCGAGGACAGAAACACCATCGCCGCGGTGCAGAAGGTCGCCGCCGGGATCGCCGTCGGATTGAAAGCGCTCAAGCCCGACCTGTGGATCGTGATCGCCAACGACCACGCGCAGCAGTTTTTCCAGAATTGCGCGCCGCCGTTCACGATCCACGTCGGCGGCGAAGGGCACGGCGAGTTCGCCGGACGCACGTTCCATTTCCGCCTTGCGAGCGAGGCGGCGTTCGCGATCGTCAGGGACTTGTACCGCGCGGGTTTCGATCCGGCGTTCACGAGTTCGGCACAGATCGACTATGCGCTGGGCATCCCGATGACGCATCTGGGCATCGGGGATGCGCCGGTGCTGCCGATCTACGTGAATGCGTATCTGCCGCCGCAGCCGACCATGGAGCGCTGCTATGTGTTCGGCCAGGCGCTCGCGCGCAGCGTGAGCGCGCTCGGCCTCAGGGTCGTGGTGGTGGCAAGCGGCGGCATGTCGCATTTCCCCGGCACCGACAATTACGCCAATCCCGCGCTCGAATTCGACAAGTCGGTGCTCGAACCGCTGAAGGACGGGCGCCTGAAGACCCTGCTCGGCTACGACGAGAAACTCCTCGACGATACCGGCAACATCGAGTTGCGGTGCTGGGCGGTGGCGGCCGGCGCGCTGGGCGAAAGGAAGCCCGACATCGTGCAGTTGAACCCGAGTTGGCATCACAACTACGCCTCGCTCGGCTGGTATACGCCTCCGGTGAGCGCGGCGTCGGTGCCGCACTACCCGTCGATCGCGCCGGAACTCGCTTCGCTCACCGATGCGCTGCACCTGCTCGCCAACGACCGCGTCGCGCGCGACGCCTATTTCGCCGACGCGCAGGCCTTTGCCGCGCGCTTTCACCTCGGCGCGGCGCAGCAGCGCATGCTGGCGGATTTCGACGCCAAGTCCATCATCGCCGCCGGTGTGCATCCGCTACTGCTGTTCCTCGTGCGCATGCACGTCGAGCGCGAGCGCGGGAACAAGGCATGAGCAGGGCGCTTGCCGCCTTCATGCAGGACAATCTCGCGCCGCGCTGAATGGCCGTTGCCGCAGAGCAGCATCCCGGGGTATAATTCACTGCTTCAACCGAAGCGGGAGAGGCGCGAGCCTCGCCCGCTTTTTCGCATCCGGTCCTGGAGTTGCAATTGGCCTCGTTCATCCCCGCCGCGCTCGCACTCGCAGACGGGACGGTCTTTCGCGGCCGTTCGATCGGCGCGCCCGGCATTTCCGCCGGCGAAGTGGTGTTCAACACCGCGATGACGGGCTATCAGGAAATACTCACCGACCCATCTTATTGCCGCCAGATTGTCACGCTGACGTACCCGCACATCGGCAATACGGGTGTGAATGCCGAGGATGAGGAATCGGAGGCGATCCACGCCGCGGGCCTGGTAGTGCGCGACGTGCCGGCGCTGAGCTCGAATTGGCGCGCGCAGAAAAGCCTCCCGCAATACCTTGCCGCCAATAACGTAGTGGCGATCGCCGACATCGATACCCGCAGGCTGACGCGCATCCTGCGTGAAAGAGGCGCACAGAACGGGTGCCTGATCGCCGGTGAGGTCGATCTCGATCGGGCGCTCGCCGAAGCGAGGAAGTTTCCCGGCCTCGCGGGCATGGACCTGGCGAAGGTCGTGAGCACCGGAAAATCCTATGCCTGGACCGATGGCGCATGGAAGCTCGGCACCGGTTTCAAGCGCATCGAGGGCGGGCGCTTTCATGTCGTCGCCTACGACTACGGCGTGAAGCGCAACATCCTGCGCCTGCTCGCCGAGCGCGGCGCGCGCGTCACGGTGCTGCCGGCACAGGCGGGCGCGGACGACGCCTTGGCGCTGAAGCCTGACGGCGTGTTCCTGTCCAACGGCCCGGGCGACCCGGAGCCGTGCGATTACGCGATCCGCGCGATCCGCGCGATCCTCGATTCGAGCGACGTGCCCGTGTTCGGCATCTGCCTCGGCCACCAGCTGATGGGACTCGCCTGCGGAGCGAAGACGCTCAAGATGAAGTTCGGCCATCACGGCGCCAACCACCCGGTGAAGGACCTCGATACCGGGAAGGTGGTGATCACCAGCCAGAACCACGGTTTTGCCGTCGATCCGGGCACGCTGCCGGACAACCTGCGGCCGACGCACGTGTCGCTGTTCGACGGCTCGCTGCAGGGGCTGGCGCGCACCGACCGCGCTGCGTTCTGTTTCCAGGGGCACCCCGAGGCGAGTCCCGGCCCGCACGACATCTCGTATCTGTTCGATCGGTTCGCGCAGATGATGGCGGCGCGAAAGGCGGAGCATGCCTAAGCGCACCGACATCAGATCGATCCTGATTATCGGGGCCGGGCCGATCGTGATCGGCCAGGCCTGCGAATTCGACTACTCCGGCGCGCAGGCCTGCAAGGCGCTGCGCTCCGAAGGCTACCGCGTGATCCTGGTCAACTCCAATCCGGCCACCATCATGACCGACCCGGACATGGCGGACGCGACCTATATCGAGCCGGTCACCTGGCGGATGGTGGAGCGGGTGATCGAGAAGGAGCGGCCCGACGCGCTGCTGCCGACCATGGGCGGGCAGACCGCGCTCAATTGCGCCCTCGACCTGGCGAAGCACGGGGTGCTGGAGAAGTACGGCGTGGAGATGATCGGCGCTTCGCGCGCGGCGATCGACAAGGCCGAGGACCGGGAGAAATTCAAGCAGGCGATGAGCCGCATCGGCCTGGCGTCGGCGCGCTCGGCGCCCGCGCATTCGCTGGAGGAGGCGCTTCAGGTACAGGCAGGTCTCGGCTACCCGACCGTGATCCGCCCGTCGTTCACGCTCGGCGGCACCGGCGGCGGGATCGCCTACAACCGCGAGGAGTTCGTCGCCATCTGCGAGCGCGGCCTCGAGGCCTCGCCGACCCGGGAGTTGCTGATCGAGGAATCGGTGATCGGCTGGAAGGAATTCGAGATGGAGGTGGTGCGCGACCGCAACGACAATTGCATCATCGTATGCTCGATCGAGAACCTCGACCCGATGGGTGTGCACACCGGCGACTCGATCACGGTGGCGCCGGCGCAGACGCTCACCGACAAGGAATACCAGATCATGCGCGACGCTTCGATCGCGGTGCTGCGCGAGATCGGGGTGGACACCGGCGGCTCCAACGTGCAGTTCGCGATCAATCCGGCCGACGGCCGCATGCTGGTGATCGAAATGAACCCGCGCGTGTCGCGCTCCTCGGCGCTGGCCTCAAAAGCCACCGGCTTCCCGATCGCCAAGATTGCCGCCAAGCTGGCGGTTGGCTACACGCTCGACGAAATGGCCAACGACGTGACCGGCGGCAGCGGTTCGTTCGTCGTTCCCGCATCCTTCGAGCCGACCATCGATTACGTGGTCACCAAGGTGCCGCGCTTCGCGTTCGAGAAGTTTCCGCAGGCCGACGACCGGCTCACCACACAGATGAAATCGGTCGGCGAAGTAATGGCGATCGGCCGCACATTCCAGGAATCGCTGCAGAAGGCGCTGCGCGGGCTCGAGATCGGCGTGGACGGCCTCAACCAGAGGACCACCGACCGCGAGACGCTGGAAAAAGAGCTGGGCGAACCGGGGCCCGAGCGCATCTGGTACGTGGGCGATGCGTTCGAGAACGGCTTCACGCTCGAGGAGGTCCACCAGCTCACGCGCATCGATCCGTGGTTTCTCGCGCAGATCAAGGAAATCGTCGATCTGGAGATGGAGCTGGACGACCGGCGGCTCGGCGAGATCGACGCCGGCACGCTGCGCCTGCTCAAGAGGAAGGGGTTCTCGGACCGGCGCCTCGCCTACCTGTTCAATTGCGGCGAGACCGAAGTGCGCGTCAAGCGCCACGCGCTCGGCATTCGTCCGGTGTTCAAGCGGGTCGATACCTGCGCCGCCGAGTTCGCGACCAGCACCGCCTACCTGTATTCGACCTACGAAGAGGAATGCGAGGCGGCGCCGACCAACCGGAAAAAGATCATGGTGCTCGGCGGCGGGCCCAACCGGATCGGCCAGGGCATCGAGTTCGACTATTGCTGCGTGCATGCGGCGTTCGCGCTGCGCGAAGACGGCATCGAGACCATCATGGTCAACTGCAATCCGGAGACAGTCTCGACCGATTACGACACCTCCGACAGACTGTATTTCGAGTCGCTCACGCTCGAGGACGTGCTCGAGATCGTAGAAACGGAAAAACCGTTCGGCGTGATCGTGCAATTTGGCGGGCAGACCCCGCTCAAGCTGGCGCGCGACCTGGCCGCGAACGGGGTGCCGATCATCGGCACTACCCCCGACTCGATCGACATCGCGGAGGACCGGGAGCGCTTCCAGAAGCTGCTGCACGAGCTGAAGCTGCGCCAGCCGCCGAACCGCACCGCGCGCAGCGCTGAAGAGGCGGTCAAGCACGCCGAGGACATCGGCTACCCGGTGGTGGTGCGTCCAAGCTACGTGCTGGGCGGCCGCGCGATGGAGATCGTCCACCAGCAGTCCGACCTGCGGCGCTACATGAAGGAAGCCGTCAAGGTGTCGAATGACTCGCCGGTGCTGCTCGACCGCTACCTGTCGGACGCGATCGAGGTGGACGTCGATTGCGTGTGCGACGGCAAGGACGTGTTCATCGGCGGCATCATGGAGCACATCGAGCAGGCGGGCGTGCATTCCGGCGACTCGGCGTGCTGCCTGCCGCCGCATTCGCTGGCCAGCCACCTTGAGCGCGAGCTGCGCCGCCAGACCGCGCAGATGGCGCGGGCGCTAAAGGTGGTCGGACTGATGAACGTGCAGTTCGCGATCCAGCGCGACACGGTTTATGTGCTCGAAGTCAATCCGCGCGCTTCGCGCACGGTGCCGTTCGTGTCGAAGGCGACCGGGGTGCCGCTTGCCAAGATCGCGGCGCGCTGCATGGCGGGCCGCTCGCTGCGCGATCAGGGCATCCGCGCCGAGGTGATTCCGCCGTTCTTCTCGGTGAAGGAAGCGGTGTTTCCTTTCGCCAAGTTTCCCGGCGTGGACACCATCCTCGGGCCGGAGATGAAATCCACCGGCGAGGTGATGGGCATCGGCGCGACCTTCGGCGAGGCGTTCGTCAAGTCGCAGCTCGCAGCCGGCGTGCGCCTGCCGAGGGCGGGACGCGCCTTCATCAGCGTGCGCGACGCCGACAAGCTGGCGGCGGTCGCGGTGGCGCGCGACCTGGTCGAGCTGGGATTCACGATCCTCGCCACGCGCGGCACGGCGGCGGTGCTCGCGGCGCACGGAGTGCAGTCGCTGACAGTGAACAAGGTCGCAGAAGGCCGGCCGCACATCGTCGACATGATGAAGAACCGCGAGGTGAGCCTGATCGTCAACACGGTCGAAGCCAGGCGCAGCGCGATTTCGGACTCGCGCTCGATCCGCGTCAGTGCGCTGGCGCAGCAGCTGACCTATTACACCACGATCGCCGGTGCGCGCGCGGCCTGCGCCGGGATGCGCCATCTCGAGGTGCTCGAGCCCTACCGGCTGCAGCAATTGCACTCGCGGATGCAGCGGGAAAAGATGCAAGGGGAAACTCAGGGCGTTTCCCCCCGCGCCCTCCTTCCCACGGCTATGGAGAGTTGAGTCATGGCGAAGACACCGATCACCAAGCGCGGCGAGGAACTGTTGAAGGCGGAACTGCAACGGCTGAAGACCGTCGAGCGGCCCAACGTGGTGATGGCGATCGCCGAAGCGCGCTCGCACGGCGACCTGTCGGAAAACGCGGAATACGACACGGCGCGCAACCACCAGGGATTCATCGAGGGGCGCATCTCGGAGGTCGAATCGAAGCTCGCCAATGCGCAGATCATCGATCCGCGGCTGCTCGATGCAGAGGGGCGCTGCGTGTTCGGTTCGACGGTCGATCTGGCCGACTCCACCAGCGGCGAACTGGTGACCTACCAGATCGTCGGCGAGGACGAGGCGAACATCAGGGACGGCAAGATCTCGATCAGCTCGCCGATCGCCCGCGCGCTGATCGGCAAGTACGCGGGCGACGAGGTCGAGGTGCTGGCCCCGGGCGGTGTGAAGAATTACGAGATACGCGACGTCCGGTACGAGTAGTCAGGCACCCGCTCGCCCGCGCCCGGACCGATAAGTACGCGGACGGCCAGCTCGAGGCGCAGGCCGGCGTGAAGCGTTGCGAGAGCCTGGATTTCCGGCACGAGTTGCAGCCTTCCTCGGGCCCGCCAGCCGCCTGCGCCGCACGGGAGGCGGGCGTTGCTCACGCGGCGGCGGAGGCGGCTCGACCGGCTTGCGACGGAAGACCACCAGCACCTTGCCGATCACCTGTACCGGTTGCGCGCGTGCGCGCTCGCAGATCCCGGCCATCAATTGCTCGCGCCCCGCGCGGCCGGACTGCGCCGCGCGCACCTTGATCAACTCGTGCACCGCAAGTGCGCGGTCGATCTCGTCGAGCACCGGCTGGGTGAGCCCGTCGCTGCCGATCAAAACCAGCGGGTGGAGTTTGTGCGCCCGCCCCTTCAGTTCGCGGCGCTGCGCGGGAGACAATACCGACATGGCCCGAGTCTAAGAGATGGCGCGCTCCAAATCCAGCAACGCATGGCTGCAGCGACACGTGAACGATGCGTATGTGCGGCGCGCGCGCGAGGAAGGACTGCGCTCGCGCGCCGCATACAAGCTGCAGGAGATCGATCTGAAGGAAAAACTGTTGCGTCCGGGCGGGAGAATCGTGGATCTCGGCGGCGCCCCGGGCGGCTGGTCGCAGGTGGCGGCCGCAACGGTGGGGCGTTCGGGCCGGGTGGTGGCGGTTGATTTGCTCGAAATTGCCCCAATCTCCGGGGTAATCGTGCTGCGCGGGGATTTCCGCGACCCGGAGGTGCGCCGCGCGGTCCAGGCGGCGCTTGGAGGTGCCGCGGACGTGGTGCTATCAGACCTTTCGCCCAATCTTTCCGGGATCGCGAGCGTCGATCAGGCCAACGCCGCGCGCCTGGCTGGCTTGGCGATGGAATTCAGTCGCGATGCGCTGAAACCCAACGGGGTTTTTCTCGTCAAAGTGTTTCAGGGAGAGTCGTTCGCGGAGCTGTTGGCGGCGATGCGTAGCGCCTTTGCCTCGGTGGCGACGCGCAAGCCCAAGGCGTCGCGCGACGATAGCCGTGAAACCTATTTGCTGGCACGGGCGCCGCGCCAGAGCGAATCGGTTTAGAATGCTTTTTCTGTGCCGACTGAACCCGGAGTAAGTCCTTGAACAATATGCTCAAAAACCTGGTCATATGGCTGGTCATCGGACTGGTCCTGATGACGGTGTTCAATCAGTTCAATACCCGCCAGGCGGCGCAGGCGCCCATGGAGTACTCGCAGTTCCTCGACGAGGTCAGGGCCGGGCGCATCGCCAAGGTGACCATCGAAGGCCGCCAGCTCAAGGCGACCACGACCGACGGCAAGCGCGTGACCAGCTATTCCCCCGGCGACCTGTGGCTGGTGTCGGATCTTCTCAAGTTCGGCGTCAAGATCGATGCCAAGCCCGAGGAGGAGCCTTCGCTGCTGATGAACATCTTCGTGTCGTGGTTCCCGATGCTGCTCTTGATCGGCGTGTGGATCTTCTTCATGCGCCAGATGCAGGGCGGCGGCCGTGGCGGCGCGTTCTCCTTCGGCAAGTCGAAGGCGCGCATGCTCGACGAATCGACCAACACCGTCACCTTCGCCGACGTCGCGGGCTGCGAGGAGGCGAAAGAGGAAGTTTCCGAACTGGTCGAATTCCTGCGCGACCCGTCGAAGTTCCAGAAGCTCGGCGGGCGCATTCCGAAGGGCGTGCTAATGGTGGGCAATCCCGGGACCGGCAAGACGCTGCTCGCGCGCGCGATCGCGGGCGAGGCGAAAGTGCCGTTCTTCTCGATTTCGGGCTCTGACTTCGTCGAGATGTTCGTCGGCGTGGGCGCGGCGCGGGTGCGCGACATGTTCGAGCAGGCGAAGAAACACGCGCCTTGCATCGTGTTCATCGACGAAATCGACGCGGTCGGGCGCCAGCGCGGTGCCGGACTGGGCGGAGGCAACGACGAACGCGAGCAGACGCTCAACCAGTTGCTGGTGGAGATGGACGGCTTCGAGGCCACCGCGGGCGTGATCGTGATCGCCGCCACCAACCGCCCCGATGTGCTCGACCCGGCGCTGATGCGCCCCGGGCGCTTCGACCGGCAGGTGGTGGTGCCGCTGCCCGACATCCGCGGACGGGAGCAGATCCTGCTCGTCCACATGCGCAAGGTTCCGCTCGCACCCGACGTCAAGGCCGAGATCATCGCGCGCGGCACGCCCGGGTTTTCCGGCGCGGACCTCGCCAACCTGGTGAACGAGGCAGCGCTGTTCGCCGCGCGTAAGAACAAGCGCCTAGTGGACATGGAGGACTTCGAGCGCGCCAAGGACAAGATCATCATGGGCGCGGAGCGTCGTTCCATGGTCATGCCGGAAGAGGAGCGCAAGAACACCGCCTACCACGAGTCGGGCCACACGGTGGTGGCGAAGCTGGTGCCTAAGACCGACCCGGTGCACAAGGTCACCATCATCCCGCGCGGACGCGCGCTCGGCGTCACCATGCAGCTGCCTGACGAGGACCGCTACAGCATGGACCGCGTGCGGCTGCTGTCGTCGATTGCGGTGCTGTTCGGCGGGCGCATCGCGGAAGAATTGTTCATGCACCAGATGACCACCGGGGCATCGAACGACTTCGAGCGTGCCACCGATCTCGCGCGGCGCATGGTGACTCAATGGGGCATGTCCGACGAGATGGGCATCATGGTCTATGGCGAGAACGAGGGCGAGGTGTTCCTCGGGCGTTCGGTCACCACGCACAAGAACGTGTCCGAGGCGACGCTGCAGCGGGTGGAAGCCGAAATCCGGCGCATCATCGACCAGCAGTACGCGCTGGCGCGCAAGCTGATCGAGGACAACCGCGAAAAAGTCCAAGCGATGGCCAAGGCGCTGCTCGAATGGGAAACCCTCGACGCGGACCAGATCAACGACATCATGGCCGGCAAGCCGCCACGGCCGCCCAAGACCACGCCATCGCCCTCCGAGCCCGAGCCGCCCAAGCCGAGCGACGGCACGCAAGCCGCGGCGGCGCCGGCAGCAAGCATTTAAGAACCACGACGCGTTGCAGCGCAGAAACTGCCTGCGCAGCAACGCCAAGATTTCCAAACTAGCTTCAAACCGGCCATGGTTTTGCAGTGCGGGCGGTTCTCCTTGCCGCTCGAACCCCCGCTGATCATGGGCGTGGTGAACGTCACGCCCGATTCGTTTTCAGACGGGGGACGCTGCCTTGATCCTGCAGCCGCCGCCGGACGTGCGCAGGAATTGCTCGATCAGGGCGCCGCGATCATCGACATCGGCGCGGAATCCACCCGGCCGGGGGCGCAGCCGGTCGGCGAGCAGGAGGAACTCGACCGGATCCTGCCGGTACTGGAACGGCTCGAAGGCCTTGCTGCGCCGGTGTCGGTGGATACGCGCCGGCCCGGCGTGATGCGCGCCGTGCTCGCAGCGGGGGCGTCGATGATCAATGACGTGAACGCTCTGTGTGCAGACGGTGCGCTCGATGCGCTCGCCGCGTCCGAAGCCGCCGTGTGCCTGATGCACAAGCAGGGCGAACCGGCGCACATGCAGGACGCGCCGAGCTATGTCGACGTGGTCCACGAGGTGCACGTGTTTCTCGCTGCGCGGATCGCCGCTGCGCGCGCTGCGGGCATCGGCGCCACCCGCATTGCGATCGACCCGGGATTCGGCTTCGGCAAGAATCTCGAGCACAATCTCGCCCTGTTGCGCGGATTGGCGCGCTTCTGCGATCTCGGCGCAGCGGTCCTGGCCGGCGTGTCGCGCAAGTCGATGCTCGAGCGTATCACCGGCCGGCCGGTCGGCGAGCGTCTCGCGGCGAGCCTCGCGGCCGCTTTGCTTGCGGTGCAGGGTGGGGCGAGAATACTGCGCGTGCACGACGTGGCCGAGACGCGGGATGCGCTCGCGGTGTGGTCGGCATTTCAGGAAGGTGGACGATGAAGAGAAAATATTTCGGCACCGACGGGGTGCGCGGCGCGGTCGGCCACGCGCCGATGACGGCGGACTTCGTGATGCGGCTCGGGTATGCCGCGGGCAAGGTGCTGGCGGCGCACAAGGAGCGCTCGGTCGAGCATCCTGCGGTGCTGATCGGCAAGGACACGCGCATCTCGGGCTACATGCTCGAAGCGGCGCTCGAAGCCGGCCTGTCAGCCGCGGGCGTGGATGTGCTGATGTGCGGCCCGCTGCCCACGCCCGGCGTCGCCTACCTGACGCGCGCGCTGCGCCTGTCCGCGGGGATCGTGATCAGCGCGTCGCACAATCCCTACGCCGATAACGGCATCAAGTTCTTCTCCGGCGACGGCTTCAAGCTGCCCGATGCGATCGAGGCGGAAATCGAGCACAAGCTCGAGCAGCCGATGGGCTGCAACGAGGCCGCGCAGCTTGGGCGCGCGCGCCGGATCGACGACGCCGGCGGCCGCTACATCGAGTTCTGCAAGTCGAGCGTGCCGTCGGCGTTCGACCTGCGCGGCATGAAGATCGTGGTGGACTGCGCGCACGGCGCGGCCTACAACGTCGCGCCGCACGTGTTTCACGAACTGGGGGCGGACGTGGTCGCGATCGGCAATGCACCCGACGGCTTCAACATCAACGACCTGTTCGGCGCCACGGCGCCGCAGCAGCTCGAGACGGCGGTGAAGCGGGAGCGGGCGGACTTCGGCATCGCGCTCGACGGCGATGCCGATCGTGTGCTGATCGTCGACGCTGCCGGCCGCCACTACGACGGCGACGAACTGCTGTACGCGATCGTGAAGCACCGGGCGGCAAATACGCCGGTGGCAGGGGTGGTCGGTACGTTGATGACCAACCTCGGCCTGGAGCAGGCGTTCGCGCGCATGCGGATCGCATTCGAGCGCGCACGGGTGGGAGACCGCTACGTGCTCGAATTGCTGCGCGAGCGCGGCTGGATCTACGGCGGCGAAAACTCGGGGCACATCCTTTGCCTCGACAAGCACACCACCGGCGATGGCATCATTTCGGCGTTGCAGGTGCTGACTGCGATGCGCGAGTCGGGCAAGTCGCTCGCCGAGCTGACCGCCGACCTGGTGATGTACCCGCAGGTGCTGGTGAATGTCGGCGTGCCGCGCGGATTCGACTGGCAGAAGTATCCGTCGATCGCCGCCGCGCAAGCCGAGGCCGAAGCCCGCATGAACGGATGCGGCCGCGTGCTGCTGCGGCCCTCGGGCACCGAGCCGGTGCTGCGCGTGATGGTCGAGGGCGAGCCGCGCGAGGCGATCGAAGCGGCAGCACAATCGATCGCCAGTGCAGTGGGTCGCGTGGCGGGCCGCTGAGCGAACGGCATCGTCTCGCTTCAACCTGCTGTTTCTCCGCGCGAAATCTCAGCGCGCGGTAGCTGGTTTTATTGATCTGGCTCAAACGTCAACCCTTCGAAGTTTGCGAGCATGCAATCCTGCGTCCTGGACAAAGGGTGAAAGGCTTGCATGCGAGCGAAGAAGAATAAGTCGGTGAGCAGCACAGAGTGGCGGCCGCGGCTGCGTTTTGAGGATGTGGAGGCAAGGTTCGCGGGGGCAATTTCCAATGGCGGGTTCTGAAAACCGCATGCCGCGGCACATTGTCCGGCTGCTTCTCATTTTCGTCATTGGGGGCGCGGTGGCGCTCGCCGCGAGGTATTTGTTCCAGGACAAGTCCTACGGCATTTACGGCACCTTTCGCGGTGACGCGGTAGCCGAGCTCGCGGCCGATGAACCGATGTACAAGGGGTCGGGCTATTGCCAGTCGTGCCATGGCGAGCAGCACTCCGAGTGGTCCGCGGGCATCCACAAAGTCGTTCTCTGCGAGACCTGCCACGGCGCGGCCGAGAAGCATCGGTCCGCGAAGCCGGCGGCAGCGGCCGCGCTAGCGGACCTGCCCACGCACCCTCAGATTGCTGCCGAGCGGCAGGAGCACGTCAAGCTCGCGATCCCCGCCGATTCGGTGAAACTTTGCACGCTCTGCCACGAAAAAATGCCGGGACGACCTGCGGCGCAAAAGCAAATCGAGGTAAGCAGCCACGCGGGCGCGCAGCAATGCGTCGTCTGTCATAACCCGCATTCTCCGAAGATTGCCGCGGCGGGCGCTGAGCAAACAGGCAAGCCAGGTGATGCCGCCGCGGGCCGGAAGAAGGCCGCGGCTTGCGCAGCTTGCCACGGCGCAGACGGTGTCAGCGGCAATCCGGAGTGGCCGAGCCTCGCCGGTCAGCAGCGCGGTTATCTGGCCGGCGCGTTGCTGGCTTACAAGGACGGCACCCGCCGCGACCCAATGATGGGCGCTCAGGCAAAGGGTTTGAGCGAGGCGGACATCGGCGATCTGGCGGCCTTTTACGCAAGCGCGAGTTGTAAGGCAGCGGGTTCCAAAAGTTCTGCGCAGCTCGCATCGGCGGGCAAGGCGAAGGCTGCGGCCTGCGCCAATTGCCACGGCGCCGAGGGTGTCAGCCACAATCCCGCGTGGCCGAGTCTCGCCGGCCGGCAGGAGGCCTATCTGGCCAATGCCCTCAAGGCGTATCAGTCGGGTGCCCGCCAGGGTCCCATGATGGCAGCGTTGGTGAAGGGTTTGAGCGACGCCGACATCGGACAGCTTGCTGCCTACTACGCCAGCTTGAATTGCAAATGAGACTAGCTGCTGCCTCGCCCAATATCGGTGCCGCTACGACGCGGCCGGGCGCTGCAGTAGCAGGAGATCTACGATGAAATTGAAACGCCAGGCGTTTGATCCGGACCGTCGCCGCTTGCTTCGGTTCCTCGGCAGGGTCGTTACCTATGCAAGCGCCATGATCGCCTCCCTCGGCGTCTTTGGCAGGCGGGGACTGGCGGGTGCCGGGCCTGCGTTCCCTGCGACCGACTACGACTGGACCAAGCACCGGTGGGGCTTCGGCGTGGATGCGACGCGCTGCATCGGTTGTTTGCGGTGCGTCGAGGCATGCAAGACCGAAAACGGCGTGGCCCGGGATGCACACCACTTCCGTACCTGGGTGGAGCGCTACGTCTATCTCAAGGGCGAAAAACTTCCGCGAGTGGACAGCCAGGCGGATCCCGGAAACATCGCTGCCTCGGGTTCGGAAAAAGAATACCGGTTCGACAACCGCTACAAGGACGCGAAGGTCGAGAAAGCGTTCTTCGTGCCGAAGCTCTGCAATCAGTGCGAGCACCCGCCGTGCGTCCAGGTCTGCCCGGTGGGCGCCACCTTCCGTACCCCGGATGGCGTGGTGCTCATCGATCACGACTACTGCATCGGCTGCCAGTACTGTGTCCAAGCCTGCCCTTACGGCGTGCGGTTATTCAACCAGAAGTACGAGGTGACCGACAAGTGCACCTGGTGTTATCACCGCATCACCCGGGGGCTGAAGCCCGCCTGCGTCGAGGCATGTCCGGTCAATGCGCGGATTTTCGGGGACCAGAATGATCCCGAGAGTCCGATCAGCAAGTTCATCCGCGAAAACCGAGTACAGGTCCTGAAACCCTCGATGGGCACGTCGCCAAATGTCTTTTACGTCGGCATAGACAAGGAGATCGTCTGATGGAAGCCTTGTTCGACGCTGCTCCATTCACCGGCTACGTCTTCCCGAACGAGACGGTCATTCCCTGGAGTCTGATGATCGTCATTTACCCGTATATCACCGGCCTCGTTGCGGGTTCCTTTACGGTCGCCACGTTCTACCACGTGTTCGGCGTGCCGCGATTCAGGCCTGTGGCCCGCTTTGCGCTGCTGACCTCGTTGTCCTTCATGGTCTTCGTGCCCTTGCCTCTGCTGCTGCACCTGGGGCATCCGGAGCGGGCCATGAACGTCATGTTGACGCCACATCTGACGTCGGCATTTGCGGCATTCGGCTTTTTCGCCACCTTCTACGTCGTCCTGGTATTTCTCGAAATCTGGTTTGCCTTCCGCGAGAATATCGTCGCCTGGGCGCAGGAGCGCAAGGGCCTGGCGGGGCTGTTCTACCGGGTGCTTACATTAGGGTCCTATGAAATCTCCGCAACCACGCGCAGCTACGATGCCAAATGGCTCAAGGCGCTTGCCGTTATCGGCATTGTCGGCGCCCACGGGCTGCACGGCTATGTCGGGTTTGTGTTCGGTTCTCTCAAATCGAGGGAGTGGTGGGGATCGGACCTGATGCCGGTCATCTTTCTGGTATCTGCGATCACCTCGGGTATCGCGATCCTGATTACTCTTTATGTACTGACGTCCCGGGTCCGCAAAGTTCCGGTCGATTTGGACTGTTTGAAGGGCATGGCGTACATGCTGTGGGGCTTTCTCATCTTCACCATTGTTCTGGAGTTCCTCGAGTTTGCCAACATGGTCTACAAGGGCAGGGAGGGCGTCGAAACCATCATGGCTCTCGTTGCCGGACCGCTTTGGTTCAGCCTCGGAGTGCTCCAGATGGGGTTCGCCGTGATAGCGTTTTTCATAATGTCCTATTTCATGTGGCGCAGCACCCAGGACCGGCAACTGGTGATCGGCGTCACGGTTTCGGCGCTGTTGATGCTTGTCTCCGTGCTCGCCATGCGCTGGAACGTGGTGATCGGCGGGCAAGAGCTCTCAAAGACCATGCAAGGCCTGTTGTACTTTCATCCGCCCTTGCTGGGGCGCGAGGGCCTCCTGGTTATGGTGACCGTGTTTGCTCTACCATTCGGCTTGCTGTGGGTGCTGACGCGTCTGTTGCCGCCGTGGGTACCGAAGCTGGATCACGTCCCTTCCAGATAGGGTGGCAATTCTAGACACGGATATCGTGCATTCGACAAGGAAATCCAAAGCCACGCGTATTTCGGGATTCGCCACATGGATCATGGCAAGCCTGATATGCCTGGCGGGCACATGGAGTGTAGGGGAGGCGGGAGCCCAAGCCGCCGAATCCAAACCCGCGGAGCCAGCCAGTAGAAAGGCCGCTGAACCGGCCGCCGAGAAGATCGACAACGCAGTTTGCCTGGGGTGCCACGGAAACGAAGGTTTCGCGGTGCCCGGCGCGGACGGGAAACCGCGCAACCTGCACGTGATGAAGGACAAGTTCGGGGCGAGCGTGCACGGCAAGCGGCAGTGCGTCGATTGCCACAAGGACATCACGCAGATTCCGCACGAGAAGAAGGGAAACTTCAAGGTCAGCTGCGTGCAGTGCCACGAGGATTTGTGGAAGGCGGCCCAGAACGACAAGGGTTCGCCTGAATACACGAAACTGGGCGTGGTGGTGAAGCAGATCGACAGCTTCATGAAGTCCATCCATGCGCGGCCGAGCAGGGAAGACCAGTCGCGTACCAACGCGACCTGCTACAACTGTCACGACGCGCACTACGTTTACCCGAGGGGCAGCGCCATCCGTGCGGAATGGCGCCTGAATATTCCCAATGCCTGCGGAAAATGCCACGTCAAGGAACGGGCCGCTTACGCAACCTCGGTGCATGGCAAGGAAGTGCTGGAGAAAGCCAACCCCAAGGCGGCCATCTGCTCGGATTGCCATACCACGCACGACGTCGAAGACCCGGGAATGGATTCGACCAAGCTCGTCATCACCAAGAACTGCGGAAACTGCCATCAGGACAGCTTCGAGAGCTACATCCGGACCTATCACGGGCAGGTCAATACCCTGGGATATGCATATACAGCCAAGTGTTTCGACTGCCACGGAAACCACGCGATACAACGGGTCAAGGATCCTGCGTCCTCGGTGCATCCGGACAACCGCCTGAAGACCTGCCAGAAATGCCACGAGGGCGCGACCAAGGGCTTCGTAACCTTCAACCCGCACGGCAGCACGGCCAATTTCGGCCGATATCCCGATTTGTGGATCGCGTCAAAGTTCATGATTGCGCTGCTGATGGGCGTGTTCGCCTTCTTCTGGTCGCATTCGGCGCTGTGGTTCTACCGGGAATACAGGGACCGCAAGGACGGCAAGAGCAAGCCGCACGTGGAAACGGCGGAACTGCCGCACACAACGGGCAAGCAATACCAGCGGTTCGGCCCTCTCTGGCGGGTCGCCCACCTGGTGTTTGCGTTGAGCGTGATGATGTTGGTCCTGACCGGCATGTCCGTGTTCTACGCCGAAACCGGCTGGGCGCGCGCCATCATGAACGCATTCGGCGGCCCGAAGGGCGCGGCGATCGTGCACAGAATCAGCGCCGTCACCATGCTGGGAATATTCGTCATCCACCTGGTCTACCTCGCATCCCACCTTGGCGCGAAGTGGAAAACCTTCAACTGGTTCGGACCCGACTCCCTGTTGCCTCGCTGGGATGACTTTTACGGCGCGATTGCCATGTTCAAGTGGTTCTTCGGCAAGGGACCGCGGCCGGTGTTCGACCGGTGGACGTACTGGGAGAAATTCGACTATTGGGCGGTGTTCTGGGGCATGGCGATCATCGGCGGAAGCGGCGTCATGATGTGGATTCCGAACGTTACTGCCGCGTTCCTGCCCGGATGGGTATTCAACGTGGCCACGCTGATTCACGGGGAAGAAGCATTCCTCGCCGCGGTGTTCCTGTTTACGGTGCATTTCTTCAACAATCACTTCAGGCCCGACAAAATGCCTCCTCCGGATATCGTGATGTTCACCGGCGCGATGCCTCTCGAAGAGTACCGGCGCGAGCACACCGAGGAATACAACCGGCTGGTGCAGACCGGGGAGCTGGCGAAGCATCTGGTGGACGCGCCGTCGCGGCCCATGACCCTGGGGTCCAGGATATTGGGTATCACCCTGATCATTTTCGGCTTGACGCTGCTGGCGCTGGTGCTGGTCGGGTTCATCGGCAGCATGACGGCAGGCAAGTGAGTCAGGCTATGCTTCCCTTCCCGGTCGGAATAGAATATTTTTAATTTTCGAGATCCTCTATGAAACATCTGGTGCTGGGTGTCGTATTGTCGGCAGCGCTGATCGGCTGCTCGGAAAAGCCGGACTCTGCCGCGAAGCCCACGACCGAAAAGCCGGCGGCCGCGGCCGATGTTGCGGCGGGCAAGGCATTCGCGGAGCGGGAATGCAAAGGCTGCCATGGATCGAATGGCGGCGGCGCCGCGCCGGCGATCCCGCACCTGGCTGGGCAACACGAGCGTTACCTGCTTGCGTCGCTCAAGATGTACAAGGACGGAAAGCGTACGCACGCCGCGCTCAAGCAGATGGCGGAAAACATGACCGATGCGGACGTGCGCAATGTGGCTGCGTACTACGCCGGCCTGCCCGCGGTAGCAAACGCCTCGCCGAAGGATGCACCGCTCTTCCTTCCATATGAAAGCGGCAAGGTGCTGTCGGCCGCCTGCGCGAAGTGTCATAACGAGGATGGCAACAGTACGACTCCAGGCACGCCCGGGCTGGCCGGTCAACAACCCCGCTATTTCGTGGTTGCTCTCCAGGAGTACCTGCACCGCGAACGCAAGGTAGACCCGATGCATGCCCTGTTGCCCCGCTTGACCAACCTGGACATGGAAAGCCTGGCACTGTACTTCGCTTCCCAGGCCCCGGCTCAACGCACTGCGCCGTCGTTCGGCGATCCGGCGGCGGGGGAGCCGCTCACCGCGGTATGCGGCGGCTGCCATGGCTCGCATGGCGTGAGCGCCGACGCCGCGACGCCGACTCTCGCAGGCCAGGATGCCCGGTATCTGGTGAATTCAACCAAGGCCTACCGCCAAGACCGCGCGCACGAAGGTATGCGGCGTTACGTCGCCCATCTCACCGACAAGGACATCGACGACATCGCCGCCTTCTACTCGGTCCAGAAATCCAAACCCGCTGAAAAGGGCGCTACGTTTGTCCAGGAACTGACTGAAAAGTGCAACCGTTGCCACCGTGCCGACCTGGTCAATCCCACCATGGCAGTGCCGAAAATCAACGGGCAGGACAAGGATTATCTGATCATGGCGCTGCGGTCGTATCGCGATGACCGGCGCGAGAGCTCCATGATGCACAACATGAGTTTGCCTTACAGCGACTCGATCATAGAAAGCATTGCGTCTTTCTATGCAAGCCAGCCGGCGAAATGAGGCGCTCCATTTCGAGCGAACGTCGATGAAAAGAAGCTTACGGAGCCTTTTCCTGATCGCATTCACGTTGGTTGCGAGCGCAACCGACGTGAATTTTGTCGCGCGCGCGCAAGCGCAACCCGCGGGCGCCAAGTCTGGCAAGAGTGACGACCTCCGGGCCGTCTACGCCACGTCCCTGGAGGTTGCGGATGGCAAACGCGTAGCGGAAGCCTCATGCGTACGCTGTCACGGCGTGGATGGCATCAGTACCACCAAGGGCGTGCCTCATATCGCTGGCCAGCGTCCGGCGTACCTTCACCTCGAGTTGCGGGCGTACCAGACGGGTGTGCGCGGCGAAAAGGCCATGGACGGCGTCGTCAAGTACATGAGTGACGATGCGCTGGTCAAAGTGGCTGCCTACTATGCAAGCCTCGATCCCCCGCAACCAATTGCAGCGAGCGGGGCGAAGCCCGCTCCCGCCAAGCCCGACCCGGCCCAGGCCGGCAAGGCCGCGGCGACGGGCTGCGCGGGGTGCCACGGCGAGGGTGGTATCAGCAAGACTCCCGGCATGCCGAGCCTCGTTTCGTTTGACCCGAAATACCTCGTCGCGGCCATGAAGGCCTACAAGGGCGGCCAGCGCAAGCATGACATGATGAAGTCGGTGCTCGGGGCCGTGGGCGATGGGGATATGGATAACATCGCGCTCTACTATGCCCTGCAGAAGCCGGCCCGCGCGCAGACCCCGGTCACCGGCAACCCGGCCGCGGGCAAGGCCGCTGCAGCATCCTGTGCCGGGTGTCACGGCAACGTGGGCGTCAGCGGAAATCCCGTTACCCCGAGCCTTGCGGGTCAGGAGGCGCAGTACCTCGCGGCCGCCATGAAGGCATACAAGGACGGATCACGGTCCGATGAAACGATGAAAGGCCTGGTGGCGTCGCTCGATGATGGCAAGATGAAAGATCTCGCGGCCTTCTACGCGACGCAGCAACCTCAAGCTCCGAATGTGCGCAAGCCCTTGACGACCGCCGAGTGGGCGCAGAGGTGCGACCGCTGTCATGGCATCAACGGCAACAGCACCGACCCGCTCGCACCGGCCCTGGCGGGGCAGCGCGCGGATTATCTCGAAAAGGTGTTGCATGACTACCGGACGCGCGCGCGCAAGAGTCCTCAAATGGCCGCCATGTCCGACGCGCTGGCCGAAGTGGACATCGAGAACCTCGCGGCGCACTACGCGCGACAGAAGGCGCGGGCCGTCGTGTTCGTGATTCCGCAAGCCGACAAGGAGAAGTGATGTCGTATCGCGCATCCCTCAAGTTGCATACCGGCCGGCAAGACCGAAGGAACGGACAATGAGTGACGCTCCTCCGCTGCACCGCCTTTATTACCACTATTCGGAATTGCCCTACAGCCTGCGCGTGGTGTATACGGCGTCGCTCATCATTCTCGGATTCGGCTACATCTTCGCGCTGATCTACCTGTTTCATGCTCACGCCGGGCGGGACGGGAATCCGAATACGCTTACATACGAGGACATCGTGCTCGCCTATCGCGGCAGCGGGAAGGGCTCGCGCCTCGAAGGGGCGCTACGCGGGCCGATGTCCACCATGCTGCCGCCGGACGAGATCGCCCCCCTGATCAGGTGGGTGCAGGAAGGTGCCAATCGCGACCGTTACGAGAGCGAGTTCAAGCCAATGCTGGAAAAGCGCTGCGCGAGTTGTCACGACGGCAGCAACCCGCACCTGCCCAACCTTATGGGATACGACAATCTGAAGAAGGTAACCGAACAGGATACCGGCACCGACATCTTCACCCTGGTTCGCGTGTCGCACATTCACCTGTTCGGCTTCACTTTCATCTTTTTCCTCATGGGCACTATTTTCAGCCATGCTTACATGCGGCCGGTGTGGTTCAAATGCGTCGTCGTCGCGACCCCGTTCGTGTGCGTCGTGCTGGACGTCAGTGCTTGGTATATCACCAAGCTGTATGAATGGTTCGCGTGGGTCGTGATGTTTGCCGGCGGGGTCATGGGTCTGTGTTTCGCCTTCATGTGGGTCGTTTCCATGTATCAGTTGTGGTTCTCCAAGACGCCTGTGCAGGTCGCAGACAGAGAGAGCGGGGATTTTCGGGCCGTTGGTTGACCGGAAGCCGGTAAACCTTATCGCCCTTGGGTCGTTATCCTTAATAGTGAATTGCTTCTTAAACGAAGGAATGTAGCTAACCTGAAGGAGATTGAAATGAAACTCGCAATCATTTCGGCTGCCGCTATGGCAGCCATGTTCAGCATGAGCCAGGCTGCCGCAGCCGATGGCAAGGCGGTGTTTGAGAAATCCTGCGCCGGTTGCCACAAGGCGATGTCTCCGAAAATGACCGGAGACAAGGAAAAATGGGACGCCCTCCTCAAGCAGGGCAAGCCGGCGCTGGCTGCTTCGGTCGTCAAAGGCAAGGGCGCGATGCCGGCCAAGGGTGGAGCGGCGTCGGACGACGACGCCAAGGCCGCCACCGAATACATGTTGACTCAAATCAAGTAGCGCGGCTGTCCGGACTAACAAACACTTTTCAGGCAAGCAAAGGAGGCTGAGATGAAATTTGCAGTGATCACGATTGCCAGTGTTGCAGCGCTGTTCAGCGTGGGCCAGGTTGCGGCCGCCGATGGCAAGGCGGTGTTCGACAAGACCTGCGCCGGTTGCCACAAAGCGATGTCGCCGAAGTTGACCGGAGAGAAGGAAAAGTGGGACGCCCTCCTGAAGCAGGGTAAGCCGGCGCTGTTGGCCACGGTGATCAAAGGCAAGGCACCGATGCCACCGAAGGGCGGCGCGCAGTCGGAAGACGACGTCAAGGCCGCACTTGATTACATGCTGACTCAGATCAAGTAGAGCGGCTCTTCCGAGCCGAATTCCGTTTTTCGTCCACCCAGCGCTCGCGTAGCGCAGGGTGGGCGATGCATTTGCTTCCCGTTTCCGGTGACAGATCGTCCGTGACAGAATGCGACCGCATACGCTCAGGTTCAAAGTCGGCGTCTGGCTGGCGGCGTCCCTGACGGTGGCGATGGTCGTATTTGCGCTGCTCGTCGTGCGCTATCAGCGCGATCAGCTCCTCGCGGCGGCGCTGGAGCACGTCAACCAGCTCTCCGACGTGATCACCAAGAGCACGCGTTTGAAATGGGCCCTGCGCCGAATTCCGGGTCGGGACTCAGCACAGCCCACCCACGAAGGAGAACCATCATGAGCAACGTACGCAAAATCCTCTTAGTAGACGGCGACCCTGTCGTAAGGAAGAGCTTTGAACAGGTTTTGTCCGGCAAAGGGTATGCCGTCATCACCGCATCGAGCGGCGAAGACGCCCTTTGGAAGCTGGGCAATGGTACGTACGATGCAGTATTCACCGAAATAGTGATGCGGGGCATGAGCGGCCTGGACGTGGCAGAGGAGATTCATGCCCGCCAGCCTTGGCTGCCGGTGGTCATCATCACCGGTTACGGCTCTGGAGACGCTCAGGAACGCGCCGCAGCCGCCGGCGTAGCCGAATTCCTGCACAAGCCCCTGTCGCCCGAACAGCTCGCGGCTACGGCTGACCGTCTGCTGCAAGCCACGGAACCGGTTGTAGCCTTGCAGCCCCAAACACCGGTGGCCGCAGTCGCGCCTGCGCAGGCATCAACCGAGCCTGTATCGCGCTTGAAAAACGTCGCTTTGTTCCTTCTGGCGCCCTTCATCGGTCTTGTCTACCTTTCCGCCTTTCCCGTCTTCGCGCTGGGCATGGCTTTATGGATGGCCCTGCGACAATCTGATGAGGCCGAACCACTGCATCCGGCGGCGCCGGCTAAACCGAGCGTTCTGAAAACTATTGCAATGATGCTTGCCGCGGTCTTAATTGGAGTTGTTTACGGCGTCGTCGCTCCGATTCTAGGGATTGGATTGCTCCTCCGGTTCGGCTTCCAGGCCTGGGGCAAGCTTGGGGCCAAGGCAATGGGGGCCTAGCCAGATCTAACGCAGCATGCTCGCGCAGTCAGGGGATATGTCAGGCCAAGGTGCTGCGCAACCACGCCTGCCGAACAGCGCGCCCTGTCGTGATGCGAATTGATGCATGTCAAATCGAGCACGCGGTGTTCGTTTAGTATCCTCAATAAAATGAAAGGGTTTCGCCTTCGCTGGCGAACTGTTTCGACAGACCGGGTAATTCCCGTTCGAGACAGGATGGGGATGTCGTTTATTTTACGGGGAACGAGCACCATGCGTTTTTCAAGACTCGCCGTGTGGGTTATGGCAGCCATGGTTTGCCTTACCGGAACCTTGATCACCGGCTCGGCCGCAGCCGCCGACAGTAAGGAGATCGCAGCGCCTGTTTTGCAAAAGCTGGACAACGCTACATGCCAAAGCTGCCACGACGGCAAGCAAGGCAAGCTGGAGGTGCCCGGCGCCCAAGGCGAGAAGCGCGCGCTGTATGAAGTCAATCAGGACAAATACGCCAAGAGCGTGCACTCGAGGATGGAGTGTATCGCCTGCCACAAGGAAATTACTGACAGCGTCACTCCGCACCAGAAGGCGCCCGATGCCAAGAAAGTCGAGTGTGCACAGTGTCACCTGGACTTGTGGGAAGCCGCCAAGCAGAAAAACAGGACCCAGGAAAAACTCCGCCTCGGCATAGTGGTCGAGAATATCGCCGCCTACAATAAGTCCTTCCACGCCCGGGAAAACAAGCATAAGCCGGGCAAGGTCAATGCATCATGCAACGAGTGCCATAACGTCCACAGCTTCGATGTGCCGCCGCGCGGCACTGCCGAGCGCAAGGAATGGCACCTCACCGTCCCCAATGTATGCGGCAAATGCCATACCGATGAACTGGCAGACTGGACCGCGTCGGTGCACGGCAAGGAGGTCACCGAGAAACACAACGTGAAATCGGCGGTCTGCACGGACTGCCATACCACCCACGGCGTCGCAGATCCCGCGAAGGACGCCGCCAAACTGGCGATCACAACGAACTGCGGCGGCTGCCACGCCGAACGCCTGAAGACCTACACCAAGACCTACCATGGACAGGTGAACACTCTGGGTTACGCCTATACGGCCAAGTGCTTTGACTGTCACGGCAGCCATTCTATTCAGCCTTCGGGAGATCCGAAGTCAAAACTGCATCAGAACAATCGCCTCAAGACCTGCCAGCAATGTCATGAGGGTGCGACCAAGGGCTTTACCAAGTTCGAACCTCACGGCACGTCCCACGATTTCGTCCGCTATCCCTTTATCTGGATCGCGTCCAAGTTCATGCTGCTGTTCCTCGCCGGCATCTTTGCGTTCTTCTGGTCCCATACGGCCCTGTGGTTTTACCGCGAGTACAAGGAGCGCGATGAGCGCAAGGCCCGTCCGCACGTGAAAACAGATGAATTGCTCGACGGCAAATTCAAGGACAAGCATTATCAGCGCTTCCCGCTGATCTGGCGCATCGCCCACCTGATTCTCGCCCTCAGCCTGATGATATTGGCCCTGACCGGCATGTCGGTGCTGTACGCAGACACGACCTGGGCGCCGGCGGTGATGCACTGGCTGGGAGGTCCGAAGGTCGCGGCTGTGATTCACCGTACGTTCGCAGCGCTGTTGGCAATGGTATTTTTTGTGCAACTGATTTATTTCGTGATACACATAGCCCGTAATCGGAGGACCTTCGACTGGTTCGGACCCAACTCCCTGGTTCCGCGCCGGCAGGATGTGTGGGATATCGTCGCGATGATCAAATGGTTCTTCGGTCTTGGGCCGAGGCCGGTGTTCGATCGCTGGACTTACTGGGAGAAGTTCGACTACTGGGCGCCATTCGCGGCCGTGACCCTCATCGGCGCCTCCGGTGTGATGCTATTGTTTCCGAACGTGACCGCCGCGTTCCTGCCGGGCTGGGTGTTCAACGTGGCCACGATTTTTCACGGCGAGGAGGCGCTGCTGGCGGTGCTGTTCGTGTTCACGGTGCATTTCTTCAACAACCATTACAGGCCGGACAAGTTCCCGCTGGATGTCGCGATGTTCACCGGTTCGATGCGCCTGGAACTGTTCAAGGACGAGCACAGGGTGGAATACAATCGCCTGGTCGCTTCCGGCGAACTCGAAAAATACCTGGTCGACGCTCCTTCGCAACCCATGACCCTGGGAGCGAAGATACTGGGCTTCACGCTGATCGCCTTCGGCTTGCTGCTGCTGGTGTTCGTGCTGATCGGGATATACGGGGGCGTGACCGGCGCGTGATGCGCGGCAGGGCGCTGCTGAAACCGCATCCGCTGACGCCGGCCGGTCCTAGGTAGCTAGGTACGGCCCGGGTCGTCCTCGGCATCCTCGTATCCGGTGAACATCGCCTTGAAATGCGCCGTGGGCGTATGGCCGAGGCTTGCGAGGTACGGGTGAATGAAAATGAACGCGGTGAAGAAGATGAAGATCAGCACGTGCACGGTGTCCACCACCCGCACCCCGCCGAGCAGCTCGACCATCCCGGAAAAGCGCCTCACGTCCCACAGCAGGATCCCGGTGCAGATCTGAAGCGGAACCAGCAGCAGCATGATGATCTGGTAGGTCATGCTCTGCATCGCATTGAACTTGTGGTAGGCGCTGATGTGGTGCGGATTGGGGTCGCCCTTGAAGATGCCGTAGCCGTAAAACTGCAACTGGCGGAAGCTCGCGCGAAAATGCTTCATCGGGCTCAGTTCCGGGTGATACACCTTGATTTTGTCGGAAAACAGATAAAAGAAGAACCAGACGAAGAAATTTCCGATCAGCACCAGGCCGATCCAGTTGTGCAGGGTGACGGCGGTCCTGAACGACATCAGTCCGATCAGGCCGGCATACCTGATTTGGACGCCGGTGACGATCAGCGCGATGAAACCGAGCGCGTTGATCCAGTGCCAGATCCTGACGGGAAGGGGATGAACGTAGATTCTCTGCATTTCGCCGGTCCTCGTTATCTTGGGGGCGTATCGCCGCCCTGAGGGCGCTCGCCAGGCGGATTCGCGGAAGCATTCTGCTTCGCGATCCGATCCATGTATCTCCGGAACAGCCATTTCGCCGTCATGTGCCCGGCAGGAACCAGAACGCCGCTGAGCAAAGCGAGCACGAACAGCACATCCAGCAGTTTGATCCTGGTGCCGCCGATGGCGTAGAACCCGCGCATCGATCCCACGGAAATAGCTGAACTCAGGACCTCTGTCTGGGCGTCATGGCGCAGCGGCCTGCCATCGGCGCCGACGATGGATACCGTGACGACCTGGAACGGATCGGCGCCTTCGCGGTGACAGCGGTCGCAGTTTCCGATCGCCCGGGACTTTTCCGCAAGCTGGTGCGCCTCGGCGCCCGTGCGGACCTCCAGCCGGCCCCGCAGCGTGGTCGTACCTTCCGCGCCCTCGACGTTGAATTGCTTCAGCAGGCTGCGCAGCGCGATCGCGTCCAGGCCGCCTCCTGCGACATCGGCCGAGCGCGCCCGGTCTTCGAAGAGCGGCACGCCCTTCGTCTCCACCATCCGCTGCTCCGACACGCCGTCGTACAGCCGCAGGTCGACCTTGCGCTGCGCGTTCGGCGAATGGCAGGCGGGGCAGGACACCACTTCGAGGTGAAGTTCGGCATTCGGCAGCCAGCTCTGATGGGAGGCAATCGCGCCGACGTGGCATCCGAGGCAGGCATTCTTGAGCCGGTCTCCCACCGATGCGGCGCCGACGTCATGCGCGCGGTGGCAGCCTGCGCACAGCGGCGCCTTGCTGTCAGGCGACTTGCTGCGGGCCAGGCCATGTACGCTCCCGGCGTAGGCGTCGAAAATGACCGAGTGACATTTCTTGCAGGGAACTTCGGCAATCGGCTGGCTGGCGGACTTGGGGCTGATCGAATGAGGGCTGTGGCAATCGGTGCAGACCGGCGCGACCGGAAGGCCGGCGCGCAGCAGGCTCGCATGAACGCTTCCCTCGTACAACTTGAATTTATCCTCGTGGCATGCGCGGCATACTTCAATCTGCGCGACGGTGTATTCGCGCGCGCTTTCGATCTTCTTGCCCGCCCCGGGGTGCTTTGCAAGGTCCACCTCGGAGTGGCAGGTGGCGCACCCGAGCGGCGCGTGGACGGACGTCGCAAACACTTCGCCATGAATTTGCAGTGAAAGCGCTTCCCCGTTCGCCAGGGTTTTCGCCAGGCCCGCGCTCGCGTGACAGGCGAGACACTTCTTGTCAGATTCGGACAGAGGATTGGCCGGATTGGCGGCAGCCGCGGCGGCCGTGAACGCGACGGGAAACAACCCGAGAAACACCGCCAGCGCAACAATCACGACCCGAGTGTCGAACATCGCCCGATCTCCAAAACGCGCCGGGGGGTCGCCCCCCGGTCATTGCCGCCACGTGCGATTGTAGTGCGGGATGCTCAGTGCGTCTTGAGCCGCTTCAGGAGCGCCCGGGCGCGACCACCGCCGTTTGCGTTTCGAACACTGATTCCCGCGCGCTCCCGGCGAGTACTTTTTTCTCATGCGCCTGTTCTGCGCCGGTTTTTTTCGGCTAATCTGCGACATGCTCAAAACAAGGGGTTCGCCATGGTTTACCAAGCACGCGTAGTGCTGGCAGTCGTTGCACTTGCGATTCCGGTCGCGTCGCAGGGCGCGGACGCGAATAGCGGCGAGCGCAGCGGCAAGCAGGTCGTCGAGGCGAAGTGCATTGCCTGTCACGGTACGGGCGCCCACGGCGCGCCGAAGATCGGCGACAGGAAGGCATGGGCCAAGCGATCATCGCAGGGCCTGAGCAGCCTCACCGAGCATGCGATCAAGGGCATCCGCGAAATGCCGCCGCATGGCGGATCTCCCGACCTCAGCGACCTGGAAATCGGGCGCGCCGTGACCTACATGGTCAATCAATCGGGCGGGAAATGGATCGAGCCCCGCAGCAAGACGAAGCCCGCGGTCGAGCGCAGCGGCGAGCAGGTGGTGCGCGCGCGTTGCGTCAAATGCCACGAGGCTGGAACGGGCGGTGCGCCGAAGATCGGCGACAAGTCCGCTTGGGCGCCGCGGATGAGCCAGGGTCTGGATGCGACGGTTCGTTCAGCGATCAACGGGCACGGCGGAATGCCTGCGCGCGGCGGCATGCCGGATCTCACCGATTCAGAGCTGCGCAGCGCGATCACCTACATGTTCAGCAAGGGCGCCGCCCCCGCCAAGTAACGGCTCCGCACCGTGCGCTCACGCCATGCGTGCGCGCAGCCCGCCCACATCCGGGATCGAGATCGAGCGGCCGTCCATCTCGATCAGGCCGGCGGTTGTGAGATCGCGCAGGATGCGCGAGAAGTGTTCGTGCGTGAGGTTCAGCCGCGAGGCGATCACTCCTTTCGCCGCGGGGAGCGTCAGCGACGCCTTGTCCCGCTCCGTGCACTCAGGCAGGTCATTCAGCAGGTATCCCACCACGCGATCCGTCGCGGAGCACAGCGTGTAGCTTTCCAGGTCGCTGATACGCCGATACAGGCGCCGGCTCAGGTTCACCATCACCCGGCGCGCGAATCCCGGATGGCGGTCGGCTTCGGCGAGCACGGTCGCCTTGCAGATGTGCACCAGTTCCGTGTCCGCCAAGGCCTCGGCAGTCGCGATGTAGGGCTGGTCGAGAAACAGCGCAGCTTCGCCCAGCGTCTGCCCCGGGCCCATCAGATCGATCACGCGCTCTCCGCCCTGCATTGCGTGCAGCGCGAGCTTCAGCTGGCCGAACAACACTACATGCATGCCGTTGCACGCTTCGCCGCGGCGAAAGATTACCGTTCCCCGCTGTGCATGGACTCGCGTCGCGCCTGCGGCGATGAGCTCGAGATCGGCCTCCGCATAGCCTTTGAAAAGCGAAAGGTTCGCGATGAACTGCTGGATCGGGATCTGCTGCCGGAGCATGGGGGTGGTTCAACTGTTCCTGATGCGATGGGGCAATTCTGATGGGCTCTGGCTGACGCTTGCTGATGCAGATCAATAGCCATCGCTTTGCGGCATCTGGTTGGTTTTTGATTTCAATCAAAGAGGATGTTGACGGGATTGCATACGCTTCGTAATATTGTGTAAGGGTTTGTAACTCGGTGAACTTCCGCAAGAGTCTGAGCAAACGTTAAAAAACAATAAGTTAAGTTATGGCTAGTTTCGGTAACACGCCCAATTTCTCGGTTCGAGGGACCTCGGCCAGGAGATGACCCTTTGAAATTCCCCCGACACGGCCTGGCCCGCATCTTGCTTGAGCTCGCCTTCGCGCCCGGATTGACTTTGTCCAGCCACGGCGCGATTGCGGCGGGGCCGGGGCCGGAAGTCTGCGCAAATATCTGCAGTCTTGTCGGTACTCAATAAGAGGGCGTATCGCTTTGGCTTTCATCACACGCCTGTACTTAACGCCGGATCGACAGATGGCATGAAAACGTCACACAGGTTGTTTGCGTTGTGCGCGTTCGTCTTTGGCTTGTGGGGTTCGCGCCCGCGATGGCGCAGCCGGCTGAGCGGTCGCTGGAAGCGGACAAGGTCTGCACCCTTTGCCATAACGAACGCTGGCGAGCACCGGTGCTCTCGATTTATCAGACACGCCACGGCGTCAAGGCGGCTGCACGCGCGCCTCGGTGCCAGAGCTGTCACGGTGAGAGCGCCGCACACCGGAAGGATCCCCTCGGCACGTCGCCCGAGGTCGTTGATCACTATTACCACCGTGGCGGCGCTGTTGAGCATGGGCCAACTTGCCACTGCCGATGAAGGCAAGGCGACCTACGACAAGGTCTGCGCCGTTTGTCATGACAAGGGTTTAATGAGCGCACCCAAGCTGGGTGACAAGTCGGTGTGGGAACCTCGCATCAAGAAGGGTGGCGCCGATGCGCTGACCGCTACGGTCATAGCCGGCAAGGGCGTCATGGCGCCCAGGGCCGGCGTGGCGTCGCTATCAGATGCCGACATCAGGGCCAGCGTCGATTACATGATCAGCCAAGTGAAATAACGGCGCATTCTTGAATTTTTTCTGATTTAGCGACACGACCCACCAAGGTAAGGGGAAAACCGATGAAGCGCTTGCAGCAATTGTTGGCCTTGAGTGTATTCACTCTCAGCTTCGGCATGGCTGCTTTCAGCCTGGCCGCCGACTCTCCCGCTGCGGAAAGCAAGCTGCGGGAACGAGACAAGGTGTGCACCCTCTGCCATAACGAATCCTGGCCAACGCCGGTGCTCTCGATCTATCAGACCAAAATGGGCGTGCAAGGCGATCCGCGAACGCCCGGTTGCCGGGACTGCCACGGACCGAGCGAGAACCACTTGAAAACTCCCGTAAATCAGGTGGACGTCTATTTTGGGCCCATCAAGCCCGGCGCTTTGCAGTCGGATTCCTGGCCCAAGACCCCATCTTCGGCGGAAGCGCGAAACGGCGCGTGTCTCGCCTGTCACAAGGGCACGGCGCGCACCCGGTGGGACGGCAGCCAGCACCAGGTCAACGAAGTGGCATGTACGAACTGCCACAACATCCATGCACCGCAACAGACGGTTCTCAACCGGAAAACGCAGACCCAGGTTTGCTTTACCTGCCACAGGGAGCAGCGCGCCGACAGCCTCAAGATTTCGACCCACCCGATTAAGGAAGGCAAGGTCGTCTGTTCCGACTGCCACAATCCCCATGGCTCGTCCGGTCCGAGCCTGGTGAAGAAGAACACAATCAACGAGACTTGTTATACCTGCCATGCAGAGCGGCGCGGCCCGTTTCTGTTCGAACACCAGCCGGTGGTGGAGAACTGCGCGAACTGCCACCTGCCGCACGGTTCCAACCTTTCACCGATGCTGGTATCCCGTGCTCCGTTCCTGTGCCAGTCGTGTCATGACGGGCAGCACTCCAGCGAATCCCCGATTGGCCGCAATGCAGCCAGCAACCAGGGTGGATTCACAGGTGTGGGTCCGAGCAACCAAGCTACGGGTCGTGCCTGTCTCAACTGCCACAGCGTGATCCATGGCTCAAACAGCCCCAACGGCGGTTACTTGCAGCGCTGATTCCTGACAATTGGAGATGGCAATGAAAACTCGTAATAGGAAAATGAAAGTCAGGGCGCTGGCGCTTGCTGTTGAGGGGGTACTGGTCGCGATGTACGCGTTGCCGGTCCATGCTGATGACGAACCGGCAGCGAATTTGAAGGTTCCGACCAATTTCGTGGAAATAGGCGCGATGAGCGTCTCGCGCGATTCCGCCAAGTTCGGCGAGTACACCGGCCTGAACAAGTCGGGCGGCTATTTGATCGGTAACTTCGGCATCCGCGGCGGCGACGCCTACGGCGATGGCAACGGCACGAAGCGTTGGGAGTTGACGGGCAGCGATCTTGGCCTGACTTCCCGCAGCCTTGGCGCAACGATGAGCGATCAGGGCCGGTGGAGCTTGGGTATCAGCTTTGACCAATTGACCCACTACACCTCGGATAGCTACCAGACACCTTATACAGGCAGCAATGGCGGGAATAGCTTTACGTTGCCAGGCTTTGGTGCTGTCACCCCCGCAGGCGCGGGCACCAATACACGTACTGGATTGAGCGCTGTGCAACTAGGGCAGTTTCACACTTTGGATATCAGCAACAACAGAAACAATACATCCATGACCGGCAGCCTCATCCTGGATCGGCAATGGAACATCACGCTTGATTTCAACCATCTGGATCGGTCTGGCGCGAAACTGTTTGGCTTCGGGTCTTCGCAGGTCGGTGGGGCGGCCACCGAGAAAGTTTCGATACTGCCGATGCCCTTGAATTACACAACAGATACGGCCAATCTGGCTCTGAATTGGCTCGGCGACAAAGGGCATGCGACGGTATCCTACTTTGGCTCCTTCTTCCGTGATAACACCAATGGCTTGACATTCGCTACCTGGTCGACTGCGACTAATCCCCTGCAGACGATGGGCACACCGCCAGGCAATGATTTGCACCAATTGAACCTGACCGGAGGCTATGCTTTTTCGAACCGGACGAAACTCGCAGGCGGCCTGTCGTACTCACGCAATACCCAGAATGCCGCCTACGCTTACGACACGCCAGCGATGGTAACCCCCTCCCCGACGAGTTCGCTCAATGGGTCTGTGGTAACCACCCATGCCGACCTGAAGCTGGCGGACCAGACCACCAAGGATCTGGCTCTCTCCGCGGCCTTGAAGTATGACAACCGCGATAACCGCACGTCTTCGAATATTTACAACTTCTTTGCGATCAGCGGTGGAAACATCGCGAATTATCCGAATGCCCCGCTCAGCATCAAGAAATGGCAAGCGGAACTGGCGGGCGATTATCGCCTGGACGCGAAGCAGAAAATCCGCGTGGCGTTCAATCATGACGATACCCATCGGGAGTGCAATCAGTACGCAGTGGGTGGCGGCACTCCGGCTTACGCGTCGGGCACCAATTGCGTCACCGTGTTCAGCACCAAGGAGGACAAACTCAGCGCCACCTACAGGCTCAAGGCAAACGATGGCGTAAACGTTAATGTCGGCTATGGTTACAGCGACCGCAGATCGGATCGCGATCTGAATGCGCGCGCTCCGATGATAGGGCTCGACGGCAACGCTACAGCCGCTGCCATCGCAAGCATAGCCACAGGGGGCATAACAGGCTTGAACGCCGGCGAATTCAGGGGCTTTAATCCTTTTTTCGAAGCCTCCCGCAAGCAGAATATGCTGAAGGCGGGCGCCAACTGGCAGGCCAGCGACAGGCTGTCTGTCGGCGTGGGCGGGCGCTACACGGATGATAATTACGACACCACTTATGGGATGCAGAAAGGCCATGCGTGGAGTTTGAATCTCGATACGACTTACAACTACGGAGAGGATGGTGCGATAAGCTTTTATGTGAGTCAGCAGGAAAGGACGCGGGACATGACGAACGACCAAAGATCCCCGCTCAGTGCTGCCGCCGCTGCCACCCTCACCGCCGTTGCCATACCGTCTGGCGCCACCTGGAGCAACAGTCTGAAAGACACCGACACGACCATCGGCCTTAACGTCAAGCAGGGTGGGCTGATGGCCGGCAAGCTCGACCTCGCTGGCGATTTGACCTATTCGCTGGGAAAGACTGCCTACAACACGGCGCTTAACTACAGCACGACAACGTTAGCCCCAGGCCTGTTGACTTGCGCTGACCCCAGCATCTATACGTGCGTTGCGCTGCCGGATATCACGAGCAGGATGCTCCAGTTCAAGCTCAGCGGTACCTATAAGCTCGACAAGAGTTCCAAGCTTGCGTTGGGGTATCTCTATCGGCGCCTGAATTCTGACGACTATTATTACAATGGCCTCCAGACTGGGTTCACTCCGACCTCGGTGCTGCCGACCAATCAACAGGCGCCCAGCTACTCTGTCAATATGATCTTTGCGAGCTATATTTACAGCTTCCAATAGAGAACCTTGAACGTGACAAGCTCGGCGCTGTTCCCGACCAACGAGCCGGCCCCGAGTTACGCGGTGAATGCGGTCAGCGTCAGTTCTTTGGCGGACGCCTGTTCAATTTGCGCTGCAGAGTGCGCCGGTGCATGCTGAGCGTTCTTGCCGTGGCTGAAACATTGCCGCCGTTTTCGCTCAGCACGCGGTTGATATACTCCCATTCCAGGCGGTTCACCGTAAACGGCTTTTCCTTGACCGGTTCGGATTCGTCGCCTGCGCCGCGATGGAACGCCGTCACGATGTCGTCGGCGTCGACCGGCTTGCTCAGGTAATACGTAGCGCCCAGCTTGATGGATTCCACCGCGGTCGCGATGCTCGCGTATCCGGTCAGCACGACGATCTTGGTCTGCTCCCCGACTGCCTTCAGCGTGGAAACCAACATGAGCCCGGACTGGTCGGGCAACCTCAAGTCGATAACGGCGTAGTCCGGAGCACCGAGCTGAATATTGGCTAGCGCCTCCGCAACGGTGTGCGCGACCATGACCTGAAACCCGCGGCTTTCCAGGGCTTCCGACAGCACCGAGCAGAAAGTCACATCGTCGTCCACCAACAGCAGGTGGGGGCGGTCGCCGCCTTCCGCGCCGCGCCTGCCCATCATGAGCACGCTGACACCCGCAGAGGAGCTAGCGGCAGCCGCACTTCGGTGCACGCCCCGCACTCCGGCTGGTTGAACAACCTGACCGAGCCCCCGAATCGGGCAATAACGGCGCTGCTCAGCATGAAGCCCACGCCGTGCCCCTGTCCCGGCGGTTTGGTAGTGACAAAATCCTTGCCGATTTTATCCGCGGCCTCGGGAGATATTCCCCGTCCCTGGTCGGAAATACGTATGTAGAACTCCCGTTCATTCCATCGCCCTTCAATATCGACCCGCTCGGGCGAAGCGTCGGCAGCATTGTTGAGCAGGCTCGTGATGGCCTGCCGCAAACTCTGGTCCATGACGATCTCCGGCGCGGGCGGCGTTCCGTCGCAGCGGCACGTCACGACGATCTGTGGTCGCATCAATCGGCAGTTTTCCACCACCGCCTTCAAGAACTCGTCCAGCGCGGCCTTTCCGCCGCCGTCCATGCGGGTTCGTCCGGCCGAGGCAAGCAGGTTGGACAATGTGGCCTTGCATATCTCGATCTGATTGGAGACGACGCGCAGCTCGCTGAGCAGTTCCGGCAATTTGCGCCAACGGCCTTGTAATTCCTTCACGACCACCGCCATTGTCGAAAGAGGCGTACCCAGCTCATGGGCTGCGCCCGCCGCGAATGCTCCCAATTGTACGATGCGCTCATTATTCAAGTCGTTTTCCCTGGCCTGCGCGAGCATATGCTCGTGGTCGCGCAACGTAGCGATAATCTTGACCAGGAAAAACACAATCAGCCCGCTGACCATCACAAAATTGATTCCCATGCCCGTCATTTGAAACCAAATTCCCACCGGCGCGCCGTTGGCGTGCATCAGCGGCGCGTTGAAAAATATGAGCAGCACATAACATGTCGCCGTGATAGCCGCCACATTCCATGTGTAGGCGGGCGGGAGCATCGCGGCCGCAACAGCAAGATTCAGCACATACATACTGGCGAAAGGGTTGGCGGCGCCGCCGGTGAAATACAACAACACGGTGAAGACCGCGATGTCCACGAGTATCTGTAAGAAAAGCTCTCCGTCAACAACCGGCTGGTAGAGCCGGAAACGAAGCCAGGTCGCCAAATTGAACAACGCCAAGAACCCGATTCCGAGCGCGAGGGGCAGCAGCGGCAATGGGATATCGAGGACGCCGTTCACGAACGCGACGGTAACGATCTGTCCCGTAATCGCAATCGCCCTGAGCAGCACGAGTTGCCGCAGATTATCCCGAGCAAGCGCTGACAAAGCGTAGTGCGCAGGCAGCTCGGCTGTCATTGACCTTGCCATTCCATTCTCGGGCGCGAATAGGAAGTTTATAGGAAACGGCCGGCGGCGGGCGTGCGACGATTCGTCGCGCGTCAAAAAGCCGCGCTCCAAAATTGTCTCGAAAGGAATTGCCGCTCCGCAAAGCTCCCGGCGGTGCTTGTGACCAAAATACGTGCACGAATATTTCGCCAGTTTGATTCAAATCAAATTAAGCAAGTCGCCAAAAAGCGAATATTTGGTCTGCCGAAATCGGTTCAACGTGAACTAACGAGGTGCGGTGTGGCCAGACGCATTGATCAAATCAATAGGGGCATGTTGACTGCGTGGTTCCAGAAACGCATCAGGCCATCAACTACAGCACCGGGTGAAACGGCGCCGAACTTTACCGTTCATGTAACCGGTGTTTCCTATATCCAACAGTTCTAGCAATCCGTCGATCCGATCGTTAACCGGACACTACCGACAAGAACAATGAGTTGAGTCAGTTGCCGCACACACTGCCCTACACCGCGTTAGGAAATTGCCTCGACAAGGAGATCGCCCGATGAAATTCCGCCAACATGGCTTGTCCCGCATCCTGCAAGGCCTCGCTTTCGCGCTCGGATTGACTCTGTCCAGCCATGGCGCGGTTGCGGCGGGGCCGGGGCCGGAAATCTGCGTGAATTGCCACAAGGATCAAGCCGAGTCCTACGCCGCATCGGTTCATGGCCAAAAGGGCAATCTGCGGGGGCCGTCGAATGCGGGCGAGTGCTCGACCTGTCACGGCGATGCGACCGAGCATGTAAAAGCGGGTGGCGGCCGGGGCGTCGGCGGAATCAAGAATCCGGGCAGCGTGAAGATGGCACCCGACGAAAAGAACGCAACCTGCCTGACCTGCCATGCGGGAGGCAGCAAGCGTACACATTGGGAAGGCAGCACGCACCAGGCCCGCGGCACCGCCTGCACCAGTTGCCACACCATGCACTCGCCGGACAGGGTGCTGACCAAGCTCACCCAGCCGGAAGTGTGCTTCACCTGCCACAAGCAGCAGCGCGTGGAAATCAACCGGGCCTTCCGCCACCCGATCCTGGAAGGGAAGGTCGCCTGCTCCGATTGCCATAACCCGCATGGCTCGATCGGCCGGGCGCTGATGAAGCGCGACAGCGTGGTCGACACCTGCTACCAGTGCCACGCGGAGAAGCGCGGACCATTCGTCCACTCCCATGAGCCGGTCAACGAGGACTGCACGATCTGCCACAACCCGCACGGCACGGTCGCGGACAGCTTGCTCAAGATCCGCCCGCCGTTCCTGTGCCACCAATGCCATACGCCGCATGGCGGTGTTATTGCATCGTTGAGGGGGCAACCGCAACCAGGGGGGTTGCCCCAGACGATCACCGGCAAGAGCAACGTCAACGTGACCCAGGGAAGAGGCTGCCTGAACTGCCACACGCAGATCCATGGCAACAACAACCCGGACGCGGCGCGGAGCCCGACGCCGCAGTTCATGTTTCGCTGAGAGAGGCGATCGATCATGAAAATATCCAGACAGCACCTTGGCTTCGGCCAAACCGTCGTTGCGCTCGCGGTGATCGCAGCTTTCAGCCCGGCACGTGCCCAGGAGGGGCCGGATATCGCGCAGCTCACGGCGCCCGGAAGCTCGGTCAGCATCGGGATCGGCCTATCCAGCGGCGACCAAAAGGACCGCGCGCGCGCCGACATGTTCAACGGTCTGCGCGATCATGACGTGAACGGGCTGTTCGGCTTCACCTATCTCAATCGCGACAACGAATCCGGGAGGTGGATGAGTTTCGAGGGCCGCAACCTCGGCCTGGATAACCGCGAGCTGGGCTACTCGTATCGGCAACTGGGCGAAATGAAGTTCACCGCCGACTACAGCGAGCTGGTGCGCCACGATCCGCGCACCATCAATACCAGCTTGCAAGGCGCCGGCACGACGACGCCGACGGTCTCGCTCCTCGCCACTCCCGGGACCGGACAGGACTTGAATCTCGAACTCAAGCGCAAGAGCCTCGGATTGCTGTTTGAAAAGCGGTTTGGCGACCTGCAGGTCGAGGTCAACTTCAAGAACGAAGATAAGGACGGTGCGCGCCTGTTCGGCAGGGGTTTTGCCTGTAGCGCCAGTTGGGTCGCGGTCGGTGCGTGCTCGACAGCGGGCGGATCAGCGGTCCTGATGCTTCCGGAGCCGGTCAACTCGACGATCCGGCAGCTCGACGCAAAGGTGAACTATTCGGGCGAAAAGTTGCGGTTGAGCGGCGGCTATTACGGCTCGTTCTACACCAACAACAACGGCAACCTCACGCCGACCATACTCGGCGGCCTCGGCAACCAGAATGGCGGGTTGCTGGCGGCGGACGCCAAGCTGGGCACCACCCTGGGATTGCCGATGGCGCTGTGGCCTGACAACCAGTCGCATCAGCTCTTCCTGGCCGGCAATTACACGATCACTCCGACGACGCGCGTGAATTTCAAGTATTCGTACACGCACGCGACGCAGAACGACAGTTTCACCGGCATGGGGCTGACCGGTGCGCCCGCCGGCAGGAGCGACCTCGACGGTGTCATCGACACGACCCGTGCCCAGGTAGGTTTCTCGTCGCGTCCGCTGGATAAGGTCAGTCTGCGCGGCGATTTGGCCTACGAGTCGAAGGACAACAAGACGCCGCTGGCCCCTTACAACATTCTCTATATCGGGGCGGGTCCCGCCACGGGCTCCTGGACCAACGGCAATCAATCACCCAAGAAGTACGATGCCAAGCTGGAGGCGAGCTACAAGCTGCCGGCGAACTATCTCCTGACCGGCGGCGTAAATTACGAGTACCACGATTACGGGACCTTTACGCCGACCGATGTCGCCGGGGGCACCAGCGGGCTCAGGCAGAAACTGGAGGACACGGGCTACCGGGTGGAGTTGAAGAAAATGATGTCGGAGACGCTCACCGGATCCATCAGCTATCTTTCCAGCCGCAGGAAAGGCGATTCCCCCTGGCTGAAGCCCAACCCCAACCCTCTCCCAGCCACGGGTGTCATTGAGGCGAGCCCGGACTGTGTGTCGGCGGGTACTAACGCCTGCATCTATAACCGTACTGCGATCTTCCCGTTCATCTACATGGATCGCAACGAGGACAAGATCAGGTTGATGGGCAACTGGACGCCGATGGATCGCTTGTCGTTTCAGCTCTTCTGGGACGACGGCACGGACACGTACCACGGCCCGACCGAACACGGCCTGCGCAAGACCAAGATGGGCACCGTTTCGCTCGACGCGACCTACACGCTGTCCGATGCGTGGAAACTGAACGCCTACATGTCCCGGGGGCAGCAGTACCTCAACTCCGGCCACTCGACCGGCTACGACGCGGATTACAAGGATACGAATACGAGCTTCGGCGCGGGCGTAACCGGCATGCCGACATCGCGGTTGCGGCTCGGCGCGGACCTGGTATGGGAAAACGACAAGCTGGCCTACACGCAAACCACGGATGCCCTCGCTTCTGCAGCGAACATAGCTTTATTGGCCAGCACGGGCGGGCTGCCGGATGTCACTTACCGCCTGTTGCGGCTGAAACTGTATGGCGAGTATGCGGTGCAGAAGAACGCCTACGTCCGCCTCGACTTCGTACACAATCGCACCTTCTTCAACGAATGGACGTATGGCAACAACGGCATTCCGTTCTTGTTCAGCGACAACACGACCATCAACGCCCAGCAGAATCAGAGCGTGACCTTCCTCGGAGCGAGCTACGTCTACAAGTTCCAGTGATTAGCTAGGTTCGTCGAAAACCGTTTGCTGAAAGGCCTTGCGGGGCAACCCGCAAGGCCTTTTCATTTGCGGTCGGGGTATCCTTCGCACCTTTGCCCAGCCCGGCGTTCAATCCACCAATGCTCGAAGCCCGCGACCTTGCCTGCGAACGCGGCGACGTCCGCCTGTTTGCCGGCGTGAGCTTCGCGCTTGCCGCGGGCGAACTGCTGCTCGTGCAGGGGCCGAACGGCAGCGGCAAGACGAGCCTGCTGCGGCTGGTGGCGGGGCTGTCGCGCCCGGCAGCGGGCGATATCCGCTGGACCGGCGAGGACATCCGCAAACTGCGCGAGAACTATGCGCGCGAACTGCTGTTCGTAGGGCACGCCAACGCGGTAAAAGACGAATTCAGCGCGGACGAAAACCTTGCGGTCGCGCGTGAACTGGCCGGCCGGAAATCCACGCCGCTCGAGCGCGCCGATGCGCTCGAGCGCATCGGCCTCGCCGCACGGGCGCGGCTGCCGGCGCGCTACCTTTCGCAGGGCCAGAAGCGGCGTGTGGCGCTGGCGCGCCTGTGCCTCGCCGCCGATACCCCGCTGTGGATCCTCGATGAGCCGTTTGCCGCGCTCGATGCGCGCGCGCTCGCTACCGTCGTCGCGCTGGTGGACGAGCACCTCGCGCGCGGCGGCATGGCGATCCTGACGACCCACCAGGAAGTTGCGATCGCGACGCGCCTGCGTCACGTGATCGCGCTGGACTGAGGGCGAGCGGCATGCTCCGGGCTCTGCGTTCGATCGTCGCCCGCGACCTGCGCCTGTCGCTGCGCCGGCGCGGCGACGTGCTCAATCACCTGGTGTTCTTCGTCATCGTGGTGACGTTGTTTCCGCTCGGCGTAGGTCCCGAGCCGAACCTGATGCGCATCATGGCGCCCGGAATCGTATGGGTCGCCGCGCTGCTGGCGGCCATGCTTTCGCTGCAACGGCTGTTCGCATCCGATTATGCGGACGGCACGCTCGAGCAGATGCTGATATCCGCACAACCTCTGGGGTTAATCGTGGTCGGCAAGATCGTCGCGCATTGGCTGATGTCGGGCCTGCCGCTGACGCTGCTCGCGCCGGTGCTGGGGCTGCAATTTGATCTGCCTCAACAGGCGCTTGGGGTGCTGACGTTATCGTTACTCATCGGGACGCCCGTGCTGAGCCTGATCGGGGCGGTCGGCGCAGCGCTCACGCTTGGGGTACGCGGCGAGGGCGTGTTGCTGGCCCTGCTGGTGCTGCCGCTCTACATTCCGGTGCTGATTTTCGGCGCCGGAGGCGTGGCGGCAATGGCGAATGGCTTGGGTGCGGGGCCGCACCTTTCACTGCTTGGTGCGTTCCTTGCAATATCATGCGTGGTTGCGCCTTGGGCCGCCTGCGTGGCCCTGAGGGTGGCGTACGACTGACGGAACACGGATACGACATTGACGATGAAGGCAACGACGCTCGAAGCACACGCCGACGGCCGCGGCAATGCGCTATTGCGGTTCGCCGCGCCGCAGGCGTTTTTCCCGTTGGCGGGGAAAATGATTCCGTGGTTTGCGGCGCTGGCCGTGGTGTTCGCCGTGGGCGGCCTGTACGTGAGCTTTTTCGTGGCGCCGACCGATTTCCAGCAAGGCGAGTCCTACCGGGTCATTTTCATCCACGTGCCTGCTGCGTGGATGTCGATGTTCCTGTACGTGGTGATGGCCGCGTGGGCGGCGTTCGGGTTGATCCTGAACACGCGGCTCTCGGGCATGATGGCCTCTGCGATTGCGCCGACCGGCGCGTTGTTCACGTTTATCGCGCTGTGGACCGGTGCCCTGTGGGGCAAGCCGACCTGGGGCACCTGGTGGGTGTGGGATGCGCGGCTCACCTCGGAACTGATCCTGCTGTTCCTGTACCTGGGCTTCATCGCGCTCACCACGGCGATCGACGATCCGCGCCGCGCCGAGCGCGCCGGTGCGGTGCTGGCCATCGTCGGCGTGATCAACGTGCCGATCATCTATTTCTCGGTGAAATGGTGGAACACGCTGCACCAGGGCGCTTCGGTGAGCCTCACCAAGGCGCCGAGCATGGCCGCCACGATGCTCGCCGGCATGTTCCTGATGGCGCTTGCGGCGTGGATGTACAGCTTTGCGGCCGCCCTCTGGCGGGTGCGCTCGATCATCCTCGAGCGCGAGCGCGATGCGCTGTGGGTGCGCGAACGCGGAGGCGGGGCATGAACTGGGGCAGCCTCGAGAACTTCCTCGCCATGGGCGGCTACGGCTTGTACGTGTGGGGTTCCTATGGCGTGACGCTGTTGTGCATCGCGGTCGAACTGTGGGCGCTCGCGCGGCGCTCGCGCCGCGCGCAGCCGGAGCAGCGCGCATGAAGCCGCGCCACCGCAGGCTCGCGCTGGTCGTTGCCGGCGTCGCCGCACTCGGCATCGCCGCTGCGCTGGTGCTGAACGCATTCCAGAGCAACCTGGTGTTTTTCTTCAGCCCCAGCCAGGTGGCGGCGAAAGAGGCGCCGGTCAACAGGACTTTCCGCCTGGGGGGCATGGTCGAAAAGGGCAGCATGAAACGCCTGCCCGACGGTCTCACCGTGCAGTTCGTCGTGACCGACACCGCCAAGACGATTCCGGTGCAGTACAAGGGCATCCTTCCCGACCTGTTCCGGGAAGGCAAAGGCGTGATCGCACAGGGCAAGCTCGAGCTCGATGGTGTGTTCCGCGCGCAGGAAGTGCTTGCCAAGCACGACGAGAATTACATGCCGCCCGAAGCCGCCGACGCGATCGCCAAGGCACAGAAAGGGGAGTTGCCCAAGAAATGATTCCTGAAATCGGTCACTTCGCGCTGATCATCGCGCTCACGCTGGCGCTGGTGCAGGGCACGCTGCCGATCCTCGGCGCCGCCAAACGCATCCCGGCGCTCGTCGCGGTTGCGCGCCCGGCGGCGCAGGGGCAGTTCGTGTTCGTCGCGATCGCGTTCGGCTGTCTCACTGCGGCTTTCGTGAACAACGACTTTTCGGTGCTGTACGTCGCGAGCCACTCCAACTCGGCGCTGCCGCTCCATTACCGCATCGCCGCGGTGTGGGGCGGGCACGAGGGCTCGCTGCTGCTGTGGGTGCAGATGCTGACGGTCTGGATGCTCGCGGTGAGCGTGTTCAGCCGCAATCTTCCCGACGAGATGGTGGCGCGCGTGCTCGGGGTGATGGGATTGGTGAGCGTCGGTTTCCTGCTGTTCATGCTGATCACGTCCAACCCGTTCGATCGGCTGCTGCCGGCGGCCGCGGACGGGCGCGACCTCAATCCGCTGCTGCAGGATCCGGGCATGGTGTTCCACCCGCCGATGCTCTACATGGGCTACGTAGGGTTCTCCGTGGCATTCGCGTTCGCGATTGGGGCGCTGCTCGACGGGCGGCTGGATGCGACTTGGGCGCGCTGGTCGCGGCCGTGGACCACGGCGGCATGGATTTTCCTGACCCTCGGCATCGCGCTCGGCAGCTTCTGGGCGTATTACGAGCTCGGCTGGGGCGGCTGGTGGTTCTGGGACCCGGTGGAGAACGCCTCATTCATGCCCTGGCTGGTGGGCACTGCGCTGATCCATTCGCTCGCGGTCACCGAAAAGCGCGGCGGCTTCAAGGTCTGGACCGTGTTCCTCGCGATTTTCGCGTTCTCGCTGTCGCTGCTCGGAACCTTTCTGGTGCGCTCTGGGGTGCTCACGTCGGTACATGCGTTCGCCACCGACCCGAAGCGCGGCATTTTCATCCTGGCGTTCCTCGCCGTGGTGATCGGCGGGTCGCTCACGCTGTTCGCCTGGCGCGCGCCCAAGGTCGGCCTGGGCGGGCGCTTCGCGCTGGTGTCGCGCGAATCGTTCCTGCTCACCAACAACGCGATCCTGCTCGCGGCGGCCGGAGCGGTGATGCTCGGCACGCTATACCCGCTGGTGCTCGACGCGCTGGGGCTCGGCAAGATCTCGGTCGGCCCGCCGTACTTCGAGACGGTGTTCGTGCCGCTGATGGCGCCTGCGCTGTTCCTGATGGGCGTCGGGCCGATCGCGCGCTGGCGCGAAGCAAGCGTGCCGGAGCTCGCGCAGCGGCTCAAGTGGGCGCTCGCGGTGAGCGTCGTCGCGGCGCTCATCGTGCCGCTCGTGCTCGGCCAGTGGACCGCGATGAAGAGCTTCGGCCTGCTGCTCGCGTTCTGGATCTTCGCGAGCACGATCGTGGGCTCGGCCAGCAAGCTGCGCACGCTGACCCGCGCGCAGCTCGGCATGATCGTCGCACATCTCGGCATCGGCGTCTTCGTCGTCGGCGTGGCGATGGTCAAGGGCTATGAAGTCGATAAGGACCTGAAGATGGAGCCGACCGATACCGCGAGCGTCGGCGGCTACACCTTCCGCTTCGACGGCGTCGGCGAAACGACCGGGCCGAATTATGTCTCCTCGCGTGGCACGGTTACCGTGTTGCGAAACGGCGCGACGGTTGCCACGCTGCATCCGGAGAAGCGCTTCTACCAGGTGCAGAACACGCAGATGACCGAAGCTGCGATCGACAGCGGGTTCACGCGCGATCTCTACGTTGCGCTGGGCGAACAGGTCGGCGCCAGGGCCTGGACAGTGCGCATCTACCACAAGCCCTTCGTGTCCTGGATCTGGATGGGCTGTGTGGTGATGGCGCTCGGCGGCCTGCTCGCTGCGAGCGACCGGCGCTATCGCGCGGCCACGCGCAGGCGCGAAGCGGCGCAGGAAATCGCGGGCGCCGCGGCTCCACTGGGTGGGCGGGGATGAAACGCTTCCTGATCCCGCTCGGGATATTCATCGTCCTGGTGGGTTTTCTGGCCGTCGGACTGCAGCTCAATCCGCGCGAAGTGCCTTCGCCGCTGATCGACAAGCCTGCGCCGCCGTTCATGCTGCCGCAGCTCGCCGATCCGCAGCGCCAGCTCTCGCACAAGGACCTGCTCGGCCAGGTCTGGGTGCTCAACGTCTGGGCCTCGTGGTGCGTGTCCTGCCGCGAGGAGCATCCGGTGCTGGTCGAGCTGGCGAAGTCGAAGGTGGTCCCGCTGTACGGCCTGAACTACAAGGACAAGCGCGACGAGGCGCTCGCGTGGCTGACGAAATTCGGCAATCCCTACGCGCTTTCCGTCATGGATACGGACGGGCGCATCGGCATCGATTACGGCGTCTACGGTGTGCCGGAAACTTACGTGATCGACAAGCAGGGCGTGATCCGCTACAAGCGCATCGGGCCGGTGGATCGCGAGGTGCTCGACGCGAAGATCCTGCCGCTGGTGCGCAAGCTGCAGGGATGAGGCGCGCTTTGCATTCGGTCTGCGCGGCGCTGCTGATCGCGTTTGTTGCGGCCGCTGTCGGCAAGGAGGCCGTCCCCACCGCTGCCGATCCGGCAATCGAGCAGCGCTCGATGCAGCTCGCCGAGGAGTTGCGCTGCCTGGTGTGCCAGAACCAGTCGCTCGCGGACTCGCACGCCGAGCTCGCGCTCGATCTCAAGCAGCAGATCCGTGAGCAGCTGAAAGCGGGCAAGTCCGACGCGCAGGTGATCGACTTCATGGTCGAGCGCTACGGCGATTTCGTGCTGTACCGGCCGCCGTTCAAGGCCACCACGGCACTGCTCTGGCTCGGACCGTTCCTGCTGTTGCTCGCCACGGTCGCCGGCTTGTTCATCTACCTCAGGCGCCGTCGCAGCGCGCTCGCGCAAGGCGAATTGAGCACCGAGCAGAGCGCGCGCGCGCAAGCGTTGCTCGCGGGCGGCGCCGAGCACCAGAAATGACGGTTTTCTGGATCGTTGCCGCTCTGCTGGTTTGCGCGGCGCTTCTGTTCCTGTTGCCGCCGCTCGTGCGCGGACATGCGCCGTTGCGCCCTGACCGCGATGACGAGAATGCGCGCCTGTACCGTGACGAACTCGCGGAACTGGACCGGGAACTGGCGGCGGGGAACCTGCGCGAGGAGCAGCATCGCGAGGCGAAGCTCGAGATCGAGCGGCGCCTGCTGGAGGACATCGGCGCGCCCGCCGAGGCGCCGCCGGCGACCCCGGCGCGCGCGCCCCGCTGGGTGCCTGTCGCGGTAACTGCGGCGATTCCCGTCGTAGCCGTGTCGTTTTACCTTTGGGTCGGCAATCCCGCGGCGCTCGACCCTCAGGCGCGCGCCGCGCCCGACGCTGCGCACTCAGTCACGCCGGAACAGATTGCGGCCATGGTCGAGCGGCTCGCGGAGCGTCTCAAGCAAACGCCCGATGACGTCGAGGGCTGGATGATGCTCGCGCGCTCGTACAACATGCTTGGCCGCTTCGACCAGTCCGCGCAGGCCTACGCGTACCTGGTCAAGCGGATGCCGGACGATGCGGGCCTGCTCGCCGACTACGCCGACGCGCTCGGCATGGCGCGCGGTAGCAGGCTGGAGGGCGAGCCCTACGAGATCGTCAAGCGGGCGCTCAAGGCCGACCCGAATCACATCAAGTCGCTGGCGCTCGCGGGAAGCGCCGAATTCGAACTCAAGAACTACGCAGCGGCGGCCGCCTACTGGGAGCGCATCGTTCCGCTGGTCGGCGCGGATTCGGATTACGCGCGCTCGATCCAGGCGAGCATCGAGGATGCGCGCAGTCTAGGCAAGATTCCCGCAGGGAGCGTCGCGAAGACGGCCCCGCCGCCCGAGGCAGCGCCCGCAGCCGCGATTACCGGAACCGTCAAGCTCATCCCTGCACTGGCTTCGCAGGTTGCTCCGGGTGATACGTTGTTCGTGTTCGCGCGCACGGCGGCGGGAGGGCGCATGCCGCTCGCGATCGTGCGTGCGAGCGCAGGCAATCTGCCTTATGAATTCCGTCTGGACGACACCCAGGCGATGTCGCCGGAGGCTCGCCTCTCCGGACAGGCGCAGGTCGTGGTGAGCGCGCGCATTTCGAAATCGGGCAACGCAGTGGCGCAGCCCGGGGACCTGTTCGGCGTCAGTTCACCGGTTGCGCCGGGGGCGAGCGGCTTGGCACTGCTGATCGATCAGGTGCAGAAGTAGCCGGTAGGGCTTGAAATTGGTTTAATATTTCCATATTATTGGAAATATGGAAACGAGCCGTGCCATCGAAGCACTCGCCGCTCTGGCGCAGGAAACGCGCTTGGCTGTATTCCGCCTGCTGGTGGAAGCCGGGCCGGAGGGCCGCTCCGCCGGCAGCATCGGCGACGCGCTCGGGCTCGCGCCGGCGACGCTGTCGTTTCACCTGGCGCAGATGGCGCGCGCCGGGCTGGTGCAGCCCAACCCGCAGGGGCGCTTCGTCATCTATTCGGCCGATTTCCAGAACATGAACCAGCTGGTCGCCTTCCTTACCGAAAACTGCTGCGGGGGACAGGATTGCGCGCCGGCTCCTCACCGTGTCGCCATGGAAAGGAAACCCCATGAAACGTATGCACGTGCACGTCGCCGTTAAGGACCTCCCCGAGAGCATCCGCTTCTACTCCGCGCTGTTTGCAGCGCAACCCGATGTGGTAAAGGGCGACTTCGCGGAACTGGAAGAAATTCACGCGCGCCTCGCCCGAGCCGAAGTCTCCACCATGGCGCAAAAGGGCGCGTCTTGCTGTTACGCCAAGAGCGACAAGTACTGGACGATCGACCCTCAGGGCATCGCCTGGGAGTCGTTCCATTCGCTCGGCGCGGTGCCGGTATTCGGCGAGGACACTGCGGCGCGGTCCGCCGCGCAGAGGTCCGCCTGTTGCGCGCCCGCCTTGTCATGACGCCGTACAACGTGCTGTTTCTCTGCACCGGGAACTCAGCGAGGTCGATCCTCGCCGAGTGCTATCTCAACGCTGCGGGCAAGGGCCGGTTCATTGCGAACAGCGCAGGCAGCCACCCGACGGGCAGGGTGAACGCGTTCGCCTTGGAACTGCTGGCGAAAAGCCGCATCGACACCGAAGGTCTGCGCTCGAAAAGCTGGGACGAGTTCGCACGGCCCGGCGCTGCGCCGCTCGACTTCGTAATCACCGTCTGCGACAACGCAGCCGGCGAGGTCTGCCCGTTCTGGCCAGGGCAGCCGATGACCGCGCATTGGAGCGTCGCCGATCCGGCGGCCGTGGAGGGCAGCGACGAGGAGAAGCGCCGCGCTTTCCGGCGCGCCTTCGGTGAACTGAGTGCGCGTATCAACCTGCTGGTGAATCTTCCGATTGACAAGCTCGACCGGCTGGCCCTCGAACGCAAGCTCGACGAGATCGGGTTGATCGGGCGCGAAGCGCTCGCGCACTGAACGGATCCACCGTGGATCGAGACGACGCGGCATTTCAGGCGGCCGAGGCGCTGAACACGCAGTGCCGCTGCGTGACGGTGGATCTCGCCGCCTTGCGCACCGAGGTCGAGGCCCGGCTGCACGCCGCTGGCCTGCCGGCCGACCTTGCCGCCAGTCATCCGCATCTGTTCTCGCAGGTGCCCGTGTTTCTGTGTGCCGCGCATGCGGTGCGCATGGCCGCGGTGGTGCGCGCAGTCGAGGCGGCCGTTGCTCTTCGTGCCTACCGGGAAGCCGCCCTCGCGTGGGCCCCCGCGATTGCGCGCCATGATTCCGGCGTGCGCGGAGCCTTCCTCGGTTTCGACTTTCATCTGTCTGAGGAGGGGCCGAACCTGATTGAGATCAATACCAACGCGGGCGGCGGGTTGCTTGCGGCCGTGCTGGGCGAGGCGGCGCTCTCCTGCTGCGGCACCAGCGCGAGGTCCGGGCACGGTTTGCCCGGTTACGAAGAGCGGATGATCGACACGCTGATCGCGGAATGGCACCGCGCGGGGCGCACCGGGCGGCCCGCCGTAATCGCAATCGTGGACGACGTACCCGCGGGCCAGTATCTCTATCCAGAATTCCTGCTTGCGCAAAGCGCGCTGCGGCGCGCCGGAATTGCCATGATCATCGCTGATCCCCGCGAACTCGAGTTGCGCGGCGGCGCGCTCCATGCGGGCGACAGCAGGGTCGACCTGGTCTACAACCGCCTGACCGACTTCGCGCTCGCGGCGCCGGCGCACAGCATGTTGCGCGAGGCATATCTCTCCGGCGTCACCGTGCTCACCCCGAATCCGCGCGCGCACGCGCTGTATGCCGACAAGCGCATGCTCGGCCTGCTTGGCGACCAGTCGTGGCTGCGCGCCGCGGGCCTCGAGCCGCAGCTCGCTGCGCTACTTGGCGATGCCGTGCCGCGCACCGCGGTAGTTCGGCGCGAGGACGGCACGCGGCTGTGGCAGGAGCGCCGCGGGCTGTTCTTCAAACCGTTCGCCGGGTATGGCAGCCGCGGTGCCTATCGCGGCGACAAGCTGACGCGGCGCGTGTTCGAGGAAATCCTGGGCGGCGGTTATGTGGCGCAGGCGATGGTGCCGCCGGGCGAGCGCATTGCCGCGCTAGAGGACCAGCCGCCTCTGAAGTTCGACGTGCGCAACTACGCTTACGGTGGCGGCGTCCAGTTGCTCGCGGCGCGCCTGTGGCGCGGCCAGACGACCAACTTCCGCTCCGAGGGCGGCGGCTTTGCGCCGGTGTTCGTGCTGCCGTGAACGTCCCTTGCTCGCCCGTGAACGCGTATCCGCCGAGGGCCTATACGGCGGTCATGGACAATCTGCCGGCTGCTCGAGCACGACAAGACTGCGCTCAAGGCCGAAATGGACATGATCGCCATCATCCACGTCTGGCCTACCTTCTGAACCGGGCTCCGTGAGAAAAGCACAGCGTGTACCTGTCCGTCGGCGCTTATCGGTGCCTCGAACTGCTTGAAGTTTGTCAACTAACTTCACCTAGAAATTTTGGCGACTATCTGTGAGTGCCATAACAAGACAACTCTCGTTTCTCGATAGGTATTTGACCGTCTGGATCTTCGCGGCCATGGCCCTAGGAGTCGGCCTCGGTTTTTTCGTGCCGGGCATCGAAGGCTTTATCAACAGCTTCCAGGTCGGAACAACCAACATTCCTATTGCGGCCGGCCTGATGTTGATGATGTACCCGCCTTTTGCGAAGGTGCGTTACGAGGAGCTGCCCGACGTCTTCCGGGATAAGAAG
>JADGRQ010000047.1 GCA_017880775.1 Burkholderiales bacterium | reverse complement strand
CAGGCGAAGCCGGCAAGATTCGTCATAACGCCGATTACGCGCGCACCGAATGACCAGAGGACACCCCGTCACCGGCCAGATCCGCCGCGAACTGACCCCGCACGCGTAACTCGCACCGCACACCGGCCACGAGCGCAAGCCGGGGGGATGAGTTTTCCTATCGTTTCGTTTCACCTTTCTACGCTTAGAAACTATCGGACTTTACGTGCGCTAGCGTACGGAGCGTGCGCGCTGATAGGCATATAGTCGCATCGGTGTTTAGTGAATCGGTTTGAATAGGCGATTCGATCCTTTAACCTACGCGCAGGATAATCTCATGAACAATATCATCTACATCGTCGGCCTAATCGTAATCGTGGTCGCTGTCTTGTCGTATTTCGGGCTGCGCTAAAGCGTCTGCAAGGGGCTTCTCGCGGATGCGGGCTGTATTACTAAGCCCGGCGTCATCGTGAATCGTTGTTCCGACTCCCAGACAGGGGCGTAGCGCCCCTCGCGCGAGACTGCCATGTCGGATCTATCAAAGCCTAGCGACGCTTCGCCGGCGTCGCCGGGCCTGTGGCTCGCCATCAGGAAGCTCGCCAGTCGGCTGCAGGACTGGTTCGTGATCCAGTCGATGGCCGTCAAGCTGACGGTGCTCGCCATCGCCGTCCTGATCCCGGCCACCGGCATCTATTCCTTCACACTCATCCAGAAGCAGGCCGCCTTGACCGAGCAGGTCAAGACCATGACCGTTGCCGGGAAGGCGGGCGAGGGTGTGTGGACGCTCAACGACAAGCTGCCCGTGGTGTTCGGCACCGGTTCGGTGCTGAGCTTCCTGGAAACCAACCCGATCGAGCGCATCACAGTGATTTACAAGCCGCTGATGTGGAATGTGTCGGAGCGCATCATCCTGATCGAATCGCAGGGCCAGCAGCACGCCTACTACCCCAGCGACATGGAGACCAAGATTTTTGCCGACAAGGCTGTCACCGCGCCGTGGGGCGGCAAGCTTGCCTTCGTTCCGCGCGGTGAGCTCAGCGCGAGCAGCCTCGCGATGCTCGAGCGCCTGGACCAGCGCTTTGCAAGCGCCCGCCCGCAGTCAGAGAAGGACGCCTGGATGGCCGGCGTCAGCGGCGTAACGTCGGCCGCGCTGACGCTCGGCCTGCTGGCATTCCTGTACTTCCAAGTCAAGGGTCAATTCAAGTCACTGAAGTTCATCGAGCCTACGCAGGTACGCGGCTCGATCGACGAACTGGTGGGCATGGACGACATCAAGGCGGAGATAGCACAGATCAAGGACCAGTATCAGCGCCGCGCGGAGTATGCCGAGTACGGCATCAGCAAGACGTTCAACGTGATGTTCAGCGGCCCAGCGGGTACCGGCAAGACCAAGCTGGCCAGCTTCCTCGCCAAGGAGCTACGCCTTCCTATTCTGTTCCACTCCGCGGCCAACCTGGAAACGGGCTTCGTCGCCGGCGGCTCGAATACGCTCAGCCGCATCATGGCCATGGCCAAGCGGCGCAAGCGCTGCATCGTCTTCCTGGACGAGGCGCAGGACCTTTTCATGAAGCGCGGCGGCCGCCGCAAGTTTGACGACGACACTGCGAACACGCTTCTGTCCGTGCTGGATGGCGTGAGCAGCAGGAACGAAGCCGAGATTATTTGGATCGTGGCGAGCAACTTCAACAGCGAAACCATGCAGATGGACGAGGCCATGCTGCGCCGCTTCCAGATGAAGGTGGACTTTCGCATGCCCAACCGAGAAGAGCGGCTGGCCATCATCGGCCACTACTTGGGTCAGCGCGCCGACAAGGTGCTGCCAGACATGGACCTGCGCCATCTGGTGGAAGTGACCGAGGGCCGCAGCCCGGCAGATCTGGAGACGATCGTCAACCAGGCGGGAATCACGGCGGTGCAGGCGGGCGAGATGATTGGCGTCAATATTCTGATGCAGGCTGCGGAGCGCGTGCTGGTGGGCAACGTCAACATCAACACCACCAAGGAGCGCGAGCGCGACCGCCGCATCATTGCCGTGCACGAATGGGGCCACTTCCTGGTGGACCTCGAGCACGAACGCACGCTGGCCAATGGCAACTGGGAGCAGGTCCTGGCCGAAATGAAGACCATCAAGATTTCGCTCAAGGCCAACCCGCGCAACAACGCATTAGGGTTCGTCTTCCACAAGCAGGGGGCCAACTTGCTCAAGACCAAGGGCGACATCGAACACGACGTGCGCGTGCTGCTGGGCGGTATGGCCAACGAGGAACTGTTCTTTGGCGAGGAAGGCACCACCAACGGGGCGCACAACGACATCACTCGCGTGACGCAGCTGCTGCACCACGCAGTGGGCGAGATGGGCATGTACCGCAAGACCCGCCTGAACTTCGGGGCGCTCACCAACAACAGCCGCAGCGGCGACGGCGGCCGCCAAGTGGACGAGGAGACGCGCAGCATCATGGAAGCGCAGAGCGAGCGCCTGTACAGCGAAACCAAAGCCGTGCTGATCCGTCTTAAGCTGCTGACTGAGCACCTCGTCGGCAAGCTCCTGGAAGCCGGCGAGATGAGCCTGAATGACGCGCTGTTCGAGATCCGCAGCTTCGAGGCGGCGTGATACGAGAGCGCCCGGCGCGGCGAAAGCTCAAGCCAACGGGCTGATCATTGGCGTTCGACGTTCATCGCCTTCGCGATATCCCCGAAAAACTTCACTTCGCGCTCAACCTGCCGGCGCATTTCGCCTGGTGTGGTCCCCATCACGGCACCCATCGTTTCCATCCTCGCCTTGACTTCCGGCGCTTGAAGCGCCGCGGCAATCTCCTTGCTCATCTTGTCAATCAGCTCCGGCGGTGTCCCGCCGCGCACGAACATGCCGAGCCACGACGGCATGATGAAGTCCGGATAGCCGGACTCGATCACCGTAGGCACATCGGGAAGTTGTGAATAGCGCTTCTTGCCGGTCGCGGCCAGGATGCGGATCGTCCTGTTGTCGACATACTGCTTGAGCAAGTCCGGGGTATTAGTGGCGAACTGAATATCGTTACGCAGCAGCGCGGTCATCATCGGCGCCGCGCCGGCAAACTGGATGCCGACCATTTCGATGCCCGCCATTCTGTTGAACGCCTCGATGGCCAGCGTCACCGGGTGGTTGCCAAACGAGGCGCAATTAAGCTTTCCGGGATTTGCCTTTGCATACGCCACAAATTTCTTCACGAATGCCGCGAACTGTTCCGGTGTGGTCTGCGGTGAACGCGCGCCCTCGCCGAGCATCCGCGCCCTGATCTCGGGCGATTGCATCAGCCGGATCACTTCTGCATTCAGCCGGCGCACGATTTCCGGTGGCGTCCCCGCAGGTGCGAAAAGGCCGATCCAGTTGGTGACTTCGAAGCCCGGCAGCGCTGCCTCGGCCACCGTGGGCAGCTCGGGCGCCGCGGCCGAGCGCACCTCGCCGATGGTTGCCAGCGCGCGCAGCTTGCCGGCCTTGGCCTGCGGCAGCACCGTCGGCATGGTCGCGAACATGAGCGAGGTCTGGCCTGCGAGCAGGTCGGTGATGGCGGGCACGTTGCCCTATGTAGGGCACGTGCACCATCTCGACCTTTGCAATCGATTTGAACAATTCGCCCGCGAGGTGGCTCGCGGTGCCGAGCCCCGCCGACGCGAAGGTGTGTGCACCGGGATTTGCGCGCGCGTGCGCGATCAACTCCAGGACGCTGTGGACTGGCACCGAAGGGTGAACCACCAGCAGGTCTTCGGCTTCGAGTATCAGCGCGATCGGTGCGAAATCGCGTACTGCATCGTAGGGAAGCTTGGTGAACAGCGTGACGTTGACGGCGTGCGTGCCGAGGGTGCGGATGCCGAGCGTGTAGCCGTCCGCGGGTGCCTTCGCTACCAGGTCGGCGCCGATGTTTCCGCCTGCGCCGGTGCGGTTCTCGACCACCACCCGCGGCCCCCACGTTTCGCTAAGCCGGTTGCCGAGGATGCGCGAGTAGATGTCGGCGAGGCCGCCGGCGGGGAAGGGCACGATGATTTTGATTGGTTTACTCGGGTAAGGCTGCGCGACGGCGGGCGGCGCCCACGCGAACAACATCGAGAGGAACAGCAATGCGGATAAGCCGCCGCGCGAGATCATGCGCGTTCGCTCCAGGCGTTGATCGATCGGGCGTATCCGGCCGGAAGCGGAATGTGCGTCAGATCATCCAGGGCGTGAAGTGAGAACTCGGTGTGTTCGTGGCTTAGCACCGGCATGAAGCGCCCGAGCAATCGACAGCCATAGGTTACGATAAATACGTGCTCCGAAGGCACTACCTCAAACACGTAGCTGTCGATGATCTCGGCTGCGCACACCTTGACCGACAGCTCTTCGGCAAATTCACGCTCGAGTGTTTGCTCCGGGGATTCGCCGTGTTCAAGCCGACCGCCCGGCAGTTCCCATTCGTTCCGGTCGTTGCGAACCAACACGACCTTTCCGTCGACGAATAGAATGCCTTTGATCGAAATCGGGTAGCGCATTTTGTCGACAAGCCTGGCGCTCGGAGACTTGGCCGCTTCCCGTCTTCCTTCGCCCCGCTATTGCTCGAATCCGCCGCTGTCCAAGCCAAGCGCAGATCGCATCAGGTTTCGCTGCTGCTCGACCGCGGACCACATGCGCCCGCCCGTGAGCCCTCCGTCCACCACAAGTGCATGGCCGTTGACAAAGCTCGAATCGTCGCTCGCCAGCCAGAGCGCCGCCTTGGCAATGTCTTCCGGCAAGCCAGCCCGCTGAATGGGCTGAAATTTTGCAAGTATCGCCTGCATCGTCGCGACGCTCTTTTCGGCTGCCGCGTCGGACAATCCGAACGCCTTGCCAAAGATGGGTGTGGCGATCCCGCCGGGACAGATGCAGTTCACGCGCACTCCGCTTTCACCGAGTTCCATCGCGACCGAACGCGTCAGCTGGATGACCGCCGCTTTGGCCGCGCTGTAGACGTGCGGCCCGTGCCCGGCCCGCAGTCCTGCAACGCTCGCAGTGCTGATGATGCTTCCCGTGCCTTGCCGCTTCATGATCGGTGCCGCGTGCTTCATGCCGAGGAAGACGCCGCGCAGGAGCACGCCCATCACGGCGTCAAATCCATCGACCGGAGTCGCTTCGATCGGCCCGCCGACGCCGGCAAAGCCCGCGTTGTTGTAGAGACAATCGAGCCGTCCGAACTTCTGCAGCGCGTGGTCGAGGGTGGTCTTGATGTCCGCTTCGCGGCTCACATCGGCATGCACGTAGGCGGCGGATGCCCCGAGTTCTTCGGCGAGGTGCTTGCCCTTGTCATCCTGGATATCGGCGATCACTACCTGTGCGCCCTCCGCGACGAAGAGACGCACGGCGGCGCGGCCGATGCCGCTCGTGCCACCCGTGATGATCGCGACCTTGCCCGCGAGTTTTCCCATGCTCATTTCCCCTCCGGCCGGTTGACGAAATCAATTATTTTTCCGCCAGGCCCGCGGCACGCGGTGCGGGCGGAATAGAATTGCTGCCTGGAAAGCTGGTGCCGAGAAAGGGACTCGAACCCCCACAGTGTTGCCACCGCCAGGACCTGAACCTGGTGCGTCTACCAATTCCGCCATCTCGGCAGGGGAGGCGAATTCTAGTGTCTGAAGGATAGCGTGTCAAAGAAAAAGCCGCCAATCTCCCGTCATCCCGCCCGCAATCGCGGGCAGCGTCCGGCGCTGCTCGGCAAGCGCGAGCGCGACCCCGCGCCAGTTTCAGTGCCGCGCGCAGTGCCTGCGTCTGCGCCGCTCCCGGACGGCTACGCGGATGAAATCCGCGATGCGCTGAAGCGCGCCGCTGCGCCGATCGCGCTCGAAGAACTGATTGCCCAACTCAAGCTGCAAAAACGCGAACGCACGGCGTTCGACGCGGCGCTCGCGCAACTGCAGCGCTCCGGCGAAGTGGTGCAGAACCGCGCCGGGCATCTGCTGGTTGCTCAGAAGCTCGACCTGATCCCGGGCCGCGTCATTGGCCATCCCGACGGGCACGGCTATCTCGCGCCGGACGCCGGAGGCCCTGACCTGTTCATCCCGGCCCAGGAGATGCGTCAGGTATTGCACGGCGACCGCGCCGCAGTGCGCATCACAGGCAGCGACCAGCGCGGCCGGCCGACCGCAGCGATCATCGAAGTGCTCGAGCGCGCCCATCGCAAGATCGTCGGCAGGCTGCACTCCGAGCACGGCGTGCTGTTCGTCGTGCCCGATGACCGACGCATAGCACTGGAAGTCCTCGTGCCGCCGGCGGACGCGGGACGCGCGAACGCCGGCCAGATCGTCACCGTCGAACTGGTCGCGCAGCCCTCGAAGTACGCGCAGCCGATCGGACGCGTGGCGGAGGTGCTCGGCAACTACGCCGATCCGGGCATGGAGATCGAAATCGCACTGCGCAAGTTCGACCTGCCGCACGAGTTTTCGCGCCAGGCAGTGGCCGCGGCCAGGGCACTGCCGGACGAAGTGCGCGCCGAGGATGCGAAAGGACGGCGTGATCTGCGCGCGTTGCCGCTGGTCACCATCGACGGCGAAACGGCGAAGGACTTCGATGACGCGGTACACGCGGTGCGCGAAGGCAAGGGATTTCGCCTGTGGGTGGCGATCGCCGACGTGAGCCATTACGTGCGCCACGGCGATGCGCTCGACGCGGACGCGCGCGAACGCGGCACGTCGGTGTATTTCCCGCGCCGCGTGATCCCGATGCTGCCCGAAAAACTCTCCAATGGCCTGTGCTCGCTCAACCCGGAGGTCGACCGGCTCGCGATGGTGTGCGAGATGCAGATCGGGCCGAAGGGCGAGGTCGCGCACTTCGAGTTCTATGCCGCGGCGATCCGCTCGCAGGCGCGCCTGACCTACACCGAGGTGTGGGACATGATCTCGTCGGACCGGCCGGCGCGCGGCCGCGACAAGGTTTTTCCGCACCTGAAGACGCTTTACGCGTTGTTCCGCGTGCTGTTCGAAGAGCGCACGCGCCGCGGCGCGATCGACTTCGAGACCGTCGAGACGCGCATGGAGTTCGACGCGCGCGGCAAGATCCTGCGCATCGTGCCCGAAGCGCGCAACGATGCGCACCGCGTGATCGAGGAGTGCATGCTGGCGGCAAACGTCTGCGCCGGCGATTTTCTCGTCGCGCGCGGCCATCCGGTGCTGTTCCGCGTGCACGAGGAGCCGGCGGCGGAGAGAATCACCGCGCTACGCGAGTTCCTCGGCGAACTGGGGCTGCAGCTCCCGGGAGGCGACGCGCCGAAACCGAAGGACTATGCGCAACTGCTGGCGCGCATCCGCGAACGGCCGGATTTCGCGCTGCTGCAGACCATGCTGCTGCGCTCGCTCAAGCAGGCGGTGTACACGCCGGACAACGCAGGGCACTTCGGCCTGGCTTTCGACGCCTACGTGCACTTCACCTCGCCAATCCGCCGCTACCCGGATCTGCTGGTGCATCGCGCGATCAAGGCCTGCCTGGCGAACCGGCGCTACGACGGCGTGGACTGGCAGGCGATCGGTCGCCAATGCTCGGAGACCGAGCGGCGCGCCGACGACGCCGGCCGCGACGTCGAGAACTGGCTCAAGTGCTGGTACATGCAGGACCGGGTCAACGATGTGTTCGAAGGGCGCATCTCCGGCGTCACCAGTTTCGGCCTGTTCGTGACGCTGGACGAGTATTTCGTCGACGGCCTGGTGCACATCTCGGAGCTGGGGCGCGACTACTTCCGCTTCGACGCGGCGCGCCACCAGCTGCTCGGCGAGCGTACCGGCAAGCGCTACCGGCTCGCCGACCGCATGAAGGTGAAGCTGGTGCGCGTCGACCTGGAGACGCGCCGCATGGATTTTCTGCCGGCGCAATGAGGAAAAAACAAACGCGCGTGGTGCTCGGATTCCACGCGGTGCTGGCGCGGCTGCGCGCCGAGCCCGCCTCGATCATCGAGCTGTTCGTCGACGAAGCCCGCCAGGACGCGCGCGTGAAGGACCTGGTGGCGAGTGCGGAGCGGGCCGGCGTGCGGCTGATGCGCGTGCCGACGAAGCGCCTGGATGGCTTCTATGGAGGTGGGCGGCACCAAGGCGTGGTGGCGCGCATCGAAGTACGCAACGTGGGCGAGAGCATCGATGAAGTGCTGGAGGAACTCTCCGTTCCCGCGCTGCTGTTGGTGCTCGACGGAATCACCGACCCGCACAACCTCGGCGCCTGCCTGCGCGTGGCCAACGCCGCCGGCGCGCATGCGGTGCTCGCGCCCAAGGACCGGGCGGTCGGCGTGACCCCCGCGGTTTCCAAGGTGGCGAGCGGCGCGGCCGAAGCCACGCCTTTCCTGATGGTCACCAACCTCGCCCGGACGCTCGGCGAGATCAAGGAACGCAATGTCTGGGTGGTCGGCGCCCACTCGAACGCGAAGCAGGATCTTTACTCGGCCGACCTGCCGGACGCGATCGCCTGGGTGCTGGGCGCGGAGGGCGAGGGCATGCGGCGCCTGACGCGCGAGACCTGCGACCTGCTGGTGCGCATCCCGATGGGCGGGCAGGTGGAGAGCCTCAACGTCTCGGTGGCTGCCGGGGTATGCCTGTTCGAGAGCGTTCGGCGCCGGGCCTTGCGTAAGTCATAGATTATCCGTAGAATTCGCGCCCTTCCGCTCACGCGGAGATTCCTTGCCGCACCGTCTCGCGCATGACGGGCGGCCCACCCCATAAGGAGACTGCATGCGGCATTACGAAGTGTGTTTCATCGTCCACCCGGACCAGAGCGAGCAGGTGCCCGCGATGGTCGAGCGCTACCGCGGCATCGTCACGGCGCGCAACGGAGTCATCCACCGCCTCGAGGACTGGGGCCGCCGCCAGCTCGCATACACGCTCGCCAAGGTGCACAAGGCGCACTACGTGCTGATGAACATCGAGTGCGACCAGGTGGCGCTCGACGAGTTGACGCATGCCTTCCGCTTCAACGACGCGGTGCTGCGGCACCTGGTGGTGAAAATGAAAGGCCCGGTGACCGCGCCTTCATCGATGATGAAGGAGGAGAAGTCACGCTCGATGATGGAAGGGCGCGGCGGCGAGCCGCGCCAGGAACCCGCACGCGGGTTGCAGGAACCCACGCGTGCGCGCGCCGAGGCACCGGGCGCGGCTTGAGCGCCGGGACTGAAAACGCCAACCGGGTCGAACTTGAGGGAACGCTCGCCGAACTGGGAACGCTGCGCCATACGCCGGCCGGGATCGCGGTGATCGAGTTTCGCATCGCGCACCAGTCCGAACGCCCGGAGGCGGGCGCCAGGCGCAAGGTGCACGCGGAGGTTCAGGCCCTGGCGTTCGATGCCACCGCCCGGCTGATCGCCGGACAGGCCCTCGGCGCCCGGATCAGGGCCGACGGGTTCCTGTGCGCAAGGAGCCGGCGATCTAGAGTAGCTGTGCTGCACGTGACTGACATTGAATTCATGCAAGGAGAATAGACATGCCCCCGCCACGCAGAGGCAAAGGAAAAGGCAAAGGGAAGTTCGCGAAGAAGGACCGCAAGGACCGCGGACAGCGCGCGCTGTTCAAGCGCCGCAAGTTCTGCCGCTTCACCGCGGAGAAGATCGAGTGGGTCGATTACAAGGACATCGGAATCCTGAAGGACTTCGTCAACGAGAACGGCAAGATCATCCCGGCACGCATCACCGGCACCAAGGCCATATACCAGCGCCAGCTCTCGGATGCGATCCAGCGCGCGCGCTTTCTCGCGCTGATGCCCTACACCGATTTGCATTGAGCGCGCCGACATGCAAGTGATCCTGATGGAGAAGCTCGCCAACCTCGGCAACCTCGGCGACGTGGTCAAGGTGAAGGACGGTTACGCGCGCAACTTTCTGATCCCGCACGGCAAGGCCAAGCGCGCGACCGACGCCAACCTGAAGGCCTTCGAGACGCGCCGTGCCGAGCTGGAGAAGGCGCAGTCCGACCAGCTTGCCAGGTCACAGGAGCGCGGCGCGAAGCTCGACGGGCTGCTGCTGCAGATCACCCAGAAGGCGGGCGTCGACGGGCGCCTGTTCGGCTCGGTGACCAACTACGACATCGTCGAATCGCTGGGCAAACAGGGCTTCGAGGTCGAGCGCGCGCAGGTGCGCATGCCCACCGGACCGCTCAAGCAGGTCGGCGACTACGAGATCGCCATTGCGCTGCACACCGACGTCGTGGTCCATATCAAGATTTCGGTGCTCGGCGAGACCTGATTCGAAAGAAGAAAAATCTTTCCGGTGAAAGGGCTGGCGACAGCCCTTTTTTTTTCGTACGATGCCCTCTTTCCTGCATCGATCCATGGCGCGTCCCCAGAACACGGCAGCATTCCCGCAGACCCGCGGCGAGGCCGCAGATCCGCAGTTGCTTGCGCTCAAGGTCCCGCCGCATTCGGTCGAGGCCGAGCAGTCGCTGCTGGGCGGGCTGCTGCTCGACAACCAGGCCTGGGACAAGATTGCCGACATGGTGTCGGCTGCGGATTTCTACCGCGACGACCATCGCCGCGTATTCAAGCACATCAGCGCGCTGATCGAGAAAAGCCGGCCCGCGGACATCGTCACCGTCGGGGACTCGATCGAATCGAGCGAGGACAAGGACAAGACCGGCGGCAGTGCCTACCTCGCCGCGCTCGCGCAGAACACCCCGAGCGCGGCCAACATCCGGCGCTACGCCGAGGTGGTGCGCGATCGTGCGATGCTGCGGCGCCTGATCCAGGTGAGCGGCGAGATTGCCGAATCGGCGCTCAGCCCCGGGGGAAGGGATACTGCACAGCTGCTCGACGAGGCGGAATCGCGCGTGTTTGAAATCGCCGAGTCCGGCAGCCGCGGCAAGCAGGGCTTCGTCGAGATCCAGCCGCTGCTCGCGCAGGTGATGGAGCGCATCGACGTGCTCTACCACCGCGACAATCCCTCGGACGTCACGGGCGTGCCGACCGGCTTCCACGATCTTGACGAGAAGACCTCCGGCCTGCAGCCTGGCGACCTGGTCATCATTGCCGGGCGCCCCTCGATGGGCAAGACCGCGCTGGCGCTCAACATTGCGGAGCACGTCGCGGTGGACAACGGGTTGCCGGTGGCGATTTTCTCGATGGAGATGAGCGGCTCCCAGCTCGCGATGCGCATGCTCGGCTCGATCGGGCGTCTCGACCAGCACCGTGTGCGCACCGGGCGGTTGACGGACGAGGACTGGCAGAAGCTCACCCACTCGGTGTCCAAGCTGCACGAGGCGCCGATCTTCATCGACGAGACCGCGGCGCTCAACGCGCTGGAACTGCGCGCGCGCGCGCGTCGGCTGCGGCGCCAGTGCAGCAAGCTCGGGCTGGTGGTCGTGGACTACCTGCAACTGATGTCGGCCAGCACGCAGGGTGAGAACCGCGCCACCGAAATCTCGGAGATCTCGCGCTCGCTCAAGGCGCTGGCCAAGGAGCTGGAGGTACCGGTGGTCGCACTCTCGCAGCTCAACCGCGCGCTCGAGCAGCGCCCCAACAAGCGCCCTGTGATGTCGGACCTGCGCGAATCGGGTGCGATCGAACAGGACGCTGATCTGATCCTGTTCATCTACCGCGACGAAGTCTACAACCCGGAGTCGCCCGACAAGGGCAGCGCCGAAATCATCATCGGCAAACAGAGGAACGGCCCGATCGGAACCGTGAAAATGACCTTCATCGGCGAGTTCACCCGTTTCGAGAATTTTGCCTCGCCCGGCGGCTACTGAATCAGCCGCCACCGCGACTAGCCAATTCGACCGAAGCGCGCTTTAATGCACCCTGCCGTTCCGACAGGAGGGTGTCATGGCCGAACCGCTGATGCCGCAGAAATCTCCGTACGCGGTGGAACTCGCTCCGGGCGATTACTGGTGGTGCGCCTGCGGGCAATCCAAGCGCCAGCCATTTTGCGACGGCTCGCACAAGGGCGGCGCCATCAATCCGGTCAAGTTCACGGTGAGCGAGGCGCAGAAGGTCTGGCTCTGCGGCTGCAAACGCACGGGCGGGACGCCGTTCTGCGACGGCACCCACAGTAAAATCTAGTTTCTACCGTTTTTCGGCGCTCCAGCGTGATTCCTTTCCGTCGTCGCTCCTGACGGAGCCTTCCATGCGGGCACCGGTCACCTGGCCGGTAAACTGGTGGCGCTGGCCGCCGTTGTCGACGTAGGCGAAGCGGATGTTGAAACCGCTCAGAAACGGCTCGCGCAATCCGGCGCTGATCACGCCCAGACGGATGGTGCCTTCGATCTTCTGGTAGCGTTGGTCGAAGGTCACCTCATGGCTTTGGCCGTTGAACCCGAGCTTCCAGGCGCCCGCCACGTTCGCCGGCACGATCCACAGGTAGGCGTTGCGGCCATCCACCGACGACGTTTCGTCGGGTTGCCAGTCATCCATGGTGAAGGAGTGCGAGACCACGCGCGTACCCGGCTTCATCGTGAGGATGGTCGGGCGAAGCTTGAGGTTCAGGTTCGGCAGCAGGTACATGGTGAGCACGGTGGCCTGGCTGAAATCGGTGACGAAGATATCGGCCTGCTGGAATTTCGCCTTGCTCGCGACGCCTTCTTTCTCGGCGTTGCGCTGCGAGAGCTTGACCATGTCCGGGTTGTACTCGAGGCCGGTGCTCCGGGCGCCGAATTTCTTCGCCGCGGCAATCGCGATGCGGCCGTCGCCCGCGCCGAGGTCGATCACGTAATCGTTGGCGGTGGTCTGCGCCATGCGCAGCATGCGCTCGACGATTTCGTCTGGCGTCGGCACCCAGATCACGTCCTTGCCCTGCTGCCCGACCTGCGGCTGGAATCCCTTGTCCTGCGCAAGCGCGGGCAGCGCGAAAAACGCGACCGCAACGCTCAGCAATGCACGGGCAAGAAACCGACGGGCAAACGGGGTTGAAACGCGAGTCATGGCGTCCTCTGGAAAATGAAAAGCGCGAAGAATATCAGGTCAATCGGAGCAGCGGTAGCGTCGTTCTACAAAACCTCGGCAGCGTGATCGGCGAGGCGCGAGCGCTCGCCGCGGGCGAGCGTGACATGGCCGGAATGCGACCAGTCCTTGAACCTGTCGACGACGTAAGTCAGCCCCGAGCTGCCCTCGGTCAGGTAGGGCGTGTCGATCTGAGCGATGTTGCCGAGGCACACCACCTTGGTGCCGGGTCCGGCGCGCGTCACCAGCGTCTTCATCTGCTTCGGAGTCAGGTTCTGCGCCTCGTCGATGATCAGGTATTTGTTGATGAAGGTGCGCCCGCGCATGAAATTGAGCGACTTGATCTTGATGCGCGAGCGCACGAGATCGCGCGTCGCGGCGCGTCCCCACTCGCCGCCCGACTCGTCGGAGGCGTTGAGCACGTCGAGGTTGTCCTCGAGGGCGCCCATCCAGGGCGTCATCTTCTCCTCCTCGGTGCCCGGCAGAAAGCCGATGTCCTCGCCCAGCGGCACGGTGACGCGCGTGACGATGATCTCGTTGTAGCGCTTTTCGTCGAGCACCTGGGTGAGCCCCGCAGCGAGCGTGAGCAGGGTTTTTCCGGTGCCCGCCTGCCCGGTGAGCGTAATGAAGTCCACCGCCGGGTTCATCAGCAGGTTGAGCACGAAATTCTGCTCGCGGTTGCGGGCGGTGACGCTCCAGACGCTGTTCTTTGCGTGGCCGTAGTCGCGCAGCGTCTCGAGCACCGCGACGCGTCCGGATCTCTCCTTCACCATCGCGTACAGCGGCCGGTCGCCGGACTCGTCGTAGACGAACTCGTTCAGGTGCAGCTGCGGTACGAGCGGCCCGCGCACGCGGTAATAGGTGTGGCCTTCCTTCTTCCAGGACTCCATGTCCTTGCCGTGCGTGTCCCAGAAATCCGCCGGGAGCTGGCACACGCCGGTGTAGAGCAGATCGGCGTCCTCCAGCACCTTGTCGTTGAAATAGTCCTCCGCGGCAAGGCCGAGCGCGCGCGCCTTGATCCGCATGTTGATGTCTTTCGAAACCAGGATCACATGGCGCTGCGGTTCGCGCGCCTGCAGGTGGCGCACCACCGACAGGATCTGGTTGTCGGTCTTGCCCATCGCGAGGTTTGCCGGCAGTTCGCCGTTGATCGCCTCGGTCTGCAGGAACAGGCGTCCGTGAGGCGCTTCGCCCGCTTTCGGCACGAGCGGGATGCCCGCGCGGATGTCGGCAGCCGTGCTGCCGGCCACGCTCGTGACGATCTCGTCGAGGAAGCGGCTTGCCTGCCGCGCGTTGCGTGACACGTCCGACAGGCCCTTCTTGTTCGCATCCAGCTCCTCGAGCGTGCCGATCGGCAGGAACACGTCGTGCTCCTCGAAGCGGAACAGGCTGGTGGGGTCGTGCATCAGCACGTTGGTGTCGAGCACGAACAGCTTGGTCGCGCGCCGTTTCGGTTTCGAGCGGGAGCGCTTGGGCATCTGCGCGGAGGAGGGGGGGGCGGTAATGGAGGAGGAACTGATGGAGACCGCGTCTGCGGCTCCCGCTGCGTCGGAATCGAGCGGGCGATCAGAGGGCCTTAACAAAATCGAGTACCTCATCTACGTGGCCGGGGACCTTCACGCCGCGCCATTCGCGCGCCAGCACGCCGTTCGCGTCGATCACGAACGTGCTGCGCTCGATACCGCGGACCTTCTTGCCGTACAGGTTCTTCATCTTGATCACGCCGAACTGGCCGCACACGGCTTCGTCCGCGTCCGACAGCAACTCGAACGGAAAGTCCATTTTGGCCTTGAAGCCCTCGTGCGAGCGCAACGAGTCGCGCGAGATGCCGAATACCTCGCAGCGGGCCTTGCGGAAATCGCCATGCAGGTCGCGGAACCGCGCGCCTTCGGTGGTGCAGCCGGGGGTGTTGTCCTTCGGGTAGAAGTACAGCACCTGCTTGCTGCCGCGATGATCCGAGAGCTTGAACGTGATGCCGCCGGTCGAGGGAAGCGAGAAGTCCTTGACGGGTTTATTCAGCATCCTGGGGGCGTGGAGTGTTAAAACACCTTCTCAAATTAACGCCGCAAGCGTTTCATTGAACAGAAGTTTCGGTGCGAGCGCAAGGGCTATTTTTCTGCTTGTCCGGAACATCCGCAGCATCTTGAATGGAAAGGGATTTCGTCTAAGTCCCCCGGTGCCGGGCGAGGAAGCGTCTCAGCTCCCGCAGCACCGCATCCGGCGCCTCTTCGGGCAGGAAATGCCCGCAATCGAGCGCCTTGCCGCTCACGTTCGAGGCGACCTCGCGCCAGTCATTCAACGGATCGAACATCGCCTGGATCACGCCGTGTTTCCCCCACAGTACGAGCAATGGCATCTTCAGTTTCCTGTTCCGGTCGCGGCGATCGTGCTCGAGATCGATGCCGGCCGAAGCGCGGTAGTCCTCGCAGGTGGCGTGGATGGTGCGCGGATCCTGAAATGCGCGCACGTACTCGGCGATGGCGCGCCGGTCGAAATGCTTCAAGCCGCCCGTGCCGCGGCCAATCCGGCCGAGGATGTAGGCGGGAACCTGCCCGGCGAGCAGCCGCTCCGGCAGCGGCGGCTTCTGGATCAGAAAGAACCAGTGGTAGTACGCGCGCGCGAAGGCCATGTTGGTGCTTTCGTACATCTTCAGCGTCGGCGAGATGTCGAGCAAGGTGAGCGTCACCACGCGTTTGCCGTGATCGCGCGCGAGCCGGTGCGCGACGCGTGCTCCGCGGTCGTGTCCCACCGCGTGAAAACGCGCGAAGCCGAGCTTTTCCATCGCTTCGACCATGTCCCCGGCCATCGCGCGCTTGGAATAGTTCGAATGATCGGGCAGGCCCTTCGGCTTGGACGAATCGCCGTAACCCCGCAGGTCCGGGCACACGACGCTGTACTCGCTTGCAAGCCGCGGCGCGAGCTGGTGCCACATCGCGTGCGTTTCCGGGTAGCCGTGCAACAGCAGCAGCGGCGGGCCGTTGCCCGCGCAGACCAGATTGATCGTCGCGCCGCGGGTGCGGATGCGCCGTTGCGCGAAGTCCGGAAACAGTTCTTCCATATCCTCCCCCTGCCGTCGTCGTAAGCTAACGCCTCGCGGCTGGGCGCGTCAATCGGCAGAGGTGCGACAGTGGACGATGCGGTGCAAGACAGGCTTGCGATCATCGAGGTGGTGCAGAACTGGGCACTGTGGCGCGATGCGGGCGACTGGGAGCGGTTCCGCACTGTATGGCACCACGACGGCTGGATGTCGGCTACATGGTTCCAGGGGCCGGCTGAGGAATTCATCGAGGTGAGCCGCGCGGGCTTCGACGACGGCGTGAGCATCCTGCACTTCCTTGGCGGCTCAAGCGTGGACCTGAACGGCCGGCGGGCGACCGCGCAGACCAAGATGACCATCAGCCAGCGGGCGGCGGTGGATGGCGTCCTGGTCGACGTGGTGTGTACCGGCAGGTTTTTCGATTTCTTCGAGAAGCGCGACGGCCGCTGGGGCATCGTGCGCCGCCAGCCGATCTACGAGAAGGACCGCATGGACCCCCTCGATCCGTCCGCGATCCTCAAGCTCGATCAGGAGTTGCTTGCGCGCTTTCCGGAAGGCTACCGCCACCTTGCGTACCTGCAGACGAAGATCGGTTTCACCATCAAGCTCGACATGCCGCAACTGAAGGGGCCGGTGGTCGAGCAGCTCTACGCTCACGGGCGCGCCTGGGTGCAGGGCGCGACGTCCGCGTTTCCTGCCTAGCCGACGGCACGTCCCTGAAGCGCCAGCGTGCCCGAGCGGCCCGGTACGCTGCCCGACGCGATCTCGTTGCGCGGCAGCGAGCGTATGTTCAGGCTCGCGCGGATTTCGCGCATTGGCACCAGTCGGTAACCCTGCGCTTTCCAGCCGGCGAGAAGCTGCTCGAACGCCGGCGCGAGCCTGCCGCCCTCCAGTTCGGCGTGGAGCGTGTAGACATGGCCATTCGCCGGCGGTCGCGCCGTGAGCGAGAGCACGGCCTGCGCCACATTGGATGCATCGATGCCGTCGGCGCCGATGAGCTCGTCGAGCGTAGGCAGGGTGGTCGGGAGCTGCGGGCAATCGACCGCCTCTCCTGCGCAGACCGGGATGAACGGGCGCGTGCCGCGGGTGTCCGAGCAGTAGTCGAAGCCGAGCCGCTGCGTCTTGCGCAGGGCGTGGGCGTTGGTCTGCCAGCCTGCCGCGCCATGCACCTTCGCGGGCACGCCGAAGACTTCCTCGAACCGTTCGCACGCAAGGGACAGTTCGCGCTCGGTCCAGGCGGCATCGGCCGCGGCGGCCCGGTCTTGCCAGCGCACATGGTCCCAGCAATGGATGCCGGCCTCGAAGCCCGCATCGCGCACGCTCCGCATGACATCGCCGCAGCATCGCCCGATATCCGGGCCGGGCAGCAGCGTGCCGTACAGCAGCGTCTTCAGACCGTAGTGCGAGAGTACCGAAGTGCGTGAGACTTTGCCGACGAATCCGCGGCGGAACACGCGCTTGATCGCGCGGCCGGTGTGGTCGGGCCCCAGGCTGAACAGGAAAGTCGCGCCCGCCCCGTGTCCGCGGAGCGCCTCGACCAGGCGGGGCACGCCTTCCCGCGTGCCGCGCAGGGTGTCGACGTCGACCTTGAGGGCGAGAAGCACGAGTTCAATCGATCAGGCGGCGCGCGTCGGCGACTCTAGTGCGATAGGCGTCGAAGATGCGCTGCAGCGCCGTCTGCATGCCGACGCGCGGCCTCCAGCCGAGGTCGCGCCGCGTGTTGGCGATCTTCGGTACCCGGTTCTGCATGTCCTGGTAGCCCTTGCCGTAGTAACGGGCCGCGGTGGTGATCACGAGCTTCACTTTGCGCGCGTTGACGCGGTACTCGGGGTAGGTGAGGGCGAGCGAGCGCATCATCTCCGCCAGCTCGCGGATTGCGAAGTTGTTACTTGGATTGCCTATGTTGTAGATACGGCCGCTCGCGACGCCGCGCGGGTTATCGATGATGCGCATCAGCGCATCGATGCCGTCATCGACGTAGGTAAAGCTACGTTTCTGGCGGCCGCCGTCCACCAGCTGGATCGCCTCGCCGCGCACGATGTTGCCGAGGAACTGGGTAATCACCCGCGAGCTCCCCTCCTTCGCGGCGTTGATCGAATCCAGCCCCGCGCCGATCCAGTTGAACGGCCGGAACAGCGTGAAATCGAGTTTTTGTTGCATGCCGTAAGCCCAGATCACCCGGTCCATGAGCTGCTTGGCGCAGGCGTAGATCCAGCGCGGCTTGTCGATCGGCCCGTACACGAGGGTCGAGGATTCCGGATCGAACAACCTGTCGGGGCACATCCCGTACACCTCCGACGTCGATGGGAAAACCAGGCGTTTGCCGTGCTTGACGCAGGAACGCACGATCGGCAGGTTGGCCTCGAAATCGAGTTCGAACACGCGCAACGGGTCGCTCACGTAGGTGGCCGGCGTCGCGATGGCGACCAGCGGCAGCACCACGTCGCACTTGCGCACGTGGTATTCGATCCACTCCTTGTTGATCGTGATGTCACCCTCGAAAAAGCGAAAGCGCGGCTCATCGAGCAGGTCGGTGATGCGGTCGGTCTGCATGTCCATGCCGTACACCTCCCAAGAGGTGTCGCGCAGGATGCGCTGCGAGAGGTGATGGCCGATGAACCCGTTGACGCCCAGGACCAGAATCTTCTTCATGTGTTGGCCGGAGATTGTTCCGTTAGAGGGATCGGCAATGGTCCGAGCAATCGCGCGAATTCGTCGGGCTTCAGGGCCTGTCCGTCGAGCTCGCAATCAAGGATGCGCAGAATACTGCCATTCGCGCACTGGGCGAAGCATCGATTGTCGTCGATGAACAACACCGGCGTTTTGAACGCTCCCGTGCGGCCCGGTTGGCGGGCGGTACGCAGGACTCGAAGCGTTCTTCCGCGCACCGCGCAGAACGCACCCGGGTACGGCGGCGCGACGCCGCGCACCAGATTGTGCACGCTTTCCGCCGTGCGGTTCCAGTCGATGCGGCCGTCCTCGGGACGTCGCGCGCCGCAATAATTGCCGCTCGCGAGATCTTGTGCTCGAAGCTCGGCACTGCCGTCGATCAAGCGCGGCAGGCTGCGCTCCAGCACCCGCTCCGCGGCGCCGGTGACCTTGCGGAAGACCTCGAGCGCGGTCTCGTCCGGCCCGATCGCCACGGCTTGCTGATCGACGATTCGCCCGGCGTCGGGCTTTTCGACCATCTCATGCAGCGTCGCGCCGGTTTCGGTTTCGCCCCTGATCACCGCCCAGTTCACGGGCACGCGCCCGCGGTACTTGGGCAGCAGCGAGCCGTGCATGTTGTACGCGCCCCTGCGCGGGATCCGCAGCAGTTCACTCGAGAGCATGCGGCGACAGTAGAACGAAAAAAGAAAGTCGGGTGCGAGCGCGCGCACGCGCGCGATCAGCTCCGGCGCGTTCGGGTTCTCGGGCGCGACGGTGGGCAGTTCGTGCCGCGCCGCGAGCGCGGCGAGGCTCGCGAACCAGATGAACTCCCCGGGTTCATCTTCATGCGTCACCACCAGCGGGACCTCGACGCGGTGGCGCAGCAGGACCTCCAGGCAGCGGCATCCCACGTCGTGGTAGCCGAAAACCACCGCGCGGGTCAATCCCTGCGCTCCAGGATGGCATCGATCAGGTACGGCGGGCGATGTCGCACCTGTTCGTAGATGCGCCCTACGTACTCGCCGACCAAGCCGAGGCCGAACAGGGTCATGCCGATCAGGAAAAACGCGAGGATGTCGCGGTCCCAGATCGCGCGCACGCCTTCCATGACACTGTCCGAGGCGATCCAGCGATTTGCGATCACGATGACATAAGTGAACACCGAGGCGACCGCCACCAGCATGCCGAACAGCGAGAACAGATGCAGCGGCTTCACCGAAAACGCCGTGATCAGGTCGAAATTGAGCTCGATCAGCTTGAGGAACGAATACTTGGAAGCACCGGCCGCGCGTTCCTCGTGCGCCACTTCGATCTCGACCGGATTGCGCGCAAACGTCCAGGCGAGCGCCGGGATGAAGGTATTTATCTCGCGGCAGCTCACGATCGCATCGACGATCGCACGGCTGTAGGCACGCAGCATGCAACCCTGGTCGGTCATGCGGATGCGGGTGATGCGCTCACGCAGCGCGTTCATTGCGCGCGAGGCGGCGCGGCGCAGCGCCGAGTCCTGCCGCGCGCGGCGGATGCTGCCGACGTAGTCGTGCCCTTCGTCCATCTTGGCGAGCAGCCGCGCGATCTCCTCGGGCGGGTTCTGCAGGTCGGCGTCGAGCGTGACAACACGCTCCCCGCGGCAGTGCGCGAAGCCGGCCATGATGGCGGCATGCTGGCCGACGTTGCTGCGCAGAAGGATGACGCGGGTGACATCCGGTCGCCGCTCGAACTGTTCCCGGAGCAGCGCTGCCGAACGGTCGCCGCTTCCGTCATTCACGAACACTGCTTCGTAGCGCACCTGCAGCGCGTCAAGCGCGCGGTACAGCCGCTCGAACAGCGCCGGCAGCCCGTCCTCCTCGTTGAAGACGGGGATCACCACGCATAGAGCAACAGAAGTCATCCCCGAAGTATACGGAGGACATGCCCCGCCGCCGCGCAGACGCGATCGACGTCGGTGTCCTGCATCGACGGAAACAGCGGCAGCGTTGCGATCGAGCGCCCGATGCGCTCGGCGTGCGGAAACTGTCCCTCGCGGAAGCCGAGCCCGCGGTACAGTCCGAACAGGTGGATTGCCGGATAGTGCACGCCGATGCCGATGCCTTCGCCGCGCATGCGAGCGATGAAATCGGCGCGCTTGATCTGCTCCGGCAAGACGACCTGGAACATGTGCCAGTTCGATTCGCCGAACGCCGGCGGGGGCAGTTCGCAGCCGAGCGCCCGGTCCCAGCGCTCAAAATAGCGCCGGGCAAGCTGTTCGCGGCGCGCGTTGAACTCCTCCAGGCGTACGAGCTGGCCGAGGCCGATGCGCGCGGCGATGTCGGTGAGATTGAACTTGCCGCCGGCGATTTCGACTTCCATGCCATCCTCGCCCGAGCGCACCACGCCCTGCAGCCTGAGCTGCTCGGCAAGAGGCACCTCCGCCTTGCCGGGCAATACCAGTGCGCCGCCTTCCCCGCTGGTGATGTTCTTGTTGGCGTGGAAACTCAGCGCGATCAGATCGCCGCGTGCGCCGATCTCGGTGCCGCGCCAGCGGCTGCCGATCGCCTGCGCCGCGTCCTCGATCACGCGCAGGCGGTGGCGCCCGGCGATCGCGTACAGGCGGTCGAGATCGAGCGGCAGGCCGGCGAGGTAGACGGGCAGTATCGCGCGCGTCGCTGGGGTGACGGCCCGCTGCGCGGCTTCCAGGTCGAGGTTGCGGGTGGCCGGATCGACGTCCACGAACACCGGTTTTGCGCCGACCTGCAGAATTACGTTCGCCGTCGCCACCCAGGAAAGCGGCGTGGTGATCACCTCATCGCCCGGTCCGATCCCGGCAACGCGCAGCCCGACCTCGAGCGCTGCGGTGCCGGAGTTGTAGACGCGCACCGGCCGCCCGTCGTAGCGGCGCGACAGCGCGGCCTCGAACTCCTTCACCTTCGGGCCGGAGGTGATCCAGCCGGAGCGCAGCACCTCGCTCACGCCCTCGATCGTCTCGTCGTCGATCGAGGGGCGCGTGAACGGCAGGAAGGCGCCGGTCATGCGCTGCGCACCACCAGGAACACGCCCAGCACGATGAAACCGATGCCGGTCCAGCGCGCCGCGCTCAGGTTCTCTTCGAACAGGTACCAGGCGGCAAGCGCGTTGACCACGTAGCCGATCGCCAGCATCGGGTAGGCGATGCTCACCTCGGTGCGCGACAGGCCGAGGACCCACACCACCAGGCTCACGACGTAGCAGGCCACGCCGCCGACGATGTGCGGCTCGAGCGCAAGCCGCGCCCCGATCGGGGCAATGTTGGCGGCGGTGAATTCGAATTGCCCGACGGCGTTGGTGCCCGCCTTGAGCAGCAGCTGTGCCGCGGCGTTCAGCAGCACGCCGGAAAGGATGAGTGCGAAGCTGACGAGACTCATGGTTTTCTCACAATGATCCTGCGCGGGTCGGAGGCGATTACCAGCATCGGAAGGTCCAACTTCAGACGCAGATCGCTGAACTGCGCCGCGGAAAAGACCGCGTAGGCCTCGCGGTCATTGCGCCACGCGCGCGCGAAGGCGTCGACGTCGGGGAGGAACTTGTGCGGTTCCCAGTCGATCGCGGTCGCGAGTTCGTCGCGGTACTGCACCATGGTCACAGTCCGCCCGAGGTAGAACAGCAGGGTGTGATCGAACGTATCGACAAAGTAAAAGGAGGCGCCGGGTTTCAGCTGGGGACGGATGCGCTCGATGATTTGATGCGCGGAATACACCGGTGAAAGCGTTTCGTAACCCGAGAGCGCGATCTGCACGACGGCCAGCCCGGAAAACGCGAGCGCCACGATCGATGCAGTCCGCCGGCGTGTCCATGCGAGCACGGCCGCGGCGAGCGCCCCGGCGCATAATACGGCGCCGGCCACGCCCAGCCAGTGCGCAAACGCCTGCGACATCAACTGCGGAAGATTCTCGCCGGCGCGTTGGACGACGCCTGGCGAAAGGGCGAATATCGCGGCGCCCGCCGTGGCCGCCGCGAAAGCCTGGACGGTGAGCAAGACCCTCGGCGTGCGGAGGAGTTCAGCACCGATCAGAAGCGCCGCTGCCGGCAGCAGCGGCAGGATGTATCCCTGCAGCTTCGAGTTCGACGCGGAAAAAAACACGAATACCACCGCGCACCACAAGAGCAGAAAGCGCTCTGGGCGAAATTGACGCTGCGGCGAGGCAGTCCATGCGCGGACCAGGGCCGGAAACAGGCTGATCACCCACGGCATTGCACCCGCGAGGAGCACCGGCACGAAGTACCAGAATGGCGCATAACGGCCGTGCACGCGCGTAAGAAAGCGCTCAAAGTGCTCGTGCACGAAAAAAAAGCGGAAAAATTCCTCGTTAGCCAGCGACACCGCCACGAACCACGGCGCGGCGATGGCCAGAAACAGCGC
>JADGRQ010000027.1 GCA_017880775.1 Burkholderiales bacterium | reverse complement strand
CGCTCAAGAAACGTTGAAGGCGGGGGGCGCGTGCCATAATCCGCGCTGCCGCCACCAGGAGCGCGAAATGAACGCCCCCTCCGCAATCGAGCTTCGCGAAGTCCCTGTGTACGCGCTCGCTGAGGCTGCACATTACCTGCGGCTGCCTTCCTCCACAGTTCGCGCGTGGTGCGTTGGACAGCGCTATTACGACGCCCAGCGCAATCCGCATCGGTTTTCCCCGGTGATCGAGATTGCAGACCGGAAGACGAAGCGCCTGTCGTTCATCAACTTGGTCGAGCTTTTCGTTCTCGCCGCGATTCGCCGCAAGCACGAAGTCGGTTTGCCCCAAGTGCGTACGGCAGTTGCCTATCTCAAGCGCCGATTCCCGAGCCCGCATCCCCTCGCCGACCATGATTTCCACACGAACAGGGTGGATCTGTTCGCCCACCTTCGCTGCGTGCGACGCGATTCTTCCGGCATCCCGATGAAGCTGTATCTGATTCCGCGCAATCCGCGCCTTGATGTCACCAAGGGCGTGCGCGGAGCGGTAGTGATCGACCCTCGATTCGGCTTCGGCCGCCCGGTGCTCGACGGCACCGGCATCCGCACCGACGTCCTCATCGAGCGATTCAGCGCAGGCGAGAAGCTTGAAGCGCTAGCGGAGGACTATGGCCGCCCGAAGGAGGACCTCGAAGAAGTCCTCCGCTGCGAGCTCCCGCTCGCAGCGTGAGGCCGCGCAGCTCGCTTCACTGGTTGGCGGCATGGGCAACGATGCCGGGAACGGATGAACCTTGGCGATGTCATTGAACTGCATTACATCACCGCGATCGCGAATGTGCCTTCGATTTCGCAGCACGGCATTCTGTCCCACAATCTCGCCGAGCAGCTTGCTCACGACTCAGTCGCGATGCCGGAGATCCAGGAGCGACGGAGCAACAAGCAAATACCCGGCGCGCGGCCGTTGCACGAGTATGCAAATCTATATTTCGACGCGCACAATCCAATGTTAAGCAAGTGCCGTGCACGCAATCCGGAAATCTGCGTGCTGCGCGTCGACGCGTCGGTGTTGGATCAGGCGGGTGTGATCGTGACAGATCGCAATGCAGCGAGCGGTTGGGCACGCTTCTGGCCAGGCGCCGAAGGCTTGGCGAATATCAATCGTGATCGGGTATTTGCCCGGTTCTGGTTACATCAAGATGACCCTTACGAGGCAATGCGACACAAGTCGGAAAAATGCGCGGAGCTGCTGGTGCCGGATCGGGTGGGCGCGCACTTGATTGTAGGGGCGTATGTCGCGAATCAAGATGCGCAGACGACGTTTCAGCAACGGAATCCACGATTGCCCGTGCATATCCGCGGCGACATGTTCTTTTAGGGGAGCGCATGAAAATCCTGGTTGGCGACATCCTGGAGTCGAAAGCCGAGACGCTGGTCAACACGGTGAACTGCGTAGGCGTCATGGGCAAGGGCATCGCCCTTGAGTTCAAGAAACATTTTCCGGAGATGTATGCCGACTACATTGAGCGGTGCAATCGCGGCGAGGTAAAGCCCGGATTACCGTATTTGTACCGGACCCTGCTTCCGCCTCAGATAGTTAATTTCCCGACCAAAGATCACTGGAAGTCTGTGTCGAGAATCGACGACATCGAGCGCGGGCTCAAGTACCTTGTCGCGCACTACAAGGAATGGGGCCTAGGGTCGCTTGCGATCCCGCCGCTGGGTTGCGGCAACGGCCAACTGGAATGGCGGGCGATCGGTCCGCTGATTTACCGGTATGCGAAGCAGATGAACATCCCAGTGGAGATGTACGCGCCGTACGGAACAAGCCCTAAGGAGTTGACGCGGGAGTTCCTTGAAAGAGGTGGCGACGCGCTCGAAAGTCGTGCTGCCCGCAACGGCGAGTCCGGGTTGGATGCGGCATGGGTTTCACTGGTGGAAATCGTCAAGCGCATTGAGCAGCAGCCCTATCACTGGCCGATCGGCCGGACAATTTTCCAGAAAATTGCATTTATCGCAACCAGTGAAGGATTGCCGACGCGATTGAACTATCGACGCGGGAGCTTCGGCCCGTTCTCGCAGGAATTGAAGAGCGTCGAGGCGAAGCTGATTAACAACGGCTTGCTGCAGGAAGAGCGGCAGGGAAGGATGTTCATGGTCAAGGTTGGGCCGAACTTCGACCGAATCAGGCAAAGATACGCGCCCGCCTTCGATCAGTGGGCAACGATTCTAAACAAGACCTCAGATCTTTTCGTACGTGTCGACACCAATCAAGCGGAGGTGATTGCAACCGTGCTCTTCGCCGCGCAAGAGCTGGGCCGCGTTCAGGACGCGCGGCCTAGCGAGAAGGACGTTTTGCAGAGCGTCATGCAATGGAAGCAGAAACGTCGTCCACCGCTGGACGAGGTCACGGTGGCCTCGACGATTCGCAATCTGGGCATGCTGCGATGGCTGGATTTGAAGACGAGTCCTGATTTGCGCCTGGCAGAGGAAGATGCGCTAGCTGCTTAGGCGGAAACTAGGCTCAGACCTCGAGCGCCGCGAGCATGACGCTTCCCCGCGAAACGACTGGCGTGCCCGAACAATGCGTCTCGAAACCGATCTCACCGCCTAAGCGCGCGGCGTGCACTTCCAGCGTCGCGGGCATCGCAACCATTCCGCTGAACCGGCAGCGCACACGCCGCACCTGCGCCGGATTGCCGCCGCACGCCGCGAGCGCGCGCGACACCGAAAGCGCGAGCGTCGCGGTTCCGTGCAGGATGATGCCCGGCAGCCCTGCCGTGCGCGCATAGGCGAGGTCGGTATGGATCGGATTCCAGATGCGCGCGCACTCGGAGTAGACATGTCCGAGCGTGGCCGGGACCGCGATCTCCCCGATGGAATCAAGAGTTGCCGCGGTCTCGGGGATCGCGAACGAACCCTCCTCGATCTGCCGGTCGCCGCCGTCGAGCGCCACGCCCCGGTAAAGCGCGCCGAAGTCGGAGACGTTGACGAGCTCGCCTCCAGCCGCGCGCGTCTCGCAACGCGTCACCAGGAACACCCCCGGCGCGCGCTGCGCCGCCGCGATGACCCGCGCAGTGCTCTGCAGCAGTTCGCCCGCGCGCGGTGCCCGGTGCACGACGAGATCGTGTTGCGCGTGGAGCAGCCGAGGGTAATGCGCTGCGAGGTTGGCCCGCTCCCGCATTTCCAGCACCACCGGCCACTCGTAGCAAACTGGAAACAGCGGATGCGCGATCACGCCGCCCGTCGCGCCGGTGTCGTAGTAGCGCGGATCGGTCTCGCCGAGCGCCGCGGCGTAGGCCATCAGCCAGCGCGCATCGATCGTCTGCGCGACGGGACCCACTTCGGTGCCGACGACGTCGGAGGAAATACTCGGCGCGCTCATTGCGAGTGAAGGCGCGCCGCGTCCCCGCAAGGTTTAGGCCCGCGCCTCGAGCGCGGCTACCGCCGGAAGCGTCTTGCCCTCGAGAAACTCCAGAAACGCGCCGCCCGCTGTCGAGATGTAGCCGATCCTGTCGGCGATGCCGAACTTGTTGATCGCGGCCACGGTGTCGCCGCCGCCGGCGATGGAAAATGCCTTCGAGTTCGCGATTGCCAGCGCGAGTACCTCGGTCCCTTTGGAAAACTGCTCGATCTCGAACACTCCCACGGGTCCGTTCCAGACAATCGTTCCGGCGGTGGCCAGTTTCGCCGCCAGCAGTCCGGCGGTCTCAGGGCCGATGTCGAGGATCATGTCGTCCGCCGACACGGCGCTCGACGCCTTGGTCACCGCCTGTGCGTCCGGGGACAATTCCTTCGCGCACACTACGTCGGCAGGGATCGGCACGTCTGTACCGCGCGAGCGCATGCCGTCGATGATCTTCTTCGCCTCGCCGACGAGATCGGCTTCGGCAAGCGACTTGCCGATCGGCAGCCCGGCCGCAAGCATGAACGTGTTGCCGATGCCGCCTCCGACGATGAGGAAATCGACCTTCTTCGACAGTGCATCAAGAACGGTCAGCTTGGTCGAGACCTTGGAGCCGGCGACGATCGCCACCAGCGGCCGCTTCGGGTTGGCAAGGGCCTTGCCGAGTGCGTCGAGTTCTCCGGCCATCAGGGGGCCCGCGCAGGCGACCGGGGCAAAACGCGCCACGCCGTGCGTAGTGGCCTCCGCGCGGTGCGCGGTGCCGAACGCGTCATTCACGTAAACATCGCACAACGCCGCAATCTTCCTCGCCAGGGTTTCGTCGTCGGCTTTCTCGCCCTTGTTCATGCGGCAGTTCTCGAGCATCACGAGCTTGCCCGGCGCAGGCGCAACTTCGCCGCCCGACACCCAATCGCGCACCAGAGGCACCTCAACGCCGAGGAGGTCGGCTAAGTGCTTCGCTACCGGCGCGAGCGAGTCCGCCTCGCTCCACTTGCCCTCCTTTGGCCGACCCAGGTGCGAGGTCACCATGACCCGCGCGCGCGCGGCGAGCGCCGCGCGTATCCCGGGCAACGAGGCGCGGATCCGCGTGTCGTCCGAAATCTTTCCGGCTTCGATTGGCACGTTCAGATCGGCGCGGATCAGCACGCGCTTGCCCTTCAGATCCACGTCCGCCATGCGTTTGAATCTGACCGAGGTGGCCGGCACAAGCGGTTACTTCGCGTTCATGAATGCAACCGCGGTGTCGAGCATACGGTTGCTGAAGCCCCACTCGTTGTCGTACCAGGCGCCCACTTTGACCAACGTGCCCTCCGCGACCTTGGTGAGCGTGGAATCGAAGATCGACGACGCGGGGTTATGGTTGAAATCCACCGACACCAGCGGGTCCTTGCTGTACTCGAGCACGCCTTTCAGTTCGCCATCTGCGGCCTGCTTCATCACCGCATTCACCTCCTCCACCGTGGTCGCGCGTTTGGCGGTGAACACGAGATCGACGATCGAGACGTTGATCGTCGGCACGCGGATCGCGTAGCCGTCGAGCTTGCCGTTCAGCTCCGGCAACACCAGACCGACTGCGGAGGCTGCGCCGGTCTTGGTCGGAATCATCGACATGGTGGCCGAACGCGCGCGGCGCAGGTCTTCGTGATAGACGTCGGTGAGCACCTGGTCATTGGTATAAGCGTGCACCGTGGTCATCAGGCCTGAGACTACGCCGATCCGGTCATTCAGTGCCTTCACCAGCGGAGCGAGGCAGTTGGTGGTGCACGACGCGTTCGAGATCACCGTGTGTGCGGCCTTGAGCACATGGTGATTGACTCCGTACACCACAGTCGCGTCCACGTCCTTGCCCCCTGGGGCCGAAAGGATCACCTTCTTTGCGCCGGCCCTGAGATGCCCCGCCGCCTTCTCCTTGCTATTAAACAGGCCGGTGCATTCCATGACCATGTCGACGCCGAGGTCCTTCCATGGCAATTCCTCGGGCTTGCGCATCGCCAGCACCCGGATCCGGTCGCCGTTGACGACCATGTGCTCGCCCTCGACCGCGACCGTGCCCCTGAAGCGACCGTGCGTGGTGTCGTAATTGAGCAGATGGGCGTTGGTCTTCGCGTCGCCGAGGTCGTTGATCGCAACAAACTGCAGATTATGCTTTGTTGCGCTCTCGTAATTCGCTCGCAGGATATTGCGGCCGATGCGGCCGAAGCCGTTGATGGCGACCTTGATGGACATGCCTTCTCCTAAATGACCGATCTCACCGCGTTCGCGACCGACTCGGCGGTGATGCCGAAGTGCTTGAACAAGTCAGCGGCCGGCGCGGATTCGCCGAAGCCGTCGACGCCGACCACCGCGCCTTCCAGACCCACGTATTTGCGCCAGAAATCGCTGACGCCGGCCTCGACCGCTACGCGCGGCACACCCTTCGGCAGCACCGTCGCGCGATACGCATGCTCCTGCCGGTCGAACACATTGGTGGACGGCATCGATACCACGCGCACCGCAACATTCTCGGCCGCAAGCTGCCGCCGCGCCGCAAGCGCGAGCGGAACCTCCGATCCGGTGGCAATGATCACGGCCTTTGCTTCGGCCGAATCGGCGAGCACATAGCCGCCGCGCCGTACGGCGGCGATTGCGGCTGCGTCGCGCACGCAAAACTCCACATTCTGCCGGCTGAAGACCAGCGCGCTGGGCCCGTTCCCGCGCTCGATCGCGCTCGCCCACGCGAGCGCGGCCTCGACGGTGTCGCACGGACGCCAGAGGTCGAGCCCGGGAATGAGCCGCAGGCTGGCGGCATGCTCGATCGCCTGGTGCGTCGGGCCGTCCTCGCCGAGGCCGATCGAGTCGTGCGTGAACACATAGAGGACTCGGATCTTCATCAGCGCGGCCATGCGCAAAGCGTTGCGCGCGTAATCGGAGAACGTGAGGAAGGTGCCGCCATACGGAATGAAACCTCCGTGCACCGCGAGGCCGTTCATGATCGCGGCCATGCCGAATTCGCGCACGCCGTAGAAAAGGTAGTTGCCGCCCTCGTTCGCGCCCACCACCTTCGAGGCCTTCACCATGGTGAGGTTCGAGGCGGCCAGGTCGGCCGAGCCGCCGATCAGCTCCGGCAACGCAGGGACCAGCACCTCGAGCGTGTTCTGCGACGCCTTGCGCGTGGCGATGGTCTCCGCCTTGGCGTCGCAGTCCCGGACCAGCTGCTCGACGCGGTAGGCGAAATCCGCCGGAAGCTTCCCCGCAACGCGGCGCGTGAACTCCGCCGCCTCGCGCGGGAACTGCCGCTCATACTCATCGAACAGCTTCGACCACTTGCGCTCGACGCGTTTTCCGGCCGGGCGCGCGTCCCAGCCCCTGCGGACCTCGTCGGGAACCACGAATGGCGGATGCGGCCAGCCGATCGCCTCGCGCGTCGCGGCGATTTCTTTCTCGCCGAGCGGCGAACCATGCGCGCTGCCCGTATTGGCCTTGGTCGGCGCGCCCTTGCCGATCACGGTCTTCGCGCAAATCAGCGTCGGCCGCGCCGTCTCGCGCTTGGCCCTGCGGATGGACTTGTCCATCGCATCGACATCGTGACCGTCCACGCCCGCGATCACCTGCCAGTTGTAGGCTTCGAAGCGACGGCGTACGTCGTCGGTGTACCACTGCCGGATGCGGCCCTTTTCCGAATCTATCGAGATGCCGTTGTCGTCGTAGATCGCGATCAGCTTGCCCAGGCCCAGCGTGCCGGCGAGCGCGCAGGACTCGTGCGAGATGCCTTCCATCATGCAACCGTCGCCGAGGAACACGTAGGTAATGTGATCGACCAGTTCGAGACCCGGGCGGTTGAACTCCGCCGCGAGCAGCCTCTCCGCGATCGCCATGCCGACGGCGTTCGAGACGCCCTGGCCGAGCGGGCCGGTGGTGGTCTCGACGCCCGGGGTGAGGCCTCGCTCCGGGTGACCCGGGGTTTTCGAGTTCAACTGACGGAAGCGCTTCAACTCTTCCATCGGCAGGTCGTAGCCGGTCAGGTGCAGCAGGGCGTAGAGCAGCATCGATCCGTGCCCGTTGGAGAGCACGAAGCGGTCGCGGTTCGCCCACGCGGGATTCGCCGGATTATGGCGCAGGTGCCTGTGCCACAGCGCCACGGCGATCTCGGCCATGCCCATCGGCATGCCGGGATGGCCTGAATTGGCCTGCTGGACGGCGTCCATGGCCAACGCGCGAATTACGTTCGCGAGGTCGCGGTCGGGTACGGGCGGAGTCATGCGGGGCTGCGGACCGGAGTGCACGAAGGGAGGTGGCGATTATACGCGACGGGATTTGCAGCGCCCCCGCGGATTTATGGGCGCCGTTGGTGATCACGGCGGGTAAACTCGGCGGCATGCCGCAGCTACCCTTCTCCAGTCCCGACGGGTTCGTCCAATTGACGTTGGCGGAGGCCCCCGGCGCCGGCCACTGGTTCGTGTTCCGCGGCGACCAGCTGCTGGTCGAAATCGGGCCGCCCAGCCCGGAACCGACTGACGATCTCCGGGTGCGCATCCGGCCGAGCTGGGCGCGCGTGCCGTTGCAAAAAAACAACACGGGCTACGACCCCTTGGGGTCCAAGGCGCTCCGGACACTATATCTAGGCCGTCTGGCGGGAATTGACTGCTGGGCCACAGAAGTGCCACGCGATACGGATGCGCCGGCCGGAATGAACTGGGAAGGGCTGCGGACGCTGTTCTCGGTTCTCGACGATACGCATCTGGCGCTGGCGGGGCGCGCGATCCAGCTGCTCGACTGGGACCGGGCGCACCAGTTCTGCGGCCGCTGCGGCGCACCGACGGCACCCAAACCCGACGAACGGGTGCGCGTCTGCCCCGCGTGCAAGCTCTCGGTGTATCCGCGCATCTCCCCGGCCGTAATGGCGCTGGTGCAGCGCGGGCGCGAATTGCTGCTCGGGCGCGGCGCGCATTTCCCCGCCGGCATGTACAGCGCGCTCGCCGGCTTCGTCGAGCCTGGCGAAACCCTCGAGCAGTGTCTGGCGCGCGAAGTGCTGGAAGAAGTTGGCGTGCGGATAAACAACATCCGCTACTTCGATAGCCAGCCGTGGCCGTTTCCGAATTCGCTGATGATTGCGTTCGTGTGCGACTGGGCGGGCGGAGATGTCACGCCGCAACCGGGAGAAATAGAGGCCGCGGAATGGTTCGATGTCTTTCATTTGCCGAGACTTCCTAGTAAGATCAGCATCGCTCGAGGGCTGATTGATGCCGTCGCGCACCAAATGCGCGAGACGTATTCGCGAAATGGGGGCGCTAAAGGAATTGAATAGAAGTTTCGCGAGCCGCCGCAAGGCGTCTTTTTTCTGGATTGGGCGCACGCTGAAGGGCGGCTGACCGCCGCCCCCGATGCGTGCGCTGCTTTTTGGAGGGGGACGAAATGAACGGTCTTCATCTCATCGGTGATCTGGGCGGCTGTCGCTGCGACCCACGGTTGCTCCTTGACGGCGAGGGCTTCCGCGAAAAGTGCATCGAGTTCGTACAGGCCTCGGGCCTGACGGTCATGGACGCGAGCTTCCAGCAGTTCGAAGGCGCCGGCTTTACCGGCACGGTGGTGCTCGCCGAGTCGCATATCGCGGTTCACACCTGGCCGGAGCGCGCGGGGCTCACCCTCGACGTCTACGTCTGCAATTTCAGCGCCGACAACAGCGAGAAGGCGAAGACGCTGTTCGAGTCGATCATCGCCTATTTCCAGCCGACCGAAATCGCGCGCCACGAGATCGAGCGCGGCGGTCACCTTCTGATGGAGCCGCTCAACGACTCGACCGGGTTCTACATCAAGGCCGCGCGCCAGCTGGGCGAGTGGCAGACGCCCTACCAGAGGATGCAGATCTACGAGACGGCGCAATACGGCAAGCTGTTCCGCCTCGACGGTTTCAACATGACCTCGGAGCGCGACGAGTTCGTCTACCACGAGAACCTCATTCATCCCGCGCTCACCGCCCACAATGCGCCGAAAAAGGTGTTGATCGTCGGCGGCGGCGACGGCGGATCGTCGGAGGAGGCGCTCAAGCACCCGTCGGTCGAGCAGGTGACGATGGTCGAGATCGACCCCGACGTCATCAAAGTCGCGCGCGAGCATTTCCACGCGGTCCACAACGGGGTGTTCGATAACCGGAAGTTGCGCGTGCTGGTCGAAGACGGCATGAAGTTCGTGCGCGAGACCACCGAGCGCTTCGACCTGATTACGCTCGACCTCAACGATCCGGTGGGCCCCGCGGTGGCGCTCTACTCGGTGGAGTTCTTCCAGCGGTGCCGCGCGGCGCTGGCCCCGGGCGGGGCGTTGACGCTGCACATCGGCTCGCCGGTGGCGCGCCCCGAGCGCGTGGCCGAGCTCGCGGCGCGCCTCAACTCGGTGTTCCGCATCGTGCGCCCGTATACGATGTTCATCCCGCTGTACGGCTCGCTATGGACGATGGCGGTGTGCTCGGACAAGCTCGATCCGAAGGCCTACACCGCCGATGAGATCGACCGCAGGATCGAGCAGCGCAAGCTCACCGAACTCAGGTACTACAACGGCGAGACCCACGAAGGTGTATTCGCGCTGCCGAACTTCGTGCGAGACCTCGTGACGCCGACGCGCCTGCGCCAGCCGTTGCGTGGACGGCGCTTGGGCGTCGTCCACGCAGCAGCAAAATAAGGGGATATCGACCGGTCGGATTTATTCCAGGGTGCGGAGCACACTGGAAAGAGTTTCGAAGATCCGGTCGATTTGCGGATTCTCGACGATCAGCGGGGGCGACAGCGCAATGATATCGGCGGTGACGCGGATCAGCACGCCCTGCTCGAAGCACTTCACGAACGCCTCGAAGGCCCGTTTGCCCGGCGCATCCGGCCGCGGCGCGAGTTCGATCCCCGCCATCAGGCCGAGATTGCGTACGTCGATGACATGGGGCAGGCCCTTGAGCGCGTGCGCGCAGTCCTCGAAGTGCTTGGCGAGCGACGCTGCACGCGTAAGCAGCCCTTCGTCCGCGTAGGTCTCCAGCGTCGCGATCGCGGCCGCGCACGCGACCGGGTGCCCGGAATAGGTATAGCCATGGAAGAACTCGATCGAGTTCTCCGGCCCCTGCATGAAGGCCTGAAAGATCTCGTCCCGGACGAATACCGCGCCCATCGGCACCGTGCCGTTGGTGATGCCCTTGGCGGTGACGATCAAATCCGGCGTGACGCCGAAGTAATCGGTCGCGAATGGCTTGCCGAGACGCCCGAACCCGGTGATCACCTCGTCGAATATCAGCAGAATGCCGTGCTTCGTGCACAGTTCGCGCAGGCGCTCCAGGTAGCCTTTCGGCGGGACCAGCACGCCGGTCGAGCCGGCCACCGGCTCGACGATCACCGCGCCGATGGTGGACGCGTCGTGCAGTGAGACCAGCCGCTCCAGATCGTCGGCGAACTCGGCGCCATGCTGCGGCTGCCCGCGGGCAAATGTGTTTCGCAGCGGGTCGTGGGTGTGGCGGATGTGGTCCACGCCCCCCACCATGGGGCCGAAATGCTTGCGGTTGGAAGCGATGCCGCCCACGGAGATGCCGCCGAAGTTGACGCCGTGATAGCCGCGCTCGCGCCCGATCAGCCGGAAGCGGCCGGCGTCGCCGCGGGCGCGATGCCAGGCGAGAGCGATCTTCAGAGCGCTGTCCACCGACTCCGACCCCGAGTTGGTGAAGAACACGTGCTTGAACCCTTTGGGCGTAACGCCGATCAGTTTCTCGGCGAATTCGAACGCCAGCGGATGGCCCATCTGGAAGGTCGGCGCGAAGTCCATCTGCGCCACCTGCCTCTGCAGCGCCGCCACGATCTTCGGCCGGCAGTGGCCGGCGTTGACGCACCACAGGCCGGATGTGCCGTCGAGCACCTCGCGGCCTTCCGGCGTGTAGTAGTACATCCCCTCGGCGCGCGCGAGCATGCGCGGGGCCTTCTTGAACTGGCGGTTCGCCGTAAACGGCATCCAGAACGCGGACTCTTCCAGGGAAACCGGGTTGCGCAAACGATCATTCATGAACTGCCTCCGTAGATTTTCACGCGCCCGCGCGCGCAAGTACCGCCTGCAGCAGCACATTGCAGCCTGCGGCGATGTGCTCGGGCCTGGCGCTCTCGATCTCGTTGTGGCTGATGCCGCCTTCACAGGGTACGAACACCATGGCAGTGGGCGCAACCCGCGCGAGGTATACCGCGTCGTGCGCCGCACCGCTGACGATGTCGCGGTGCGAGTATCCGAGATCCTTGGCCGCCGCGCGCACGCTCTCCACCAGCTCGGGTGCGAACTCGCTGGGCGGGAAATAAACGACTTCCCGCAGTTCGATCGCGACACGGCACTGCGCGGCGATCGCCTGCGCGCGACGCTTGAGCTCGTCCACCATCGCGCTCAACGTCGCATCCTTCGCGTTGCGCAGGTCCACCGTCATACGCACTTCGCCCGGCACCACGTTGCGCGAGTTGGGTTTTACCTGCATCGACCCCACGGTGCCGCGCGCATAATCCGGGAAGGTGGTGGCGATGCGGTTCACCTCGAGCACCAGGCCGCTCGCCGCGAGCAGCGCGTCCTTGCGCGTTTCCATCGGCGTCGGCCCCGCATGCGAGTCCTGGCCGGTGATGACCACGTCGAACCAGCGCTGGCCGAGCGCGCCCTGAACTACGCCGATGGTCGTGGCCGTCGCTTCGAGTACCGGCCCCTGTTCGATGTGCGCCTCGAAATAGGCCCCTACCTGGTGCGGCCGCGCCGCGCCGGAATAACCGATCGCTTCGAGAGCGGTCTTTACGCTGACCCCGTCGACGTCCCTCTGCGTGAGCGCATAGTCCAGCGCGTACACACCTGCGAAGACGCCCGAGCCCATCATGGTGGGCACGAAGCGCGAGCCTTCCTCATTCGTCCAGGCCGCGACTTCGAGCGGGGCGCTCGTCTTGACGCCTGCGTCGTTCAGGGTGCGCACCACCTCGAGGCCGGCCATCACGCCATAGGCCCCGTCGAACTTGCCGCCCGAGGGCTGGGAATCGAGATGGCTGCCGATCACCACCGGCGCCGCATCCACGTCCAAGCCATCGCGCCGCGCAAAGATGTTGCCGATGCCATCGATGCGCACCGCGAGCCCTGCCTGCTTCGCCCAGGCGATGAAGGTGTCGCGGCCCTGGCGGTCGAGGTCGGTGAGCGTGAGCCGGCAAACGCCGCCTTTCGGCGTACCGCCGATCCGCGCCAGCTGCATCAGCGAATCCCAGAGACGGTCAGCGTCGATGCGCAGCGCTCGCATCACCGCATCAGCCGGACCAGGCCACGACCTTCTGGCGCTGCTCTCCCAGGCCCCGAATGCCGAGCGAGACGACGTCGCCGGGTGTGAGAAATACCGGATTGGGCTTGATGCCCATCCCGACACCCGGCGGGGTACCGGTGGTGATGATGTCGCCCGGCATCAGCGTCATGAACCGGCTCACGTGCGAAACGACCTGCGCCACGCCGAAGATCATGGTCTGCGTGTTGCCCGTCTGCATGCGCTTGCCGTTCACGTCGAGCCACATGTCGAGTTTCTGCGGGTCGGTAATCTCGTCGGTAGTGACCAGCCACGGCCCGATCGGGCCGAAGCTGTCGCAGCCCTTGCCCTTGTCCCATTGGCCGCCGGGACGCCCGACCTGGAAGTCGCGCTCCGAGACGTCGTTCACGATGCAGTAGCCGGCGACGTGCTGGAGCGCCTTGTCCTCCGACACGTACTGCGCCTTGGTGCCGATCACCACGCCAAGTTCCACCTCCCAGTCAAGCCTGGTCGAGCCCTTGGGCTGGATCACGTCGTCGTTCGGCCCGTTGATGCATGTGGTCGCCTTCATGAACACCACCGGCTCGCTCGGAATGGGCAGGTTCGATTCCTTGGCATGGTCGGAGAAGTTCAGGCCGATCGCGACGAACTTGCCGATGCCCGTGTACGGCACCCCGAGGCGCGGGTTGCCGGCCACCACTGGCAGCGTCTCCGGCTTGATCTTGGACAGTATTCTCAGCCCGCGCGGCGCGATGGTGTTCTGGTCGATCTGCTCGATCACCTTGGACAGGTCGCGCAAGCGGCCGTCGGCATCGATCATGCCGGGTTTTTCGAATCCGTTTTTTCCGTAGCGGCAAATTTTCATATCGTCATCCCACCATCGATTGAATACATGTTTCCGGTCGCAAAGAGGGATTCGTCCGAAGCGAGAAAGACGAGAATCCCGGTGATGTCCTCCACCGTGCCGAGACGCCCCATCGGCTGCCGCGCAATGAAGTCCTTCCTCGCCTGCACCGGGTCGGCAAAGGCATTGATCCGGTCGTGCAGCGAGGGGGTGTCGACGGTTCCCGGTCCGATGCAGTTGCAGCGGATGCCCTGTTTTACGAAGTCCGCGGCGATCGACTTGGTCAGGCCGACGACCGCAGCCTTCGAGGCGCCGTAGACGAAGCGGTTCGGCAGGCCTTTTACGCTCGAGGCGATCGAGGACATGTTGATGATCGAGCCACCGCCTGATTTCAGCATGCCCGGCAGGAAAGCGCGCGTCACCAGGTACATCGACTTCACGTTGAGATTGAAGCTGAAGTCCCAGTCCTTCGGCGAACAGTCGAGAATCGTGCCGTGGTGCACGTAACCCGTGCAATTGAACAGCACATTGACCGTCCCGACCTCCGCTGCCAGCCTGCCGATTGCCGCCTCGTCGGTGACGTCGAGAACGCGGGTGCGGATGCCTTGCCTGCCTTCGAGATCGGGGAGCGCTTTGGCGTTCACGTCGGTCGCCCACACGGTCGCACCTTCGCGCGCAAATGCGAGCGCGGCGCCGCGCCCGATGCCCTGCGCGGCCGCCGTGATGAACGCGACCCTGCCCTGCAGCCTTCCCGCCATGCTGTTCTTGCCCGCCCTGAAGACAGGTCTGCATTCTACTATCTACTATCAGCGCCGCGCCGTCCTGACCGGGCGTTTCGTATCGCAGTGCAGCTTGACTTCGCGGTGCTCGTATGGAAACCTGCGGTCCGACAAGTGGCCTGACCACTTGACCAATAAACACACGAGCGCGCGCCGCAAGGTGCGCATCCCCGAGAGACAACCCGATGCCGATCCAAGCGGTCGAGCCGCGCCGGCTGTATCGTCAGATCGCCGACCAGATCGGCGCACTGATCGAGAACGGCGAATACGAGCGCGGCACACGTCTTGCGCCCGAGCGCGACCTCGCGAAACAGCTGGGAGTGAGCCGGCCAAGCTTGCGCGAAGCGCTGATCGCACTCGAGATCGAGGGGCTGCTCGAAGTGCGCGTCGGTTCGGGGATCTACGTGACACGGCCCGGCGAACGGCTCGGCGGCGTGGAGCTGGCGGACGCGTCGGGCCCGTTCGAGGTGATCGGCGCGCGCCGCCTGCTCGAAGGTGAGTGCGCCGCGTTCGCGGCGAAGGCCGCCAGTGCGGCACAGCTGCGCGCGATTCGCAAGGCGCACTCCGGGATGATCAGCGAGAGCCGTCGCCACCACAATCCGCTCGACGCCGATCGCATGTTTCATGTCCGGATTGCGGAGGCGAGCGGTAACAGCGCGCTGGTTCTGGTGGTGCAGACGCTCTGGGACCAGCGCATGGGGCCGCTGTTCCGCGCGCTTGAGAGCAAGGCCGAGTATCCGATGATGGCGGCGGACACCGTCCGCGAGCACCAGGCGATCATCACCGCGATCGCGCGGCGCGACCCGGGCGGCGCGCGCGCGGCGATGCGCAGGCACATGGACATGACCAAGAAGCGCTACACCGAGGAATGGAAAGTGGACGGCAAACATGGCTGACGTCGCCCTGCGGCAGGTCCGCAAGTCCTTCGGCGCCACTGCGGTGGTGCACGGCGTGGACGTCTCGATCGCCGACGGTGAATTCTGCGTGCTGGTGGGCCCGTCGGGTTGCGGCAAGTCGACGCTGCTGCGCATGATCGCCGGGCTGGAGGAAATCAGCGCGGGCGAAATCGCCATCGGGGGCCGCGTCGTCAACAACATCGCGCCCAAGGAGCGCGACATCGCGATGGTGTTCCAGAACTACGCGCTCTACCCCCACATGACCGTGCACGACAACATGGCGTTCAGCCTGAAGCTGGCGGGCGAGTCCGCCGGGGCGATCCGCAGTCGCGTCACGGAAGCGGCGCAGATTCTCGGCCTGATGGACTACCTCCAGCGCTACCCTCGCCAGCTCTCGGGGGGTCAGCGCCAGCGCGTCGCGATGGGCCGGGCGATCGTCCGAAAACCCCAGGTGTTTCTGTTCGACGAGCCGCTGTCCAATCTCGACGCGAAGCTGCGCGTGCAGATGCGGACCGAGATCAGGGCGCTGCACCAGAGGCTGAAGACCACTTCCATTTACGTCACGCACGACCAGATCGAAGCCATGTCCATGGCCGACAAGATCGTGGTGATGAACGGCGGCAGGGTCGAGCAGATCGGCGGCCCGCTCGAGCTGTACGACAATCCGGCCAACCTGTTCGTCGCCGGCTTCATCGGTTCGCCGGCGATGAACTTCCTGCCCGGCAAGGTCGCGCGCGCCAACGGCGCGCTGGCGGTCGCGACGAGCCCGGGCGTGGCATTTCCGCTTCCGGCGCAGGTGCGCATCGACGAAGGCCGCGAAGTGGTGGTCGGCGTGCGGCCCGAGCACCTGAGCGTCGGCAATGACGGCATCCCCGTCGAGGTGGTGGTGGTGGAGCCCACCGGCGCGGACACCCAGATTTTTTGCCAGCTTGCAGGTGCAAACATCAATGCCGTGGTGCGCGAGCGCCACGAGTTCCATCCGGGCGAGAACATCCGCCTGAAGCCCGAGCTGACTTACCTGTTCGACCCGGCGAGCGGCGCAAGACTCGCCTGAATCCGTTCCAATTCACCCCCACAGGAGGAGACCATGAGCAACATCAACAGACGTAATTTTCTGAAACTTTCCGCTGGCATTGCCGCCGGCACCACCCTCGGCGCCGGCGCTGCATACACACCGGCGGCCCTCGCGCAGGCGGGCTGGGGCAACCAGCCGGAGAAGGGCGCCAAGCTGCGCGTGCTGCGCTGGAGCCGCTTCGTTCAGGGCGACATCGATCAGTACATGAAAAACGTCCAGGCGTTCACTGCCAAGTACGGCATCGAAGTGCGGGTGGACAACGAGAGCTGGGAAGATGTCCGGCCGAAAGCGGCGGTGGCGGCCAACACCGGCGCCGGCCCCGACATTATCCTCGGGACCAACGACGACGCCGACCTGTATCCCGAAAAGCTGCTGGACGTCACCGATCTCGCCAACTACCTCGGCAAGAAATACGGCGGCTGGTATCCCGCAGGCGAGGCCTATCTGCGCCCGAACGGCAAGAACTGGATCGGCATTCCGCTCGGTGCGGCCGGCAGCATGATCGTCTATCGCGAGAGCCAGGTGAAGGCCGCAGGGTTCGACAGCTTCCCGAAAGACACCGACACCTTCCTCAAGATGATGCAGGCGCTAAAGGCCAAAGGTACGCCCGGCGGTTTCGCGCTCGGCCACGCGACCGGCGACGCCAACACCTGGTGCCACTGGCTGGTCTGGGCCTTCGGCGGCAAGATGGTCGACAAGTCCGGCAAGGTCGTCCTCGACAGCCCCGAGACCATCAAGGCGCTCGAGTATTCCAAGGAGCTCTACGCGACGTTCATACCGGGCACGCTGTCGTGGCTCGATCCGAGCAACAACAAGGTGTTCCTCGACGGGCAGATCTCGGTGACCAACAACGGCATCTCGATCTACTACGCGGCGAAGACCTCCAAGGATCCGAAGATCCTGGCCATGGCGGCCGACATCAACCACGCGTCCTATCCGGTGGGGCCGGCCGGTACTGGAATCGCGTTCCACTTGTTCCTCAACCAGATGATCTTCAAGTACACCAAGTACCCGAAAGCGGCCAAAGAGTTCATCCGCTTCATGATGGAGGAAGAGCAGTTCGGACCTTGGATGCAGGCGAGCATCGGATACGTCGCGCACCCGCTCGCGGCCTATGCGAAGAACCCGATCTGGACCGTGGACCCGAAGCACCTGCAGTACCGCGACGCGGTGAAGGACCTCCGGCCTGCGGGCTACGACGGCAAGCTGGGGTACGCCTCGGCGGGCGCGCTGGCCGACTTCATCATCGTGGACATGGTGGCCGAAGCGGCGAGCGGATCGAAGACGCCCAAAGAGGCGGCCGCAGCCGCCCAGAAGCGCGCCGAGCGCTACTACAAGGTCTGATCGACGACGCTGCAAATCGGGGGCGGCGATTCCTTCGCCGCCCCGCTTTTCATGCACAGACTTCTCGACAACCGCAACGTCCTCGGGGTGCTGTTCATGCTGCCGGCGGGCGCTCTGCTGCTCGTATTCCTCACCTATCCGCTCGGCCTCGGGACCTGGCTCGGCTTCACCGACGCCAAAATCGGCCGCCCCGGGGAGTGGATCGGCGCGGAGAACTTCACCTACCTGTTCGGCGACAGCGTGGCGCGGCTGTCGCTCTTCAACACATTTTTCTACACCATCGTCGCAAGCATCCTCAAGTTCGCGCTCGGGCTGTGGCTCGCGCTGCTGCTGAACAAGAACCTGCCGTTCAAGGCGTTCCTGCGCGCGATCGTGCTGCTGCCGTTCATCGTCCCCACCGCGCTCTCGGCGATTGCTTTCTGGTGGATGTACGACTCGCAGTTCTCGGTGATCTCCTGGACGCTCACCAAGATGGGCGTCATCGACGGCTACATCGATTTCCTCGGCGAGCCCTGGCTCGCCCGCTTCTCGACCATCGCAGCGAACGTCTGGCGCGGCGTGCCTTTCGTCGCGATCACGCTGCTCGCCGGGCTGCAGACCGTCCCGCCCTCGCTCTACGAGGCGGCGTCGCTCGACGGCGCCACCGAATGGCAGAAGTTCTGGTACGTCACGCTGCCGATGCTGACGCCGATCATCGCGGTGGTGATGACTTTCAGCGTGCTGTTCACCTTCACCGACTTCCAGTTGATCTACGTGCTGACGCGCGGCGGGCCGCTCAACGCGACGCATCTGATGGCGACGCTGTCGTTCCAGCGCGCGATCCCGGGCGGCGCGCTCGGCGAGGGTGCGGCGCTCGCCACCTCGATGGTGCCGTTCCTGCTGGCCGCGATCCTGTTCAGCTACTTCGGGCTGCAGCGGCGCGCCTGGCAACAGGGCGGCACCGACAAATGAGTCTAGCCGAGAACAGCACGGTGCAGGACTCGACGGGCATGGAATACCTCGACAAGCCGCTGCGGCGCTGGGTGACGCTCTACGTGCCGCTCGCGTGTTTCCTGTTCGTCCTGCTGTTCCCGTTCTACTGGATGGCGATGACTTCGTTCAAGTCGAACGAGGAACTGGTGTCGAAGGCCGCCAACCCATTCTGGATCGTGCGCCCGACGCTCGCGCATTTCGAGCGGCTGCTGTTCAAGACCGAGTATCCGCAGTGGATGTGGAACACGATCCTCATTTCGGTGGTCGCGACCGCCGTGTCCCTTGCCGCGAGCGTGTTCGCCGCCTACGCGATCGAGCGCCTGCGCTACCGGGGATCGAAGCAGGTCGGCCTCGCGATCTTCCTCGCCTACCTGGTGCCGCCCTCGATCCTGTTCATCCCGCTGGCGGCGATCGTGTTCCAGCTGGGCCTGTTCGACACGCGCTGGGCGCTGATTCTCACCTACCCGACCTTCCTGATCCCGTTCTGCACCTGGCTGCTGATGGGCTACTTCCGCACGATCCCCTACGAGCTGGAAGAATGCGCGCTGATCGACGGCGCGACGCGCTGGCAGGTGCTCACCAAGATCGTCCTGCCGCTCGCGGTGCCGGGCCTCATCTCGGCGGGCATCTTCGCGTTCACGCTGTCGTGGAACGAGTTCATCTACGCGCTCACCTTCATTTCCTCGTCCGAGAACAAGACCGTGCCGGTGGGTGTCATCACCGAGCTGGTCGAAGGCGACGTCTATCACTGGGGCGCGCTGATGGCGGGCGCGCTGCTCGGGTCGCTGCCGGTGGCGATCCTGTATTCGTTTTTCGTCGAACATTATGTCTCCGGCATGACCGGGGCCGTGAAGGAATGACATGAATCAACTCGATTTCGAGGGCCGCACGGCAATCGTCACCGGCGGCATGCAGGGAATCGGCGCCGCCATCGTCAGGCGGCTCGAATCCTCGGGTGCCAAGGTCGCCATCTGGGACCTGGATGGTCCCGACAAGGTCGATGTCTCGAATCCATCCGCGGTCGAAACAGCCGTGCAAAAGACGCTGGGACGGTTCGATCACATCGACGTCCTCGTGAACAACGCCGGCATCGCCGGCAAGAACGCACCCACGGTCGAGTACCCGATCGAAGAATGGGAACGCGTGCTGCGCATCAACCTGACCAGCCAGTTCCTCACCTGCCGCGCCGTGGCGCCGCACATGGTGAGGCGCAAATATGGCCGCATCGTGAACATCGCCTCAATCGCGGGCAAGGAAGGCAATCCCAACGCGGTCGCCTACAGCGCCTCCAAGGCGGGCGTCATATCGCTCACCAAATCGCTCGGCAAGGAGCTCGCGCAGACGGGCGTGCTGGTCAACTGCGTCACTCCGGCCGCGGCAAAAACGGCGATCTTCGACCAGATGACAGAGCAGCACATCAACTACATGCTTGCCAAGATCCCGATGGGCCGCTTCGTCACGGTCGATGAAGTTGCATCGCTCGTGTGCTGGCTCGCGTCCGAAGACTGCGCGTTTTCCACCGGCGGGGTGTTCGACATCTCCGGCGGCCGCGCCACCTACTGAGACCGCCATGAAACCGAAAAAACTCCGGAGTTCGAAGCAACCGACGCTGCGCTCGGTCAAGTGGTTCGGCCGGCAGGACATCTATGGCTTCATCTACCGCAGCTGGGTGAAGAACCGCGGCGTGCCGCACGACCAGTTCGACGGCCGACCGGTGATCGGCATCTGCAATACGTATTCCGAACTCACACCGTGCAACACCCATTTCCGCACCATCGCCGAGCACGTCAAGGCCGGCATCCTCGAAGCGGGCGGTTTTCCGCTCGAGTTTCCGGTGATGTCGCTCGGTGAAACGCTGATGCGGCCGACGGCGATGCTGTATCGAAATCTCGCCAGCATGGACGTCGAGGAATCGATCCGCGCCAACCCGCTCGATGGCGTCGTGCTGCTGGTCGGCTGCGACAAGACCACGCCCGCGCTGTTGATGGGCGCGGCGAGCGTCGACCTGCCGACCGTCGCGGTGTCCGGCGGACCGATGCTCTCGGGCAAGTACCGCGGCACGGACATCGGCTCGGGCACCAACGTATGGTCTATGTCGGAAGACCTGCGCGCCGGCAAGATCACGCCCGACGAATTCCACGAGGCAGAATCGTGCATGCACCGCTCGCATGGCCACTGTATGACGATGGGCACCGCCTCGACGATGGCATCGATGGTCGAGGCGCTCGGCGTCGGCATGCCGGGTAACGCGGCGATTCCGGCAGTCGATGCCCGGCGCTACGTCCTCGCGCGCATGGCCGGGCGCCGCGTGGTCGAGATGGTGCGCGAAGACCTGCGTCTTTCGAAGATCCTCACCAAAAAGTCCTTCGAGAACGCGATCCGCGCCAATGCGGCGATCGGCGGCTCCACCAACGCGGTGATCCATCTGATCGCGATTGCTGGTCGCATCGGCGTCGAGCTGTCGATCGACGACTGGGACCGCCTCGGGCGCGGCGTGCACACGCTCCTCGACCTGATGCCATCCGGCAAGTACCTAATGGAGGACTTCTACTACGCCGGCGGGCTGCCCGCGGTGCTGCGCGAGCTGGGCCGCAATAACAAGCTGCACAAGGACGCGTTGACCGTCAACGGCAAGTCGATCTGGGAGAACAACAAGCGCGCACCGTGCTGGAATCGCGACGTGATCCACAGCTTCGACAAGCCCTTCAAGAAGAATACCGGTATCGCCGTGCTGCGCGGCAACCTGTGCCCGGGCGGCGCCATCATCAAGCCCTCGGCCGCGACACCGAAACTGATGAAGCACAAGGGCCGCGCCGTGGTGTTCGAGAACATCGAGGACTTGCACAAGCGCGTCGACGACCCGAAACTCGACATCGACGAACGCTGCATCATGGTGCTGAAGAACTGCGGGCCAAAGGGCTATCCCGGCATGGCCGAGGTCGGCAACATGCCGCTGCCGTCCAAACTCCTGAAGAAAGGCATCACCGACATGGTGCGGATCTCCGACGCGCGCATGTCGGGCACCGCCTACGGTACGGTGGTTCTGCATGCGGTGCCCGAAGCGGCCGCTGGCGGGACCCTCGCTCTGGTGCAGAACGGCGACATCATCGAACTCGACGTCGCAAAGCGCCGGCTCGAGCTGCTGATATCGGAGGACGAACTCGCCAGGCGGCGCAAGAAATGGAAGGCGCCCAAACCCCCGCTCGAACGCGGCTACTGGAAGCTTTACTTCGATCACGTGCTGCAGGCGGACCAGGGTGCCGACCTGGATTTTTTGGTGGGCAAGAGCGGTCCGCTGGTGCCGCGGGACAACCACTGATGACGCGGCCAAGACCGGTGCCGTTTGCGATCCCGCAGTTCTTCATCCTCGTTGCCGCGCTCGCGCTCGCCGGCTGCGAGTTGCTGCAGCCGCAGCCCGAGACCATTCCGCCCAGGTCGCAACCCGCCGCTCCGCCCCCGGTGGTGCGCGCACCGCGCGCGCCGGCCGCAGCACCCGAGCCGGATCGCCCGGGACTGACTTTGCCCGACTACCAGAAAGAGGTCGCCACCGCGATGGTGCGCGCGAACGCCGACGCAACATTCCGGGGCAAGCTGCCGCCGCTGCTGCGCTCGGTGGTGGTGCTGCAGGTATCGATCGGCAAGGAAGGGATGCCCTCGCGCGTGACGCTGTTCCGTTCCAACGGTTTCGCTGACCTGGAGAAGAGCGCGATCGCGGCGGTGTACCGTGCTGCGCCGTACCCGATTCCCGGACGGTCGCTGCTTGCCGGGCATTCGAGCATTACCTTCACCGAGAGCTTCCTGTTCCGCAACGACGGGCGCTTCCAGGTGCGCACGGTGGCCGAGGAGCAGTCGACCGAGGTCGAACCGAAACCGCGCGCCGGGCGCAAACCAGCGTGTTGCGAGCCATCCGGCCAGAAGAAGTGAGGCCGTGGACGATCAAGCCAAACAGCCTCCCGCCCCCGGCATCGAGGAGCATGTCCTCGGCGCCGACGGCCAGTTCCACGTCGAAGATGCACCCATCGACCTTTCCGGCCACGGCTGGGAGGACTGGTTCGCGCTCGCGACGTTCTGGATCCTGGCGGTGGTCGTCTTCATCCAGTTCTTCACACGTTACGCCCTCAATGACTCCGCCGGCTGGACCGAGGAGATCGCGCGCTACCTGCTGATCTGCACCGTATTCGTCGGCGCCTCGATCTCGGTGCGCAAGAACAACCACGTCCAGGTGGACGTCTTCTACCAGTTCATGCCGCGGCCGATGGCGCGCTTCCTGTCCACCTCGGTGGATATCATCCGCATCGTCTTTCTCGGCTATGCGGCCTACCTGACCTTCGTGCTCACCACCAAGATCGGGCGCCAGCAGATGGCGATCATCGACTCGCCGATCGGGCTGATCTACGCGTTCGTGCTGCTCGGTTTCGTGATGATGTGCTTCAGGGCGATGCAGGTCGCCGCCCAGAACTGGCGGCGCGGCTACAGCGTGCTCGAACGTCCTGAAATCGGCATCACCGAGACTCTGTGACAGGCACGCTGCTCGCGTCCTTCATCGCACTGATGGCCTCGGGGCTGCCGGTGGCGCTCGCCATGGCCGCCGCCTCGCTGATCTACGTGATGGCGACAGGGACCATCCCGGACTACGTCGTCATTCACCGCATGGTCAATGGCATCGATTCCTTCCCGCTGCTGGCCGTGCCCTTTTTCATTCTCGCCGGCAACCTGATGAACACCGCCGGCATCACCAACCGCATCTACAACTTCGCGCTCGCCCTGGTGGGCTGGACGAAGGGCGGACTCGGGCACGTGAACATCGTGGGCTCGATGATTTTTGCGGGCATGTCGGGCACCGCCATCGCCGACGCGGCCGGGTTGGGTACCATCGAAATCAAGGCCATGAACGACCATGGCTATCCGATCGAGTTCTCCGTTGGGGTGACCGCCGCCTCGGCGACGCTCGGGCCCATCATCCCCCCTTCGCTGCCGTTCGTGATCTACGGCATGGCGGCCAACGTCTCCATCGGCCAGTTGTTCCTCGGCGGCGTGCTGCCGGGCATCGTGATGTCGATTTTCATGATGCTCACCGTGGCCTATTACGCCCACAAGCGCGGCTACGGCTCGGACAGCGTGTTCTCGTGGCTCGGCCTGTCGAAGGCGACCCTGGAGATCGTCGTGGTGCTCGCCTTTCCCTTCGCCATCTGGCTGATGTCGCTCGCCGAAGTGCCCATCAACTGGGCCGTGGGCGGAGCTTTCGGGGTGCTGCTCGGGTCGGACTGGCTGTTCAACTTTTCGGCCGTAATGGCGCTGATGGCGCCGGTAATCCTGATCGGCGGCATGACCATGGGTTGGTTCACGCCGACCGAGGCCGCGGTGGCGGCCGTGGTCTGGGCGCTGTTCCTCGGGCTGGCGCGCTACCACACGCTCTCATGGCGGATGCTGGTCAAGGCCTCGATGGACACCATTGAGACGACTTCCACGGTGCTTCTGATCGTCGCCGCCGCCTCGATCTTCGCCTGGCTGCTCACGGTGACGCATGTGGCCGACGCCATCGCGAGCGCCGTGCTCGGGTTCACCGACAAACCGGCGGTGTTCCTGCTGCTCGCCAATCTGCTGATGTTGTTCGTCGGCTGTTTTCTCGAGCCAACCGCGGCCATCTTGATCCTGGTGCCGATCCTGATGCCGATCGTGCTGAAACTGGGTATCGACCCGGTGCACTTCGGAGTTGTGATGGTGCTAAACCTAATGATCGGCCTGTTGCACCCGCCGCTCGGCATGGTGCTGTTTGTTCTGGCGCGCGTCGCCAAGCTCTCGGTCGAGCGCACCACCATGGCCATCCTGCCCTGGTTGGTGCCGCTGCTGGCCAGCCTGATCGCGATCACCTACGTTCCGGAGATCACGTTGTGGCTGCCGCGGCGGTTCTTCTAGCGACGGTGTACCCGCACCGGGCCATAGTAAGATAGTTCCCAGCCCCATCCGCTCCGGGATGGCGCACCGTTTTCGCGGAGCATCCTCGTGCTGCAAGCCGCCGACCTGACCATCCGCCTCAACCCCGCCGACGACGTCGTCATCGCGCGCATCGAGATCCCCGCCGGCACGATGCTCGTCAAGGAGGGCAACGTGCGCCTCGCGGCGAGGGTGCCCGCCGGACACAAGATCGCGGTGCGCGACGTGCAGGCGGGCCAGCCGGTGCGCCGCTACAACCAGATCATCGGTTTCGCCTCGCATGGCATCAAGGCGGGCGAGCACGTGCATGTGCACAACCTGGCGATGGGCGAGTTCGAGCGCGACTACGCGTTCTGCACCGACATCAAGCCGACGCGGTACATCGAGCCGCAGGCGACGTTCCAGGGCATCGTCCGGGCCGACGGGATCAATGCCGGCCGCGTCGCAACGCGCAACTACATCGGCATCCTCACCAGCGTCAACTGCTCGGCGACGGTCGCACGCATGATCGCGCGGCATTTCGAGGGCCGGCTGGATGCGTATCCCAACGTCGACGGCGTGGTGGCACTCACGCACAAGTCGGGCTGCGGCATGGCGAGCGACGGGGAGGCGATCGACCTGCTCAGGCGCACCATGGCTGGCTACGCGCGCCACCCGAACTTCTTTGCCGTGCAGGTGGTGGGCCTGGGTTGCGAGGCGAATCAGCTCAACACTCTGCTCGCGACGCAGAAGCTGAAACGCAGCGATACGCTCTCGGCCTTCACGATCCAGGAAAAGGGCGGCACCTCGAAGGCCGTGCGCGAGGGCATCGCCAGGATCGAAGCCGTCCTCGCGGAAGCCAACAACGCAAAACGCGAAACCGTGGCCGCGAGCCATCTGACTCTCGGCCTGCAGTGCGGCGGTTCGGACGGCTACTCCGGCATCAGCGCCAATCCGGCGCTCGGCGCGGCGGTGGACCTGCTGGTGCGCCACGGCGGCACCGCGATCCTCTCCGAGACGCCGGAGATCTACGGCGCGGAGCATCTGCTCACGCGGCGCGCGGTATCGCGCGAGGTGGGCGAAAAGCTTATCCGCCGCATCAAGTGGTGGGAGGAGTACACCGCCCGCAACGGCAACGAAATGAACAACAACCCCTCGCCAGGCAACAAGGCGGGTGGCCTCACCACCATCCTGGAGAAGTCGCTCGGCGCCGTCGCCAAAGGCGGCACCACCAACCTGGTGGACGTCTACGAGTACGCGGAAACCGTGACCGCGAAGGGCTTCGTCTACATGGATACGCCGGGCTACGACCCGGTATCGGCGACCGGCCAGGTGGCAGGCGGCGCCAACATGATCTGCTTCACCACCGGACGCGGCTCGGCCTACGGCTGCAAGCCGGCGCCCTCGCTGAAACTTGCCACCAACACGGCGCTCTATGTCCACCAGGAAGAGGACATGGATTTCAACTGCGGCACCATCGTCGACGGCAAGCAGTCGATCGAGGAAGCCGGCGCCATGTTCTTCGAGCTGATCCTGAAAACGGCTTCAGGGCAGCAGTCCAAGAGCGAAGCGTTCGGTTACGGCGAAGACGAGTTTGCCCCCTGGGTGCTCGGCGCCACCATGTAGGTTCGCCGATGCCACGATCGTTGATCGCGTTGCTGATCGCAGGCACGCTACTTTCCTCCGCGCAGGCGCGCGAGTATTCGCGCAATGCGCTGCACGGTGCAATCGCCTATCACGGCGAAACTAACAGTTCGGGCTACGCCGTCGATCGCAGGACCAGCCGCGAGGCGCGCGTCGAGGCGCTCAGGCAGTGCGGCCACCCGCGGTGCGAAATCGTCGCGACGCTGCGCAGCGATTGCGGCGCTGTGGCGAAAGGCGCCAGGAAGATCGTTGCCCAAAAGGGCGCGACGCGGCCGGAGGCGGAGACCAAGGCGCTGCGCCGTTGCGGCGAAGGCTGCGAAATCGTCGTCTGGGCGTGCACCCGTTGAGCGCATGGACGCGCTGCTCCGGCATCTTCCCGAGATCGCGCTCGCGTCCGCGCTTGCCTGGGGAAGCGGGCTGCGGCTCTACGCGACGCTGTTCGCGCTCGGCGCGGCCGGATGGCTCGGCTGGATCGAACTGCCGCAGCACCTAGCGCTGCTCGCGCATCCGCTGGTGTTGTCGGTAAGCGGTTTCATGGCGCTGGTCGAATTTGGCACGGACAAGCTGCCTTGGCTGGACAGCGTTTGGGACGCAGTCCACACCTTCATCCGCATTCCCGCCGGCGCTGCCCTCGCCGCAGCCGTGTTCGGCGATGGCGCCGCCGCTCTGGCCGCCGCGATCCTCGGCGGGACGCTTGCCGCGGGAACGCATTTCGCAAAAGCCGGTACTCGCGCGGTGATCAACACTTCGCCCGAACCGTTCACCAACTGGACGGCTTCGTTTACCGAGGACGCGGCGGTGCTTGGTGGCTTGTGGCTGGCGCTGGTGAAGCCGGCCGCATTCCTGGTCCTCCTGGTGTTGCTGCTCGTATTGGGGCTGGCGCTGTTTTTCGTTTTGAGGAAGAAGTTCCGCTCATCGCCCCGCGGGCCGGCCTAGTCCACACTCACCCCTTGCCCCGATCCGTCATTTGTCGTACATTGTATAGACATTTATTCATGTGCCGCAAATCCCGATGACTTCAGCAGCCCTGTCCCTTCTCGGCGCCCCGCGGCTGTTCCGCGCCGCGAACGCGTTCGACCTCGACCGCGAGATCCGGCGCGGCTTTCCCGCCGAATCGCTGGTGCGCTTCAAGCGCGACGCGGGCTTCTCCTACGAGGAGATCGCCGCGCTGCTCGATCTCAGCGCCAAGACGATCGAACGCGCGATCGCGCGCCGCACACGCCTGAGCCGCGGCGCCAGCGATCGCCTGTACCGGGTAGCGCGCGTGCTCGCCCTTTGCGAGCAGGTGCTGGAGGATCGGAAACATGCACTGGAGTGGCTGCGCCGACCGCAATACGGGCTGGGCGGCCGGGTGCCGGCGGAACTGCTTGGAACCGAGGCCGGGTCGCGAGAAATCGAGTTGCTGCTGGAGCGAATCGAACACGGTTTTCTTGCGTGATCCGGGCATGGCGGATCGCGAAGGCGCGCCATGCCGCGCAGGCGTTCTCCGGTGCCGGCGGCCTGAGCAGCGGCGGCCGATGGCATCACAAGGGCGAGCGGGTCGTATATACAGCTTCGTCGCTCGCGCTCGCCGCGCTCGAGGTGTTCGTGCATCTCGAGCGCGCGCAGAACGATATCCGCTGGACCGCATGCGAGGTCTCGATACCGGACAGCGTGCCGGTGACGACGCTTGCGCCGCGCCAGCTTCCGCGCGACTGGCGCCGCGAGCCGCCGCCCGCCGGCACGATGCGCATCGGCAGCACATGGCTGCGGCAGGCGGGCACTGCGGTGCTACGCGTGCCTTCGGCGATCGTTCCGGCCGAGTGCAATTACATCCTGAACCCCGCTCACTCAGAGTTTCACAAGATTCGCATCGCTTCACCGACACCCTTCAACTTCGATTCCCGGATGTGGAAGTAACTGCGCCCCGCGAATCCGCTAAGTTCGGCTAGCATGCAGCACACGCCCTACGGCCCGCCGCGGGAATACGTCGCCGCGCGCCTGGACAGCGGGGCGAGCGTAGAACTAGATGAGTCCGCCGCGCACCACGTCGCGCGCGTGCTGCGCATGCAGGCCGGCGACGCGCTGGTGCTGTTCGACGGCACGGGCGGCGAGTATGAAGCCAGCATCGCATCCATCGGACGTCGCGCGGTGCGTGTCGCCGTCGGCGCCCACCACGCGGTCGAGCGCGAAGCCCTGCTTGCGGTTCGAGTGGTGCAAGGCGTATCGGCCGCCGACCGGATGGACTACACCGTTCAGAAGGCGGTCGAGCTGGGCGCCTTCGCGATCCAGCCGGTGCTGTGCGAACGGTCGGTGGTGCGGCTGGACGCTTCGCGCGCATCGAGCCGGGTGGAGCACTGGCGGCGGATCGTCATCGCCACCTGCGAGCAGTGCGGGCGCAATCGCCTGCCCGAGGTGCGGCCGGTGGTCAGGGTCGCGGATTACTGCGCGAACCCGGATCTCGTTGCGCCGCGGCTCCTGCTGTCCCCGGAGACCCGGCTACGGCTGGGTGAAGCCGCTGCCGAGGTCCGCGACACAGCAGTGATTGCGATAGGTCCCGAGGCGGGGTTCAGTCCGGCCGAGGAAGCGCTGTTCTTGAAGACCGGGTTCGTTCAAGTGCGTCTCGGCACGCGCATCCTGCGCACCGAGACGGCAGCGCCCGCCGCATTGGCGGCACTGCTCGCCCTAAGAGGCGAGTTCTAGCCTGCTTTTTCAAGCAGCCGGACGGGGTGTCGAACGAGGCGGCGCGATGTTCGTTGATGGACGCACAATCGACAATGCATTCATGACGTAGGGCGTCCGCTCATCTGCAACAGCGCTCAGCGCTTGGCACGCGGGGACTGTTTTCGACAGCGGTATCCGAAACGTGGGCCACGCCCTTCAACAACCGTCTGTGATTGCGTGGTTTTTTGCTCTGGTCGTAGCAGCCACCCGGCAGGTTGTCGAACGCGCCCTTTCGACAACCGTGCGGTGTCGATACAACGGGTTGAAGGAATGAGGATTTGCCGGTCGCGGCGGGTGAGCGCGGTTGCTTTTTATCAACCGGCAAGGGAGTTTACATAATCCTCGTTGTACGTCCACTCTGCAACAACCCATACCGCGCAGCGTACTCCCCCTTTTTGTTCGAGCAAGACCACCCAAACCCGCCGCCTGACGCTCCCACGACGGGCCGGGTCCCTCCCTATTTATGCTGGCGATACGGTGCACTCGACCTGGGCGCCGGCTGGATGTTCTCCTCCGCCAGCCACCCGTCAGGGGTGTTCACAAGCAGGTACGTATGGCGGTTGGTCTCGCGATACGGATACCGGTACCTCTGTTCGACCGTGCTCCACCACCGCAGGTACCAGTACTCCGTGGTTCGCACGACTGCCTCGTTACCCCGTAGTTCCGGCACCCATCGCAGCAACGGCGCTTCGTCGATGTCAGGCAATGCCTGTTAGCCGTGGTTCGGCGCTCGGAGTAACATTCACCTGACCCTTCGAGAGGTGGCGGCATGAAACAGTCGTCCGTTGTGCACTCCGATCCCGACATCCTGGGTGGCACCCCGGTGTTCGTTGGAACGCGCGTTCCTGTTCAGGCGCTGATTGACTATATCGAGGGCGGACACTCCCTCGAAAAGTTCATTGATGACTTCCCAACCGTGAGCCGGGAAATCGCGGTGGCTGCCCTCGAGCAGGCGAAAGCGCACCTACTCGCCGATGCGCGTGCTGCTTGACGAGTGCTTCCCCCGAGCCTTACGCGCGGAGCTTCCTGGCCACGAAGTCACGACTGTTGCTGAAGCCGGGTGGGCCGGCGTCAAAAACGGCGCGCTTTTGCAACGTGCTGCCACGCGGTTTGAAGTTCTCTTGACCATTGATCGCAACCTGGAGCGGTCGACCGCGCTGCGGATTTGCTGGGCGAGCTTCTGAGATCACGCCCATTTGCGGGCCTGCGGCCGCGGCTCTCGTCTCATCATCCTGACCTCCGCCCTCCACCTACGCACTTCCGCCCGGCCGAGATACGGCAGACCGGCGAACAGGCGGTTCAGGTCAGCGGGCGAAAGCCCCGCGGGCACGGCTGGCGGTACGAGCCGCGCAACGACCTTTCTGCCGCGTTCGATCGAAAATGACATATCGCAGTACTGCACCTGATTGAGCACTTCGGAGAAGCTGCGAGCAGCTTCGGTCGCCGAAATCGTCTTGTCGCGCATCGCGCCGACCTCCATCAGATCATCTGATTCGGAGGTTACCACCCGAACCATCGCGCCACCATGCGAACCGGGCGGCCCGCTGCGATATCATTCGCCGGACACCCGATTTCCGACATGGCCCATTTTCCCAACCCCGCGCAGTTCGTGCAATGGTTCCGCGAAGCTGCGCCTTACGTGCACGCGTTCGGCGGCCGCACCTTCGTGGTGGGCTTTTCCGGCGAGGTGGTCGCAAGCCGCGGCTTCTCCAAGCTGGTGCACGATTTCAACCTGCTCGCCGCGCTCGGCATCCGCCTGGTGCTGGTGCACGGCGCGCGCCCGCAGATCGAGGCCGAGCTGAAGGCCAGGGGACTGAAGTCGCGTTATGCGAAGGGACTGCGCATCACCGACGCCGCGGCGCTCACCTGCGTCAAGCACGCGGCGGGCGCGCTGCGCGTCGATATCGAAGCGCTGCTCTCGCAGGGCTTGCCGAATTCGCCGATGGCCGGCAGCCAGATCCGCGTCGCCTCCGGGAACTTCATCACCGCGCAGCCGATCGGCGTGAAGAAGGGCATCGATTTCCAGTTCGCCGGCAGCGTTCGCAAGGTGGATGCGGTTGCCATCGCGCGCCGCCTCGATGCCGAGGAGGTGGTGTTGATATCCCACATCGGCTACTCACCGACCGGCGAAGTGTTCAATCTGGCCTGGGAAGGCGTGGCCGAGAGCGTGGCGGTGGCGCTCAAGGCCGACAAGCTGCTCATGCTCACCGACCACCCGCCGACCGACCGGCGCGGCAACGTGCTGCACGAGCAGACGGCGCGTTCGGCGCAGGCGCTGCTCGCGAAGGGCGGGCTTTCGACCGAGACGAAACGCACGCTCGAGCGTGCGCTGCGTGCGCTGGCCGCCGGCGTCGGCCGCGTTCACCTCGTGTCGCGCCTCACCGACGGCGCGACGCTGCTCGAGTTGTTCACCCACGCCGGGGTCGGCACCATGATCACGGCCGATGCGGTGGAAAAGTTGCGCACCGCGCGCATCGAGGACGTCGGCGGCATCCTCGGGCTGATCGCGCCTCTGGAAGCCGACGGCACGCTGGTCAAGCGCAGCCGCGAGGTGTTCGAGCGCGAAATCGAGAATTTCCGCGTCATCGATCACGACGGCCTGATCGCCGGTTGCGCCGCGCTGTACCCGTATCCCGAGGAAAAGACCGCCGAGTTCGCCTGCCTCGCCGTGGCCGCCGAGTACCGCGGCGCCGATTACGGCGAGCGGCTGCTCGAAGCGTGCGAAGAACGGGCGCGCGAGCTCAGGTTGAAACGCGTGTTCGTGCTCACGACCAGCGCCGTCCACTGGTTCAGGTTGCACGGCTTTGCGCCCGCGACGGTCGCAGCTCTGCCCGCGCGCAGGCAGTCGCTGTACAACTACCAGCGCAACTCGAAAGTGCTGGTGAAGAAGCTGTGATCGCTGCGCTGGAACTCAGCGCTTCGCCGCAATCGCGCGCACGCCGCCCGGTTCTGCGAGCAGCAGCACATCGGCGGGCCGGCGCGCGAACAGGCCGTTGGTCACCACGCCGGCGATCTGGTTCAACTCGGCCTCGAGCCGGGGCGGATCGACGATGGTGAGGCCGCGGCAGTCGAGGATCAGGTTGCCGTTGTCGGTCTTGAAGTTCGCGCGCAGCTCGGGCTGCGCGCCGCGCTTCAGCATCTCGCGCCCGACGTAGCTGCGCGCCATCGGAATCACCTCCAGCGGCAGCGGATACTTTCCCAGCACGCTCACCAGTTTCGAAGCGTCGCAGATGCAGACGAATTTGCGCGCCACGGCGGCGACGATCTTCTCGCGCGTCAGCGCCCCGCCGCCGCCCTTGATCATGTACAGGTGTTCGGTGACTTCGTCGGCGCCGTCGACATAGAGCGGCAGCTCGCTGACATTGTTCAACTCGAGAATCTGGATGCCGTGTTTCCTGAGACGGGCCGCGCTCGCCTCGGAGGCCACCACCGCGCCGTCGATGCGCCCCTTGATGGTTGCGAGCGCGTCGATGAAGAAGTTCACCGTCGAACCGGAGCCGACGCCGATCACGCCGTCCCGCACGTGCTTCAACGCCGCATGCGCGACCTGCTGCTTGAACTCGTCCTGGGTCATTTCTTCCTCGACGGCGGCAGGTCGGTGCAGACGCCCTCGAAGAGTTCCGCGGCCATTCCAACCGATTCGCTGAGCGTCGGGTGAGGATGAATGGTCTTGCCGATATCGGTCGCGTCCGCGCCCATCTCGATTGCAAGCGCGATTTCGCTGATCAGATCGCCAGCCCCCGTACCGACGATACCGCCGCCGATGATGCGGTGCGACTCGGCGTCGAAGATCAGCTTGGTAAAACCCTCGTCGCGCGCGTTCGCGATGGCGCGCCCGGAGGCCGCCCACGGGAACTTTGCCACGCCGACTTTCACGGCGGTCTTCTTTGCCTCTTCTTCGGTGATGCCGACCCACGCGATTTCCGGATCGGTGTAAGCCACCGAGGGCACGACGCGGGCGTCGAAGTGCGATTTCATGCCGGCCGCAGCTTCCGCGGCGACGTGACCTTCGTGCACCGCCTTGTGCGCCAGCATCGGCTGCCCGGCAACATCGCCGATCGCGTAGATGTGCGCCACGTTGGTGCGCATCTGGGAATCCACCGCGATGAATCCGCGCTCGTCCACCGCTACGCCTGCGTTCTCCGCGCCGATCCGCCCGCCGTTGGGCGTGCGCCCTACTGAAACCAGGATCATGTCGTAGAGCTGTGGCGCGGCGCCTTCGAAACTGGCGAACAGCCCGTCCTTGCGCGCCTCCACGCCGGCGGTCTTCGTTTTCAGCATCACGCGATCGAAGCGCTTCGCGTTGAATTTCTGCCACACCGCGACCAGATCGCGGTCGGCGCCGAGCATCAGGCCGTCGAGCATCTCGACCACATCGAGCCGCGCACCGAGCGTCGAATACACCGTGCCCATTTCCAGACCGATGATGCCGCCCCCGATCACCAGCAACTTTTTCGGCCGGCTGCGCAGCTCGAGCGCGCCGGTCGAATCTACGATGCGCGGATCATCGGGCAGGAACGGCAGTTTCGACGCCTGCGATCCGGCGGCGATGATCGCACTGGCAAAGTGCACGGACTTCGTACCGTCGGCAGTTCCGACGTTGAGGTGATGCGGATCGACAAACGCGCCCACACCGTGCAACACCGTGACCTTGCGCATCTTCGCCATGCCGCTCAGTCCGCCGGTCAGCTTGCCGACCACTTTCTCCTTGAACGCGCGCAGCCTTTCGAGATCGATCGCGGGTTCGCTGAAGCTGATCCCGTGGGCGCCGAGGTCGCGTGCAGCATCCATGATCGCTGCCGTGTGCAGCAGAGCCTTGGAGGGAATGCAACCGACATTGAGACATACGCCGCCGAGCACGAGGTAGCGCTCGACGAGGACCGTTTTCAATCCGAGATCTGCCGCGCGAAAGGCCGCCGAGTAGCCGCCCGGGCCGGAGCCGAGCACTAGCACGTCGCACTCGACATCGGCCGTGCCAGCGGCGAACGCTGCGGCAGCCGCTGGCACCGGCGCAGCGGGTGCCGGAGCGGTAGATGCCGGAGCGGGTGAAACGGCGACGGTTGCCGCGGCGACTGAGGCAGGTACAGCCACGGGCGCAGCAGCGGCACCTCCCGGCGCCAGTTCGAGGCGCAGCACGGACGAGCCCTCGGAGAGCTTGTCGCCCAGTTTGACCACTATTTCCTTCACTACCCCGGCTTCGGGGGAGGGGATCTCTATCGACGCCTTGTCCGACTCGAGCGTGATCAGCGACTGCTCTTTGGCGACCGTGTCGCCGGGCTTGACCAGAACCTCAATGACCTCGACGTCCTTGAAATCGCCGATGTCGGGGACCTTGACCTCGAAGAGTGTGGTCACAGCAATGTGCGCCGGATGTCGGACAGGACGCCGCACAGCGTGCTCGTGAAGCGTGCCGCCGCCGCGCCATCGATCACCCGGTGGTCGTAGGACAGCGACAGCGGCAGTATCAGCCGCGGAACGAACTGCCCGTCCCTGAACACCGGCCGCAGTGCCGACTTGGAGACGCCCAGGATCGCGACCTCCGGCGCATTGATGATCGGCGTGAAAGCAGTGCCGCCGATGCCGCCGAGACTGGAGATCGAGAAGGTGCCGCCCTGCATGTCGCCGGGCTTGAGCTTTCTCTCGCGCGCCAGCTTCGAAACGGCCGCAAGTTCGCGCGCCAGGTCGAACACGCCCTTGCGGTCCGCATCGCGGAGCACCGGCACCACCAGGCCGTCAGGCGTGTCCACCGCCACGCCGATGTGGAAATATTTCTTCAGCACCAGGTTCTCGCCGTTCCGGTCGAGCGAGGAATTCAACTCGGGATGCTGGCGCAGCGCCGCCACGCAGGCCTTCACCAGGAACGCCAGCATGGTGAGCTTGAATCCCTCTTTTTCCGTCACCGCCGTGTTCTGCTTGCGAAAATCCTCGAGCTCGGTGATGTCCGCCTCATCGAACTGCGTGACATGCGGGATGCCGATCCAATTGCGGTGCAGATTCGCGCCCGAGAGCTTCTTGATGCGCGAAAGAGGCCGCGTTTCGACCGGGCCGAACTTGGCAAAATCCACCGTCGGCCAGTCCGGCAGATTGAACGGCAATCCGCCGCTCGCCGCAGCCGGCTTGACTGCGGCCAACGCACCCTTGACGAAGCCTTGCACGTCTTCCCTGAGGATGCGGTCTTTCGGACCCGAGCCTTTCACTTTCAGCAGATCCACGCCGAGCTCGCGCGCGAACTTGCGGATTGACGGGCTTGCGTGCGGCTTGGAGATGGTCTCCTCGCGCGGTTCGAGCGGTACCGGGCGCGCATCCGGGACAGACCCGACGGGCGGCACCGGTGCTGCCGGTGCAGGGACCGCGCGCGCCGGCGCGGGGCTTTCGGCGGGTGCAGGCGCAGGCGATACCGCCTCTTCGCCCGAGGGCTCGAGCATCAGCACCAGCGAGCCTTCGGACAGCTTATCGCCGATCTTGACCTTGACTTCCTTCACGATGCCCGCGACGGGCGAGGGAATCTCCATCGAGGCCTTGTCGGACTCGAGCGTGATCAGCGATTGCTCGGCGGTGACGCGCTCGCCCGTGGCGACCAGCACTTCGATCACCTCGACATCCTTGTAGTCCCCGATGTCAGGAACCAGCACTTCGGTCAGCGCTGCCATGTCTTTTAGACTCTGGTCGGGTCCGGCTTGTTCGGATCGATGCCGTATTTCCTGATCGCCTCGGCAACCGCCCGCGGCTTGCCTTCTCCGGCATCGGCAAGCGCCTTGAGCGCCGCGATCGTCGTGAAATAGCGGTTGACCTCGAAGAAGTGGCGCAGTTGCGCGCGCGTGTCCGAGCGGCCGAAACCGTCGGTGCCGAGCACGCGCAGCTCGCGGCCCTTCGGGATGAACGCACGGATCTGGTCGGCCAGAACCTTCATGTAATCGGTGGCGGCGATCACCGGACCCGGGTGTTTTCCCAGGCATCGGGTCGCGTAAGGCAGATGCGGCTCGTCTTCCGGGTGCAGCAGGTTCCAGCGCTCGCAGGCGAGCCCGTCGCGCCGCAACTCGTTCAGGCTGGTCGCGCTCCAGACATCCGCCGCCACGCCCCAGTCTTTTTCAAGCAGTTCCGCCGCAGCGAGCACCTCGCGCAGGATGGTGCCGCTGCCGAGCAGCTGCACGCGGCTTTTCGCCTTCGAGCCCGACTCGCGCAGCAGGTACATCCCCTTGAGGATTCCCTCCTCCGCCCCGGCAGGCATCGCCGGATGCTCGTAGTTCTCGTTCATCACGGTGATGTAGTAGTAGACGTCTTCCTGGTTCGTCACCATGCGCCGCAGGCCGTCGTGCACGATCACCGCCACTTCGTAGCCGTAGGTCGGATCGTATGAAACGCAGTTCGGGATCACCGACGCAAGCACTTGCGAGTGGCCATCCTCGTGCTGCAGGCCTTCGCCGTTCAAAGTGGTGCGTCCCGCGGTTGCGCCGACCAGGAAGCCGCGGGCGCGCTGGTCCGCGGCGGCCCACGCCAGGTCGCCCACGCGCTGCAAGCCGAACATCGAGTAGAAGATATAGAACGGGACCATCACGACGTTGTTGGTCGAGTACGAGGTGGCCGCAGCGATCCACGAGGACATGGCGCCCGCCTCGTTGATGCCTTCCTCGAGGACCTGCCCGGACTTGTCCTCGCGGTAGTACATCACCTGGTCCTTGTCGACCGGCGTGTATTTCTGCCCTTCGGAAGAATAAATGCCCAATTGGCGGAACATCCCTTCCATGCCGAAGGTGCGCGCCTCGTCGGGCACGATCGGCACCACGTGCTTGCCGATTTCCTTGTCGCGCACCAGCGCGGTGAGCACGCGCACGAACGCCATGGTGGTGGACATTTCACGGCCCTCGCCCGAGCCCTTCAGAAGCGCGTCGAATGCAGTCAGCGCCGGCACCGCGGGCACGCTGTCGGCCTTGCCGCGGCGCTGCGGAAGGAACCCGCCGAGCGCTTGCCGACGCTCGTGCAGATACTTCATCTCGGGAGCATCCGCCGGCGGCACGTAGAACGGCAACTCCTCCAGCTTGTCGTCGGGAATCGGGATGTTGAAGTGGTCGCGCATCTGCCGGATGGTCTCGAGGCCGAGCTTCTTCAGCTGGTGCGTCGGGTTCTGCGCCTGGCCCTGCCGCCCGAGGCCGAAACCCTTGATGGTCTTGGCGAGGATCACCGTCGGCTGGCCCTTATGCTTCACGGCTGCGGCGTAGGCGGCGTAGGCCTTGTGCGGATCGTGGCCGCCGCGGTTCAGCCGCCAGATGTCCTCGTCGGTCATGCGCGACACCATTTCCAGCAGCTTGGGATGTTTGCCGAAAAAATGCTTGCGCACGAACGCGCCGTCGTTGGCCTTGAAGTTCTGGTATTCGCCGTCGACGGTCTCCTCCATGATCTTGAGCAGGATGCCTTCCTTGTCGCGGGCAAGCAGCGGGTCCCAGTAGGAGCCCCAGATCAGCTTGATCACGTTCCAGCCGGCGCCGCGAAAATCGCCTTCCAGCTCCTGGATGATCTTGCCATTGCCGCGCACCGGACCGTCGAGGCGCTGCAGATTGCAGTTGACGACGAAGACCAGGTTGTCGAGCTTCTCGCGCGCCGCCATGCCGATGGCGCCGAGTGACTCGGGCTCGTCCATCTCGCCGTCGCCGCAGAACACCCAGACCTTGCGGTTCTCGGTGTTGGCGAACCCGCGCGCATGGAGGTACTTCAGAAATCGCGCCTGATAGATGGCCTGGATCGGCCCGAGACCCATCGACACCGTCGGGAACTGCCAGAACTCCGGCATCAGCCAGGGATGCGGGTAGGAGGGGATGCCCTTGCCGTCCACCTCTCGGCGGAAGTTGAGCATCTGCTCTTCGGTGAGGCGCCCTTCCTGGAACGCGCGGGCGTAGATCCCCGGCGACGAATGTCCCTGAAAGTAGATCAGATCGCCGCCATGCCCCTCGTGGGGCGCGTGCCAGAAATGGTTGAATCCGGTGCCGAACAGCGTGCCGACGGAGGCGAAGCTCGCGATGTGTCCGCCCAGATCGCCATCGCCCTTGTTGGCCTTCGCGACCATCGCCATCGCGTTCCAGCGCATGATGGAGCGGTTGCGCTCCTCGAGCACGGGGTCCCCCGGAGTGCGCTCTTCCATGTGCGGCGGAATGGTGTTGATGTAGGCGGTCTGCGCCTTGTATGGCAGGTAGGCGCCGGATCGGCGCGCCATCTCGATCAGCTTCTCGAGCAGAAAATGCGCGCGCTCGGGACCTTCGCGCTCGAGCACCGCCTCGAGCGCATCGAGCCACTCCCGGGTTTCGAGCGCATCGGGATCGCTGGCCGCGGGAAATTGCGGGACGGCGGACATGATTCCTCCGGCTTCTGGCGAGGTCGCTGGTGAGAGGGTCGGAATGCCCGCGCCTCCAGGAGAAACGCGAAGAGCGCGAACTGCCCGAGACCCAGCTTAATACGATCGCGATTCAGGCACAAGAATGCTAGACTTTCACCGCACCGTTTCGCATCTTCACCGCACCGTTTCGCATCACTTCCGCCGCAAATCCCGATGCCTGCCACGCTGCTCGACGGCAAGGCGCTCGCCGCGAGCATTCGCGCCGAGGCGCGCAACGCGCTCGCCGCCATCAGCGTGCGCCCGGGACTCGCGGTGGTGCTGGTCGGCGACGACCCTGCTTCACGCGTCTACGTGCGCAACAAGGTGCGCGCGTGCGAGGAAACCGGGATCTACTCCGAGCTGCACGCCCTTCCTGCAGATACGGGGGAACACGACGTTCGCGAGCGCGTGCAGGCGCTCAACCGTGATCCCCGCATCCACGGCATCCTCGTACAACTGCCGCTCCCCGCCGCGTTCGATGCCGCACGCGTGCTTGCGGCGGTGTCGCCGCGCAAGGACGTGGACGGCTTGCATGCGGAGAACCTCGGGGCGCTGGTCGCGGGACGCGCGAAGCTCATTCCATGCACGCCTGCGGGCATCCTGCGGCTGCTCGATCACGCAGCCATTCCGATCGCCGGCCGCCATGCGGTGGTGATCGGACGCAGCACCATCGTCGGCAAACCCGCAGCGCTGCTGCTCTTGCAACGCGACGCGACGGTCACCATCTGCCATTCGAAGACGCAGGACCTCGGCGCCCAGGCGCGGCGCGCCGATATCCTGGTGGTTGCGGCCGGCCGCCCGAAACTGGTGGGCGCCGACATGGTCAAACCGGGGGCCTGCGTGATCGACGTGGGCACCCACCGGCTGCCCGACGGTTCGCTCGTCGGCGACGTGGATTTCGCCGCGGCCAGGGAAGTCGCGGGCTGGATCACGCCGGTGCCGGGCGGCGTCGGCCCGATGACCGTGGCGATGCTGATCCTGAACACGATTGCGGCGGCGGGTGCGCCGCGTTGAACGGAGTCTTCGTTACGCCATGAACCCGTTGCTCGACTTCACCGGTCTGCCGAGATTCGGCGACATCCTGCCGGCGCATGTCGCACCTGCGGTCGACGAGTTGCTCGCGGACGCGCGCGAGGCGGTTGCCCACGCGTTGCGTCCGGAGGTGCCTGCAGAGTGGGCGGCGTTCATCGCGCCGCTTGAGGACGCGAACGAGCGGCTCGGTCGCGCATGGGGCCAGGTGTCCCATCTGCACGCGGTGCTCGACAGCCCCGAATTGCGCGAGGCGTACAACGCCGGCCTGCCCAAGGTCACCCAATACTGGACCGAGCTGGGCCAGAATCAGGCGCTGTTCGAGAAGTACCGCGCGCTGCGCGCGTCGGCCGGTTTCGCGGCGCTCAGCGCGGCGCGCAAGCGCATCGTGGAAAACGCGCTGCGCGACTTCAGGCTGGGCGGCGCCGAGCTGCCGGCTGCCGATAAGCGCCGCTACGCCGAGATCGAGGAGGAGCTCGCCTCGCTGTCGTCGCGCTTCTCCGAGAACGTTCTGGATGCGACCAACGCGTTTTCGCTCGTGATCGACGATGAGCGGCGGGTCGCGGGTATCCCGGCCGACGAGCTTGCCCCCGCTCGCGAAGCCGCGCTGAAGGACGGCAAACAGGGCTGGAAGTTCACGCTGCATGCGCCTTCCTACATACCGGTGATGCAGTATGCCGAGGACCGCGCGCTGCGCGAGACCATGTACCGCGAGAGCGTCACGCGCGCCTCGGAATTCGGCAAGCCCGAATGGGACAACACGGCCTCCATCGGGCGCATCGTCGCGCTGCGCGGCGAAGAAGCGAAGCTGCTCGGCTACGCGAGCTTCGCCGAGTGCTCGCTGGTGCCGAAAATGGCCGATTCGCCCGCGCAGGTGCTCGAATTCCTCGACGATCTCGCGCGCCGCGCGCGTTCCTTCGCCGAGCAGGATGCAGCCGAGTTGCAGGCGTTTGCCCGCTCGGAACCGGGAATCGACCGCCTCGAAGCCTGGGACGTCGCGTTCACCTCTGAAAAGCTGCGCGCCAAGCGGTTTGCATTTTCCGATCAGGAAGTGAAACAGTACTTTCCGGAAACGCAGGTGGTGCCCGGGATGTTCCGGCTGGTCGAAACGCTGTACGACGTGCGCATCAGCGAAGCGCAGGCCGCCACCTGGCACGAGGACGTGCGTTTCTTCGAGGTGCGCGACGCGAGCGGCGCGATGATCGGCCAGTTCTATCTGGATCTTTACGCGCGCGAGACCAAGCGCGGCGGCGCGTGGATGGACGATGCGATCGCGCGGCGCAGAAAGCCGCATGCCCTCCAGACACCGGTGGCCTACCTCAACTGCAACTTTGCGCGGCCGGTCGGAAACAAACCGGCGCTGTTCACGCACGACGATGTGATCACGCTGTTTCACGAATTCGGCCACGGCCTGCACCACCTGCTCACGCGCATCGAAGACCTCGGCGTGTCCGGCATCAACGGAGTGGAGTGGGACGCGGTCGAGCTGCCGAGCCAGTTCATGGAGAACTTCTGCTGGGAATGGGAGGTGCTGCGCCAGATGGCGCGGCACGTCGATACCGGTGAAACATTGCCGCGCGCGCTGTTCGACAAGATGCTCGCGGCGAAGAACTTCCAGGCGGGACTGGGAATGCTCAGGCAGATCGAATACGCGCTGTTCGACATGCGCCTGCACTTCGACTTCGACGCCGGCGCGGGAGCGAGCGCGCTCGACCTGCTCGACGAGGTGCGCAAACGCGTCGCCGTTCTGTTCCCGCCGGCGTACAACCGCTTTCCGAACAACTTCTCCCACATCTTCGGCGGTGGATACGCCGCAGGCTACTACAGCTACAAGTGGGCCGAGGTGCTGTCTGCGGACGCGTTCAGCGCATTCGAGGAAATGCGCGACGCGCGGCGCGGCGCGAACGGCGTCATCGACCCCGCGATCGGCGCGCGCTTCCGCGATGAGGTGCTTGCGGTGGGCGGCAGCCGCCCCGCTGCGGAATCGTTCCGCGCCTTCCGCGGGCGCGAGCCGCGCGTCGATGCTCTGCTGCGTCACAATGGTATGATTCCCGCGTGATCGTATAGAGTGAAAACGCCATGCGAACGGCGCTGTTTCTGATCCTGGCAACCGCGACCGCCTGCGCCCTCGCGCAGCAGTACCGCTGGACCGACGACAAAGGCGGCGTGCATTACAGCGATACGCCGCCCCCGCCGTCGTCCAAGGGCGTGCAGAAGAAGGACTTCAAGGGCGGCGTGGTATCGAGCCAAACTCCGTTCGAGCTGCAGCTCGCGGTCAAGAATGCCCCGGCCACGCTCTACACCTCGCCTTCCTGCAAGGAAGGCTGCCCGGAGGCGCGCGCGACGCTCAACAAACGCGGCGTGCCGTTCAGGGAGGTCCAGGTCTGGGACGCGGAGACGAACGAGCTGCTCATGAAGATTTCGGGCGCGAAGCAGGTCCCGACGCTGCAGGTCGGCAGCAACGTGCAGAAGGGCTTCGAGCAGGGGGCCTTCGACAGGCTGCTCGACATCGCGGGCTATCCGAAGGCTGGCTCGATGCCGGCGCGCAATCAGGCGGCGCCACCCGTGCCTGAGGGCTATGAAGCGGCGGGTGCGCCGGCTGCGGCCGCGCCGGCTGCACCGGACGGCGAACAGAAGCCTCCCGCGCAGTGACCTGACTGCGATGAAAGTCGCAGCCGGCGACGTTTGACCCCAGCGGGGCGAGGCACTTCGCCCCGGAGCACCCATCGTGATCAGCCGCCTGCGGCTCGCGCTTGTCCTCGGCTCGGTGACCGCGCTCGGTCCGCTGTCGATCGACATGTACCTGCCGAGCCTGCCGACGCTCGAAGCAGAGCTCGCGGCCTCGCCGGCATCGGTGCAGCACACGCTCGCGGCATATTTTTTCGGCATGGCTTTAGGCCAGCTTTTCTACGGACCGCTTTCAGACAGACTCGGCCGCAAGCTGCCGCTCGCTGCGGGACTGGGCATATTTCTGCTCGCGTCCGTGGGCTGCGCAATCGCATGGAGCGTGCAGAGCCTGATCGCGCTGCGGTTTGTGCAGGCGCTTGGCGGTTGCGCGGGCATGGTGATCGCGCGCGCAACGATACGCGACCTTTACGTCGGGGCGGATGCGGCGCGCATGTTTTCCGCCATGGTGCTGGTCATGGGGCTTGCGCCGATTCTCGCCCCGCTCGCCGGTGGTTACGTACTGGTGCACGGCGGGTGGCGGACCATTTTCTGGGTGCTGGCCGCCTTTGGCACTGTTGCCCTGGTCGCGACACTCGCCGCGCTACCCGAGACGCTGGAGCGTTCCACGCGACGCACGGGCAGTCTGGGCGACGCGCTGGGGCGCATCCGCAGCGTCGCGCGCGACGCACGCTTCGTCGTGCCGGGGATGCTGCTCGCGTTGCCTTTCGCCGCGGTGTTTGCGTACATCTCGTCCGCGCCGTTCGTGCTGATCCAGTATTTCGGCGTGCGCGTCGAGGCCTTTGGCTGGTTCTTCGGCGCCAACGCCCTGGGCTTGATCGCCGGGTCGCAGATGAACTCGCGGCTGCTGCGTCGCGCAAGGAGCGCCGTCATCCTGCGCAGGGCGATACGCCTGCAGACGATGATGGCGCTGGTTCTGCTTGCGACGGCGACGACCGGCGCCGGCGGCCTGCCAGGCGTCGTGCTGCCGTTGTTCTTCGTGGTGGCCTCGATCGGCTTCATTGCGCCCAACGCCAGTGCCATCGCGATGACGCCGTTTGGTGCGGATGCCGGCACTGCCTCGGCACTGCTGGGGACGTGCCAGGCGCTCGCAGGCGTAGTCGCCACCGTGGCCGTGGGATTCATGCCGGGCAGTGGCGCGGTGCCGATGGCGGCGGTAATCGCCGCGTGCACAGTGCTGGCCTGGGTCATCGACACCTTCGGCCGGCGGCGTCCATGAGTTCAGCGAGTGTGTAGAACCATTTTCTCGCCACATGCTGTCGTTTTCCTGATGCGTCTCACGACCGGGAATTACCGATTGCGCACGTTTGCCTGCCAGACTCCGAGAAACTCTAGTGAATGGGCTGCACTTTGCCAGGCGACCGAGGACTGCAATCTATTGCAAGCGGCTCTGCCCAAGAGGCCTAAGGCCAGCCGATCGAGTCGCCATCTTATTGATAATCTGTCATATTCCGACCCGACCGAGTCATACGCCAGATGTGTTCGCTCGTTGACACGCTAGGCCGTCGGAGATGACAATCGGCCCACTCGCCGCCGATTTTTGTGTGCGGCACCGTAGGCTCGGATACAGGACCTTCATGAGCCCACGGGGCACCTGCCTGTGATTTCTTCTTCGAAGCACTTAGCTGATCCTATTCGGAGCGGTCGCCGAACCATTGGGAAGACGAGAAGCGGAATGAAGGATCGAGGCGCGAAGACAGCAGATGCCGCTTCGACAGCCAAGTCGGCAGTCGAAAGGCTTCCCCACTACGAGAAGCCCCCTGTCTCGGAGGTGGCATGCGGCGTTACATTTGAACCGCTGAAACAGTTCCTCGTCGCTCACGTTGGCCTCTATTGGGCGCGCATTAGAGACACCTATCCGGAATGTGAGCACGCAGTGCCCCTAGCGACGCCAGATGCACCAGGCGGGTGGATGGATGGCACGACGGGCCTTCCGCTACCACGGCAATGGTTCATCTCCGCTGACAAACAGGGACTAATCCAGCTGCAAGGCAACTGCTTTTATTTCAACTGGAGACGTTTTGGGGACAATGACGTTTATCCCCGCTTCAGTTCGGTCATAGCTACGTTTAAGAAGCAGCTGGAGATGTTTCAGACCTTTCTCAACGAAAACGAGCTTACCGCCCCGGCGATAACCGGGTGCGAATTGACCTACGTCAATCACATTCCACAGGCCGACGGGTGGGAGTCGGTCGCTGACCTTTCTAAGGTTTTTCGCGACTTCTGCTGGAACGAGCGGAAGGGACGATTTCTACCGCCCCCCAGCAACCTCGCTTGGAAGACTCAGTTCCCCCTGCCGGGCGAAGGGATCCTTACTGCAAGCATAGCGCAGGCAATGCGGGTTCGAGATCAAATGCCGACTCTCAAGTTTGAATTGAGTGCGAGGGTAAAGCTGAAGGACAAGTCGTCGGACCAAGTCTGGGAGTGGTTCGAGACCGCTCACAGATGGATTGTTCTGGGCTTCGCGGATCTGACCCAAGGTGAGATCCAAGACGACGTGTGGAGGAAGGTAAATGGCTGAAACGAACCTCTCGTTCGATACAACAGGGACGCTACTACTTGACGCGCCCCTTCTGGCATACCGCCCGGCGCTGGCATACCGCATGTCAGTTGAACGCCAGTCATCCATTACCATTGAAGCGGAACAACAGAGGGCAATAGTCGCTCAGCCTCTCACTTCTCTGACGAACCCTTCTTCGTTGACCTTGGGCAGCAGCGTAGGAGCGCTGGAGTTTGGCCTTGAGCTGGCAACTGCGTCGGCATTTTCCAAGGCCCTCGGAGACGTTCTAAGGACGCTCGCGATCATCGAACCGCACCCGAAGCCAATTGTGATGAGTGGCGCGCGGTATAGGCCACGCCAAATTACCACATCGGACGCGACGGCATTTTCCAACATTGAGTCCCTCCGCTCTTCTACGGAGCCGAATCTGATTCCGCATTTGCTTCGCTACCTACGAATGCTGTTTCGACCGTCATACGGAACAGGATTAGCTACGCGGATAGAGCAGCTGGCGGAAATAGTTCTAGAGGAATCCGATGGCGCGGAAAGAATCTCCGGTTTGTCGGTTGCACATATGATTGCCTTCCTTGAACAGAATCCTACCGTGGTGCGTCCAAAGCTGGCTGCGGGGCCATCAGGAGAAATCATCGCTTTCTGGCGAAGAGATGAGCAAGCCGAGTTCTCGGCCAGATTCCTTACGAATGGCACTGTCAGGTTCTTGGTGAAAAGTCCGAATACTAGAAATCCGTCCGGGATCGATCGCGCGTCCGGGGAAACAACCTGTGACCAGCTCCTTCAAAAGGCACACCTCAACGAACTTGATTGGGTTGCGGCCTGAGATGGGGCAGCCGGTACCCGACAACGATCATGTCGCACGGTATTGCAAAGGCTCCGACTTTGACGACGACGGCCGTTGCACCTACGCGGCGTTCCTCCTAAGACCTGCCACGTCGGGGAAGGTGCGCGAAGATTATTTGTCTGTATTCTGGTTAGATTCGTTGACCAGGTCTGATAGGGCTGCACCCATAGTCAAACTCCGCGCGGAAGTTTCCCGCCTGCAAGTGCTGAATCCCGGAAAGACAGCTAAGTATGCGGTTCTAAACGTCGGGCGAACACGCGCAACCGTGAACGCGCGATGCGCGGACTCACGCTGGATCAGAATCACTGAAGAAACCGACGGTCACCCGTATTTTCACGCGGGCATTCACGACACCGCGGATGAAGAGGAGACGGTCGCTGCAGCAATTTCGGACAGCATTGTGGAGATTCACCCCGCCAAATAGGTCCAACCACCGCACCGCGATGACGTGATGCAGTTAGTTACGCCTGTGCGTCATCTTTGGTAAGGAGGCCAGAGCTCGGGCGATATTGGCGACGGTACGATTCTCATAGTTTCCTTACTTCTTGCTTTGGCATGCGTATAGCGACCTGGAACATCAACTCCCTCAAGGTCCGCCTCCCGCAGCTGCTCGACTGGCTGCCGGCGGCGCAGCCCGATGTGATCTGCCTGCAGGAGCTCAAGCTGGAGGATGCGAAGTTCCCGCGCGACGAGATCGCAGCGGCGGGCTACCGCGCGGCGTTTTCCGGTCAGAAGACCTATAACGGCGTCGCCATACTCTCGCGCTCGGAACCGGTCGATACCTTCGCCGGCATTCCGGGATTCGCCGATGAGCAGAAGCGCGTGCTCGCGGCAACCATCGACGGCGTGCGCATGGTCTGCCTGTATGCGCCGAACGGCCAAGCCGTCGGCTCGGAGAAGTACGAATACAAGCTGCGGTGGTACGCGGCGCTGCGCGAGTGGCTGGCGGACGAAATGCTTGGCCATCCCGATCTTGCGGTGCTGGGCGACCTGAACGTCGCGCCAGAAGACCGCGATGTGCACGACCCGAAGGCCTGGGAAGGACAGGTGCTCGTCTCCGAGCCCGAGCGCGAGGCGTTCCGGTCATTGCTGGCGCTTGGATTCAAGGACAGCTTCCGGCTGTTCGAGCAGCCGGAGAAATCGTTCTCGTGGTGGGACTACCGGATGCTCGCGTTTCGCCGCAACGCGGGCCTGCGCATCGACCACATCCTGTTATCGCCGTCGCTTGCGGCGCGCTGCACCGCCTGCACCATTGACAAGGCGCCGAGGAAGCTCGAGCGCCCGTCGGACCACACGCCGGTGATTGCTGAACTCCGTTAGGGATTCATCCCCTTCTGCACCCCCGGCCGCGCAGCCATCATTGCGCCCCACCGGTTCAGGTTCGCGAAGCTGCCGGAGGCATCGAGCAACGGCTTGCGCAGCGAGTAATTGGGATAGAGCATCAGGTCCGCGATCGAGAGCTCGTCGGCGACGAACTCGCGGCCCGAGAGGCGCTGTTCGAGCAGCGAGAACATTTTGACCAGCCTGTCCTTGAAGAACTCCGCGTTCTTCGCCGATTTTTCGGGCGCGAGGTTTTCCAGCAGAAACAGCGTGCCGCTGGTGCCGGCGATATCACTCGCGCCCATCATGAACCACTGCTGCGCGGCGGCGCGGCGCGCGCCGTCCTTCGGCAGGAACTTGCCGCTCTTCTCGGCGACGTAGAGCACGATCGCTCCCGACTGCGCGAGCACCAGCCGCGCGCCGCCGGCGCCGTCGGCGTCCACCATCACCGGGATTTGCCCAGCGGGATTCCGCGCCAGGAACTCGGGCTTCTTCTGCTCACCCTTGGTGAGGTCCACCTTGTGGATGCGATGCTCGAGCCCCGATTCGGCAAGCGCCACCGACGCGCGCAGGCCGTTCGCGGTGCCCCACATGTACAGGTCGATCATGGTTCCCCCGTTCAGTCGATCAATGCGTACGCGGGCAGCGTGAGGAACTCGACGTAGACATCGTCCGTCGTGATGCGATCGAACAGCTTCGCTCCGTCCTCGTACTTGCCGGCCTTGTACGCCGCTTCGCCTAGATAGGTCTTCACCTTCGGCAGCTCATCGGCCAGCAATTGGCGGAAAAGCTCCTTCGTGATCTTGCGGCCATCGTCGAGCCTGCCCTTGTCGCTCCGCATCCACTGCCAGATCTGCGAGCGTGAAATCTCCGCCGTGGCGGCATCCTCCATCAGGTTGAACACCGGCACGCAGCCATTGCCCGCGAGCCACGCGCCGAGATACTGGATGCCGACGGAGATGTTGTTGCGCAGGCCAGCTTCGGTGATCGGGGCCTCCGGCCGGAAGTCGAGCAGATCTTTCGCCGAGATGCTGACATCCGGCCGCTGCCTGCCATACTGGTTCGGCTGCGGCATGTGCTGGTCGAACACCGCCTTCGCGACCGGCACCAGGCCGGGATGCGCCACCCAGGTGCCGTCGCAGCCGTCGGTGACTTCGCGCAGCTTGTCCGCGCGTACCTTCTCGAGCGCCGCTTCGTTCGCGGCCGGATCGTTCTTGATCGGAATCTGGGCCGCCATTCCGCCCATCGCCGGCGCGCCGCGTCGGTGGCAGCTCTTCACCAGCGCGAGCGCGTAGGCGCGCATGAACGGCGCGGTCATCGTCACCTGCGCACGGTCGGCAAGGCAGAAATCCTTGTTGGAGCGGAACTTCTTGATGCACGAAAAGATATAGTCCCAGCGGCCGATGTTGAGGCCGGCGGAGTGCTCCCTCAACTCCCACAGGAATTCGTCCATTTCGAAGGCGGCGAGCACGGTTTCGATCAGGCAGGTGGCCTTGATCGAGCCCTGCGCGATGCCCAGCTCCGTCTGCGCCATCTTGAATATGTCGTTCCACAGCCGCGCCTCGAGGTGCGACTCCATCTTCGGCAGGTAGTAGTACGGGCCCGCACCGCGCGCGAGCAGTTCCTTGGCGTTGTGGAAGAACAGCAGCGCGAAATCGAAGATGCCGCCGGACACAGGATCGCCGTCGACGGTGACGTGCTTTTCGTCCAGATGCCAGCCGCGCGGCCGCGGGATCAGCACGGCAGTCTTGTCGTTCAGCTTGTAGCTCTTGCCGCCCTGCTCGAACGTGATCGTGCGCCGCACTGCGTCGCGCAGGTTGATCTGGCCGTCGATCATGTTGAACCAGGTGGGGCAGTTTGCATCCTCGAAGTCCGCCATGAAGGTCGAGGCGCCGCAGTTGAGCGCATTGATCACCATCTTGCGATCGGTCGGCCCGGTGATCTCGACGCGCCGGTCGAGCATGTCCTTCGGTTGCGGCGCGATGGTCCATTCGGACTCGCGGACGGACTTCGTTTCGGACAGGAAATCTGGCAGCTTGCCCTGGTCGAACTGCTTTTGGCGCGCGGCGCGCCGCGCCAGCAATTCCCGCCGGCGCGGCTGGAACTGGCGGTGCAATTTCGCGACGAACGCGAGCACCTCCAGCGAAAGTATCTGGGCGAACTCCGCAGAGATCGGCGCGGAAACGCGAACGCCTTCAGGGAGCGGATGAGGTCGGTTCACGGCGCGCAGGAAGACTCTGTTTTGAAAGGGAAGCCGAATTTTACTGTCTGGAATGTCGCATCGCAACATGAAATCGCCCATTGCTAGGAGTAGGCTGTTCCCGATTAGCGGTTTTGCGTTTCACATTACGGAACGGAGGAAATTTCATGCAAACTATTTACAACGTTCTCATCATGGGCGCCTCGTATGGTTCACTGCTGGCAACCAAGCTTCTGCTTGCGGGCCATACGGCAAAGCTGGTGTGCCTCCCGGCTGAAGCGGAGTTGATCAACAATGAAGGCACCCGGGTACGCATGCCGGTCAAAGGCAGCGACGGGCTCGTCGAACTCGATTCGCGGAAACTGCCCGGCAAACTGTCTGCCGCTATTCCGGGAGCAATCAATCCGGGAGACTACGATCTTGTCGTACTGGCCATGCAGGAGCCCCAGTATCGCTCGCCCGGCGTGCGCGAGTTGCTCGACGCGGTTGCCAAAGCCAAGGTTCCGTGCATGTCGATCATGAACATGCCTCCGTTGCCCTATCTGGCGCGCATTCCGGGCGTTTCGGTCAATGCCTGCAGAGCGTGCTATACCGATCCCACCGTCTGGGACAGCTTTGATCCCAAGCTGATGACTCTATGCAGCCCGGACCCGCAGGCTTTTCGCCCGCCGGAAGAAAAGGTCAACGTGCTGCAGGTCCGTCTGCCGACCAATTTCAAATCTGCGCGCTTCGATTCAGAGGCGCACACCGCGATTTTGCGCCGGCTGGAATCGGATATCGAAGCGGCGCGGTTTGACACCGGCTCCGGCAGGATCGAATTGCCGGTCAAGCTCAGGGTGCACGACTCGGTCTTCGTGCCGCTGGCAAAATGGAGCATGTTGCTGGCGGGCAACTATCGCTGCATCCAGAAAGACGGGATGCGATCCATCAACGAAGCGGTGCACGGCGACCTCGAGGCATCGCGCTCGGTGTACGACTGGGTGGCCAAGCTGTGCATGTCGCTCGGCGCGGACGCGAAAGATCTGGTTCCCTTTGACAAGTACGCCGCCGCTGCTCAAGGGCTTGCCGGACCTTCCTCCGCGGCGCGGGCCCTGTTTGGCGGCGCGCCCAATATCGAGCGCGTGGATCGTCTGGTAAAGACCATCGCGGCGCAGAAGGGCATGCACTCCGCTGCCGTGGATGCGGTAGTTGCGTTGGTCGACGCCCGGCTCGCGGCCAATCGGCAAAAACTTGCTCAGTCGTCCGCGTCGCCGATGCCGAGCTCCTGAATTTTGCGCGTGATCGTGTTGCGGCCCATGCCAAGAAGATTGGCCGCTTCGATTCTGCGCCCGCCCGTGCGCGCCAACGCCCTCGCGATCAACGTGCGCTCGAACTGGCGGCCGAGGGTGTCCAGCAATCCGGTCTCACCGCGTGCGAGGCGCCGCTCGACTTCCTGGTCGAGCACGGCGACCCAGTCGCCCGCGGGGGGACCCGCCGCCGGCTCGCGGAATTCCACGGGCAGGTCCGCCAGTTCGATCACCTGTCCGGGCGCCATCACCGTCAGCCAGTGGCACAGGTTTTCCAGCTGCCGGACGTTGCCCGGAAAATCGAGTCGTGTCAGGTGCTCGATCACCTGTTCCGACAGCCGCTTGGGCTCGACGCGGAGCTGATTGGCGCTCGCCGCGAGGAAATGGCGCGCCAGCAGCGGAATGTCGTCGGCGCGCTCGCGCAGCGACGGCAGGCGCAACCGGATCACGTTGAGGCGGTGATAAAGATCGTCGCGGAAGCTGCCCTCACGCACGCGCACGTCGAGGTTCTGGTGCGTCGCTGCAATGACCCGGACGTTGACGGTAATGTGCTCATGGCCGCCGACACGGTAGAAGCTGCCATCGGATAACACGCGCAGCAGTCGCGTTTGCAGTTCGGCCGGCATGTCGCCGATCTCATCGAGAAACAGCGTACCTCCGTCGGCCTGCTCGAAGCGTCCGCGGCGCTGGGCCTGCGCGCCGGTAAAGGCGCCGCGCTCATGTCCGAAGAGCTCGGATTCGAGCAGGTCCTTGGGCATCGCCGCGGTGTTGATGGCTACGAAGGGCTTCGCTGCCCGCGCACTGTGCCGGTGCAGGGCGCGCGCCACAAGCTCCTTTCCGGTTCCAGACTCCCCCGTGATGAGCACCGTTGCACTCGACTGCGACAACCGCCCGATCGCGCGGAACACCTCTTGCATCGCCGTCGCCTGGCCGAGAATTTCCGGTGTTTCGCCGACCGGCTCCAGTCCGGCCCGCTCGCGCCGGCTCTCGCCGAGCGCCCGGCGGATCAATTCAACCGCCTGGTCCACGTCGAACGGCTTGGGCAGGTATTCGTAGGCGCCACCCTGGAACGCCGAGACCGCCGATTCGAGATCCGAATACGCCGTCATCACGATTACCGGCACGCCCGGATGCTTCTCCTTCACCTTTTTCAGCAGCTCGATGCCCGAGGGGCCCGGCATGCGCACGTCAGACACCAGCACCTCCGGTGCGCCTTCGTGCAGCGCTTCGAGCGCATCGGTCGCCGAAGCAAACGAGTCGAATGCCATCCCCTCGCGTGCCAGGGCTTTTTCGAGCACCCAGCGTATCGAGCGGTCATCATCAACGATCCAGATCGGCATCATGTCTTTCCTAGGTTGCCCCGAAGGGCAGCAATATCCTGAACACCGTGCGCCCCGGCCGGCTGTCGCACTCGATCACGCCATGGTGGTACTGGACAAACGTCTGTGCCAGTGACAGCCCCACCCCGCTGCCGCCCTCGCGCCCCGAAACCAGCGGGTTGAACACCTTGTCGCGGATTTCAGCAGGGACTCCAGGCCCGTCGTCGATCACTTGCAATTCCAGTGCCAGGCGGTGGTGCCGCCTGGCGATGGTGATCTGGCGCGCCACCCGGGTGCGGAATTCGATCGTCCCGCCGCCTTGGGCCATCACCGCCTGCGCAGCGTTGCGCGCCACGTTGAGAATCGCCTGTATGAGCTGCTCGATATCTCCGATCATGTCCGGCACGCTGACGTCGTAATCGCGCCTTACCCCGACGCTGTCGGAGAACTCTGCCGTGAGCAGGCTTCTTACCCGCTCGAGGATCTCGTGAACGTTGATTGGCCCGATCCGGGGCGTGCGGTGCGGCGTGAGCAGGCGGTCCATCAGCGCCTGCAGTCGGTCCGCCTCCTTGATGATGACCTGCGTGTATTCGCGCAACTCGGGCTTGTCGAGCTCGCGCTCGAGCAGCTGCGCCGAGCCGCGCAGGCCCCCGAGCGGGTTCTTGATTTCGTGCGCGAGGTTGCGGATCAGCTCGCGGCTCGCCTGCTGCTGGTCTATGAGGCGCTCCTCGCGCGCCAGGCGCAGTTGCTGTTCGATCGGCCGCAGCTCGACCAACAGCGGCAAGCCCGGAGCATCGATCCGCGTCACGACGCACGACAGCGTTTCCGGCTGTTCATGCCCGGGCGAAACGAAACTGACGTTCTGGGCAGAATAGCTCCAGTGCGCGACCAGCGCGTCGGCCAGTGTTTTCTCCAGCGAGGCGTGCTCGACGAACAGCGACGGGAGCGGCTGGCCCTTCAGGCTCTTCAGGCCGACGGAAAACAGGCTTTCGGCGGCGGGGTTAGCGTAGCGCACGACGAACGCTTCGTCGAGCACCACGACTGCCGTGGCGAGCAGTTCGAGGCCGCTGAACTCCGGCTTCACGGCCGTCACGGCGCACACGCGGCGGGCGCCAGGCCTACTTGATGTTGCCCAGTTCCTTGCGCAGTTCCTGTACGTTTTTTTCGTGCAACTCGACGTTCTCGCGGTATCTCTGCAGCCGGTCGAGAACCATCTTCTGGCTCTTCTCGTCGCCGTAGCGCGTCGCTTCCTGTTCGGCAAGGTCTTTCTTCGCGCGCGACATAATGGTCTCTTCCTGCGCCAGTTCGCGCGCGATGATCTCGCGCTGCCGGTCCTTCGCCGAGGCGCGCGTTGCAGCGTCCTCTTTCGGAAATCCAACGGGCGAAGGGGCCTTCGCGGCCGATTTCGGCGTGGAAGAGGCGCTCGCCGGAGGAGCCGGCACGACCGTCACCGTCCGCGAGACCACCTCGCACTTCTTGCCCACGGTGTCGCGCTTGTCGCTCGTATAGAGCGGCCGGTCGCCCTCGCTCTGGCACTTGTAAATCTCGCTCACCTGCGCGCGCGCATGCCCGGCCGCGAGGCCAAGCGCCAGCATTGCGATCCCCAAGATCTTGCGCATGCAGACAATGTACCTGAAGTGGAGCAGGTAAGTTTATGTTACGCCTCAGTCTTTCTGCAAACTCATCAAAAACGTCCATGGTGCCGCGCAGCATTGAAAAAGAAAGGACGGGCGCGCCCGTCCTTTCGATGATTCCGCCCTTCTGATTCAGGACTTCGGGGATCCGCTTTCGTCCTCAGGAGCTGTAATACATGTCGAACTCGACCGGGTGCGTGGTCATCCGGAAGCGGGTCAGTTCCTCTTCCTTGAGGGCGACGTAGGCGTCGAGCATGTCGTCGCTGAACACGCCGCCCTTGGTGAGGAACGCGCGGTCCTTGGCGAGTTCCGACAGGGCCTGCTCGAGCGAAGCGCACACGTTCGGCACCTTTTTCGCCTCTTCCGGCGGCAGGTCGTAGAGGTTCTTGTCTACGGGTTCGCCCGGGTGGATCTTGTTCTGCACGCCGTCCAGTCCGGCCATCAGCATGGCCGCGAACGCGAGGTAGGCGTTGGCCGTCGGATCGGGGAAGCGCACTTCCACGCGACGCGATTTCGGGTCCGAAACGTACGGGATGCGGCAAGCGGCCGAACGGTTGCGGGCCGAATAGGCGAGGTTGATCGGTGCCTCGAAGCCCGGCACCAGACGCTTGTAGGAATTGGTGCCGGGATTCGTGATTGCGTTGAGCGCCTTCGCGTGCCTGATGATGCCGCCGATGTAGTAAAGCGCGAATTCCGACAGCCCCGAGTACTGGTTGCCCGAGAACAGGTTCTGGCCGCCCTTCCACACCGATTGGTGCACGTGCATGCCGGAGCCGTTGTCCCCGACCACGGGTTTGGGCATGAAAGTCGCCGTCTTGCCGTACGAATGCGCGACATTCCACACCGTGTACTTCAGTATCTGCATCCAGTCGGCACGCTGTACCAGCGGCGCGAAGCGCGTGCCGATCTCGTTCTGTCCCATCGCACCGACCTCGTGGTGGTGCACTTCGACTTCCACGCCCTGCTGCTCCAGCGCGATGCACATCGCATTGCGGATATCCTGCATCGTGTCGGTCGGGGCCACCGGAAAATATCCGCCCTTGACCGACGCGCGGTGCGCCATGTTGCCCGACTCGTAATCGATTCCGGTGGACCACGGTGCCTCTTCGGACTTGATCTTCACGAAGCTGCCGGACATGTCGACATTCCATGTCACGCCGTCGAAGATGAAGAATTCGGGCTCGGGGCCGAAGTACGCGACATCGCCCAGGCCGGTCGACTTGAGGTAGGCCTCGGCGCGCCTGGCGATGGTGCGCGGATCGCGGTCATAGCCCTTCATGTCGGTGGGCTCGAGCACGTCGCAGGTGATGTTGAGCACCGGCTCGTCGGTGAACGGGTCCATGCGCGCAGTGTTGGCATCCGGCATCAGCAGCATGTCGGAGGCCTGAATGCCCTTCCATCCCGCGATCGACGAACCGTCGAATGCATGGCCATGCTCGAACTTGTCCATGTCGAAGTACTTCGCGGGCACCGACACGTGCTGCTCCTTGCCGCGCGTGTCGGTGAAGCGGAAGTCGACGAACTTCACTTCTCTTTCTTTGGCCATCTTCAAGGCATCGGCTGGCGTCATCGCCATGGGCAGTTCTCCTGGGTGGGTGGATTGGGGGCCGCTCGCGTTGCCTGACAAGCGACGGGACGGGAGCAAACGAGCAGAAAGCGTGCCAAAGCGCTGCTTGGGGCGGAGGCTTGCCGCAAAAAAGGGAAAGGCGAGATTCTATCCCAGCATTGCGCACCGCAAAAGTGCAAAGCCTAATCGAGCGCACCGTTTCTGGGCATTCATGCGCCACCACCTTCAGAACCTATAATCGTGCCGAAAGGAGATCCGAATGCACGATATCGAACCCATCAGAAGGCTTGCGCGTGAACGGGCTACCGGCTCGGGCGTTCCGTACGCAGGAGCCTTGACTCCTTCGGAGGCGAACACGCTGATGCTGGCGGGCGCGAAACTCGTCGACGTGCGCACGCAGGCAGAACTCTACTGGGTCGGGCGCGTGCCGGGGAGCGTATACGTCGAGTGGAACACCTATCCCGGCGGCACCTTCAACGCCGATTTCCTCGCGCAGCTTGCCGAGGTTGCGAAGAAGGACGAGCCGGTCATGTTCCTGTGCCGCTCGGGGGGGCGCTCGCATTTCGCGGCGGTGTTGGCGACGCAGGCCGGCTACGCGGAGTGCTACAACGTGCTCGAAGGATTCGAAGGCGACAAGGACGCGCAGGGCCACCGCAATTCGGTCAGCGGCTGGCGAAGGGCCGGATTGCCCTGGACGCAGTCCTGACTCAGGGCTTCCAGTCGACCCAGCCGCCCCAGGCGGTGGCAAGCACAGCCAATCCAAAGGCGATGCGATACCACGCAAACGGCTGGAAGTCGTGCGTCGCGATGTAACGGATCAGCCAGCGCACGCATAGCCACGCCGAGACGAACGAAACCGCAAGACCCATCGCGAGGGGCGCCATGTCCGCGGATGAAAACAGGGCGCGATGCTTCAGCAGGTCGTAGCCGCCGGCGGCAACCAGGGTTGGCACCGCGAGAAAGAACGAGAACTCGGTTGCAGCGCGGCGCGACAACCCGAAGATCATTCCGCCGATGATGGTTGCGCCCGAGCGCGAGGTGCCGGGAATCAGCGCGAAGCATTGCGCACATCCGACCTTGAGCGCATCGACCCAGTTCATGTCGTCGACGCTCTGGACGCGGGCGGCGGGGGCGGCCGCGGGCCTGCGCCGCTCGACCCAGAGAATGACCAGACCTCCGGCGATGAACGCGATGGCCACCGGCACCGCGGAGAACAGGTGCGCCTTGATCATGGAGCCGAAGGCGAGGCCGAGCACGGCTGCGGGAATGAAGGCCACGACGAGGTTCGCGGCGAAGCGCTGCGCGCCGCGATCGCCCGCGAGCCCGGCCAGCACTCCGGCGAAACGCGCTCGATACTCCCAGACGATCGCCAGCATCGCGCCGGTCTGGATGACGATCTCGAATACCTTGCCCTTGGCATCGTTGACGCCGAGCAGGTCCGCAGCGAGGATCAGGTGACCCGTGGATGAGACCGGCAGAAACTCGGTGAGTCCTTCGACGATCCCGAGTATGAAGGCTGCGACGAGCGACATTTCCTGCATAGGGCGGCGATGGTAGCACGCACGCGGCGGCTCATTTCGCCGACTCCACAATGAACGCGCGGATGGATTTCCAGTATTCATCGAAATCCTGAATGTCGTTATGCGAAGCGCCGGCAATGCGCGTCTCCCGCTTTGGGCCACGCCACGCCGCGAGCAGGCGTTCGCCGTGTGCAGGCGGTATGACCTCGTCGCGCCCGGCCAGTACCGCGAGCAGGGGCGCGTCGATTGAGCCCGCGCGCGCGTCCGACTCGAAGCGGTGCTTCAGCATCCAGTCGACGGGCAGAAACCGGTAATGCCGTTTCGCCACGGCAGCGAGACTGTCGAACGGCGTGACGAGTACCACCGCGCGCAAGGCACGTTGCGCCGCGAGTTGCACCGCGACACCGCTGCCGAGGCTGCGGCCGAAGACGAAGATTCGCGCGCGATCCACCCCCGGCTGGCGCGTGGCGTGGTCGTACCAGGCGAGCGCATCGGCGACGAGCGCCGTCTCCGAGGGAGCACCGCCACTTGCGCCGTAGCCGCGATAATCGATCAGCAGCCAGCCGATCCCGGGTGTGATGCCGGATGCCGGATCGCCGATGTCCTCGAGCATCCACGACACCTCTTCGGCGTTGCCACCGAAGTAGATCACCAGTGGGCCCGGAGAGGTCGCGTCCAGGGTGACCCACCACGCGTGCAGCCGTGTGCCGTCAGCCGCATCGATCGAAACGCTCTTGGCGTGCGGGAAGCGCCGTGCGATGTCTGCGCGCCGCGCGTCGTCCGGCCGTTGGGGGAAAAACAGCAGCTTGTCCTGCACGAGGTAAATCACCAGCGGCAGCCCGATCGCGACGCCCGCCGCGATCTTCAAAATCGACAGCAGCAGGCCTTCCATGGGCGAGCCTTTCAGGAGAGCGCGAAGCTGTCGGGCGCCGCGTTCATCGGTTGCTCGGAGAGTAGCTCCGGCAGCCAGGGCGCGTCCGCGGCATCCGCGGCGAGGGGATCGCGCGCGGACAGGCGGTGTTTCAGAACCAGTTGCGCGAGCAGCAACCGGCGCGGACTGCCGATCCTGCCCGCTTCCCACGCGAGGCCGATGGCGCTGGTGACGTGATACAGGGCCGTCGCCGACTGGCGCGCGATCGGCTCGCCTTCGGCTTTCTGCGCTTCGCGCGCGAGCGCGCAGGCACGGTCGAGCGCTTGCGTGAACGTCGCACGCGCCTTGTCCGCCATCTTCGATTGCGCGAGTTTCTCGCGCAGCATTTTCTCCAGCGCCGGCAGCGCGTCTTCGCGGCCCACCGCGCGGCGCACGTCCAGCGCGACGATGTTGCTGGTGCCTTCCCAGATCGATCCGAGGTGCGCATCGCGCAGCAGTCGCGCGTCGCTCCATTCCTCGATGTATCCGCCGCCGCCCCGCACCTCCATCGCGTCGCCGGTGACTTTCCTCGCATCGCGGCAGGCGCGGAATTTGATGAGCGGCGTCAGGATGCGCAACAGCCGGTAGGCTTCCGCGTCACCTTTGTCGGAAGCCTCGAGCGCCGCGGCGGTCTGGAACATCATGCTGCGCGCCTGCTCGGTGGCGACCATCATCTTCGCCAGTTGCCGCTGCATCAGCGGAAGATCGATCAGCCTCTTGCCGAAGGCGACGCGGTTCCTCGCGATGAACAACGCCTCAGTCAGCGCGCGCCGCATCATGCCCGCGGCGCGCACGCCGTTCGACAGGCGCGAGTTGTTGATCATGTCCGCCATTTGTGTAAAGCCGCGGTCGAGCGCGCCGACCGGAAAGGCTTCGGCGCCTTCCAGCTTGATCTCGCCGCTCGCCATGTCGCGCGTGCCGAGCTTGTCCTTCAGCCGCACGATGCGGTAGCGGTTCGGCATGCCGTCCGAACCCGTCTTCGGCAGCAGGAACAGCGCCACGCCGCGCAAACCCTCCGGTCCGCCGTCGGGCCGCGCCAGCACCATCGCGAGCTCCGCGCCCGCGTTCGAGCAGAACCACTTGTCACCGTGCAGACGCCACGTGCCGTCCGCGTCGCGCGTCGCGCGCGTCGCCGTCGCGCCGACGTCCGATCCCGCGCCCTGCTCCGTCATGAACATCGCCCCCTGGAACAACTGGTCCAGGTCCTGGCTGGTGAGCGCGGGCACGTAGCGCGCCACCAGTTCCGGCGCACCGAACTTCCTCAGCGTTCGCGTCAGCGAATCCGTCATGCTCACCGGGCAACACAGTCCGAACTCGGCCTGCACGAACAGGTAGGTCAATGCGTACTTCGCCGCGGGCGGCATCGGCTCGGGCCAGCCGAGCACGCCGCCGCGGTGGGACAGCGCCGCGAGACCGTAGTCGCCGAAGGCCATGCGCTCCATTTCCACATAGGCGGGATGCTTCTCGACGTGCTGCTGGTCGAGGCCGGTGCGGGTGCGGTGGACCAATTCCGGCGGATTCTTGTCCGCGGTCGAGGCCAGTTCGTCCAGCCGTCCGCCGGCGAGTTGGCCGAGGCGGTCGAAGTGGGGGCCGAGGTGGGTGAAGAGCTTTTCGGGCAGGTAGAGCGCGAGCAGGCGCGCGTAGTCCGGGTCGGCGCGGTAGAGATTCGCGCCGCGGTTGTCGGGGATCGCTGCCGCGGCGGTGGGGAGGGATTCGAGTTTGGACACGGGCAGGCCGGGGGATACGGTGAAGTGGATATTCTCGGCGGGGTGAGGAGGCACGTCTAGAACATGTCCATTCGACGATCGCGACGGCCGAATTGCTCAGGCGGCATCCTGAGCGTAACGTGTTGACCCGTTGGAAGGATGTCGGCGGCTGTTACGAGTTGTGCGGTTTGCAAACCGACCACAAGTGGCAACTAAGAAGTCAACTAATACAAGTTCGGCGGATTCACGAGCTGGTGGCAGGCAGGCTGTTTATGGAAGGCAATTACATGGAGCCGGTGAAGCCCATAGGACTATTCGAATACCTCGGCGCACCGGCGAGAACAGCGCGGTGGGCGGCACGCGAATATGAGCGATGCGCCGCAGAGGCGCCGGGGTATACGGGGCGTGAACGCTACAGGCTGATGCTCGCGCACCGATATGAAGTCATCTATCGTGAGTGCCAGCAGCGGTCGCCGGATGCAACCATATTCGCCCGTGACCCGCCCGACGTGTGGGCTACCGCAATCGGGGCGGGCGCCCCCGCAAACGGCGCATTCACATTTGGAGGCGATCCCTCTCGCGGACCTTCGTCAGCTAGAGAACTGCGGCTTCGTTACTATGAGGATCTTCTCGTGGCGCTCCTTGATTTAGTTGACGACACCAGCGGATTAGCCCAGCTCGTCATGAATATTCTCGTCCTCGAAAAGCACTACGGGGGAAAGGAGAAGCGGCGGCAGCGGGCCCTCGATATTGTCGTGCAACAACTAATGAAGCAGGGTATTCCGCGCAACGCCATTTCCGGGGCGAGGGAATAGTGACACTCCACCAGCGAAGACGGTTCGCAATGTGGCTGCCGCGGACTCAGCACGCTGAACCGCCGAACAAGTCGTTGCACCGGACGCGCCGCAACCGTCGCGGCTTCGGCGACGACCGCAGGCAACATGCCGTCGAGACGGCCGCCGCGGGCTCGGCGGTGAACGACAAGCCGTTAACCCTCAGGAGGAATCGTGCCGAAACTGACTATTCAATCCATGAAGAATCCGGCCGTCACGATTCATCGACGCGCTTTGAAGCGCGAAAAGCTCGTCTATATCGCTTGCGCCAACAAGCCGAAGCGCTATCCGCATGGGAGATCGCGGATCGCATACATCGGTACAACGAAAGCAGGTGCAAGCCGTATCGCCGCAAGCGCTGCCGCAAAAGCGCGTGAACTCCTCGCAGACCACGGCGTGGGGCAACTGGACTTCTTTGTTGTTGGCTGTGCTCCTCGCCAGAAGGTTGAAACGTGGCGAAAGCTAGAGCGGGGCCTGATACTGACATTCAAGTATTTGTTTGGGGAGCCGCCAGTGGGGAACACTCAAGGCAAGCGTATGAAATGGCGGGATGAACTAGAGTACTTCACGCGCAGCAGACTGGAGAGCGTAGTCAAGAAGTATTCATAGCTACGAGGGCTAACCTGGCAGCGGTGTCGGACGCGGCGGTAAGCTCCATGCTGCATCGTGTGCCGCGCCCGCCGCGCCGCACACTTCCACGTTAGGTTTATTCCCTTTGAGCCAATGACATGATTTCGAGCGTACTGCAAACGAGGCTCGAGACCATTGATGGGCGGTGCGAAGCCAGCGCACGAGACAAAATTGATCGTTTCTACGGCGAGGCTCTGTACGATGGTCATAGATTCCGATACCCATCGTTCGAAGAGGTTGTCGGGGTCTGGTTCAGGCTCATTCAAAACAAGGAAACGGAATTCATTGCGGAGACCAAGCGAATTCTGGATGGAATGGCATCAGTCGATGACGCTCAGTTGAGCGACATAACGAACATGGTCACCCGCATGCTCGAAGACCATCGCTATATCGATCGTCTCAAAATGTTTGTCCAAGGCGTAGCCCGAAAGGCATCTTCTTACGGAATTACATTCAATGAACAAGCCTGCCGCTTAGACCTCGCCGATGCCGCATATCGGGCCGGTGTCGAAAACCTGCTGCGCTTGGCACGTCAAAATATTACCGCCGAAATGCAGTTGTATCTTTCCACTAGGGGCGTACAAATGGGATTCTCGTCGTTAATGACAGACACCGTGTCCGTGCTGAAGAAGGATGGAAGAAGGTTTGATGGAATCAAGGCAAGCGTTCAAAAAGGTAAAATCTTTATGAGTGGGTGCACTCTACTTATAGAGTCTGGTGACCTCATTCAAAGGAAAATGTCCAACGGTGGAGAAGAGACATTCGAGGTCATCGATCCGGGCTTTCACGAACAATTCCACAGCATTCCTGCTGGCTACCAAATGACGGTAAAGAAACTAGGAATCCCAGAAGCTCAGAAGGCCGTTCAGAACATCACCTACAACGTTGCAGGCCCCAACGCCCGGATAAACCAAAACTCGATCGACAACTCAGTGAATATTGCAAACGTTCACCCTGATGTCGCTGAGTACATCGAAGCACTCAGGAGCGCAGTTCAGGCCGCCGAGCTGGTGGCTGAGCAAAAAAAAACGGCCAAGGAAGTAATCGATGCAGTCAATGAGCAATTTCAATCTGGTCGGCCTAGCAGAACTGTCGTCACCACGCTCTTAGCAGCATTGCCGCACGTTGCCAACGTTGCCACGATCGTAACGTCTTTGCTGGCACTGCTTTGAAACCTATAAGCCTGACCGCGCGTTGCAGCGGACGTTAGGTTGCTGACTCCGCGGCTATGCCACGAAAGCCAAAGAAACTACCGCCCGTCCCAGCGCTATCTAGCGACAACCAAGCTCAGTCTACTTGGGGGCTGGCTCACAGCTACGAACTGGCAGCACGAGTGCTGCGCAGTCAGTCGCAACCCATGTCCTCGCTCCCGACACTTTTCCTTCTTCTTCACGCTCTCGAGCTGTTCTTAAAGGCATTCCTCCTCTGTCAAGGGGTAACAGAAAGAGAGCTTCGCAGCCTCGGGCACGATATCGTCGCTTGTATGCGAGCATGCAAGGTCAAAGGCCTTGCCGAACACGTGATTCTTGGGAGGGCGGCGGTCACACAGGTAGTGCGCGTCAATCGCTACTACAGCGACAAGGAACTGGAGTACTTCACACCAAGAGCCAAATCATTCGGCAGTATCGACTTGCTCCACGCGACGGTCTGCACAGTCGCGAAGGGGGTGTTGGGAGTCGTGCATGGAAGGGCTTTCCTTGCGCTATATCATCCAGCAACCTAACTTTAGTTACCATGAAGAACGCGTATGCCAAGCTCAAGGCGCTTTGGAACCGATGCACCACCATCGGTGATCGCCAAGTGGAAGCAGAGGTCGTCGACCTGCTGGAAGGTACGGACATTCGCCTGCGGCAGCGCGACAGTCACCTGAAGCAAATAACGTTGTCAATACCAACAACTGTCAATAGCGGCTTCGTCATTGGCCTCCGCTACGTGAAGCAGGACGGTAGCCACACAGAGGATCTGTTCACTGTTCAACCTGATCAGCAGATCCAGCCGTTCTACAAGGGGTCACTACAAAAACAGTGGCTGGAGTACCAGGGAACGCATAAGCGGCAGGTCATCTTCGCGCTCGTCGATAATGAACTGGCACCGACCACGGCAGTCAATACGATCAGCCAGATCAAGAAATGACCCAGGACGCCTTGATCGCTCGCCTCAAGAACCATGAAGACAACTTCGTTGAGCGGAAACCGCAAGGCGTTAACGCTTCCGAGCTCAGACAAACGATTGTCGCTTTTGCCAATGCTGCCCCACCTGACGGCTTCGGGGTTCTCTTTATCGGCGTGCAGAACGACGGTAAGGTTCAGGGAGTAGAGAATCCGGACAAACTGCAGAAGACTCTCCGAGAGCAATGCGAACGTGTCTGCTATCCACCCATTGCCTTCACTTCAGAGGTTCTAAACTGTGATGGGAAGGCTGTAGTTGCCGTTGTCATCCCCTACAGCAAGAACCGACCGCATTTCTCCGGGCCGGCATTTGTACGTCGGGGGGCCGAGTCTGTCTCGGCGTCATCCGAACTTTTCGAGGAGCTGATCTCCAGTCGAAACGACAAGGTGGCCGCGGTCCTTCGAATGCGGGGCGCTCGGATTACCGTCATCTGTGTTCAACACAAGTTAGGAAGCACAGAGCACATTTACGACCAGCGATACCGCACCAGGAGCGAGTGCACGATTCAGGGCTGTGATCCGCATACCGTCCGGATGGCCGATATTGCATCAGGCCGCAACGTTACCGAGCCGCTAGAACTTGTTACGGTTAGCTATGACGAAGAAAAGCATCGCCCAATGCTGGTCATTAAAGGGGGCTGACATGACAACCATTCACTATCGCAGCAGCGCCGATGCCGCCCGCGGATTGGAGGCTGAAGCCAGAGCGCTCAACCGACGATACGCGCACATTGCCGCCGATCTCACGCAAGCGCCGGAATGCGAAAGGCTCGTCGGCGAAGTGGTGAAGTCTCTCGGCGGACTTGATGTGCTGATGAACAACGCCGGTTCGCTGGTGGCGCGCCGAACCCTGGCCGAGGCCGACGACGCGTTCTGGGGGAACGTCATGTCGCTCAATGTCGATAGCGTTCGCCGCGTCACGCGCGCCACCACGCCGCATCTGGTCGCTGCTGCGAAGACTCGAGGCGGCGCCAGCATCGTGAACCTGTCCTCGCTCGCCGGCCGCAAAGGCGGCCATGCCGGCTCGCTGGTCTATTCGACCGCGAAAGGCGCCATTCTCAAGTTTACGCGCGCCCTTGCCAACGAACTCGGTCCGCAGGGTGTCCGCGTCAACGCCCTCGCACCCGGCTTGATTCTCAGCACCAGTTTTCACAACACGCACACGACCCCCGAGTCCGCCAAGGCGACAGTGGCCGGCATACCTCTCGGCCGCGGCGGCAATGCCGATGATGTTGCGCGCGCCGCCGTGTTCCTCGCCAGCGAGTACGACGGTTTCATTACCGGCGCCACGCTCGACATCAACTGTGGCGTCTACGGCAGCTGAGTTAGCGCGCCGGAAAGGGGAGTGGTACGCTATTGACATGAGCGACGCGGCCGTTGCAGAAATCCTGAAGCTGCCTCCCGAGGAGCGGATGCGCATCGCGGAGATCATCTGGGCCAGTCTCGCTGCTGATCCGGATTCCGTACCGCTAGGCGAGGCGCATCGCGCACTCATCGACGAGGCGATCGCCGAACACAAGCGGAACTCCGAGGACGTCGTTTCCCGAGACCAGGTGCTCGCCGAAGCCCGGCGACGCTGATGGCTCTTCCGCTCGTCTACCGCCGCAAGGTCGGACGAGATCTTGCAGACGCCTACGCGTACTACGAAGAGCAGTAGGCTTGGCCGCGGTCGAGAAGGTCTGCGCGCTAACGTTGACCGACGCTTTCACTTCGCTGCGCCTCATAGTGAGCATTCAATGCGGGAGTTTGAACGATGAAGACTGAGTCCAATCCCCGCGTGTACGACATCCTTGCCAAGGCCTTCACGCAGGAGGACGTCCGAACCTGCTTCGCGCTCCTCGGGGATGCGAACATGAATTGGGCCGCGCGGTTGTCCGAGCAGGGATGCCGCATGATCTATGTCAGGCACGAGCATTGCGCGCTCGCGGCCGCCATGGCGTACGCGCGAAAGAGCGGGACCGTGGGAGTCGCGACCGTCACGTGCGGCCCCGGTGTGACGCAACTGATCACTGCCCTACCCGCGGCCGTGCGCGCTCACCTGCCGCTGGTCGTGTTCGCCGGAGAGGCGCCGCTGAAGAGCGGCTGGTACAACCAGGAAATCGACCAGGCGCCGCTCATCACTGCGACTGGTGCAGCCTATCACCGGCTGCACATGCCCGAACGCATGCCAGTCGCGGTGCGCGACGCATTCCTGCAGGCGCGCCGCGAACGCCGGCCCGTGGTGATCGGCGTTCCGTTCGATTTGCAGAGCCGGCCCTGGGACGGACCGGCGGTCCTGCCGAGGCCCTCGCGCGAACTGTTGCCGCGCCCTTCGCCTATGCCGCCGCATCCCGACGATGTGGCCAACGCCGCGAAGCTGCTTGCCGGTGCCGAGCGGGTTGTCGTGCTCGCCGGCCTGGGTGCGGTCGAAGCCGGAGCGGGCG